>JARGNG010000094.1:1542-5202 GCA_029213265.1 Verrucomicrobiales bacterium | reverse complement strand
TCCGGTCGCTCCATCTCTGCGGTCGATCGCTGATTTGCCTTGAGCTCCGCCACGTGGGCCTCGTAGGCCGCTTGCAGTTTCGCCACCACTTCTGGATGCTCCGGGGCCAGATTCTTCGTCTCACCAATGTCCGCTTTCGTATCGTAGAGTTGGACAGGAAAGTCGGATCGGACCTTGTCGGTCTTACTCCAGTCACCCTTCCCCTTTCCTTCCGCCCACGGATAAAACTTCCATTTCCCGGAACGAACCGTCCCCGGCCCGTGCATGAGAATATATTCGTCATGGGGGCTCCCGGCCTCCTCGTCCCCGGCCATCAGCGGCCAGATGTTCTTCCCGTCGATTTTCCGCTCCGGCATTTTGCCTCCGCTCAGTCCAACCAGGGTCGGCATGATGTCGATGCTCGCGGCGACTTCCTCACAAACAGCTCCGTTCGGGATGTTTCCCGGCCACCACATCAGAGTCGGCTCGCGAATCCCGCCATCATAGACACTTCCTTTTTTGGCTCGAAGCGGAAGGGAAGAACCCACCGCCGCACCATTGTCGCTCGTAAAAATGACCAATGTATTTTCTGCAATCCCCGCTTCTTTGACCGCTTTCAAAACCTCACCCACCGACCAGTCAACCTCTTCGATAGCATTGGTAATGAGCTTTTTGTCAGGGTTATCAAAAGCCTCGGACACATAGAGCGGAAGATGCACCATCGTGTGCGGCAGATAGAGAAAGAAGGGCGCCTCTCCTTCTTCTGTTATAAAGCGAACGGCCTCTTCGGTGTAGCGTTTCGTGATCGTCGATTGATCCGCAGGATATTCGACCACCTCCTCGTTCCGCAGAATGGGAACTTCGTTCTTTTCTTTATGCCCCGCTTTCACCTGCTCGAGCGTGAGCCCCCCTCGAATCACAATATCCTCGGCGAGCTTGTTCGCCGGATCGATCCACATATCGTTGCTGTAGGGAATGCCCCAGTAGGAATCAAATCCCTGGTAGGTGGGAAGGCACGGGGGCAGATGCCCGAGATGCCATTTACCAACACAGGCAGTTCGATACCCGGCGTCCTTCAACATATCAGCCAGCGTCAACTCTTCCGGGTGCAAGCCGCGATCGCTGTTGGGAAACAAAACCGGATTGATCCCGAGCCGCTGATAATGCGCCCCTGTCAGGAGGGCGGCTCGCGATCCTGAGCAGACCGCGCATCCGACATAGAAGTCGGTGAACTTCATGCCCTCTGCGGCCATCTGATCGAGATTCGGAGTCTTCGGGACGGTCGCGCCATTGAAACCGACATCACCGTATCCCATATCATCGATGAAGATGAGAATCACATTGGGCCGTGGCGGCTCCGCTGCGGCACACCAGAATGACAGGCTCGACGCGAGAAGGAGGAGAAGTATCGATTTCATACAGAGACTATTTTACGGTTTTCAAATAGGCACCCAGATCGGCAAGGTCCTGAGGGGTGAGTCCAAGCTGATCCGCTGACAGCATGAGCGACCCTTTGAAATTGGAAACCTTTTCCGTCTTCGATATAGGGATGATTTGCGTAATCCCTCCCATTGATTGAATGATCACCGGATCCTGTCGACTGATGGCGAGACCGTGAATGTAGCCCGCATCGTCTTTCAGTTTTACCGACGTGCCATTGTAACCGTGGGCGATCTCAGCAGCGGGATCAATCACCGCGCGGAGAAATGCCTCCATTCCCTGGTTGGCAACCCAACTTCGCAAATCGGGTCCGTAGGCTATGCCATTCCCCTCGATCTGGTGACAGGCATAGCAACGTGCGGAAACGAGCTTCCCGTTCACGGGATCACCTTTCAAAGGGAGAATCTCGGCCATAGGCGGTAAAGCAGACGGCTTGTTGAACTTCGGCATCGGGGCCGGAGTGATCGTGACATTGTCAGGATCGTAGATACCCAACTCCTTGAGCTTCGCCTTTGTATCAAACTCCTCCCACTCGCCCCAGGCCCGGGCAAGAAGCCAGCGCTTTGCGGCCTCATTTCCCGAATCCGCAAGTGTCGCCATCGCTTCCGCAGAGGCTTTGCTCCTCGTGAAGGCAAGAGTGTCGAGAGCCTTCCTTCTCTGGTCGTTTGTGAGAGACGGGTCGCCGGCACGTTCCACCAGGGCAGGAACCGCTGCTTCCGGTTGAAGGCGCCAGGTTGTCCAGGCAAAGGCGTCGCTCCACTCGCCGGGGGCGGGACTCTCATTCCCCTTCCACAATTTTTTCCAAACCTCCTCCTCGGCTCCTTCCGCAGCGAGACCGCAGGCTTCGAGATAGAATCGATCGCCACCGGGAAGCCCTTCGAAAAGTGTGACGACCAAGTCCGTTTTCTCTTCCGGCTCCTTGTATCGCAGCGAAAGCGCCAACTCCCGTCTCACGGCGGCGGATGGGTCCTCAGCCAGCCCGGCCAACTGCTCCCTGCTGAAATCATACTCCGCGTTTCTTAAGACACGAAACGCGAGCAGGCGGTCCTCCTCTGCTTCCGAAACCAGCATTTCCTCCACCCGCTTCTGTCCTTCCTCCCCGGCGAAGGGAAGCAGCCAGACGGCACGCGCTTGAAGATAGGGATTCCCGTTCTCCAACAGGGGCTTCACTTTCGGAAGGAGCTCCGGCCCCGACTTTTGCAAAGCGACCAAGCCCGCATCCCTTACGTTTGGTGACGGGCTGCTGAGAAGACTGACCGGATCGGTCTGGTAGCTCTTCGGTGGCTGAAAGCCTTTCGGGGCAATCCGGTAGATTGTTCCGGAGGTGCTGTTGTCGCGATCCGCATGACCACCCACTCCGGGATCGAACCAGTCACTCACATAGAGAGCGCCATCCGCTCCGACCAGAACATCGGAAGGCCGAAACAGAGTGCCGGAACTGGCTTTCAGAAAATCGAATCGCTCCAGGGAGAATCCCGCCCCCACCTGGACCGGATGATACCCAAAGATCACCTGGCCGCGCGCTTCGCAACTCAGCAGCATGCCGTTGTATTTTTTCGGCAGGGCACCGTTTTCATAGTAGGCCACCCCTGTAGGCGAACCGCTCCCATAGACATCGCCGGGAGGAGTGGTTCCGGGAGAATCCTGCCTCCAGTGTGCCTCGGGGATGGACTGCCCCGGACGCTGATCCGCCTGCCAGGTTCGCTTTCCGTCACGGGAGAAAAATCCGAAAAACGCCCCTTCCATCATCCAGCTCACCCGGCATGCCGGAGGATCGTCATTGTCGTTTTGAAAGACATCCCCGAGCGAGGTCACGGTGTGCTCGTAGGAATTCCGGAAACCGTGCCCGATGACAGTCAATCCCGTCGCGTCACGATTCATCCGCGCCGCGAAGCCACCGGTCCAGATCCGACCGTCATCGCTTCGCACACCGCCAAGATCATAGTTGTTGTGGTAGAACACTCCGCCACCTCCCTGGTAGGGACCTCCCACGGAGAATGTCCGTCCGTCGCCGTCCGTGAATTTGGCACCGCAGTTCCCCTGATTGATGTACCACTTTCCATCCGGACCTGCGGTGACCGCGTGGAGGCTGTGATCATGCTGCCGTCCGTTGAACCCGGTGAGGAGTTCCTCGCGCATGTCGACTGCGGGATCGAACTTCAGATTCCGGTCCACGTCAGTGTAGACAATCAGGCTGGGTGGCTGAGAAACGATGATCTTGTTGTCCATCACCGCAATCCC
>JARGNG010000094.1:0-1442 GCA_029213265.1 Verrucomicrobiales bacterium | reverse complement strand
GCTCCGGCAGGAGGAGTTTTCGTAAAAATCAGGAAACGAACTTCCGCCGGTGTCGACTTCCCGCCTCGAATCGCGCCACCATCATCGAGCGCGACCATCCCTTTCAAGCCTGCCGCCGGTTTCGGGAGGGCGAAGTGAATCGTCGAGGGCGCATGGGTTCCAATTCCGTCCGCGTAGACTTTTCCATCCACTTTGAGTTCCCCGTTTCCGTAATTCTTGAAGCGCCGCGTCTCTCCCGTCGACTTGGCGGACTCCCAGTCCAACTCCGCCAGGGAAACTTCCGTTCCATCCTCGAAGCGGATTTTCGTATCGAGCCAATCCGCCCAGTCGTGGGAGGTGTTTCCTTCGTTGGAGACAACGAGGTAGAGATCTTTGGCTCCCTTCAGTTTCACATCAAAGGTGGCAATTCTCTCCTTCGCTCCACTTTTTAAAACAGGGCTCTGATAGAGGGCATCCTTCACATCCACAGCCTTCGCCGCCGGCTTGCTGGCCTTTTTCTGAGCTGCCTTTTTCTTCTCCTCTTCCCGTTTCTTAAGATCCTCCACCGTCACAAACGGAGCAGGGGGAAGCGCCATATACTCTTCCACATCCGGAAGCGGAATCCGGGGGTTCGGTTTGCCGTAGTCGTCGAGATTGGCATTGAGTTCGTCTTCCGTGAGCGGATTCGACTTCACACCGCCCTCAGGAACCTCCATTCCCGCGACCCAGACGATGGCATTCAGCGCAATTTTCCGAAAGCCATCCACCGCCCAGTTGCGGTGATAGTGTCCGCCGGTGAAACCGACGCCCCGTCCGCCGTCCTCACGCTCCACTCCCCACATCAAGGTCTGGGGCTTTCCGATCCCTTCGATTCCATTCTCGTTCCAGAGATTGATAATCCGCTTGAGACGTTCCTTCGTCGGCACCGCCGTCACGAGATCGAGAACCTGGCTTCGATCTTCGCGAAAGCGCATCGAATAATAGAACTCATCATAGGCACGAACGAGATCCGTCACGCCATTCGAAATCGGATGATCCGGCAGGGCCTTCAGATCGGCGACCCAGTGCGGGTTCACGGAATAGCCGGTCTCAAACGCTCCTCCGATCCAGGGTTGAAAGTATTTTTCCCCCTGCTCTTTGCTCGGGTGCACGGCGTAGTGCATAAACATGAGCCCGACCCCCGCCTTCGCCAGTTCATCGGTCTTTTCCCATCCCTGTCCCACGACCTTGGTGCTGTCCGAGTAAATGATGACTGCATCGACGCCCTCAAAGACACTCTCCTCCTCGGGCCACCCCTTGATCACGCTCGCCTCCACATCGAGCCCGCTTTGCTCGTTCAGTGCCTTCGCAAGAAGGAGGCAGCCGGCATTGAATTCGTGATCACCGGAGGCATGACTGCGAGGTCCCGCCAGAAAAAGAATCTTCGTGGTGTCCCCGGCGAAAGCGGTGGAACAAAGCAAACC
>JARGNG010000093.1 GCA_029213265.1 Verrucomicrobiales bacterium | reverse complement strand
GCACCGAGTTCAATCCCGACACGCCCCATCCTGTGATCTGCCTTCTCGAAGATCAAAAGGAAGTCGAAAACAAAGGAGCGACAATGCGGCTGGGAACGTGGGAAGCGATTCTTACCGAAGGCAGCCGTTCTTCCAAACTCTATGGAAGCACGAAGGTGAACGAGCGTCACCGTCACCGCTACGAGTTTAATCAGAGCTACAGGGCCGACCTCGAAGCCAAGGGCCTCAACCTCGTCGGCACCTCACCTGACGGCACTCTTGGCGAGATCGTGGAGATCCCCGATCATCCTTTCTACATTGCCGTGCAATTCCACCCGGAATTTCAAAGCAAGCCGACCGCTCCTCATCCTTTGTTCAAAGGCTTTGTAGCGGCAGCGCTGGAGAATCGGAAGTGATCCGGCCTTCGGCGTAGAGGCATACGGTTTGCCAAACGCCGAAGCCCCGGAATCTTCAACCCTCTCACGCCACCAATCCGCTCCGTTCGAGCAGCGCATTCAGATCCGGGTCACGACCCATGAAGTCGCGAAAGAGTTCCCCGGCTTCGCGGGAATTCCCCTGGCTGAGGATCTTGGCCCGGAACTCGTAGCCGACTTCCGGGCTGATGACGCCGGCATCCGAAAAGCGGGTGAAAGCATCAGCATCGAGAACTTCGGCCCATTTGTAGGAATAGTAGCCGGCGGCGTATCCTGTCGCACTGGCAAAGAGGTGAGTGAACCGGCGGGCCATCGAGGGCGGACGCGTTGCCAGGGTCATCAGGTAGCCATCGAGAATCTCCCGGACGACGCTGTCGAGATCGCCTTCCTCTGGCTTCTGCTGATGATTCACATGCAGCTCCAGATCCATTTTTCCGAAAGAAAGCTGACGCATCTGAGCCATCGCCGACTGGAAGTTTCGCGCGCCCAGCATCTTCTGAAACAGGGCTTCAGGAATCGGCTCGCCCGTTTCGTAGTGCTTCGCAAAGAAATCGAGACTGACCCGAGACCAGCAGAAATTCTCCATGATCTGAGAAGGAAGTTCCACAAAGTCCCAGACCACATTCACTCCGTTGAGCGATTTGATTTCGACCTCGCCGAGAAGGTGATGGAGGAGGTGGCCGAATTCATGGAACACGGTCTCGACCTCACTGTGCGTAAGAAGAGCCGGCCTGCTCGCGGACGAAGGTGTCAGGTTCCCGCAGATCAAACCAAGATGCGGCTCTCCCGGCTTGCCGTTCCGGGCGGGCGAACCGGTTTTCAGATAGTTCATCCAGGCACCGCCCCGCTTGTCTTCGCGGGGATGCCAATCCGCATAAAAGGATCCGAGGTGCTCTCCGCTTTCCGCGTCGCGGAGTTCATAGAACTTCACCTCAGGATGCCAGACTTCGGCGTCGTCCGATTCCGGGGTCTCGCCGGGTTTAGCAAAGACGGACGGTTTTTCGACGATCGCAAAACCAAAAACCTGTTCGGTGAGACGGAACATCCCTTCAATCACATTATTAATCGAAAAGTAGGGCCGGACCTCCTCTTCATCGAAGTCGTAGCGGTCCTTTCTCAATTTCTCCGCCCAGTAGGCGACATCCCAGGGCTCGAACTCCCCTGACCAGTCCGGTTCCTGCCCCGAACGGAAGACCTTCAACTCTTCGATCTCCCGCTCGAAAAACGGCATCGTCTTTTTCGCGAGGTCTTCGACGAAAGCGAGTGCGGTATCCCCGTCTTTCGCCATTCGCTCCTCGAGCACTTTGTCGGCAAAGTTCTTTTTCCCGAGGATCTCTGCTATCTCCTGACGCAGGGCGAGGATCTGCCATACAAGATCGGTGTTGTCGTAGTCCCCTCCCGTTCCCACCGTGATGCTGCCCTCCCAGACTTCTTTGCGAAGCGATTCGTCGTCGGCGAATTCCAACACGGGAAAATACACCGGTGCCTTCAAAGTGATTCGATAGACCGGATTCTCCTCCGAGCCGAGATCCTTCGCAGCCGCCTCGGACCGCAGGACTGCCTTTGCCGTATCGGGTAGACCACCGAGTCGGGAGTCATCCTCGAGAATCAGCTCCCAGGCGTTCGTCGAATCGAGAACATTCTCAGAGAATTTTTGCGTGACCTTGGCCAACTCCGACTGCACTTCTTCGAGCCGCTGTTTCTGGTCGTCAGGCAAATCCGCACCACTACTGAGGAAGTCTTTGATCGTTTCCTCGAGAAAACGCGACTGCACCGGGGAAAGGGATTCTTTGTCGTCTTTCCCGGCGTAGGCCTTGATTCGTTTCCACAGCTTGTCGTTCAGAGGGATCCGTGAGAAAAACGCGGTCACCTCGGGAAGCATGGCGTTCTGGG
Source organism: Verrucomicrobiales bacterium (assembly GCA_029213265.1). Classification (GTDB taxonomy): domain Bacteria; phylum Verrucomicrobiota; class Verrucomicrobiia; order Verrucomicrobiales; family DEV007; genus Arctic95D-9. Next base: position 8,884 of record JARGNG010000093.1, on the reverse strand, counting down.
CTTCGCGGAGCTCCTCGCTGTTGCGAATCGAATCGAGATGACTGACAAGTCCCCAGGCTGAGGACAAATCTTCGGTCGACTTCTCCAGGGCGAGAAGGGTGTTTTCGAACGTCAGCTCTGCCGGATCGAAATCCGCACAAAGTTTGTCAATTCGTTGCTGGGCATCAGCGAGCGCCTTCTTGATATCGGTCTCGATCTCTTCGGAAACGAGACTGGACCAGCGAATCGTAAAATCGTCCTGTAGAAAAGGATGGGAGGTTTCAGACATGCCGAAACGGTACGCAGGACTGACGCAGCGTAAAGAGGCGATTCAGAGAACCGTGCAGGAACTTGCTCGAAGTCCCGAAAAAGAACTAGGCCGCCGCTTTTCTCGCTTCCCCGGTCATTTTCCGCTCCGCGAAAAACACGAGGCCGGCAATCACACACCAGATCGAATCGGCGATGAGCGCATTGCGAAGAAACATCCAGGCCGGGGGATTGATCCCGGGAACTCCGATGGTCTGGCTTTGCCACCAGCCGGCGAACGATTTTTCATATCCCGGCCATACCATCCAGCTGTAGGTGTTCGCAAACCCGTAAAAAAGCACACTGCAGAGCAAAGTGCCGCACCAGAGCATGGGCCACATTTTTTCACTGCGACCGATTTTTCCAGCCGTCGAGGCGACCGCGAGGTAGAAGACGATTGAGAAAACCGTGTATCCCCCGATTCCACCCGACCCGTGCCAGAATCCCAGCAAAAGATCGCTCACGACGAGAAGAATCACCGGAACCCACCAGAAACGCGCTCCGAGGAGCAGGGCTCCGCCAAAGGCAATCGCCATCAGAGGGGCGGTGTTTCCAAGAAAATCGTAGTGCGAAGCGGCAATTCGATATCCCACCGTCACCAACAAAAGCAATGCTACCAGATACAGTCCCGGAAAGGCGCTGCTCTGTTCGGAGGATTTCGCGGGCAGGGGCATGAAGAGCGGGAGTCAACAGGGTCAGGCCGTGGACCTACCCCTGTTCCGTCTTGTTTAGGCAAAAGACTTCAGCTTCTCGATGATGGCGTCTTTCATCATGATGCCGGTTTTGGTCTCTTTGACCTCTCCGTCCTTCATGAAAATCAAGGTCGGGACAGCGCGGATACCAAACTTCATCGCGAGGTCGCGCTGGTCCATGACATCGACCTTGGTTACTTTTGCCGTATCTCCGATCTCGGCGGCAACCTCGTCCAGAACAGGGGAAAGCATTTTGCAGGGGCCGCAGTGCTCGGACCAGAAATCGATGATCACGGGAACGGAGGCGCCTTCCGCCTCGGCCACAAAGTTGTCAGAAGTGAGGTTCACAATGGATTCGTGTGCCATGGGGAAAAACAAGTTGGATTGGGATTTGTGTAAAAATACCGGGTAGGCCCGGCCTGTGACGGATATTTCCTCCAGATTCCCAGCAGGAGCAAGCTGGAATTCACCCTTCACGTGGAAAGAAGGGAAAGGACACAACACAAAGGATATCAACGAAGACGAGTCTCCGCCGCATCCAAAGAGTAGACCGGTTATTCCGGGAATCAGATGATTCCGGATCAACCTCCTGCGCCCATCTTGGTGACCAGCTCAATAGCGAGGACAGCAAGGGACAGGATGAGAACAATGATTGCAAATGGCATAAGTCCGGATTCTTCGTATTCTTCCTCCCATTCTTCCTCTACCTCTTCGGCAGTGGATTGAATGTTTGGTTTATCACCAATGGTTTTGGTAGGCGCACCAGTCGAGCCCATTGGCTGGGTCGACCCCATTTTCACAGTCGCCTGCGGCAAAGGCTTCGCACCTCCCGGCTGAAGCGGGGTGGTTGCTTTTCCAACAGGGCCGGGACCGACTCCTGCAGGGGCTTTCGCCAGGGGAATTGTCTTGGCTCCCACGGGAGTCGCACCGGCAGCCTCGGCGGCAACGGGAGCGGTAGGCCCAAGCGGATCGGGTCCACCCGGAATCGCGGTTGGAACCGGCTTCGTTGGACCAAGTGGATCGGGACCTTTGGAAAGAGGAATCGTCTTTGCTCCCGTCGGAGGGGCCGGTGCGCCTGCAGGAGGCGCCGGTGGGGCCGGTGGGGCCGGTGGGGCTGACGGAGCAGGAGGAGGCGTCGGTGATGGAGCAGGTGCCGTCGGGGCCCCTGCACTGGCAATCGGTGCTGTCGTCGGGGCATCCGTAGGGAGAGGCGCCGTAGCGTCAATCGGATCAGTATCCGGTGCCGATGGAAGGATCGGTCCTGTCGCGGGAACTCCGGCTACCGGAGCAGTGCTCGGTCCATCAGCAGGAATCGGCGCAGTCGAGCCCTTCGGAGCTACCGGGCCGGAATCGTCGGCCGGTGCTCGCAGGCTAATGCGAACGGTCTCCTTCTTCAGCGGTACAGTCGAGGTGCTGACTGATGGCTTCTTCGGGTCTTGGTCACTCATAGAGACAAATTTAAAAACTTCGAACCGATATTTAGGCCTGTTAGGCGGGGGTATGTCAACCGCTTAATCATCTCGAATTCTCGAATCCGCACTTTTTTGATCGCCAAAATTGCGGAAAGTAGTCTTTCTCCCTTATGAAGTTGCCCGATTCTCCCGCTTCCCTCCTCCAGGAACTCATTCAAATCCCCAGCGTAAATCCTGATGGCGCACCCGGGCAGAACGCGACCGGCGAAAAAATCTGCGCTGAATGGGTCGGGGATTTCCTCGAAGCCTGCGGTGCCGAAGTGACCTACGAAAAAGTGCTGCCGGATCGCCCCAACGTGCAGGGGCGCTTCCCAGGCGGGGAAAACAAACCGGGGCTTCTCTTTGCTCCGCATACCGACACGGTGAGCGTGAAAGGAATGACAATTGATCCCTTTGCAGCTGAAATCAAAGAAGGGAAAATCTACGGTCGAGGCGCTTCCGACACCAAAGGAACCATGGCAGCGATGTTGTGGGCATTGTATCAGCTTCGCGAAGAAATCCCCCGCTACTCCCACGCGGTCAGCTTTGTGGGATTTATGGGGGAGGAAGCCGGACAACCGGGTTCGAAGCACTTCGCCGAGCATCACGCGAACGAATTTGAATTCGCCGTGGTAGGGGAACCGACGTCTCTCGATACCGTCTACGCCTCGAAGGGGTGCGTCTGGCTGGAACTGACCGCTCGCGGCGTCTCGTGTCATGGTTCGACGCCGGAGCGCGGGGACAACGCGATTCGGAAATTAATCCCCCTTTTGCCCCCGCTACTCCAGACCCTGGAGGAACAGCTTTCCGGATTTGCCGATGAAACGCTCGGGCTGCCCACGGTGAGTCTCGGCAAAATCAGTGGCGGCACGAGCCCGAATATTGTCCCTGCCCAGTGCAGTGCGATTCTTGATTTCCGGGAGACCCCGGCTCTTCACAAGGCCGGGGGAGGCCGGAAACTTCTCGACGACTTTCTTCACCAAGCGGGAATCGAAAAGGAAATTGAAGTGTCCGTGGTCGGAGATTCAGTGCCGCTTTTCACGGATCCGGGAACCGATGGAATCCAACGACTTCAGTCAATCGGATCGTCTTTGACTACCGCCCCCTGGTTTTGCGATGCCGGGCGATTGGGCGAAAAAGGGCTCCCTGCGGTCGCCTGTGGACCCGGCAATATCGCCCAGGCGCACACTAAAGATGAATTTCTTTCGATCCAGGATCTGAACGCAGGAGTCGATTTTTACACCGATTTCCTCCGCACCTACCTTTGATTTTTCGTCCGGGCATAAAAAAAGACCGTCGCGAACGACGGTCTTTTCGGAAAATTTTGTATTCCGGATTACCAACTCCGACCACGGGTGTAACCAACCGTGGAGAGGAAACCAATCTGCGGAGGAAACTCTTCGTAGCCACGCCATGGGAGGTAATCAATGTCCGCCATGGCTGGACGATAGCTGTCTTTGTAAAGAGGACGCTGCCAGTTAATTACCTCGTAGAATCCATACTTGAGGCGGGCTCCAGCGCGCTGGCACCCCTGAAAGAACCCGGCGCTGTAGATGCTGCCAGCCTGCTCTGTATGCAATTCACCCCAGCGATACATCGTGGTGGGAACCTCGGTCCAGGAATAGAGAATATTCGAAAGACCGCGACTGAACTTGCGGGTCTTCGTATACTTCGTCTTGGGTGGCTCATGGATGTCCGCAACGGAGATCGATCCGACGGCGACGAGCAAAATAACTGCCAAAATTTTCTTCATAATCGAGCGAAGATTAGACAGGCGTATTAAAATTGGCAACCAAAAATTTTTTTTCACTTGGCTGACCGCTTGTTGCTCCTATGTTTGCAACAATGCATCCCGATCTTGAAAAGCTCCTCGGAAGAGGAAAAATCGAACAGGCCACGGCCGAGCAACTTGAAGAACTGACCCCCGGCACCTTTTGCCAGCATAAGAGCTGGGGTGTCGGAAAAGTTGCCGACTGGGACCGTCTAAACGTGAAAGTAGTCGTCGACTTCGAAGAAAAGCCCGGACACGAGCTTGGAATGAAGTTTGCGGGGATTTCACTTACGCCAATTGCTGAAGATTCATTCCTCGCGAAACGGCTCACCTCGCTGGAGGAACTTCAGGATATGGCCAAAGCGGACCCGATCGCGCTTGTTGGACTTGCCTTGAGCAGCCACAACGACCGCCTTTACCTCGATGCGCTCGAGGCAATGATCAAAGGCACCGTCATTCCGGAAGGCAAATACAAGAGTTGGTGGGAAAGCACCAAGAAAAAGCTCCGCGAAGACAATCAGTTCATCGTTCCGGCCAAGCGCACCGAGCCTCTTGAAATGAGGGGAAAAGACTTCGACCCCTCTGAAGGCCTGATCGACGATTTTCGCGAAGCCCGCGACCTCAAGGCCAAAGTGAAAGCCGTTGAGGCGATCATCAAAGACATTGCCGCCTTCAAGGACCACCAGCAGAAGCTGGTCGATCTCGCTGACGAAATCACCGACATCGCCAAGAAAGGCGTGAAGCTCCAGTATGCTCCGGCAGTGGAATTAATCCTGATTCGGGAGGAGCTGCAAAGCAAACTTAAGGATTACACTGCTCCGGAAACCCAGATCACCGTCGCGGAAATTCTCGCTGCGGACGAGTCTGCCATCCCCGGATTGTTTGAGGATCTCTCTCTGACGCGCCTGCGCCAGGTGCTGAAAAGTTTCGCCAGCGCATTTGGCGATGAGTGGGTCGACAAGCTTCTCGGACTCGTTCCCGAGTGTAACCTCCGCTCAATTTCCGAAATCGCCAACTACCTCGACTCCGTCGGAGAGAAGGACGCGTTCGTTGGCTACATCAAGGAAGGGCTCCAGCAGCGCACCCTCGCATCGGACGCTCTGGCGTGGATTTGTCGCGAGCGGAAAGGCCTTGCTGAGTCCGTGTTCACTCCGACACTCAGCCTCAACGTGATGAGCTCACTCGAGTCGGATCAGCTCAACGATGAAGGTGCGGTTCGCTCCGCCAACCGTCTCCGTGATCTTGTCGCAGATGACCGGAAACTCATTCCTGATCTGATTGAAGGCGCCAACATCAATACGATTCGGAACTTCACCGGCCGTTTGATCAACTCGGCCTCCTTTGATGAACTGACACGAAAATCACTCGTCGCCCGGGTCATCAAGCTCCATTCGAATGTTCAGGACCTTCTCAACAAGAGGGAACAGAAAGAGGACGAAGCCCTCATCGTTTCGGAAGAGAGTCTCATCGAGCGCAAAGCCGCCTACGACAAGCTCATCAAGGAGGAAATCCCGCAGAACCGCGAAGACATCAAGATCGCCCGCTCTTACGGCGACCTTCGGGAAAACTTCGAGTACAAGTCTGCCAAGGACTACCAGCGCATCCTCATGAAGCGCCAGGGCGACTGGGAACGCGATCTCAAGAACGCGCAGCCTACCGACTTCTCGGATCCGGACACGTCTCTCGTATCCATTGGTACCGTTGTTACTCTCGACCCCTCGGATGGTGAGGGAGAGAAATTGGCTTACACCGTGCTTGGCGCCTGGGATTCCGATCCTGACAGAGGAATCATTGCCTACCTCTCGGAACGGGGTAATGAAATTCTCGGAAAGGCAACCGGCGACGAAGTCGAGTTTCCGCTCGGCGATGGTGAAACCAAGAAATACAAGATCACCTCGATCAGCGCCTACCAGTCCTAACCAAACATCACGAGACGAAAGTCCGGATGAAGCCCCTATTCTTTTGGATCTCAGGCATCTTCACCGTTCTTTCGCTCCTCGGCACCGTCCGTGGTGATGATCATTCTAACATTGTATTTATTAATGCGGATGATCTCACCCACACGGATCTGAGCGTCTACGGCGGTCAGGTCCACACACCGAACTTCGAGCGAATCGCCGGAGAGGGAATGAAATTTTCCCACTGCTCTCAGGCGGCACCGATGTGCTCGCCAACCCGGCACAATCTCTACACCGGCATCTACCCGGTCAAATCGAGTGCCTATCCGAATCACACCTTCGCAAAGGAGGGAACGAAGAGCATTGTCCATCATCTCAAACCGCTCGGTTATCGGGTTGCCCTCAGCGGAAAAACACACATTGCCCCGAAGGAAGTGTTTCCTTTCGAATACTCCGGGCGGAAAAATCCTGACATGGAAGCGATCGAGTCCCTCTTTGCCGAATCGAAGGAGGCGGGCACTCCCTTTTGTCTCTTTGCCTGCTCCAACGAGCCTCACACCCCTTGGGATCTGGGTGATCCGGGACGATACCCACCCGAAAAAATCGAGCTTCCCCCCTACCTTGTAGACACACCGGAAACTCGCGAAGCAATGTCCAAATATCTTGCCGAGATCACCTACTACGATGATCAGGTCGGACAGATCCTCGACCTTCTCGACAAGCATGATCTGCGGGAAAATACGATTGTGATGGTTTCCAGCGAACAGGGAAACAGCATGCCTTTCGCAAAGTGGACACTGTATGACAACGGCCTTCAAACCGCTCTCATTGCCCGCTGGCCCGGGAAAATTGCGCCGGGATCGGAGACGGCTGCGATGGTCGAGTACGTCGACGTCGTGCCCACACTTCTTGACGCCGTCGGGGCCGGTGCCGTCGGTGAATTGGACGGAGAAAGCTTTCTTCCGGTTCTTCTCGGGGAAAAATCCGAACACAAAGAATTTGTCTACGGAATCATGACCACCCGGGGCATCATCAACGGCTCCGACTCCTTTGGAATTCGCAGCGTACGGAATCGGACTCATCGGCTCATCGTAAATCTCACGCCCGAGACAAGATTCACCAATGCCTGCACCAAGTCGCCCGAATTTCTATCCTGGGTCGAAAAAGCAGAGAAGGGCGACAAGGAATCCGCCCGACTCGTGAAAAAGTATCATCACCGGCCCGGCGAGGAACTCTACGATGTCAGAGGAAACTGGCACAATTTTCAAAACCTCGGGGAGGATCCCGCTCACCAGGAGATTCGAAACACGCTGCGAGCCAAACTGGACGAGTGGATGAAAGAACAGGGAGATCTGGGACAAGAAACCGAGTTGGCCGCCTACGACCATCAGGGCGGTGGCCGGAAAAAGAAGAAGGGAAAAAGGGCAAAAAAGCGAACGCGGAGTAGCCCGTCCGTCGTTGCGATCAGAATATGAAACTCCACCCTGATATTGCCAATCTTCCCGAGTTCACCTACCAACCCGGAGAGGAAATCATCACGGAAGGAGGACACCCCGACCGGCTTTTCTTTTTGAAATGGGGGCGCGTCGAAATTCTTCGTGAAGGCATTCGGGTCGCAGTTCTCCGAACGCCCGGAAGCGTAGTGGGAGAGATTTCACTACTTCTGGAAACTCCCGCAACCGCCACGGTACGGGCCCTCGAAGAGTCTGTCTTTCATGTCGCTGACGATCCCCTCACCTTTCTCGAGGAGCACCCGAAAGTCATTCTGCTCGTCTCCCGGAGAATGGCCTATCGACTCGATGCGGCCTCCAAATATCTCGCCGATGTGAAGGAACAGCTTCGGGATTGCTCAGATCATGTCGGCATGGTCGACGGAGTGATCGATCACATCATGCACCGTGATCTGAAGAAAAAGGGTGCCTGATTTCCCCCGTGGGGGTCAGACGGTTGCGAGGGATGCCTTCTCGCACCCTTCCATCCCGCACCATACCAGGGACCCGTTCTCCACTTCGATTTCAACTGTGGCAGGGCGATCACCAGTTTGCCGTCCTCCATTGATCACAACCGTTTCACCGACCCGGTCAATCCACGATCCCTCCGCATAGTAGGGAGCATTGTGAACATGCCCTGACAGAACCAGATTAGGGGAATATTTCCCGATCCATTCAACAAGGGTCCTGTCCCCGAGATCCCGCTTTCCGTTCCAACTGGTTTTTGCGCCCAGCGGAGGCGCATGATGAACCCAGAACACCGGACGTCCGTCGTCAGGTCGATACTGCGCATCAAGGAAAGCAGCGGCCCGCGCCTTCTCCTCTTCCGTCTCCCACCACGGGAGGGAAAGAATCCGAAGGTGTTCATTTTCGTAGAGCCCCCGGTCCACGGTGAGGCCGGGAATGGCGAGATCCTCAAGCCACTCGTTGGATCGGACTCCTTCATAGTCTTCAATCAGATCGTGATTCCCCGAGCAAACCACGAGAGGAGTGCGCTGCGAAATCTTTCGAAAGTATTGCTCCACCACGGCCGCCTGCGTATCCGGATCCACCGAACAAGCGAGCTCCATCAAGTCTCCGGCAATGATGAGGAGATCCCAATCGGAACAGACTTCGCTGAGCCAGTCGAACTGCCTGAGACTGTAGTGGATATCGGAAACGACAAGAATTCTCATTCGGGAACCGCTATCGTATTGGCAAATTTGCAGCGGAGCAATCCTCACCTCGCCGCCTTTTTGACGTCCAATTTGCTTGAATTGGGGGCCGTTTCGAAGTAGTTCAAATGTATGAGCGATCA
>JARGNG010000092.1:9702-11488 GCA_029213265.1 Verrucomicrobiales bacterium | reverse complement strand
ATTCGGGAAAAAAGAAGAGGAACCGGAAGAGGCGTTTCAGCAGCAGGAAATGAAGGTTCCGGTTGGGAAAGTTCACGTCGTTTCTCCGGGCGGGGACTTTGTTTTGATTCGCTCTTCGAAGTTCCTCACGATCGAGCCGGACAGGATCTTAACCACAATCGGCAGTGGGGGCCTTGAGACATCGCGTCTCAGGGTCAGCCCGGCGAGAAAAGGGTCCTTCCTGACGGCCGACATTATTTCCGGAACCCCGAATGTGGGCGATCACACCTTGATGGACTATGTCGCGAGGCAGAATGACCCGAGTGCCGATCCCTTTGCGAATGATGACGAAATTCAGGTTTTGGAGTAGTGCTTGGGAGAGGAGACCAAACAGGGTTGTGGCGGTGGCTAAACCCTGTTGAATACCCTCCGGATCGAGTCATGGCAAAAGAGAAGACCAGAACCGCGAGTGGGACAAGGCGGCCATTGGAGCGGGTTCTCCGAATCCACGAAATGGTCAGCCGCAATTCTTTTCCCAATGCGAGTCAAATGGCCCGGGAGATGGAAGTGAATCGCAAAACGATTCAGCGGGATATCAATTTCATGCGGGATGAGCTGGAAATGCCTCTTGTCTACAACGAGCAGGAGCACGGCTATTTTTACAGTCGTCCAGTGCAGGATTTTCCGTTTCTGAAAACAACGGCGGATGATCTTGTCGGGTTGATTCTGGCGAGGAATGCGCTCGATCCGATGAAGGGCTCCGCGATGGAGGCGACGCTGAGGAGCAGTTTTCAACGGCTGCAGGCGAGCATGAGCGAGCAGGTCACGATTCCGTGGTCGGAGATTGATCAGGCCTTTTCGGTAAAATCGACGGGAATGACGGAGCGGGATGTTTTCATCTTCGAGCGTCTCGCAAAGGCGGTTCTGGAAAGTCGGGAGCTTCGTTTCGACTATCAGAAGCTGCGGGACTCGACCTCAATGAGAAGACGGCTGCAGCCCTATCACCTCGCTGAGATCGATGGCGGTTGGTATGTCATTGGCTACGATCTCGATCGGGAAGCGAGGAGGACCTTCGCGGTACAGCGAATGAAAAGTGTGACCCTGACTTCGAAACGGTTTGTTCGATCCCGCGACTTTCGTTTGGAGGATCATTTCGCGGGAAGTTTTGGAGTCTGGGCCGGGGAAGGGGAGGGAACCCCCTCTTTTGACGTGAAAATTCGCTTCCGGGGATTTGCGGCGCGAATTGTCGCGGAAAGGCGATGGCATCCGAGCCAGGAAATCGACCTGATCGAACCGGATGGCAGCGTTGTGGACCTTTCCATGCGTCTGTCTGCGCTGGAGGACGTGTCCCGATGGATTCTCGGGTTTGGAGCACAAGCGGAAGTCCTGGCGCCGGAGGAATTACGGGAACGGGTCTCGGGCGAATTGAAAAACGCGGCTGCCCAATACTAGTTTCCGTCCAAAAACTTCTGTTTTTTGCCGGGGTGTCCCCCAGGTGTCCCACCCCCTCGGGTAAAGTGGGGTATGAAAAGAAGAAAACAGTCCGTCGTCACCCTTTCGTTTGAGAATGATCGCGAAACCCGTCGCGGTTACTATTCCCGCCTCGAGCCCCAATCGCAGGATTCACTCCAGGAGCAGGAATCCATCCGTGCGGCCGATGAACTCGGGAAAAACCTGATGGCGCTTTGCCGGGAAATTGCCGGTGCCATGCTTTGCCGTCATGCTTCCAGCGAAGAGGCCACGACTTCCCGCCGTCTCATTTGCGATGGACTGGTCGAAAAAGCCGGATGCGACCGGTTTCAGGCGG
>JARGNG010000092.1:0-9602 GCA_029213265.1 Verrucomicrobiales bacterium | reverse complement strand
CGTCTCATTTGCGATGGACTGGTCGAAAAAGCCGGATGCGACCGGTTTCAGGCGGAACGTCTGATCGATTTGTCTCTCGAACTCATCCATGTGCACTGCTACGGCACCTACCGCAGAAATCCGGTGGAGCTGAGTTTGCTGATTGCCCAGGCAACCGGGCAACAGCGCGATGGGAGTTTGAATTGAGAGAACGGGAGTCGACTGACAGGAGGTCCGTGTTCGACTACATCGTCTTCCCGTCTTCGGAAGCAGAGGCTTCTTCGTCAGAATCGCTCGTTTCGCCTTCGATCACGATGCCGGATTCTGCCGCGAATTCGGCGAGAGCGAGTTCTTCCAAAGCGCTTCGCTCCGCCTCCATTGCGTCGAGATCGGAGGTGTCGATGCTGTCTTTGGCAACACGGGCTCGGCCCTTGGCCTCCTCCCGCTCTTCCCGAACGATTCCTTCAAGTCGATTCAAGGTGTCTCCGGAGCCGCCAATCTCGTTGATCATGCCGGCCGCCATTTCATTCAGCTCGGCAGTCGCCTTGGCAATCTTGGTCTCGTCGATGTCGCGCTTGAGAGATTCAATTTTGTCGCGAGCAGCAGTGACCGCTACGTCGCGGGCGCTTTTGAGTTCTTCGTAGGTCTTTTCCGCATCTTCAAGCTGGTCGACATTGGAAGCGTGGTCTTCCTTCAGCGTCTGGAGGCGGAGGGCATATTCGCCGGCCAGTTTCCGGTTTCCGGCCTTGAGGTGAGCCGAGGCCTTGGCTGTCAGTTCTTTGATTTGCTTGCTCTCTTTCTCCACCTGGGAAATGAGGCGCTCACACAGTCCAGCATGACGGGCAAGGCCCTTATTGTATTCCGAGATCTGTTTCCGCAGATTTTCCTTTTCGACTTCGAGAAGGGCTTCAGGATTCTGTTTTTCGAGGCCCGAAACAAAGAGGCCGAAAAATCCGCGAATGAGGTTTCCAATACGTTTGAACATAGCAATAAGACGGTTTGATCTGGGATGACTGAGAGCAGAATTACAATGCCATCGCATTTGTAGGAAATCAAAACGCATCGTGGGGAAATGTGCGATTACAAAAAGACGGAATTTTTCTTTCGATTGCAGGTGGCTCACGGTCCAAGCGTGTGTATTTTCGGATAGCATGTCGGACGCATCCCCCCATACCCATCCAGTCGCTGCGGGATTGCAGGAGCTCTTGCAAATCCTCGAGAGGGAAAGATCGCGGGGACATCAGTTCGTGACTCTGTCGAAAGAGTCGGAAGCGGCATTGCAAAAGTTGCCTCTGGAGCTGATGCAACGGACCGCCGCGTCCTCATCCCCTGCAGCGCCAGTGTCCCCGGCCGCGTCTGTTTCGGAGCCTGCCGGGGGTGCCGAATCGAGTCCGGCTCCTGTTCAGGAGCCCCGGAAAACGGTATCTGACGGGGAGAGAACCGAGGAATGGGCGAGAGAGCAGCTCAACGGGATTTTTCGGGAAGTGAAATCCTGCGAGCTCTGCCGATCGCTCGGAACGCTTCGCGACACGATCGTTTTTGCGACGGGAAATCCACTGGCCGACATCATGTTTGTGGGAGAAGCGCCCGGTGCGGAGGAGGAAAAGCAACGAAAGCCGTTCGTGGGGCCGGCCGGACAAAAGTTGACCCAGATTATCGGTGCCATGGGCTTGTCGCGGGATGATGTCTACATTTCCAATATCGTGAAATTCCGCCCGAAAAAGGGGGACGGAAGATTCCAGGGATCGAGCAATCGTAAGCCGGATCATACGGAGATGGAGTCGTGCATTCGATTCATCCGCAGCGAAATTGAGGTGGTGCAGCCGAAGGTGATCATTGCGTTGGGCGCGACGGCTGCGGAAGGATTGCTGGAACGGGGGGGGGCAATTTCGGGGCTTCGCGGCCAGGTTCATGAATTTTCCGGGGTTCCCGTGATCGTGACCTACCACCCCAGTTTCCTTCTCCGGCAGGAGAGTGAGCCGGATCAGGTGAAGGCAAAAGCAATGAAGCGAAAGGTGTGGGAAGACATGCTGAAAGCGATGGATCTTCTTGGAATGCCCGTCACGGAGAAGCAGCGGGGATTTTTTCTTTAGGAAAAAGTGTCTCGTGATCCGTTTCTGAAACGGGAACGATCCAATCATGAGTGATTCTGAAACAGCTGAATCGAGCCGCGAAAACGAACCGGTGAAGTCGACGCAGGCCGGAAGCCCCTGGAGCAAGGTGTTCTGGCTAGTCGTCATTTTGATCGCCTCCGGGCTGATCGTGTTTTTATCGTTTATCTGGCTCGGTAAACAGGGGATCGATTCTACCAAAGAAGCGGCCGTGGAAATCGTGAAGGCGTTTCGTCCCGATGTGGTCGTGGAAACCTTTGAAGAGTGGCGTTCCCTCGAAGCAAAAGGCACCGAGGGAAATATTCTTGAGGTCGCAACCGCAAGCTCGACCGAGAAATTTTCCCGGAAAACGAATCTGGCCATGTTTGGCAAAACGCTACCGCTGGGGACGACCGTTTCGGAACTGACGGTTCCGGCGACCTATCGATATTTCATTGATCTCAATGGGGACTGGTTTGTGACCTCGGACGGCAACCGGCTTCTCGTCCTCGCTCCCCGGGTGCAGCCGTCGTTTCCGGTCGCGTTCGATTCTGCGGGAGTGCAGAAGAAAACCAAATCGGGATGGGCGCGCTGGGACTCGGGCGCCAATATGGAGGAACTGGAGAAATCCGTGACCGCAAAGCTGAATGAAAGGGCCGCCCGCGAAGAGTCGATCACGAAAGTTCGGGAAGAGGCACGCGGTGCCGTTGCCAAGTTCGTCAAGACCTGGCTGACCCAACACGAAGCGTGGGATGATCGCCAGTTCACCGAGATCGTAGTGCTGTTTGAGGGGGAGAAAGGGAAGGCGCTCTCGACCATGCCTGCTACCCTGCGACTGGAAGTGGAGCCTGCAGCGGACCCGGTTCTGCCGTAGCAATTTCTACCAAAAAGGGAAGCCTCTACTCGATCGTCGCCTCGTTGCTTTCATCGGCTTCCTGCCTGGAGACAAGGAGCCGGTCCCGGAGTTCCCGGACCTTGAGAATGCTTTCTGAGGCGCTGTCGGTTCCGGTTTCGGTAAATCCGGAATTTGCGAAAGGATTGTTCGATCCCCAGTTTTTCCATGGACCATCGGGAACTTCGTCGATGTCGACGAAGCGCCAGTCGACGGTTCCGTAGCCGCTGGGGATTCCCAGGTAATCACGAACCGCGGGTGAAATGTCGAGTCCCGCCCCCTTGTTTTTGCGGGTCTTGGGACGGGCATCACCAAAGACATACTGACAGTCGTCGGTTTCGAACGGTCCAACGTCTTCCCATTGGGCGTAACAGATTTGTCCCTCCCTTCGAATCGCCATCCACCTCCCTTTGAGAACGGTGCGACCACTGCGATAAAAGGTCTTTTTGAACCAGGGAATCATCGCGCGGGCGGATGCTTTGGTTCCGTTGCGTGTGATATCATTGTAGGGGAGCGCGAAATAGAATGGATTTTGACCGGGGGTGAAGCCCTTTGGGATGAAGCCTTCGCGGGCGCTTCGTTTCGGGTTGTCGTAGCCTCCGTAGTTGGAGGTCCAGCGCAAATCCCACGCGCTGACGGTGTTGGGGGTGGGATTGTTGGCAGTCGGCGTTTCACCGATCCAGAATACGGTCGTGACGATGTTCCGCTTCCAGGGAAACCGCGTGTAGACATCGCGAGGGCTGGTCGGGGCAAAAACACGCGGAAGAGAAGGTTTCGCTACGGCAACCGGAAGTACTCCGGGAATCAGCATTTCCGACCCGGACGATGTTGTCGAAAGAGGTCTTACCACCGGAACGGTGGACAGCGTCGCCTCCTGTGCTGCAACCACGCTTGCGACATTGGTTCCGCTCGCGCCCGTGGCTTCGATGCTTTGACCGATGGCAGCGGAGTTGGCAAAGGTGCCAGCAAGCAGAATTGCCAACACATTAAATTTCAGGGGAAATCTCACGGTGTAAGTAACGATTTAGAGGAGGACTGCGTGGGGAAAATTCACAGAAAAGCCGCAAACAGGATTCTTATGAGAACATATTTCCCCTAAAACTCCAGAAAATTCCTTTAAAATATAAAAATTATAAGATGAAGTGAATTTGTCTGGAAGAGCGGTGTCGATCTCCGATTACAGGAGGTTTTGTTTTCTCAGCACGGTATCGTGACGCCAATTCGCATCATCTTTCTCCGGATGATCAAGAGTGTAGTGCAATCCCCGGCTTTCCTTGCGACGCGCAGCCGATTCGACAATGAGGGTGGCGATCTCTACGAGGTTCCGTAATTCCAGCAGTTCGGTCGTCACACGGAAATTCCAATAAAACTCCTGAACCTCGTTTTGAAGATTGTGAAGACGCGTTGCGGCCCTTTGTAATCGCTTGGTCGTGCGAACGATGGAAACATAATCCCACATCAACCGCCTGATTTCATCCCAGTTGTGGTAAATCACGACCAATTCGTCGACATCAGTGACATCTCCCGACTCCCACTCGGGAAGCGGAAGCGTGTCGGCCTTCGCAGAAGTGGGCCGCTTTTGAAGGCAGTCCTCAAGGGCCAGTTTGGAAACCACGACTCCTTCAAGAAGGGAATTGCTGGCGAGCCGGTTTGCCCCGTGAAGGCCGGTGCAGGCTACTTCGCCGACTGCCCAGAGACCGGGAAGGGAAGTGGCACCGTTGACATCTGTTTTCACCCCTCCGCACTGGTAGTGTGCTGCCGGGACTACCGGTATCGGCTGCTTCGTAATGTCGATATCGATGGTGAGACAGGTTTCGTGAATGTTGGGAAACCGCGATCGAATGTAGTCTGCGGGCTTGTGGGTGATGTCGAGAAAGACGCACGGCCCACCGGTTTTCTTGATCTCACGGTCGATGGCGCGAGCGACAATGTCCCGGGGAGCGAGAGAGCCACGGGGATCATATTCCTCCATGAATTTCCGGCCGTCTTTGTCGATCAGCTCGGCACCTTCCCCCCGCATGGCTTCGGTAATGAGAAATGATTTCAGCTCATGATGATAGAGACAGGTAGGATGGAATTGCACGAATTCCATGTTCGCGATTTCGCAACCGGCTCGCCAGGCCATGGCGACGCCGTCTCCGGAAGCGACCGTTGGATTCGTGGTGTAGAGATAGACCCGTCCGGCACCGCCGGTGCAGAGAAGGACGCGGTCTGACCTCATCGTGATAACCTCCCCGGATTCTTCGTCGAGGACATAAATGCCAACACAGCGGGGAGGCCTTGCGAGTGCCAACTTGGCTGTCGTAATGAGATCGATTGCGAAGTGATGTTCGAGAAGATCGATGTTCTCTGTCTCATTCGCTTCGTCGAGCAGCTTCTTCTCGATCTCACGGCCGGTCGTGTCCTTGTGATGGAGAATCCGGCGTTTGGTATGCCCCCCTTCCCGCCCCAGAGCCACTTCAGTTTCTCCCGACTCGGTCTTTTTCTTGTCAAATTCAACGCCCCAGTCAATCAGCTCCTGGATCGCGGCAGGGCCCTCGCCTGCAATTTTCCGAACGATGGGCTCGGGACAGAGACCGGCACCGGCGTCAAGCGTGTCCGCGACATGGGCGTCGATCGAATCATCGGGGCTTTGCACACAGGCGATTCCTCCCTGTGCCCAGGCCGTATTGGTATCGGCGGCTTCCCGTTTTGTGACGACCGCAACGGTGCCGTGACGGGCTGCGCGGATGGCAAAACTAAGGCCGGAAATCCCGCTGCCTACTACAATGAAATCATATTTCTTCACGTTGTATCCTCGTTATCGTTCGTTGCCTTCAGGGCTGCCACAAGAGCTTCGTTGTCTGCGATACGAAGGTTTACGTCCCTCTGCGGGAACGGGAAGTGAATTCCATTTTCGTGGAACGCATCCCATACCTTGAGGAGGACATTACTTCGGACCAGTCCGACCCCGTTGTGGGGATCATCGATCCAGAACCGAAGCTCAAAATTGACGCTGCTGTCACCAAATTCGATCAGGTTGCAGCGTGGCTCGGGGCTGTCGACAACCCGCGGGGTTCCCTTGGCGCA
This sequence comes from Verrucomicrobiales bacterium, assembly GCA_029213265.1. Taxonomy (GTDB): domain Bacteria; phylum Verrucomicrobiota; class Verrucomicrobiia; order Verrucomicrobiales; family DEV007; genus Arctic95D-9. The sequence continues at coordinate 3,572 of JARGNG010000092.1, read as the reverse complement.
TTCGGTCGCCAACTCCATCGCAAGTCGGAGATCGGAGTCATAGGAAATCCCGAAAGGAGCCCGGATCCTCACCAGTTTGCTACTGAAGGACCAGTTGATGACTGGATGAGTAATGAGGTCTTCATTCGGGATGAGATGCTCTTTGTTATCCCTAGTCACGACAGAGACATAGCGGAGGTTCAGCGAGTTGATCCACCCGTAGGTCTGTTCGATTTCGATCACGTCCCCGGGCTTGATCGATTTATCGAGCAGGAGAATGATGCCACTAACGAGGTTGGAGACGACTTTCTGCAGTCCAAATCCGAGGCCCAGGCCAAGAGCTCCACCGAAGACGGCAAGAGTTGTCAGCTTGATTCCCATCACGCTCATGGTGATCAGAAAGGTTAGAACAAAAAGCCCGATGCGAACGGCCTTGGAGAGAAGAACCCGCACGTTGGGGGCGAGATCCTGGGTTTGGCACAGTCGTTTCGTGATCAGGGTCGAAGTGAATCCGGCGAGCCAGAACAACACGGAGAATACGACGATTCCTTCGAGCACGTCGAGAGCGTTGATGGCGACGGAGCCGAAGCTGAAAGAGAGTGCTTTAAGAAATTCGGTCACATCGTCCAGCAAGCCGAGAATGTGTAAGGCAATGATTCCAAACATGGTCGTCGAAATCACGCTCATCCATGACTTCCAGTTGATGAATTTCGACGGCAAATTGAGGAAAAAAAAACATGTCAAGATCAACGAGTATGTCCGCAGCAGGGGGCAGGAGAGACTGGCGATTCCGGCAGCGAGCACTAAAATCCAGGTTGTGAGAACGAGAAGAATACGACGGGGATGCAGTTCTTTTCGGCTGGGAATCCGATCCAGAAGGTTCTTGAAAGTCTGCAGTTTTCCGCGCTTAAGCTGACGGAAGAGGAATGTCGAGACAAGGAGCGAAAGCGCGATCAGACCGAGATCGATCCAAAGATCGGCGCTTTGCAGGATGCCGAGCCCCCAGATTTTGAGGCGTTCAAAGTCACCCGTTTTGATGGCATCCACTGCCACATCGAGATACGCTTCGACTTCGGTATCTGCGACTGCCTCCGGGTCGATATAGAGCCTCACCGTGTCATCAGTCTCGGGTGGAATCGAGGGAGATGTCGGCGGGACAGCTTGCTCGCCGGGCAATGTTGCGTTTTCCTTTGGCATAGGTCGGTCGATGAAGGCAGCGCAAACTTCGTTCACTCATCCATTCAAAGCAGGTAGGCCGACATTGTCAATCAGCCTTGTCTTGCCGAAGAAAACAGCGGCGAGCAATCTTGGCTCTGCTCGGTCGAAAGAAGAGAGCGGCTCGAGAGTCTCTGAGTCAACGATCTTGACATAGTCGATTTTTGAAAGCGACTCAGACTCGATCTCCTCGGAAATACTTTGAAGGGCGTCATCCGGAGATACGATTTCGCCTCCTGCAATAGTCCCTGCAACTCGCGAAAGGGCCCGCTGAATCACGGGGGCCTGACCGCGCTCCTCCTCGTTCAGGAAGGCGTTGCGGGAACTCATTGCGAGTCCGTCCGATTCCCGAACCGTCGGCCCGGGGATGATCCGGATGGGAAAATTCAAGTCTCTCGTGAGACGACGCAGAACGGCGAGTTGCTGAAAGTCTTTCTCCCCGAAAACAGCGGCATCGGGTCGAGTCAGGTTAAAGAGTTTTGCGACGACGGTACAGACTCCGTCAAAATGGCCGGGCCGGCTCGTTCCGCACAGGCGGGTCGAGAGTTTACTTTCGTGGATTGAGATGGATGGCTCCGGTTCATACATTTCCGCAGGAGGCGGAGTGAAAACTGCCGATACTCCGTGTGTCTCGCACCGGGCCAGATCCGCCTCCAGTTGGCGCGGGTAGTCATCGAAGTCTTCGTTGGGTCCGAACTGCGTTGGATTCACAAAGATCGTGGCGACAACATCGCCCCCCTGCTCTCCGGCTAAATCAAAAAGGCTCGTATGACCGCGATGAAGAGCGCCCATCGTTGGAACCAGGGTTCGCGGGGCTCCTTTCCTGAATTCGAGCCAGTCGGAAAGTTCTGTTTTCGTAGAGAGGACTTCCATTGCCGGCCTACCTGCCTTTGATCGAAATCAGATGCGTGTCAGTGCGGAGAAAGAGCCGATTGTTCGCGATTGCGGGGGTGGCGTTCATTCCACTGCTGAGCGGCGAGCGCCCCAGGATTTCGAATTTCCTTCCAAGCTTTACGGCGACGAATTCTCCATCGCGGCTTCCGCACAGAATTTTTCCATCGGCTATCACAGGAGAACTGAAGAAGTTTCCGCCGACCCGTTCGCGATAGACCTCTTTGCCATCCTCCAGTTGGCGGCAGGTCAGAACCCCGCCGTCACCCCAGAGATAGATCAAGCCATCGTGGATCAAGGGGGTGGGAACGTAGCTCAGGCCGTCACTGATACCGAGCTCGTAGAGAACCTCCGGTTCGCCCCCTTTTCCGGGGCGGAGAGCGGTGGCGTGTTTTCCCGCGCCACCGGATCCGACCGAGGCGAAAACAATCCCGTCACCGGAGGTAATCGATCCGACACTTCGCAGGCTGTAGTCGCCGCCATATTCCCACATCAGTTCACCGGTTGCGGGGGCAAGGCCTTTCCATCCGTCGTTGGTCTGAAAAACCACCACCGTGGGGGAGCCGTTCACATCCATCACCGTCGGGGTGTTGTAGGCCGTGAGATGTTTCTCGTCAGCTCCTTTTGTGATGCGTTCGACCTCCCAGATGGTTTCGCCGGTTTTGGGATCGAGCCCTGCCACCAGACTTTTCTTATCCATCACCGAGTCGGTGTGCAGAATGAGAACCCCGTTGGAAATAATGGGAGAGGCACCGAATCCATGATCGGAGGAAAAAGCCGGCCAGGTTCTCTGCCAGATTTTCTTCCCGTCAAGGGAGAGCGCAAGTGCTTCGGTTTGTTCCCCGGTTCCCCAGACAAGGTAAACGGCATCCTTGGTCGCGACCGGGGTGGATGAGGCAAAATTATTGTGCTTGTGAAGATTGTGCTCGGTCACTGTTTTGGACCAGGCCCAGATCTGCTTCCCACTTTCCGAATCAAAGCACTCGACGCGTCGGGATTTTTTCTCCGGGTCGAAGATGGTGATGAAGATCTTTTTCCCCCAGAGGACGGGAGAGGAATGCCCGATTCCGTCAAGCTTTACGGCCCAGTCGAAGGCGGCTTTGGTGAACTCTTCCGGGAGCTCGCTGATTCTGCCAATGCCGTTCCCGTTTTCCCCGCGAAAGCGGGGCCATTCCTGAGCTCCTGATTGCAAGCTGACTGTCACGAGAAGTGAAAGGGCGAGAAAGGGAGTGCGTAGCTTCATACCGAGGAGTTGTATGCAATTGGTTGCAAATGAAACAATGGCGGGAACTACGGGCTTCGCAACCGGATTCAGAGGCGCGATAGCGAGGCTCACGCCGGGAAAGGAACGATCCTTGCCAAATGTGGGATGCGTGGGCTATAGCTTTGGCAGGACCTATGCATGTTGAAACTTTCCAGGTCTTCTGTGATCTCGTCGAGACGACGAGTTTCTCGGAAGCCGCCGAGCGAAACAACATCAGCCAGAG
>JARGNG010000091.1:7620-11827 GCA_029213265.1 Verrucomicrobiales bacterium | reverse complement strand
GGGAATCACACTGTCCGCCGATGCCCGCAATGTTCGTGAATTCACCGCGGAATGGCTGTGGTTTGCGCCGGGACAGGAGCGCCTTGTCGTGGAAATCGCGAGCCGGGGTAAGCCGTCCGCTCGTTATGTCTCGCCGGCCTCGAACCGGATCGAATGGAAGCTGGAGGACACCATTTCCGTTCCGGAAATGCTCCCTGTGCCGTCGGTGGCACGGGACACGAAGCGCTCGTTGCGTTCTTTGCTCTTTGTCGGAATTGCGATGCTGCTGGTGGCCTCGATCGTTGTCATTCAACGAAAACAGAAGTCTCCGGCCTGGGTGGGCTGGCTCGTGATCGGAGGGGTTGCGTGTGCTTTTTTCTCCTTCACAACTCTGTCAGAGCGCGTTCTCCGTCCCGAAGAGGACAAGGCGGAGGAGATCGTTTACAGCCTGCTCAGGAATATTTACCACGCTTTTGACTTCCGGGATGAATCGGCGATTTACGATACCTTGGAACAGTCTGTTTCCGGTCCCTTGCTGGAAAAGGTCTACCTCGAGATCCGCCAGTCCCTTGAGTTGGAAAATACGGGAGGACCGCGCGTGCGGGTCTATGAAATTGCGCTCCGGGAGACAAGCTGGAAGGAAACCGCGGAAACGGATTCCCGGGACAAATTTCCGCTCCTCGCAAACTGGGCGACGATTGGAGAAGTGACTCACTGGGGGCATACCCATGAACGGACCAATCGCTACGAAGCGGAAATTACGCTGACTCCCGCCGGATCGGATTGGAAGGTCGTCGGGCTGGAACTGCTCAACGAGGAGCGGGTGCAGAAAGTTTCCCGCCGAATTTCCGAACCCGCGTCCTCCCCATGATCCTTTGTGAGAAGCTTCGATTTTCCTACCCGGGTGACGGGTTCGAACTGAGGGTGGATCGCTTTCAGGTCGAGACCGGATCGTCTGTGGCACTGGTCGGACCGAGTGGCTGCGGAAAGACGACGCTTCTGAATTTGATTGCCGGAATCTGCTCTCCTGATTCCGGAACGGTTCAGGTGGGTGACACGGAACTGGAGTGCTTGTCGGAAAAAGTGCGTCAGGCGTTTCGGTTGAAGACCATCGGCATGGTTCCGCAGAACTTCGAGTTGCTCGACTACCTGACGGTGTCGGAAAACCTCCTGGTCCCGTTTCGAATCTCCGGTGACGGGAGGGTTCCGGACGGCGCGGGCGAACGCGTTTCGGAACTTCTCGAGCGGGCCGGGATTGCCAATCACCGCGACAAGTTTCCTTCGCGGATTTCGCAGGGGGAGCGGCAGCGGGTAGCGATGTGCCGCGGGTTGATCAGCGCTCCCCCGGTGATTCTCGCCGATGAACCCACGGGTAATCTGGATCCGGAGAACCAGGAGAAGATCGTGGCTCTGCTGTTGGAGGAGGCCTCACGAATCGGCGCGACCGTGCTCATGATCACGCACGAGCCGGAGCTCAAAAGGCACTTTGACCGCGTCATCGATGTTCTTGAACTCAGAGGGGAGGCTTTGGAATGAACTGGCGCGGCATCCTGTTTCTGGGAGGACGTTATCTTGCGGGAAACCGGGCCAAGACCGTGCTTCTCGTTCTTGCGTTTACCCTGGTTTGGCTTCTCCCGGCAGCGATTGCCCTGGTTGTGGGGAAAGTGGAGGAAAAACTCCGTGCCCGTGCTTCAGAAACGCCGCTCGTACTGGGCCATGCCGGAAGTGCACTCGAACTCACTTTCAACGCGCTTTACTTTTCCAAACCGGAGATTGCCACGATTTCAGCCAAAGAGGCGGATGCCGTCTCTGCGACGGACCTGGCCGATGCGATTCCTGTCTACAGTCGGTTTTCTGCAGGAGGCAAGCGGATTGTCGGTACGACGATCGACTACTTTTTCTTTCGCGAGTTCTCCTATGAGGATGGCCGCACTTTGATTCGTCCCGGAGAATGTGTCGTTGGTTCCGCGGTGGCGGCGGAGAACGGCATTGCCGTCGGAGATGCCATCATTTCCTCGCCGGAAACCCTCTTTGATCTGGCCGGCGTGTATCCACTGAAGATGACCGTGTGCGGTGTTCTTGAGCCGAGCGGTTCCCCGGATGACCACGCGATTTTCGTGGATCTGAAAACCTCGTGGATCATTGAAGGCCTCGGGCACGGGCACCAGGCGGCGGAACAGACCGACGAAGAAAAGCGACTCGTCACCGATGCCGGGGAAGAGGGGGTAATCCGGCTCAATGCGTCGATTGAGGAATTCAATGAGATCAATGCAGACAATATCGATTCTTTTCACTTCCACGGCGAGATGGGGGACAACCCGGTCACGGCCGTCATCGTGATCCCGCGGGGCGCGAAAGAGCAGGCTCTATTGAAGGGGCGTTTCGAATCCTCCACCACGCGGCAGCTTATCACTCCGTCGGAGGAAATGGATGAACTGTTCGCGACGGTTTTCAGTGTTCAACGGATCGTGCTCTGGCTGCTCGTGGCCGTCGGGGTCGCGACCCTGATGATCGGAGCGATGGTATTTCTCCTGTCGAATCGACTGCGGAGGGAAGAGTTTCGTCACCTCCGGCATCTCGGTGCCTCCGCCGGAACCCTGCGGGGGCTCATTGTTTTTGAAGGCGTATTTGTTGTCATCGCGAGTCTCCTCTGCGCAACGCTGGGATTGGTGGCCATCGCAGCCCTGGCGCCTTTTGTGATTGAAAGAATGATCGGATGACAAGATCGAACCGGGGTGCCCGCCTCATACCAATTTTCAAGCCTTCCCTTCCCGTCGCAGTGCTCTGGTTCGCTCTGACGCTGTCGAGCGCCGCGAATCCTCCCTCGTCCAGTGTGAGGTTAGCTCAGGCCCTCGATCCCAATCATCCCAGGGTCCTCGTGGCGGCGCATCGTGGCGGATATGAATCGGATAGAGAGGACAATGCGCCCGAAAATTCGATCACCAACGTCGAGGTAGCGATTCGACGGGGATACGATGTCTACGAAACCGATATCCAGCGGACGGCTGATGGCGTGTTTGTGATCGTACACGATCCGACACTCGATCGGGAGACGAATGGCTCCGGCAGCGTGGCGGAGCTGACCTTCAAGGAACTCAGAGCGCTCAAAAAGCGGTTTCGGGACGGAACGGTTTCGGATCAGTCGGTCGCGACCCTGGAGGAACTTCTTCTGGCCGGCAAAGATCGCATTCTTTTCAAACCCGATCTCAAGCCGGGGGTCATGGAGCATTTCGACGAACTCGCCAGGTTGATTGGGAAACTGGGGATGCAGGAGCAGGTCTTCCTCAGAACCGCAGCAAAGGATGCCGCCGTGATCCAGACTCTTTTCAAGGAGGGCACTCCTCGGGTCGAGGTGATGTTCAAGCTCGGCAATCGGAATCAGATCAGGCAGGTCCATGCCGATTTCCGGCCGCGGACGGTCGAGGTGAAATTCGGGAAGGGCGAAACTCTCTCTGCGGAAAAGCGGGCCGCGATATCGGAAGCAACTTCTCTCGGAATATTGGTGGAAGCTCACTCCTACAACGATCCGAAACAGTGGGAGGCACTGGCCGAAGCGGGAGTGCGTATGTTTCACACGGCGGCGCCGGAAAAGACGCTTCGCTTCTTGAGAGAGAACGGCTGGAGAGGAAAGCAGGAATCACCCTGACAAACGTCGATCAAAGATGCGGTCCACGTCTCTGGAGAGCCTTCGGCTTGTCGAGGACTTCCCGTAAAATGATCGCATTTCGCAGCCTCGGACCCGCGCGAAGGGAATCGACCAGGGAAATAGAAGAGTTCCGGTCAGACCTCGACTTGCGTCGTTTTACTTTCTGAACGGTCAGTGGGGGAGCCGTTTTCACCGGCCCGTCCGGGAGCTCGGGCATGGCGCCCAGCATTGGCTCATCGGAGGATTCGGATTGTGCCGCTTCCGGAAGAGGCGGGGGGCTCGAAGTTTTCGGCTGGGCTGCCTCGGTGAATTGCTTTTCAATCTCCCGATAGATGTCGGTGAAAGTTTGCGGGGTCTCTTCGACAGGCTCATCGCGATACGGCGAATCCCATTCCGGCGCACCGGAGGTTTGCCGGGAGCGACTCGCTGCCGCCCTGGCCGCTTTTCGCTCTCTTCGATACTCCGCAGCTTCCTTGATCCGGTTTGACACCCAGCTTACAAATGCGATGAAAATCATCGCTACGTAGAGCCAGGGGACGTCGTCCATGGAAAAAGAGAAAAGGGAAAGAAACAGGGTTAGGT
>JARGNG010000091.1:0-7520 GCA_029213265.1 Verrucomicrobiales bacterium | reverse complement strand
AGGATCATCTTCCTCTTCGCTGACTTCCTCGGCGATGCTGGTTCGCATGTCGGTGTCGGCGACAATGTTCCGGTAGTTGGTGTAATCCATCACCCCGAGATTCCCGTTGCGAAACGCTTCGGCGATGGCCAAAGGAACCTGGGCCTCGGCTTCGACCAGTTTGGCGCGCATTTCCTGCGTCCGGGCCGACATTTCCTGCTCGGTTGCGACCGCCGCAGCACGCCGAACCTCGGCCTTGGCCTGGGCGACCTGCTTATCGGCTTCCGCCTGGCTGGTCTGGAGCGTAGCACCGATGTTCTGTCCTACATCCACGTCCGCGATGTCGATCGAGAGAATTTCAAACTGCGTGTTCGCATCGAGCCCGCGCTCAAGGACGCGGTGGGAGATGTGATCAGGATTTTCCAGGACGTCTTTGTGAGACTGCGCCGAGCCGATCGAGGTCACGATGCCCTCGTTGACCCGGGCAATGATGGTCTCTTCGGTCGCACCTCCAACGAAGCGATCCAGGTTGGTCCTCACCGTAACCCGTGCCCGGGCCCGGAGCTGGATCCCGTCACGCGCCACCGCATCGATTTTTCCGCCGCCGCCGGGACAGTCAATCACGGCAGGGTTGATGGACGTTCGAACCGCTTCGAGAACGGTTTTGGTAGTGCCTTTCACCGCGAGATCGATGGCGCAGGCCCGATCATAGGAGAGAGGGATCGCGGCTTTGTCCGCTGCAATCATGGAAAGGACCACATCGGCAACCTGACCGCCTGCGAGATAGTGAGCTTCCAGCTGATCGGTGGAGAAATCGAGTCCAGCCTTGGCGGCGGTGATTCGGCTGTCGACGATCATAGCCGGTGGCACTTTTCGAATCCACATCGCGACGAGGTTGAACAGCCCGACGGGCGCATTCGAAACGCGGGCGCGAATCCACAGTCCGATGAATTTTGCCATCACTAGAAAAGCGATGAGGGCAACGAGGATAAGAATTCCGATAACTACAATTTCGACCATGGTGGTAAGTGTGGGTGGGTAAGGGGTGGAAAGGAAGAACTATTTGAGGCCAAGAGCCCTTTTCAGAACTGGTTCGAAGGCGTCCGCCTGGCGTACGAAACCGAGATCGTTTGGATGAGAGCCATCGGTGGCCCCTTCGGTATCGTCACCGAGCAGATTTTCGCCTTCGAGGTAATAAAGGTGTTTCACTCCTGATGATACGAGGCTGTCGAAGGCACGGATCAGTGCGGCTCGACTTTCCTGGTGATGGTTTCTCCGCGAAGCGAAGATCCAGGAATTCGTGAAGGAGCGGTCCTCGACGAGAATGATAGGGGTCTCCGGCCGGACTTCGCGAATTTGGCGAACGAGGGGCTCGGCACGTTCGGAGACGGTTTGTGCATTCATGTTAGGAAGACAGTCGATCACGTAGACGGCCGCGTCGATCTCGGTGAGCAACGCGCCCACTTCCGCTTCCATGCGCCCGTTTCCGGAGAAGCCGAGGTTGATGACCGGGTAGTCGAGACGTCGACCGAGAATGGCAGGGTGGGGAATTCCGGGCCGCGAAGCGCAGGCTCCGTGGGTGATCGACGTTCCGTAAAACACGATGGGCCTTTGCGCACGGGGAGCAACGGGCTGAAAAGTGGACCCTTCGGGAATCCCGATCTCAACCTGGACGGTCGAATTGTAGAGAGGGAGGTAGCCCATGTAGGTTCTCATTCCCGGATCGATTCCGGAAATGGTGTGGGTCGTCTCGACGGCCTTGGGTCTCGTAACGTCGACCCATTTCCACTTTCCATCTGAATCGAGTCCATAGAGATCGACGCCGCTGACGCCGGTCGCGGGCATGTGTGGCATTGCAAGATTGGCACCGCCGACCGTATGGCGAATCTTGATCTCCGGGGCATCGGTGTTGAAGCGGAAAGAAATCCCCGCACTGTGACGGCTCAGACTCCAGACAGGTCCCCGGACAATCTTTTCCGCCTTGGAGGGAAGCCGGTCGTAACGCGTTTTCAGATCCTCTTTGGCCCAACCCTGACCTTCCACGCCCCAGGAGGCGACGTCGTGCCAGACGGTCGTATCGGCTTTTTTCTCCTCAGTTTGTGCGGAGGGAAGACAAGTTCCCGCAACAGAGATTGCGACTGCCCAGGTTCGAAAATGGATACGGCGGTATGGGTTCATAAAGGGAGGGAACCTAACCGTCAATTCAAGCGGAAAGACAGCTAAAGGTCAACTTCAGAATCGATGGGCTGACGGGAGACAACAGGCCTTGTCTGATAGGTGTTGGTTGGCAAAATTTTGGCATGGACGCAATGAATGAAGTTCAATCATTAACTCGCAGACGGCTTATCTCGGGTCTCGGGATAGCTATAGCCGCTGCGCTCATCGCAGTTCCGGAAGAGTCGGAGGCCATTTCCAGGCGGGAGATCCGGGCCGAGATCAGGGATCTGGAAGATGATCTGGAAAGAGCAAGAGAGATCAAGAATCGCAGACGTCGAAGAAGAAGAATCAAGCGAATCAAGAGAAAGCTCAGGATGTACCGGCAGTTGCTTCGGGATTTTGACGATTGATTGTCGTGAGCCGCGAAGCGAGGTCGCTACCGGGAACCGTTTTCGGAATTCAATAGGTTTTCAAGCCAGAGAAGGGCTTCCTTCCGACTTGGGAACGCGTTCTCCAACTGAAGATCCTGCGCCTCGGTCAGGATTTCCTTGAAGCGGGGTCCCGGTTGCAGGCCCCTTTCGATGAGATCCTTTCCCGTGAGAAAGCGTGGCGGTATGAGAGGTTCAGCGGCAAATTCCTTCTGCTTTTCCTTCACGTATTCGTAGTTGGAAAAATTCTGATTGCTGCCGGCACAGTCGACCCGGTGGAGTTCGAGTTCGTCTGCAAAGCCGTCCCGCGCCATGAAACGTTTCAGGGTGGAGGAGCGCATTTTCGAGACGTCCTTGAACTTCATGTGATTGGCGACCCTGGAAACGACCGCCTCGATGATCGCATTGGAGTAGCGATACCTCTTGAGAATGTCCCGGGCCATCTCCGCACCAAGTTTGTCGTGTCCATTGAAGCGAATGCGATCTTCGGCGGGGTCGTAGGAGAAGGTGGCTGGTTTCGCGATGTCGTGAAAGAGAACGGACAGGACCAGAGGCAGGCTCGCATTCTCCGGCAGGAGCGATAGCATGAGGCGGGTATGCACAAAAACATCGCCCTCGGGATGCCACGGGGGAGGCTGCTCGCATCCTTTGAGTTCCAGAATCTCCGGAAGGAGAACCTCCATTAGGCCGGAGTCGACGAGTAGATCGAAGCCGCGAATCCGGTTCGGGCTGATCCAGATCTTGTCGAGTTCCTCCCGAACCCGCTCGGGGCTGATTTCCGCGACTCGCGGGGCAACTTCGCGGATCGCGGTGTATGTCTCTTTTTCAATCTCAAAACCTAGATTTGTCGCAAAACGGATCGCCCGCAGAAGGCGGAGATAGTCTTCCCGGAAGCGATCCTGTGGATTCCCGATGCACCGAATGAGGCGTGCTTCGAGATCCTTCTGCCCATCCACATAGTCGACGAGTTCTCCGGAGACCGGATCGAGAAACATTCCGTTGATCGTGAAATCGCGGCGCAGGGCATCTTCTTTCGGGGTGGAAAAGACGACTGCATCGGGGCGCCTCCCGTCCGTGTAATCGCCGTCTTCCCGGAAGGTGGCGATTTCAAACGCATGCCCTCCCTTTTGAACGAGGATCACCCCGAAGTGGGCGCCTACTGTATTGCCTTTGGGGAAAAGACGGAGAATCTCATCGGGTCGCGCCGAGGTGGCGATGTCATAGTCCTTTGGCTCGGTTCCACGGAGTTGGTCGCGCACACAGCCGCCCGCGAAAAGAGCTTCGTAGCCACTTTCCTGAAGTGTTTGGACAATGTTCCGGGCAATTTCTTCCATGGCGTTGCTGCCGTTCCCTGGTGGCTTCAGGGCATCGTAATTCCGAGGTCGGCTGCCGTCACTTTGCGGATCCCGCCCTGGGCAGCCATGTCATCGAAATGCCACCATTCGGATTCAATCTTCCGGAATCCAAGTCCGATCATGGTGGACTGGAGCAGCTCAACGCGTTTCCTGATTCCAGGATCGCCACCGGTGTAGTTAGAGGCGGCACGACTGGAGAATTCATCAAAGTCAGAGGGCATCGCAACGGGAGTCCCGTCGAGTTTCACCAGCGTGAGATCAATTGAAATGCCGTAGCAATGCCAGGAAAGACCCTTCCTGGGAGGGACTACGTATTTCGGATCGCGAACCGCGTTCCAAAGGGCGATGTGAGCTTCGGGCGGACGCCAGGCATCCCAGATTTTCAGAGCATAGCCACTCTTCCGCAGAATTTTGCTGGCCCGGTTGAGTTTTTCCCCCGTGGAGCGATTGACGAGGCAGGGCATTTCCTGCCGGTAAAGCGGTTCCCCCGACGCCGAGGTGATCTTGTATCGTAGATCGATCAACACTCCGGGAGCGGCTTGTTTGACTCCCACCAGACCATACTGCTTTGCCTTCCGCAAAATTGCGGAATCAGGATTCCGTTTGAGATTGAACAGGCCCTGACCGCCCGTAACCAGCGGAAGACCGGCCAGCAACAGGGTCAAGAGGGGGAGCGTGAGAGGAAGCTTCTTCATCGAAACAGGGAAGGCTGAAAGAAGGGTAGCGGGAATCGCGCCGGAAGCAATTTTCAGATCCGAAAATTCGAGGAACCGACCAACAACGGGAGAAGCAGGAAAAATTGTGTGAAAGGGGATTTTGAAACTTGCCACTTCGGGCTCGGACGTTAGGATCGGGTTCAATGAGTATTTTTTCCAAATTAAAGGACCGAATTTTCGGTAAAAAAGAAGAAGCGCCGGCAGCGGAAGAAGCTGTAGCGGAGGAAGCAGCAGCCGAAGAGGGTGCTGCGACAGAAGATGCGCCCACACCGTCTCCGGCAGCAGAAGCCGCTCCCGAAGCACCGGCAGAGCCTGTGGACGTAGCCGCAATCCTGACGGAGATGGAAGAGAACCACCCGGAAGATCTTGATTGGAAGCGTTCCATCGTCGATTTGATGAAGCTGGTCGGCATGGACAGCAGCTATGGTGACCGCAAAGAGCTCGCTCTTGAGCTTGGCTACAGCCAGGCGGATATCGACAGCAAAGGTTCGGCAGAGATGAACATGTGGCTGCACAAGCAGGTCATGAAGAAGCTCGCTGAGAACGGCGGAACGGTTCCTGCAGAATTGCTCGACTGATTTGTTTCAGTCAATTACTCCCCTCCAACTTTACTCTCCAAACCGGTCCTTCTTCGCGAAGGGCCGGTTTTTTTATCTCTGGTGAATGGTGTAATACACTGCCGTGCTGAGGAGCTTTCCGCCTGTCTCGGAGGGAACATTCCGACAAATCACCTGCAGGACGGTGCCTGCTTCGATGCGGGATGTTTTCAGAATCAGGGAGCGACCATCAGATTCGATGACCGGCTGGACGGTCACGGGAGATTCCCCACCGCCGCTGAGCGAAACCGCCCGGACCATGTAGCTGCCGGGTTTCGAGGCCGCGGCCCGGTCCACCGGCTCCGTGAAATCGAGAAGGATTCCGTCTGCCGCAATGTCGACCGTAGTAATTCGAAATCCGTCTACGCTTTCATCCAAAGGTAGAAACCCCTCGTCGTTGCCCGCGAGAAGCGCACCGGGTGACATTTCGACAATCGTTTCAATCGGCTCCTTCAGGACTCGATTGAGAAGGATCGCTCCCTGCCACGTTCCGTTCACATTTTCCGGAACGATCTCGATCAGTTGCTTCGCCTTCACACAGAGCGCGAGAAGTTTTTCCCGTGGACCGCTTTGATAGAAGCAAAGCTTAGTTGGCGGATCTTTCCTCGTGAGTTCCGCAGGAATGAGGAGGGAAGGCAAGGCGAATGGTTGTGGATCCGGGACGGCGGAAGGGTTGGCGGGATCGAAGGGCGGAAGCTGGGTCAGCGAGACGTAGTAGCCGTCTTCGTAGTCCGGCATGGAGAGCCGTGCCGCGAGAAGCCCGCCGCGGCCGATTGCAAAATCGTTGATCTGGAGCTGACTTTCCGTCACCGGAACCAGGGTTTCTGAATCGGGATGCCACGCGACGATTTTGGCCTTCGGTGGCGGCAGCTTTTCTTCTCCTTCGGCTTTCTCCTGATGAGGGGAGAGGGCAAAAAGAAGACGGCCATAGGGATCTGCGACAGGACCTGCTGTGATCGTGACCCTTTCGGACCGCCCCGGCCAGTCCCGGACGAGCGCTTGAAAGAAATCGAGTTCCACATCCTGATCGGTATCAAAGCTCTGGGTGACCTCGTCGGGGGATGCGGTAAGAACGGAATAGTCGGGGCCAATCGCCAGAGCGGGCAGTGCACTCAGTTTCACTTCGGAGTAGTATTCCCAGCCAATCAGACTTAGTCCCGGCGAAAATTTAGCGACGCCGATTTGGCCTCGCTTGTTGAGGAAAAAGGCGTTGGTATCGTCGATAGGGGCGATGGCCCGAACACTGGGCGTCTCGTCCTGCGCTTTGATTTGAATAAAACTTCGCTCGTCCGAGCTGGGCTCCCGGGCCTGAACGGGACCTTGCGACAGCGAAAGGCCGATGGCACTGGAAACGGCAATCGAGGCGAACATCGAGTTGGTAAATCGGATCATTCGTTTTCCTTTCCGTCCTCAGGTGTATCCAGTCGGAAGGCGATCGTGAACTTCCCTTCGGATTCAGCAGGGATCTTCAGTGTGTTGCCGTCCCATTCGCCTACCTCAGTAGAGGCGCGTTCTTTCCAGGAAGCAGGTAGGCGCAGGGCGATGGTGCCTTCCGGCTCACGGATGGAGAATTGCTGTTTCAGGACATTGCCATCGTCCTCCAACCAGATTGTCTCTTCGACGATCAGGGAACCGTGGGTGTAAAGGAAGCAGGGGCGTCCCGCAACCACCCGGAAACCGAAGTAAGAAGGTGTCCCGAATGCCCCGGACGAGGCTTGCAGCGGATAATTGCCGGCGGCGAGCAGGACGTAGGGAGACGGCTCTTCGCTCTCCGCCTTCTTCTCCTCCTTGCCTTCGTCTTCGGATTCAGCCTTCTCCGCTGCCTTTGGTTGGGGTGCCTTGAGGTCAAGCACTCCGAGGAGGCGGGCCGAGTCAGGGTCCCAGATCGCTACATATTGCGCATTGGGGGAGCCGATCATAAACGCGCCGGAAAGGTCCCGCGGCTCGCCCTCAGGCGTTTCGTAGGGAATCGACGCATCCTCGTCCGTAAGAAAGTTCTTCAGAAATCGACGCGAAATGTCCAGTTTCACGGGTATCCCTATCGCTGCCGTCTGCTGAATTTCGGTGGTATGGGCGGCCTCCTCCTGCGTCTTTTCCTGCGCGACGAGAGCGTTTTCTGTTCGGGGAAACAGCAGCAGAAGAACGAGGGCCGGAAGAAAAATACGCATCAAGAGAGTGGAAACCGTTAGGCTGGATTCGGAACCTTGTCACGGGTGAAAACCCAATCATGGCCACTGCTGAGCTTTGCGTTGTAGCGATAGCCGGCCGTCTTGAACTTCTTCAATCCGG
>JARGNG010000090.1 GCA_029213265.1 Verrucomicrobiales bacterium | reverse complement strand
AAGGATGAGCATCGAGTGGAATATTCTGGGAAAACCGGGCGCAGACAATGCTGCGCTCGTGACGATCGACTCCGGCCAGTCGATTCACCATCTTCTTTTCGACTGCGGGGAGGACTGTCTGGCCGCTCAACGCAATGCAACGATCCAGTCCATCGAGCATCTTTGCTTTTCCCATTTTCACATGGATCACGTGTCGGGCTTCGACACCTTTTTCCGGCACAATTACAATCGACCCGACACACCTGTAAATGTGTGGGGACCGGAGCAGACAATTGATGTCATGCACCACCGGTTTCGCTCCTTTACCTGGAACCTGCATCAGGAGCAACCGGGCGAATGGCACGTTCGGGAAATCGGCGAATCCACCATTTGCGGCGCACGATTTCACACGAAAGAGGCCTTTGCGCATTCTCATCCGACGCCGGATCTCCCAATTAAGAATCGGACAATTTTCACAGGACCTTCCTACCGGATCGAGGCTTTGCTTCTCCCCCATCACACCGCCACCTCTGCCGCCTATCGGATTATCGAAGCGGATCGGCTGAACATTTGCCCCGAAGCCTTGCAAAGGAGCGGTCTGAAACCGGGCCCGTGGCTCCAGCAAATAACGGAAGCTGACTCCGAATTGGAAACTGTGCTCGAAGTCGAAGGAAAGCAGCTCGACCTCCAAGGCCTGCGATCAGATCTGCTGACCTCCTCTCCGGGACAGTCCATCGCCTACCTGACAGACTTTCGTATCGAGCCCGACTCGAAGGAATGGAACAATGTCAGTGAGTGGCTGAAGGGGACAGACACACTCATCGCGGAATGTCAGTATCAGAGCACAGATGAAACTCTCGCCGTCCGGAACGGCCACATGACGGCCACCCGGATCGGTCAACTCGCTGCGGACGCTTCCGTGCAGGAACTCGTTCTTATGCACCTGTCCCGGCGTTATTCGAGTAAAGAGTGGCGCGCGATGCGGGAGGAGGCCCGGAAAGAATTCCCCGCCGCGAAGTTCCCCCCGAAATGGGCGTTGTAGCACGCTACTCGTCTTTTTCCCGGCACCGAATTTAATACCACAAACGCGGCTGCGTAGATTGGTCAATACTCTTCGCGAGATACAAGGCAGCGAAGATTTTGAAATCAACGTAGCATCCTTCACGACGCCGATCGTTGCACCACTTCGGCACATCCATCATCGCCACGTAGTGAACCTTGATTTGCTCGCCCCCCACTCCGCCGCCGCCACCCATCTTCGTAAGCCCGGTCGCATAAAAAATGGTGCTCGTTTCATCAGTGAGCCCGGCGGACGAAGTCCCCTCTCCCAGCGACGTCCAGTTTTTCGCTTCGTAGCCGGTCTCCTCCTTCAATTCCCTTCGTGCAGCCGAGAGGAGGGGTTCGTCCTCCTGAAGAGGAATATCCCCGGCCAGGCCCGCCGGCAGTTCGATCACGGTCTGCCCCATCGGGGGGCGATACTGCTCTGTCAGGATGACCCGCTTGTCGTCGGTCACGGCAAGGATCGCAACACAGCCTTTCGCATTGCTCCGGGACACATACTCCCATCCGGCATCGGTCCGGTGGTAGCTGAGGAATTTTCCCCGGTGAATGAGTTCGCCCTCGTCCGACATTTCGGATTAGAGCGTGGCGTCGAGAATGACTTTATCCTCTTCGAAGCGAACGTCGGCCATCTGCCTCATCGTACTGAACTCTTCCTGACAGGTTGTCCGGATACGCTGAAACATTCCGATGATCGGCTTGATGTTACGCGAGTTGAATTCAATTTTTCCAATCGACCAACCAGCGGGACGATAAATGACCTGGCGTTGGAAAAGCTCGGGCTTCACTCGCGCTGTCATCGTGATCGGCAGCCCCAACAACTCACGCTCCACAATCACTTCGGCAAAACCGGGAGTAAAATCGACGTAGACTCCGCGAAACTTCACGAGGGCCGACATCATGCCGGTTTGCTCCCCCTGGAGCCGGTGATTCAGGTAGGCATTGACTTCCGCTTCGGAAATTACCAGATCCTTGTCACGACTCACCATGATCTTCTGCGCTTCATCCAGCAGGTTCCGCTGGTCCTTCTTCTCCGTCAGCGGATCGATCGGATATCCCTTCACATGAGAGACGTCTTTCGGCATCACTACGAAGGTAACGACAGCCATCATTGCGATGGCGATGAGGAAAAGAAACACGCCCATGACGGAAATCCCGTCGCCGTAATTTGGTTGCGGCTTCTTATATCGACTGCCAGGACGGCCACTCGTCGAAGGGCGGCGACTTCCGCTTCGCTTCGTCACGACTTTTCTGCGGGGAACCGCACCGGCCGGCGCTCTCGCAGGCTGAGTCGGAAGTGCGGAAGAAACGGGAGGCGGGGCCGACACGGGAGGGTCGAGAAACGCCTGACCGGGATCCGAATATCCCTGATTCGGATCGACATAGGCCTGGTTTGGATCGACAGGCGGCTGGTTCGGGCCCGAGTAGGCCTGGCCGGGGTCGGCAGGAGTCTGGTGAGGGTCTGCATAGGAGGCTCCCGGATCGACGAGGGCCTGACCGGGGTCATATTGCATCTGCCCCGGATCCTGGTAGGCTGGCGGTTGCGTTTCCGGTGCAGGGGCTGGTTCTTCGGGTGCGGCCTCATACGCCCCCTGCTCCGGAGCTGGTGCCCCCTCACCTTCGGAGTGCTGTTCGGAAGCGTCCGGGTTCTCGCGTCGTGGCGGAGTATCTTTGCGGCGGTGAGGTTTCATAAGAGAAATAGGTCAATCGCTTTTCGTGGAGGAGGAAGAACTTTTCTTCGGTTTCGAATCGGACTTCGATTTTGAAGAATCGGAAGGTTTGGAAGGTTTATCGGCACTGGCCCCCTTCTTGTAGGAAGCGCTCCGGTAATCGGTTTCGTAAAAACCGGATCCCTTGAAAATGATTCCGGCACCGGTCCCGAGCAAACGTTTCACGTGACCATCGCAATCCTCCAAAGGGCAATCCGTGAGACGTTCGTCCTTCATGGACTGAAACACCTCAAACTGGTGATCACACTTTTCACACTTGTAGTCGTACGTTGGCATTAATGAAGGAAGAAAGATTCTCCCTGTACTATGGTGGAGGTGAGCAACGGTTCAATTCGATTTTTCCTCAAAAAGAGGTGATAGAATTCCCACTCCTATGATTCCTTCCCCCGAAGAATACGAAATCACCCCCGCCGAATTGCAGCAACTCCGTGATTCTGAAGAGGCCCCTGCGTTCCGACTCGTGGACTGCCGCGAAGAGGATGAGCATGCTCTCTGCCGCATCGAAGGCAGTGAGCTGATTCCCCTTTCCCGCTTCGCAGGGGAAGCACTCCCCCAACTCTCCGACGAATCCCGGCCCATATTCGTCTACTGCCATCATGGCATGCGATCGATGAATGCCACGCTGTTCCTTCGCGAGCGCGGGCTGAAGCAGGTCTGGAGCCTCGCCGGTGGAATTGATCTTTGGTCGACCCAAATCGACCCCGAAGTTCCCCGCTACTAGCCTTTAGTTCTACGCCTCCGCTGTCCCTCTGAACATCGACAGGGGCAGCGCAAGCATCACAGTTCCGCCCCGACACTCACCAGAGCCCCGGCGAGCGCGTCCCAATTCTCCGGAGTTGATTCCCATCCGCCGCTCAATCGGAGAACCCGCCCCATCTCGTCGAAATCCAGTCCCATCGCGGCCATGACGCGGGAAGGATTCCCCTTTCCGGCACTGCAGGCCGAACCTGTCGAAACAGCAAAACCGAGGCCACTCAAACGGGTCAGCCACTTCAGATTCTTTTCCCGCGGGAGCAGAATCATCGAGGTGTTCCAAAGCCGAGGTGCAGATTCCCCGATTATCTGAATCCCCAGCTCTTCTTTGACCCGGGCCTCAAAACGATCACGCCCCTCCGCACGTTCTTTCCCGAAATCCAGTCCTGACATTTCTTCGAGAGCCCCGACCATCGCGAGAATCGCGGGCAGATTTTCGGTTCCCGCCCGTCGTCCCTCTTCCTGGGGACCTCCGACGGCGGCATGAAAGTCCTCCCCGCCCTCTTCCGGCATCATGAGAAACCCGACGCCTTTTCCTCCCCCGAATTTGTGTCCACTTCCTGTAATCCAATCACATTCGCCCAGTCCCTCGAGAGGCATTTTTCCAATCCATTGCGCCGCATCGGAGTGAAAGGGAATCTCCTGCTCCCGGCACAGCGCCGCCACCTCCCTCCACGGCTGCAGGACTCCGGTCTCGTTGTTCGCCGCCATGATCGATACCGCGCTGAGTCCGCCACTTCTGAGACCCGATTCGAGCGCATCCAAATCCACGACTCCGCTCCCGGGATCTACCGGAATTTCAAAGGTCCCGCCCGTCTCACAGAATTCGGATACCGAAGCCTCCACACAGGGGTGTTCAATCGCAGAAAAGGCGAGTTTCCCGCGCTTACTTCGGGAGAAATAGCGAACAATGGCATTGTTGGCCTCCGTCGCTCCGGAGGTAAAAACGACCCGCTCCGGCGCATCCACTCCCAGCAGGTCCGCGAGATCTTCGCGGGCATCATCGAGACGTTGTTTGGCGTAGCCTGCTTCCCGATACAGGCTCGAAGGATTGTGCCAAAGCTGTTCCGAAGCCTCATTCCAGATTTCCCGGGCCGTCGCCGACATCGGCGTCGTCGCGTTGTAATCAAAGTATTTCGAGAGATCAGACATGGCAGACGACTCCTCCCATGCACTCAAAGCACGGGGCTGGCAAGTCGGGACAGTTTCACAAGAACCCGAAACCACCACGGTTTCTCCGTATAGTCGGTTCCGAACACCTCGTGACAACGGGCAAAATCCCCCTCCAGCATGGTTTCCACGGATTTGGCAAACTCCGGACAGAGAACCACCGCTGACACTTCGAAATTCAATCGCATCGAACGGTTATCGAGATTCGCCGTACCCACCGAGGAAAAACTCTCATCAACGAGAAACACTTTCTGGTGAAGAAAGCCGGGCTGAAAACGAAAAATCCGGACGCCTGCCGCCTCCATTTCTTCGAAATAGGAAAACGTCGCCAGCCACGGAATCCACTTGTCCGGAGTCTGCGGAATCATAACCCGAACATCGGCGCCCCGAAGTGCCGCCATTTGCAGCGCGGACCGAATCGACTCGTCGGTAACAAAATACGGACTCGCAATCCAAATCCGGCGCCGGGCGCGGGTAATGGCGTTCAGAAAAAATATGGTTCCCCCTTCGACCCGCTCGACCGGGCCGGTCGGCAGGGTAATTACCTTCGACTCTCCGGCCCCGCAACCGCTGCCGTCGGCAGCGGAAATCTGGGTCCATTTCAGTTCCGGCACTGAGCCTGCCGCCCAGTAGTAATCGGAGAGAAAGACCATCTGCAAACTCAGCACCGAGGGCCCCGTCAATTGTACCTGCGTATCCCTCCACTCCCCGTATTTATCGGTCCTTTCGACGTATTCGTCGCCGACATTGGCACCTCCGACGAATCCGACCCGGCCGTCAACAACCACGATCTTCCGGTGGTTGCGAAAATTGATCTGAAAGCGATTGCTCGGGCCCTGGGTGGAGTGGAACGCATGAATTTCCACTCCCGCATCCCGCAGGGATTGCACGTAGTATCGTGAAAGTTTGTGACTGCCGATCTCGTCGTAGACGAAATAGATTCTCACTCCGGCTTTTGCTTTCTCCAACAGGAGGCTGCGGAGACGCTCCCCCAACTTGTCGTCTTTCACGATAAAAAACTGCACGAGAATATATTCCTCCGCCTTCTCCATCGCTTTGAAGATCGAGTCGAAAATGAACTTCCCGTCGAAGAGCAGACAAACCTCGTTGCCCTCCGTCCAGCGACGTTCACTGAGCCGCTCAAGAACCCCTCCATAGCGAAGATTCTCGCCTTCCAGTTTCGCGAAGTGAGGATCCAGAGTTTCGGCAAGCTCATGAAAAATCCGCTCGTTGTTCTCCTGAGCCGTCGCCAGCTTCTCGATGTAGCCGTTGAATTGCTGACGCCCGAGGATCCAGTAGAGCGGAACCGCGATGAACGGAAACGCCAGCATGGCCATGGACCATCCCCACGCACCGGCCGCCGACCGGGCTCTCATCACGACCGAAATAATAGTCGCCACCGCGAGAATTTCCCAGACAATCAGAAAGAGCGTTCCCAGCGCGAAACGCTGGACGTCTTGCTCAAACAGCTCCGGTGGTAAATTCATTGATTTTGTTCAGCAAATTCTCAAACGGGAAAATCGGCTTTTCCTGAAGAGCGTCGCATCCGGCGGCTTCGATCTTTTCCTGGTGCTGTGCCATGGTATGCGCCGTTAATGCAATCACCGGGATCGATGCCGTCACCGCACCGGCTTTGATCAGCCTTGTCGCCTCGAGGCCGGCGTTGGGGTCGGGAGAGGCATCGGGCGCCGGGGGAAGCTCCAGGTCCATCAGAATAATCTCGGGAAGATCAGCCACGGCCATTTTTACGGCGGTCTCTCCATCGGTCGCCACAGAGATCGAATGCCCGTGGTGTTCGAGCAATCGAGTCAGCAAACTGATATTATCTTCGTCGTCTTCCACTAAAAGAATTTTTGCCATAACTAATTGATATTAAAACACTCACTTCTAATTCCCGACCTTGGATCAAAACAAATTTCGCATTTTTCTCCAAAAAGTTCGAACGAATTCCCACCAAGGGGTTCAAAGAATACTGTAACGCCTGTGATGCGAATTTGGAGATCCTCCTTATAGCTAGCGGTTGTTACAGTCACAAAACAAGCGGTTCCTTGTGGGGTCCACCATTTCGGTGGGCCCTGCATTTTTCCAGGGACGACGATTTTTGATTTCAGCCCGGAATGGGAGATCGCGCCAAGAAGGCGAAAAGCGGCTGGCAAGGCTCTGCTCCCCGATTTACGCTCGGATTATGCATCGACCTTTCCGCCCGAAAACGCTCTCTCCCGGCTGCGACCTGCAACAGGGTTGGGTGCACGACCGAATCCTGTTTGGTTTCTTTCCTCACGGTGGCCGCCTTCGCAAGAAGGTGGTCGACCTGTGCTTCGGCTCACGCTCTTGCGAACGCGGCTACCTTTCGCCCTCCACGGTGGGCCTGGCCGCGCTGTGTTTCCTCTCAATGTCCGCATTCGCAGAACCAGTCGAAGACCCCGCCCCGCCTGAGGTATGGGAAGTTTCCAACGCAGAGGCACCAACGCCGGAAACCCTGGATCGAGTCACCTACCATACCGCCCCGAAGGCTCTCCCGGCTGACGCGGTCACCGCGGAATGGCCCCGCTTTCTCGGTCCCGACGACAACGCGACCTCACCGGAGACGCATCTCCTTTCCAAATTCCCCGAAACCGGCCCGGCGAAAGTGTGGGAAATGGAAAAGGGAACCGGCTACACCTCTCCGGTCTTCGCAGACGGCAAACTCGTTTTCTTCGACCGAATCGGGGACGACGAAACGATCGACTGCCTCGATCCGGAAACCGGAAAGCGATTCTGGACCCACTCTTATCCCATCGTCTATACCGACCGATACGGATTCAACAACGGACCTCGCGCCAGTGCGGTGCTGGATTCGGGCAAGGCCTACACTCTCGGGGTCACCAGTGTTCTCAGTTGTCTCGATCTCGAGACAGGCACGCTTCTCTGGCAACGCGACCTGATGAAAGAATTCGACCGCGCCTCGTTCTTCTTTGGTCATGGAAGCTGTCCGATCGTACACAACGGGAAACTGATTGTGCCGTTCGGAACCAACGGGATGGAAAAAGGCTGGAGCGTTCTCGCCTTTGACCAACACACCGGAAAACTGGTGTGGGGAACTCAACACGAATGGAATGCGAGCTACGCCTCCCCCATCATTGCGGAACTGCAGGGAAAACCCCGCCTTCTTGTCTTTCAGGGCGGCGAAAGTGATCCGGCCTTCGGAGGACTGCTCTGTATCGATCCCGAAACCGGAGCGCTGCACGATGCGTTTTCGTGGCGCCCTGAAAAGTATGAAAGCGTCAATGGTGCCACCCCGGTCGCGGTCGGAGATGACAGGGTTTTCATCACGGCCTCCTATCAACTCGGAGCGACCTTGCTGAAGTTGACCGAAGATCTGAAATGGGAACAAGTCTGGGAGGCACCCATGTTCGGGATGCACTGGATGACTCCGCTCGCTCTCGATGGCTATCTCTATGGTTTCCGCGGTCGCAATGAGCCGGACGCGTGGATGGCTGCCTACGAAATTGAAACAGGAAAGGAAATCTGGCAGCACGATCCCCAGTGGGCGATTCAGCTGCCGAGCGGTCGCGACTACCAGATGAAATACCTCCGCGGCAGCCTCCTCCAGGCTGATGGACGAACCTATGCCCTCGGAGAGCTCGGCTCCCTTGGAATCTTTGAACTGAGCCCGGACGGGGCGAAGGAACTGGATCGTTCGCAGCTCTTTGTCGCACGATCGACCTGGTCCCTCCCGGTTTTGCACAAAGGTTTGCTCTACGTTTCCCAGCACGAAGCCGACATGGACGGCAATCCCCCGCGCCTGATCTGCTACGATCTCCGGGCGGAGTGAGGAGTGACTAAAACGGATCCGGTGGAGCATTGGATTCACCGGGCAGATCCACACTCTGCCCCCGGTCCCAGAACTCCATCAAGGCCTCCGCCAGTTCCATTTGATTCGCATCAAGCAGCAAATGAAGTTGCCCACGCCCCGCATCATATTGGGCGAGTGAGCCCGGGGGAAAACTGATCCCCATGCTCTCGAGAAAGGTTTTCGCTGTGTTTTCGCGCCTCGAACACCAACGATCCAGATCCTCGGCCGCGACGCGATTCAATCGCCAGGCTTTTCCGATCATTTTCACCTTTCGGGCCGGCTGCCGTGCTTCGGCTCCGAAGGGAATGCGCCAGACTTCCCGGGTCGTGAACATGCAGGGCACGGTGAGACATTCCTCCCCGGCCTGAATTGGCGCCACGAGAAGCACCGCGGCAATCAAGGGCAGGACGTAATGCATGTTCGGAAATTGGTTTCGATTTACCACGAATCGGTACGGAACGGACTCGCGGGAAGGCCTTCCTCGTTGAAAAAGTTGATTTCCTCCGGGTTCGTCGTCCACGCATAGCGAACCGCACGAGGCTCGGGAACCAGCTCACTTTTCACAACGACTGCATCGCCCTCAATCTTCGCGCTGGCGGGAACGAATTTCTGATCGGCACCGGCGATTTCGAAATGCCGGAGCGGCTCTCCATCTCCTGATGCGAGGCCGCCCCCCAAATAAGTGAAGGCAATTCGCGCCTTGTCGCCTTCGATCCGGAGGCTTTCAAAAATCGGCCCGGAGTAGACAATGTTTTCTCCGTAAGTATCCGCACGGGCAAAGCGGGCGAGGCGTTCCCCGACGGGTTTTTTGTCGCGCGGATGAATGTCATTGGCCTCCCCCTTGTCGATCGCGACAACCATTCCCGTGTTTTTCCCTTCCTGCCAGAAATGCAGCATCTGCTCCCGGATTCCGGGCCACCCTTCGGGACTGCCCCCGGCGAAGTTCGGGAGCTGAACCAGGTAAAAGGGAAAATCACGACGCTCGATCAATCCACCGGAAGCCCCGGCCCAGTCTGCCCGCCAGTCTTCTACGAGAGCAAACATGAGATCCTTGTAGCCACTGTAGAAAGGAACTCGCGAGTTCGCTTCCCCCTGATACCAGATGGCCCCGCGAATGGCATAGGGTTGAAGCGGCGCCACCATCGCATTGTAGTGACCCGCAGGGCGTTTGACATGATCAGGCCCGACCGGCTCGCGGGGTGCCCGCTCGGAAAAACTCTCCCCGTTCTCCTTCGCCGCTTTTGCTTTTTCCCGGAATTTCGCCAGGGCCGTTTTGTATCGCTCCATCGATTCCGGCAGATTTTTCAGCGCAGCGGCCCAATAGCTTCGCACCGCTTCGGCAGCGGGATCCGATTCCAGCGTTTCGCTATTGATCCAGGAGTAGGCATTGGTGCCTCCGTTGGCGGCTTGAATCAAACCGACCGGAACGGAGCGGTCCTGCGCCAGTTTGGCTCCGAAAAAGAAAGCCACGGCAGAAAAACGATCGACGGCCGGGGCGGTCGGAAGACTCCACTGCGTATCTACGGTCGAAGCTCGTGAGTCACTGCCTTCGACAGGTGTCCGGAAAAGACGCAGATTCGGATAGGCTCCGCTCTCGGCCGCCCGGGCGGCGCTTTCCGCATCAAAGGTGCGTCCGACCGTCATGCCCATATTCGATTGCCCCGAGGCGACCCATACTTCCCCGACGAGAACTCCCTCTACAGCAATAGACTCCGACGCTGCCGATGCCGTCAAGGCGGAGGGCGAAGCATTCATGGCCAGTGGAGCCAGCACCACCATCCAGGCCCCGCTTTCGTCCGCTTTCGACGAAACCTTCTGCCCGGAAAACTCTACAGTCACCAACTCCCCCGCTTTCGCCGTGCCCCAAACCGGAACCTGCATATCCTGTTGGAGAACCGCATGATCGGTGAACAGAGGATGCAAATCCAGAGCCGAAGCCGTCCACATAGGCAGACACCCTGCGAAGAAAATGAGAAAAAGGAATTTCATAGATGGCGGGGATTTTGTTGGGTTTCAGCCTCCATTTATCAGATTAGGGACAAAAAGCGCAACCCCGCATGCACGTTTCCGCTTGAATCCGGACGCCGTCTGGAGAAACTCTCGGGAACTATGAGCAACGAATTCTTTCCCGATATCCCGACGATTTCCTTCGAAGGCCCTGATTCGAAGAACCCACTCTCGTTCAAGCACTACAACGCGGACGAGCAAGTTGGGGGCAAGTCGATGAAGGAACACTTGCGCTTCGGCTGCGCCTACTGGCACACGATGCGGAATGGACTCGGCGACCCCTTCGGCGTCGGAACCGCGCAACGCCCCTGGGACGACGGTTCCAACTCTGTCGAGAACGCGCAAAAGCGGGTCTGGGCCATGTTCGAATTCATGCAGAAATGCGGAATCGAATACTACTGTTTTCATGACCGCGATGTCGCTCCGGAGTTGAACGACCTGCAGGCTTCTCACGACGCCTTCGACGCCGTCGCCGATGAATTGGAAAAAGCGCAAAATCAAACCGGAATCAAACTCCTTTGGGGGACCGCCTGCCTTTTCGCTCACGAGCGTTACAATCAGGGGGCCGGCACCGCCCCTTCCGCCGACGTTTTCGCCTACGGCGCAGCGCAGATCAAGAAAGCACTCGAAGTCACGCATCGCCTCGGCGGAGAAGGCTACACCTTCTGGGGCGGTCGTGAGGGCTACTCAACGCTCTACAATACCGACATCGGTCGCGAACTGAACCACCTCGCCGCGCTTCTCCGCATGGCCGTGGATCACAAGAAGAAGATCGGCTTTACCGGGGATTTCTACATTGAGCCGAAACCACGCGAACCCTCCACGCACCAGTATGACTCCGACTCCGCGGCCTGTCTGAATTTCCTCCGCGAGCACGGCCTTTACGGAGAGCTTAAGCTGAACATCGAAACGAATCATGCCACACTCGCGGGTCACACCATGATGCACGAGCTTGAAGTGGCCATGGCCGCCGATGCCCTCGGCTCGATCGATGCGAACACCGGTGATGAGCTGATCGGATGGGATACGGACCAGTTTCCCACGGACCTCTATCTGACCACCCAGATCATGCTCTGCGTCCTTCGCATGGGAGGATTCACCAAGGGAGGCCTCAATTTTGACGCCAAGTGCCGCCGCGAAAGCTTTGAGCCCGTCGATCTTTTCCACGCTCACGTTGGCGGGATGGATGCCTTTGCCCGTGGACTCAAGATCGCCTACGCCATTCTCGAAGACGGCCGCCTTGAGGACTTCAAAAAGCAACGCTACAGTTCCTTCGACTCCGGAATCGGAGCGCAGATCGAGAACGGTGAAGTCGGTCTCGAGGAACTCTCCGCCTATGC
>JARGNG010000089.1 GCA_029213265.1 Verrucomicrobiales bacterium | reverse complement strand
ACTTCCGTCACCACCTGCGGATCCGAATGGGTCGGGTGATTGATGACAAAGACGAGTCGGTCCCCGTTTTCGAGGCATTGCCGGGGGGCTTCGGTGTCGCCTTCGACGCGAAAATCGGTGATCCGATGATTTTTGCCGGGAAGGACAAAGCGGTGATTGATCATGCGGCCCAGCCAGATGAGCGAGGGCGACGGCTTGGCTTCAAAAAAGCGATAGGGGGCGTCAGAAAATTCAAGCATGCGATGGGGAGTTCCGTTCCTGAATTCATACTCTTTTTCTTTCCCTGAATGAAGAAAAGAACGAGGAAAGATCAATCGGGGCGGGGGAAGAGAGCACGATGCTTTCGGTAAACGCGTTCCAGCTCCGCGATCGGAGTCTCATGATCGTCGACCCGGATGTCGCGGAATTGGTCGTCTACTCCCCCGTAGCCCCATCCCTCGCGAACGATGAGTAGTCCCGCTGACTGTCGACCGCGCTTGTCGCCTCCGGCCTCCTGTCCGGCTTTCAGCGAGGCGAGGAGCCGTTCAGCGAGCACCCCTCCGGTCGTTTCGAAGGCTTCCGCCATGGCTTCGACCACTTCCGGTCCCGCCAGGATATTTCCCTGAATCGCAAAATTCTCTCCGACCCTGCCACCGGACCATCCGTGGCATTCCTCTCCGGTAAAGTTCGCCCCTTTTCCCTCTGCATTGATCACACCCACCTGGCGGCGCTCGCGTAGGGGATCGTCTGCCGTGAGGATTTCAATGGTCCTCTCCGAAGTGAGGCCGGCTTCCAGCGACCTCAATCCCAGTGGTCCGTAGCCGGTGTTGGCGAAGGACTGGGTCGCTACCGCGCCGACTCCGGCTTTGGCAAAGGGGACGATGGATCCAACGCCCACGATTTTCGATTGCACGGCGACTCCGATTTCGCCGGTCGCCGGATCCACCGCAACGATTGAAAATGTGGCAACGGGCGGATCGCCTGCCTGCGCACTGGCCGGAAACGGGAGCAGAAAGAGATACAAAGAGAGCAGAATTCGAACAGGCATGACGCAATACAGTTCTTGATGAAAAAGAGACAGTCAATAGGGTTAGGTAATTGACCCAACCCTCTTACGTTTCTGTTGCCATGTCGTTTCTCAAAGCTGCTTTTTTCCTTTTCCTCTCCGCCTCTGTGAGCCTTGCCGCAGAGAAACCCAATATTCTGATGATCGCGATCGATGATCAGAATGACTGGATCGGATACATGGGGGGACATCCGGACGCCTACACCCCGCATATCGATGCCCTGGCCAAGGCCGGAACTGCGTTTACCAATGCTCATTGTCAGTCGCCGCTCTGCAATCCTTCGCGGACCAGTTTGATGACATCAAAGCGACCCGGCTCCACCGGGATCTACGGCCTCAAGCCCTGGTTTCGCGATGTGCCGGAACTGGCTGAGTTGGAGACCCTCCCTCAGTTCCTGCGGAAGAATGGCTATCGAACCTACACGGCCGGGAAAATCTACCACGGCGGTTATGGTCGGCAGGCTCCGAAAGAGTGGGATGAGATTGGCCCGGCTGCCACGGCGAAGCCATTTCCTGAAAAGCCGATGGTCGATTCCCCTTCGGGCCACAAGCTGATGGACTGGGGCTGTTTCCCTCATAAAGATGAAGAGAAGGGGGACTACATCATTGCCTCGTGGACGGAGGAGAAGCTGGACACGATGCCGAAAGACGAGCCTTTCTTTCTCTCCTGTGGTTTTTTCCTGCCTCACGTCCCGTGTTTTGCGACCCGGAAGTGGTTTGATCTGCACCCCGAGAGCGAGACGTCTCTGCCTCTCATCAAGCGGGACGACCGCAAGGATACGCCCCGCTTTTCCTGGTATCTTCACTGGACGCTGCCTGAGCCGCGTCTCGAATTCCTCGAGGATGCGAATGAATGGATGAACCTGACGCGTTCCTACCTCGCATGCACCAGCTTTGTCGACGATCAGGTTCGGCGAGTCATGGAGGCGCTGGACCGGAATGGGCTCCGGAAAAATACGATTGTTGTTTTGTGGTCCGATCACGGGTGGCACATAGGGGAAAAAGAGATCACGGGAAAGAATACTCTCTGGGATGACGGAACAAGGGTTCCCCTGGTTTTTGCAGGCCCCGGAGTGGTCGAGGGTCAGGTTTGCAATCAGCCGGCCGAGCTCCTCGATATTTATCCCACTCTCGCGCAACTGGCCGGGCTTCCGGAAAAGGATGGACTGGAGGGCCGGTCTCTCGTGCCGCAGTTGGAGGATGCCTCCACGAAACGGAAACACCCTGCCATAACCACTCACAATGCGGGCAATCACGGGATTCGCTCCGAGAACTGGCGTTACATCGTCTACGCGGACGGTTCGGAAGAGCTCTATGATATGAAGAAGGATCCGAACGAGTGGACCAATCTCGCAGGGGATTCCCAATACGCGGACGTGATCGCAGATCATCGGAAATTCATTCCCCGGGGTGATCTTCCCCCGGCACCGAACAGTGCTGCGAGAATCCTTATCTACC
The DNA here is from genome assembly GCA_029213265.1 of Verrucomicrobiales bacterium. Classification (GTDB taxonomy): domain Bacteria; phylum Verrucomicrobiota; class Verrucomicrobiia; order Verrucomicrobiales; family DEV007; genus Arctic95D-9. The sequence continues at coordinate 9,412 of JARGNG010000089.1, read as the reverse complement.
AAGACGGCAAGGTGAACTGGGAAGGGAAAGACATTCCGGAAGGCGCTCCGATTCCGGAGATCACCCGCTGATCGGACCGGTTTCCGTAACAACTTCGCAGGCATTCGGTATTCTCTGCCGATGAAGGTATCTTTGATTCTTGTTCTGGGAGCGATTCCCTTTGGTGCGCTTGCTGAGATGGTTGACTACAAGGCGGATGTCCTTCCCATCATGAAGGAGCGCTGCTGGGACTGCCATAGCAACGAGACGGAAGTGAAGGGGAATCTCGCCCTTGACGATCTCGAGGAGGTTCGCGATTACCAGGTCGGGAAATACAATATCATTCGCCCGGGTAACCCCGATGAGAGCAATTTCCTGGAGCGCCTTCTTCTTGATTCCGGACACACTGACTTCATGCCGCGCAAGGCGCAGCCTTTACCAAAGAAGGAAATCGAAACCATCACCAACTGGATTCGGTTGGGAGCGGTGATCGATGCAGAGAACCCGACGGAGGAGGAGGCGGAAGCCATGAATGAGTTCGCCGGGGGCAGTGGAATGAAGACGGGGGAGGAGGATGCTTTTCAATCGTGGAAAAACTCCGCCGGAAAAGAGATCAAGGCTCGTTTTCTCGCTCTCAACGAAGACAAAGTGCAGCTTCTTCTCGAAAATGGAAAGCAGTATGACGTGCCCTTAGGCTCCCTGAGCGAAGCGAGCGCAGAGCAGGCCAGAATGCTGGCAGAGCAATAGCCTGTGCCGTTGAGCCGGTCCGGTTCGGAAGAAGGGTATGTTTTCTCCGGAATATACGGCTCGGTGCCGAAAAGGAAAAAAGCCCCTCCCGAACGAGTCGGGAGAGGCTTTTGAATTGAAACGAAAACAGGTTTCAGAAATTGATGGGAACTGCTACTTCTTGAGGAAGGCACCCTTTTTGAAGTGCTTCGCAAGGAGATAGTAATAAACGACGCGGTACTTGGCGCGCTTCGAGTAGGTCGCTTTCACGGCGGCGAGACCTTCGTCGAGTTTCGGAGTATCATTGAGTCCCAGCTTTCCGATGAGGAAGCTCTTGCGAACGCGCTCCAGTTCCTTCTTATCGGAAGCTGCTACGAGAGACGCATCTTTTCGGTAGATCGAAGGCCCGCAGGCTTTGGCGACTGCGCGGAGAAGCACAGCGTCTACTCTATCTCCAACTGCTTGGAGATCGGCGGTGTATTTTTCAAGGAGTTCGTCGAGTTTACTCATGGTATGGAATAGTGGGTCCGGGCCTTCAATGGTCCTAAACAGGCCTTAATTATCACAGGAAACTAGATTTCGGCAAGATTTAATTTGCAAAGTTATAAAGAGGGCGTCTTCGGGCCAATCGGATGGCTTTACAATTCTTCCGGGAAGCGCCACGTTTCGACCATGTTACGTAGCATCCTACTGTTTGTAATTCTGTGCCTGTTAGGTATTTTTCCTGCCGTTTCAGCGGAGAAGCCCAACATCCTGTTCCTCTTTGCCGACGATCAGTGTTTCGAGACCATCGGTGCGCTGGGATTGACTGATATTGAAACTCCGAATCTCGATCGTCTCGTCGAGGGCGGCACGACCTTCACCAATGCCTACAACATGGGGAGTTGGAGCGGGGCGGTTTGTGTCGCGAGCCGTCACATGCTCAATACAGGAACTTTCGTTTGGCAGGCGCAGAAAATCTCAGAGAACATCGGCAAAAAGGAATTGCCGAATCCGGATTGGCCGGATTTCGCAAAGGAAAACCTGATGTGGTCTCAGTTGATGAGTTCAGGGGGCTACGACACCTACTTCACGGGGAAGTGGCATGTGCGTGCCGATGCGAACAAGATTTTTGATGTGGCGCGTAATGTCCGCGGAGGTATGCCGAAACAAACGGAAGAAGGCTACAATCGTCCTTTCCAGGGGCAGCCGGATCCCTGGAGTCCGTTCGATCCCAAGTTTGGAGGATTCTGGGAAGGTGGCAAGCACTGGAGTGAGGTAGTGGCGGATGATGCGATTGATTTCCTGAAGATGGCCGGGGCGGAGGAGAATCCGTATTTCATGTACATTGCTTTCAATGCTCCTCACGATCCCCGTCAGGCACCGAAGTCTTTCATTGACCGCTACCCTCTGGACCGGATTGAAGTGCCGGAGAACTTTCTTTCGGAGTATCCCTACAAAGACCAAATTGATAACCGGCCTTCGCTTCGGGATGAGAGACTCGCTCCGTTCCCCCGCACGAAGTACGCGGTCCAGGTTCATCGGCAGGAATACTACGCCATCATTACGCACATGGACGAGCAGATCGGGCGCATCCTCGATGCACTCGAAGCTTCCGGGAAGCGGGATAATACCTACATCTTCTTTTCAGCGGATCACGGTCTTTCCGTGGGGCACCACGGTCTGATTGGGAAGCAGAATCTGTTTGAGCACAGCACCAAGGTTCCCCTGATGGTGGTCGGACCGAATGTGGAAGCGGGTAAGATGAATCCTTCTCCGGTTTACTTGCAGGACATCATGACGACCTCCCTGGAGCTTGGAGAGATTAAAAAGCCGGATCATGTGAAATTTGCCTCTCTTCTTCCCGTACTTCGCGGGGAGTCGAATGGATACGAAAGCATCTACGGAGGGTATCTGAAGAGCCAACGCAGCGTGACAAAAGATGGTTGGAAGTTGCTTCTCTATCCGAACGTTCCCAAAGCTCTCCTGTTTGATCTTTCGAATGATCCCCTCGAGATGAATGATGTATTCGGAGCCCACCCGGAAAAAGTGCAGTCGATGTATGCAGAATTTTTGAAATTGCAAAAAGATACGGGGGACACGCTGGAGTTGAATGCAGTCTTCCCGGAACTTTCGAGATAAGAAACCGAGACTGGTTCGTGAAAAATTGTCCGATTTTTCCAGGAGTTAAGAGAAGATTGCATGGCGGTGAAAGGGGGGCATGCGAGAGGGGACTGTTGCAACTATCTGAAGGTCAGTTTAGTAACGAACGTTAGTAAGGGCTTTAACCTCAAGGCAATCTTCATAGAAAGGAATTGTAATTGAGGTGCTCTTATCTAGAATTCACCAACTTACGGGGGAATTCCCGTTTCATGGTGATTTATGTTGAAGGGCTGCGGTCTGGATTCCACCCTTGCTGAATGGAGAGTAAACTGCTGAATGGAGAGTAAACTACAGACTGTCTTGGTGATTGACGATGATCCATTGGTGCATCGCCTTATTGAGCGTTCCCTGCAGGGACAGGCCGTGATTCGAACCGAGTTTGCTGTGCCGGAGGAGGGGGTGCTCGCGTTGGATGGCGTCGATTTGGTGTTTTTGGACTACCAGCTTCCTGTGCGAAATGGTTTGGAGATTCTTCAAGAGATCCGGGAGAAATATCCCCAGCTTCCCGTGGTGTTTTTGACAGGCTTTGGCGAACCGGAACTGGCTGATGGTGCGATTCAAAGGGGAGCAAGCCTCTTTTTGACAAAGCCTGTGGGACCAAGCCGGATTCAGGAAGTTTTTCATCGCTTTTTGCCGTCAGAACAGGGAAGTGGCAATGAGAGAAGGGCTTCGGAGCCAGTGGCCGAAGATGTGGATGAACTATCGCGGTCCGACCGGAAATTTTCGGCGAAGCTCCCCGATGGCAGTCGGGCGGAAGGCAGGCTTTCCCGCTTCGGCTATCGGTCTGCTTTTGTCGAATTTCCGGTATCGAGTCCGATAGCGGAAGGGGGCTTTTTGAGCGATTTGCGTTTCCGCTTCGGCGATCAAATCTTGTTTTCTGGGGAAGGATCGGTGGGCATTATGGTATCCTCTTCTTTAGGTACGAATGAGGTGGAGATTCGAATTCGGGGTGCCTGGAGAGTAGAGGTCTTTGAGCCTAATGAACTGGGAAAAGCGGCCGATGCGCTGCTTTCATTTTCCGAACCGAAACAAGGGGAGGAGCTGAAAAGCGAATGGGATCTTCTATGTCCGAACTACCGCCTTGCAGTTCATGATTTGGCGGAAGTGCTGAGTGCGGTTCACAAAGATGCATCCAACTACGGTATGGAACGCGGCGAGATGGAGTCATCCATCGAGTCGATGAAAGCTGACAGTGAATTTGTTGCGAAGACTGCGGAAGCGTATTCAGAGATATTCTGGAGCGCGGTGCAGCGATTCGAAAAAGCAGCCCTGGCGATTACCGACACTGATCTGAAGACCCTGGCAAAGGAATTTGCCCGCCGCATTCTGTTTCCCCACACTCTGAGTTCGCCCTTTCTTTCCAGGGTGGTCGAACGTCCGATCGGGGTTCCGGGTGACTACGGAATGCTCGGCCAGATTTTGGGGAATCCGTTGGAGGGATACACGGTGTATGACCGGATTGTGAACGCGTGGATTCTCAGTTGCGGGGCCGCCTCGGCCTATCGCTTTCGCGTTGGTTTACTTCACCGGGAGATCGTTCGAACTGTTCGCGAGTGTTCCGGGGCGGGGCGAAAGTCAAAGGTCCTCAGTATGGCCAGTGGGGTAGCCTACGAAATTCAGCGATATGTGCAGGAACCGGACCACGCCGGGGAAGTCGATTTCACGATGGTGGATTTCTCCCAAGTGACTTTGCAGGAAGCCGAGCGGCAGTATGCATCGCTTGGGGCCTATCCGGAAGGGGTAAGCGTAACGATGGCACAAAGCTCAGTGATCGACCTTGCAAATCAGTCTCGAAGCACAGGCAGCGTTCTCACGGAGGTCATGTACGAGCCAGATGGAGATTTTGATCTAGTCTACTGCGCCGGTCTTTTCGATTATCTTTCAGATCGCCTGATCCGAAAAGTGATTCGTTATCTGCACGGGAGGCTGCGTCCCGGAGGGAGGCTTGTCGTCAGCAACTTTACCGTAAAGAACCCGATCCGATCCTGGATGACCTACGTGATGGATTGGAATTTGATTTATCGAAGCGAAGAGGATTTTGAGAAATTAGTGAGAGAGTCGGTTCCTGAGGGGGAATTGAGGATCGAAACCGACGACGATGGGGTAGAGGTCTACGCTTTGGTGCATCGTTGAAATAACAATAATTTCAAGAAATTTAGGAACAGCTGGAATTATTGTGGTATCTTTTCTAGATGCATTCAGTGTTTCCACTGCCTATTCCCTCTATTTCTGAACTGAAGCGCCCGGATGGGTTGACCACGTTTGCATGGAAAATGATGCTTGCGGAGGAGCGCTTGATTACGAGGAAAAACCAGCGATTGATCACACTTTTGATTGTGTCTCTGGTCCCTCTTTTCTCCGTGCTGGACTATTTTGCCTATCCGGAATATTTCACTGAGTTCCTCCAACTGCGGATTCTCTGTGTGGTCGTCACCCTGGTTGCCTATGCTGCGATGATTACGCCGTTCGGAAGGCGCTATTATCGGGGATTTACCGTCCTCCTCCCGTTGATTCCGGCGTTCTTTATTTCTGCGATGATCCTGGTTTCGCAAGATCCCGGTACGCCATACTATGCGGGACTTACTCTGTGTATCGTGGCGATCGGGTTCGTTTTTCACTGGACCTACCGGGAAGCGTTTTTTGCTACTGTAGCCATTGCGGTGATGTATTTCGTTGCCTCATCCCCCGCAATTCTGAATGGAATGGATCCCCGAACGGCAGCCGGGTTTGTGAACAACTGCATTTTTATCGCTGCGAAAGGTGTCGTAATTGTCCTGGGGTGCCTTGCTCATTATCGATATCGGGTGGGTAATTTTATCGTTTTGGACCGATCGCGGAAGCAGCAAATCGCCCTCAGAAAACAAAAGCGGGAAATCGAAAAGACATTTCTCGAATTGAAGGAAACGGAAGGAAAGCTGATCCAGTCGGAGAAAATGGCGTCTCTTGGTCAGCTCAGCGCGGGTGTTATTCATGAGATTGGAAATCCGCTCAACTATTCGAATCAGGCACTATTTCTCCTTCGCCGTCTTCTGGTCCGGGAAAATGAGAACGAGGAGGTGAAAGAGGCGATGAATGACATTCAGGACAGTATCGAGCGAATGAAGGCCATCGTGAAAGAGTTGCGGGAATTCTCTCATAAGAGCAGCGAAGTCCAAATCGAATATCCGGTGAGCCAATCCGTCGAGGTAGCGCTTCGGATGCTTGGAAAAGAGATTGAAGATTCGGAGGTCAGTGTGACTTCCCAGGTGAGCGAGGAACTGAGAATCGATGGAGTGAAGAATCAAATTACGCAGGTATTGATTAATCTGGTTCACAATTCGATTCAGGCGCTGGACAAGGCCGAAATGAGCGGTCCGAAGAGGGTTGATATTACCGGTAAGAAAACGGGGGATAGGATCGAAATTACGATCCGAGACAACGGACCGGGAATCGGCGAAGATGCGAAAAAGCAAATTTTCGATCCATTCTTCACTACTAAAGAAGTCGGGGAGGGAACCGGGTTGGGGCTCAGTATCAGCTTCCGTATCATAGAATCTCACGGGGGCGAACTGCGAGTCGACTCGGCGCCTGGCGACTTCACTGAATTTACCATCGTGCTTCCTCTAACTGAAAACGAATCAGGAACTGAGGAAAACTTCCATCATTTAATCCCTACCAAAAAGTCAGATTATGAACAGGCAATTTGCTGATTTCGGAATCCTTTACATCGACGACGAGGAAAAATCGCTGAAGTATTTTTCGGCAATTTTTTCCCCGATTGCCCCAATCTATACTGCCAAAAGTCCGGAAGAGGGCTACCGGCTCTTCGTGGAGAAACACGATCAGATTGGACTGGTGCTGAGCGATAAGAAGATGCCTAACGAGTCCGGCATCGATCTTCTCCGTCGCATCGAAGCTTATGATCCTCAGCCATTCCGATTTCTGGTAACTGCTTTCGCCGATTTGAATGTCGCAGTCGACGCCCTGAACGACGGACTCCTGTATTCCTACTTATCGAAGCCGTGGGATCCTGCTGAGTTGGAACATCGACTCGTCAAGGCGATGAAACACTTTCACGTGTTGAGAGAGCGTGAGGAATTGATCCGTGAAAAGTCGGATGCGTTTGCAAAACTGGCGATGGCAGACAAGGTGGCCGGAATCGGAATTCTCTCGACCGGTCTGAATCACCACCTTCGGAATTCTCTCACGGTTCTGAAGACCTTCCACGAAATGCTGCCTTTGCAGATGCAGACAGAGTTGGAGGGCCCACCTCGTGACGAATCTTTCTGGAGCGACTACTACCAGGAAGTGGGGGCGCAGATGGACAAGATGACTGGAATGTTGACCAATCTTGCCGAAGGCGTCGACGTGTGTAGTATTGATCTGCACCAAGAAATTGAGATTGTCAGCCTCATCGAGAATTCCGGGCTCTTTGTTTTCGACGGCGTTGAGGAGATCGAATTCGAATTGAAGGATTGCGGGGCGGTCCCGACGATTCAGGGGAACTCTGAAAAAGTCGGTCAAATGATGCGACTTCTATTTCAGGAGGCGAAGGCACTCATTTCAAGCGGCGGAAAAGTGGAGGTGCTGGTGGAAGCAAATCAGGATCAGGACGGTATTGTAATTACGATATTGAACGACGGCGAACTAATCCCGGAGGCGGATTTACACCATCTTTTTGATCCGTTCTTTGTGCGTTCGAGGACTCCCGAGGAGCTCGGCACGAACATGCTTGCCTGCTACTTGACCACCTATCACCACGGTGGGCGAATTCGTGCCTTTCACTCCGTAGATGGAAGGAATGCCATCGAGGTTCAACTTCCGGCAGTGCCTCCGGCCATTCCGATCGAGGAAAGATCGGCAGATCTGAACAGCCTTTTTGTATCTCCCGCTCATATCGCAAAAGAGTGTGATACCGCGCTTCCCGGATAGCTCGGGGAATCCCCGGATTTGACAAAGCCGTCGCGAGAAGGGATGGCTGACCCATGGCCATCATTCTCAAGAACGGGGCGGTTTTTCTCCACATCCCGAAAACGGGCGGAACGTGGGTTTCTTCAGTTTTGAAAGAAACCGGTTTGGCCAGGTGTTCGATCGGTCACCGTCATGCGAACTGGACCCATCTTCTGGCTCCGGGATTTCAGGGAGTCGGGAGAAAGCTCGAATACCTCTACAAGCGGGGGCGCTTCCTAAAAGTTTCCCCGGGACCCTTCACCTTCTGTTTTGTCCGTCATCCCCTGGCGTGGTATGAGTCCTTTTACCGCTATAAATCGCAACCGGAACTGAATTGGGAACCGGATGGAGACGCGAATGACTGGAACCGCTGGCATCCCAATGCCGTTCTCAACGGGTTGGGAGAGGGACGTGAGTTCAATGAATTTGTGGAAGCTGTTCTGGAGCAGTATCCGGGATATGTCTCGGCTCTCTACAATCATTACACCCTGCCGCCTGTCGATTTCATCGGGAAGCAGGAAAACTTGACCGAAGACCTGATTTCGGTCCTCTCTGAGATGAAGTGCGAATTTGATCCGGAAGTCATTCGCGGAGCCGCAAAGGTGAACACGAGTCGATCGGAAAAGAAATCGATGGAATGGGATCCGGGCTTGAAGGAGCGCGCGCGGGAGCTGGAATTTTCCGCGATCAAGAGATTCGGCTATTCCGCCTAACTACAAAAAAACCCCTCCCGCCGTCTCCGGCGAAAGGGGTGATTCCCTTGGTGAAGAGAATGAGAGAGACCGGATGGCTTAGCTTTCGCCTTCCGCTTGAATGGTCTCAAAAAGGTCGAGTGCTTCCTGCGGCTTGAGGTCGTCGTGAACGACTCCGGCAACCGCCTTGATCATCGCAAGGGGGGCCTCGGACTGGAACACGTTCCGTCCCATATCCACCCCGGAGGCTCCGCACTGGATCGCATTGTAGGCGAGTTCAAGCGCTTCGAGTTCAGGAAGTTTCTTTCCTCCGGCGATCACGACGGGAACCGGGCAGGCGGCGACGACGTTTTCAAAGCCTTCCGTGTAGTAGGTCTTCACGATGCTGGCACCGTTTTCTGCACAGACGCGGGAAGCGAGACCGAAGTAGCGGGAATCACGGGCCATGTCTTTTCCCACAGCGGTCACGCCCATAACCGGAATACTGTATTTGTTGCCGATGTCAACGAGACGGGAAATGTTCGCGATCGTAGAGGCTTCTGTTGCCGCGTCTCCGACCGCAATCATGGCAGCCATGGCGGATGCGTTCATGCTGATCGCCTCGGCTTCGTCGAGAAGAACATTGTGGTTCATCTCGGTAAGAATCGTCGTTCCTGTATCCGTGCGGAGACAGATCGGCTTGGTATTGTCTGCAGGAATGCAGGAGCGGATCATTCCGCGAGTTCCCATGAGACAGTCAGCGTGCTCAGCGAGAGGCGCGATGTTCAGGTCAATGCGCTCAAGTCCGGAAGTAGGTCCCATGAGAAATCCATGGTCGAACGCCAGCATGACAGTGCGTCCGGACTTCCGGTTGAAAATGCGCGACATGCGGTTCTTGATTCCCCAATCCGTGCTGTTGAGCCCTTTCAGATAGAAAGAGTTGGTGTCGGCGGGGGTGTTGAGAC
>JARGNG010000001.1:234305-315664 GCA_029213265.1 Verrucomicrobiales bacterium | reverse complement strand
TGGGAGGGCTGTTTGTTGCCGGACTCGCCACGAGCCTGCATTGCGCGGGAATGTGTGGACTTCTGACCTGCGGCCTCGGCATCGCCGGACGGGGACCCGCACTCGCTTCCGTGGGAATCTATCATTTTTGCCGACTGGTCGGATATGCCACTGCCGGCGCCTTGTTTGGTTTCCTCGGGAGCAGACTGGGACTTGAATTCACCCTGTCGGGAGTCCCTTGGCTTCCCCTGATGCTCATTCTCTTTTTGGTAGCGATCACATTCGGGCTCGATAAGAAACTCGGCGCGATTCCCGGACTCGGAAAAGTGGTCATGCAGATTCGAATGAGAACCTTGAATATGGCGACCCCCGTTCGCGCCGCGATTATCGGTCTGGCCACTCCCATGCTGCCCTGTGGTCCGCTCTACGCCATTCTCGCCCTTGCCCTTGCGAGTGGATCAGCCGTGCGCGGGTCGGAAATCATGCTCGCATTCGGATTCGGCGCTCTTCCTGCCATCTGGGCCGTCCAAATCGGGTCCAGCTGGGTGAATCAGAAACTGGGTGCGAAAGGCTTTCTCGTCGCAAAACGAACTCTCGCCGCCACGGCCGCCCTGTCCCTGATGTGGCATTTTTCCTACATCGGCGCAACCACTGCAGGAGAATCATCTGACGGAACGACGTGCCGTTGTGACCTTGAGACGGAATGATTTCCGAGGCATCTTCCGCCTCATCCATGGCAACCACTCTGCAAGTGGAGGAAAAACGGCGGTGCGACCACTGCGGAAACTCCTTCCAACCCCGATTCGAAGAAGAGCACTTTTGCTGCTCCGGCTGTCGCGTCGTGCATGATCTCATTCAATCGGGCGGGTTTGCCTCCTTCTACGAACTCCTCGGCCGACGCACCCTGCAGCCAGCCGAAAACGGGGACCCGGCTTCCGATCAGCTCGAAGAATTGCAGGAGGCGGTCACCGACGCTGAAGAAAACCGGGCCTCCAATTCGTCGCCGGCTCATCTCAAGCTGCGAATCGGCAATTTGTCCTGCACCGCCTGCGTCTGGCTGATCGACCACCTTTTCAGACAACACGAAGGAGCGCTCAAAGTCACGTCCGACACGGCACGATCCGTTCTCACGATGTGGTGGAATCCCGGTGAGTTCGACGCACTCGCCTTTATCTCCGATCTCCACCGCTACGGCTATCCCGCCAGCCTCGTCAATGAGCTGGACGATGGCGGCCCAGCCGAGAGCCAGGCTCTGCTCACCCGCCTTGGAGTTACCGGCGGTCTCGCCATGAACACCATGGCCTTCACCCTGCCCAGCTATCTCGGGATGGAAACTTCCGATGACCTGGCGCGGCTCTTCACTCTGGTAGCGTTCGCGTCGGCGAGCCTCGCCCTCGCCGTGGGAGGCTCCTATTTCTTCCAACGCGCAATCACAGCCTGGAAGGCAAAGTCGCTCCACATGGACGTCCCCATTTCGCTGGGCCTGATCGCCGCCTACCTTGGATCACTCGCCGGCCTGCTCTTTCAAATCGAGGAAATGCTCTACTTCGATTTTGTCGCCACCTTTGCCTTTCTGATGCTGGGCGGACGATGGCTTCATCTTCGCCTCCTCGAAAGAAACAGGCGTCAGCTCTGGGCTCGGGAGCGGGATCTCTCGGCCACCTTTCGGCTCTCCGCCGACGGAAACAGAGAGCGGATTCCTCTTCGAAAAGTGGAAGCCGGAGACTGTCTCGAAATTCCTGCCGGCGGCATGGTACCCGTCGAATCACAGCTGGAAGACATCGGCGCAAGATTTCACCTCGACTGGATCAATGGCGAGCCCGAACCGGTTCCTTTCGCCCCCGGTCAGATTGTCCCGGCGGGAGCGCGCAACGGATCGGGAAGCGCCTTGAAAGCTATCGCGCGGGAGGGCTTCGCCGGCTCCTTCCTCGAACAGCTCATCGGAAAGGACAGCGCCCCGTCTGATGAGATACCGGGAGATTCGGAGTCATCGTCCGGGCACCCCGTTTTGCGATACTATCTCATCACCGTGATCACTGTCGCGATCGCCGGAGCGGCCTGGTGGATTGGTTCCGGAAAAGGAATCGCCCACTCCCTCCAGGTTTTTGTTTCCGTGTTGGTAGTTTCCTGCCCCTGCGCGCTGGGCCTGGCTCTCCCACTTCTCGACGAGATGCTTTTGTCCAAGTTGAAGCAGCAGGGAATTTTCATTCGAAGACATTCCCTTTGGCCGCGCCTCAAATACATCACCACGCTCGCCTTCGACAAAACCGGCACGCTCACCGAGCCAGTCAAACGCCTTCGGAATGCGGAGAGTCTCGAAGCCCTTTCCGGAGAAGCGAGAACAGCGCTCCGCATTCTGACCCTGACAAATCACCACCCGGTCGGGAAGGCCCTCCACGAAGCGGCGACCGCGAGATTCGGTCTTCCAACGAAGGAGCTGGAATTCACTATCACAGAAACACCCGGCTCGGGAGTCTCCGCCGAACTCGATGAAAAGATCTGGCGCCTCGGTCGCTCCGACTGGGCCTGCGGAGGGAATTCGGAACGGGGTTCCGTCGAAGGCACAACCCTGTCCTGTGATGGCGAGGCAGTCGCCACCTTTCACCTCGATGAGTCAATCCGCGACGGAGCCGTCGAACAACTCCGCAGCCTTCGCTCCCTCGGTTACGAACTGTCGATTCTCAGCGGCGATCCTGATCGCGGCAGGGTCCTCGAAACCGCCGAAAAGCTGGGACTGAAAGAGGGCGCGGTATACTCCAACCTTTCTCCGGAGGAAAAGGCAAATCTGATTCAGGAACATCCGGCCGGGACGACGCTCTTTGTCGGCGACGGAGGCAACGACAGCCTTGCCTTTCAGGCAGCCGGGGCCACCGGGTCTCCGGCCACCGGTATTCGTGCGATCGAAGGTCAGGCGGACTTTGTTTTCACCGGCCGCGGCTTTCATGCGATCGGTCTCCTGCTCGAGGGAGCCCGGCGTCGATCTACACTCGTGAAGACGATCTTTGCTACGGCAATTCTCTACAACGTAATCGCCGTGGGACTTTGCCTCACCGGACTCATGAATCCGCTTCTCGCTGCAGTCCTGATGCCAATCAGTTCCATCGTGACGACGGCAATTGCAGCCCGGGTCTAACCCACTCTTTTCCCGTTTCCTGTCACACAGGCGAGACGAGGCGACTACCTAGAGAAAAAGCATGTCTCTCAATGGAAATGACCTGATCGAAGCGGGATGGCAGCCGGGACCTCAGTTCCCGGAACTGTTGGCGGCGGTGCGTACATTTGAAGAGAAAGGCATCCATGATCCATCCTACATCCTGAAACTTCTGGAGCGGGATTTTGAAAAGGCTGATCCCAGGCCCTCCATGAGGGACGCCCCTATCCCCTTTGCCGAAGCCATCGAAGCCACCTGTGAACTGGATGAAAAAAATATCGACGGCGTCCGAAAATTCATGAACCAACTCCTCCGGACGCCGGTGATCGAGGCGGGAGCAGTCATGCCCGACGCCTGCCCTGCCGGAGGCGCGGAAGCGAACATTCCCGTCGGGGGAGCGATCTCCGTGAAAAACGCAATCCTTCCCGCAGCGCACAGCGCCGACATTTGCTGCTCCATGTATGCTTCAATTTTCGAGTGCGGAGAAAGCACCGCGTCTATGATCGACTCACTGACTGAATCAACACGGTTTGGATTCGGAGGTCGCAAACCGGAGGACCGCGTCGCGCATTCCGTCCTCGATGAGCCTGTCTGGTCGAACAAATTCCTGCAGGGCCTCGAAGAATACGCCTCGATGCATCTGGCCGATCAGGGGGATGGGAACCATTTTGCCTACATTGGAAAAATCCGTGTGACCCGCGCTTTCGTCGATTCCTTGACCGAAGCCGGCCACGATCAAATCGCCCGCCAGTTGCATGACCGCGCCGCGGGTCGACTCGATGACGCCGACGGAGCCACCTTTTATACCCTCGTCACTCACCACGGTTCGAGAGGTCTGGGTGCCCATCTTTACAAGCGAGGACACAAAGCCGCGATCCGGGAAACCGCGCGGATGGCACGGGACATTCCGAAAGCAGCGGCATGGCTCGACACCACCACGGAAATAGGACAGGAATACTGGGAGGCTCTCCAATACATCGGCCGATGGACCAAGGCGAACCACCAGTCTATCCACGAGCGTTTCCTCGAACGAAGCGGAGCGGAGCGGGTCACCGAATTCGGAAACGAACACAATTTCGTCTGGGAAAAGGACGGAACCTTCCTCCACGGAAAGGGGGCAACCCCTGCCTGGAAAGATACGCAGGGACGACCTCTTCTCGGTTTGATCCCCTTGAATATGGCCGCGCCGATTCTCGTAACCCTGGGACGGGACAACGAACAATTCCTCAGCTTTGCTCCTCACGGAGCGGGGCGCAATCAGTCGAGGACGGCCACGATGCGTGCCTTTCGAAAAGCGAATGGCGATATCGACGACCAGTCTGTTCAGAATGCCATCGACGAGGCAACGCGGGGTCTCGATATCCGCTGGTACTACGGAAAGGGGGACCTCAGCGAAAGCCCGATGGGGTACAAGCCGGCCGATCAAGTTCGGTCTCAAATTGAGCATTTCGATCTCGCCGATGTGGTGGCTGAGGTGACTCCCTTAGGATGCATTATGGCGGGGGATTCCGGTCCACGCCCCTGGGAGAGAAAAGATCATCTCACTCCGAAGCAGAAACGTCAGATCGAGCACCGGGCGGAGCGGCGCAAGACGAGGCAGTCAGTGCGGAACTGGGAGGAACTGGACGAGGATTGATGGCCGGTCGGCAGGATGAAATCTGAGCAGGCCAACGTGTCCGCGGACTGACTCGCTCACGCTCGCAGCTACCTGAAAGCGTCCATTCCGGAACGGGAGGGGCCTTCTCCGCAATGCCCGCCCCGGTGAAAACAGGCCTTCCGCGGACTGACTCGCTCACGCTCGCAGCTACCTGGAAGCGTCCTTTCTTCCCATCCCCGTGTGAATCCATCATCTAACAAAACACCGCTTGTGCCATCGACTTCCACACCTCGCTGCGGGGGATTTTAATCTTTTCCTGCAGGACGCGTTCGACACCGGCCTCGCGAAGAGCAGACGCGGTTCTTGATGCCAGGATCATCGGCAAACGGGTGCAAAACCGGGTTCGAAAATCCCGGATCGGCCCTACGTAGTCGGGCGTATACTCCAAATACGATTCACAGGTGGCGAGCCATTGACCAAACGCCCGATGTATTTCAATCTCCGTCGGACGCGATTCCCCATCCCATCCGGCTTCTCGAAGTTCGTCGCCCGGGAGGTAGCAACGACCTGCGGGGAGATCCTCGTGCAGATCACGCAAAATGTTGATCAACTGAAGTGCCTGTCCCAATTTCCGTCCTTTCACGAGAAGCGAGGAGGCTTTGTCAGGATCCGCAAAGCGGGTCCCCAGATTCGTGAATCCCACCTTGGTCCAGAATTCACCCACACAACCTGCGACCCAATACGTGTATCGAAGGAGGTCGTCACCCGTTTCGCAGGCAGTCACCTTCCCCCCGGGGAAGGCGCTAAGATCCCACTTCTGCCCGTGGATAATCGTCAGGATCACCTCCTCTACATGACTCCGATTTCCCGCATCGAGTGACTGCAACCAGGGGAACAACCGACCGGACATTTCGAGTAGGGCCCGCTCTCCCGCATGTGGATGATCGGCAGGGAGGTCGGGGAAAACCGAGGTCAGCTCACTACTTCGATTTTGAATCGCTTTGCGAATTGCTTCGAGCGCTTCCAGACGATCCTCCAGAGGCACGCCCGGAGCGTCGGCAATCGTATCTGTGAGCCGTGCTAACAAATACCCCAATGAGACAGGCTCCCTCATAGCCGGAGGGAGAAACCGCATACTCAGGTAGAACGACCGCGAAACAGAGCGGAGTAGGTCGTCGTGGGGAAACATGGCGGGAGTGTAGACCGATCCCGTCAGATTCGCCAGTGTCGGTAGCCGCCTTCGCAAGAAGGTGGTCCGGAAAGGCACCGGCCACGCTTTTGCAAGCGCGGCTACAGCTTCTCAGCCGCTTCCCGCAGGACTTTTTCCGTCACGTCCCAACTGATGCATGGATCCGTGACCGACTGGCCCCATTCCATGGCGGATTGATCTTCGAGAATCCTTTGATTTCCCTCTTTCAAATTGCTCTCCAGCATCGCGCCAACGATCCGGGAATTTCCGGCCACGCGCTGGGCAACGACGTCTTCAAAAACACCGGGCATTTTTTCGTAGTCTTTTGAACAATTGGCGTGGCTCGCATCAACGACGATGGCCTCGGTGACCCCGCCATTCTGCAATGCACTCACAGCAGAAGCGATGGAATCGGCATCGAAATTGGGACCCTCATCACCTCCGCGAAGCACGGTATGACAATTTGGATTTCCACTCGTGCTCACCATGGAGGCAACTCCCTCCGGACTGATTCCAAAAAAGGTCTGTTCAGCGATCGCAGCCTTCAATGCGTTCACAACCACTCCCATTCCCCCGAAAGTCGCATTCTTAAACCCGACCGGCATGGAAAGACCCGATGCCATCTGGCGGTGCGTCTGCGATTCGACAGTTCGTGCTCCGATGGCAGCCCAGCAGATCAGATCGGCAATGTACTGCGGCGTGATTGGATCGAGAAATTCTGTCGCTGTGGGAACCCCGAGATCGAGAACATCGCAGAGTAGTTTCCGGGCGATGCGAAGGCCTTCCGCCAGATTCGCAGTTCCGTCGAGATCGGGATCCATGATGAGACCTTTCCAGCCCACTGAAGTTCGTGGTTTTTCAAAATAGACCCGCATCACAATCTCCAGCCGGTCTTTGAGTTCCTCTTTCAATTCCGCCAGCTTTTCCGCATAGGCAATCCCCTGCTCCGGACTGTGAATCGAGCACGGGCCGACGATCACAAGAAACCGATCCGACCTGCCGTGGAGAATGTCTTCGATGCGGTGCCTCGCATCGATTACCGTTTTGGCCTGTGCCTCGGTACGAGGTTGCTCATGCGCGAGGAAGGCAGGCGCAGGCAATGGCACGTTGGAGACGACATGAAGGTCGGAAACTTGCTGAGTCATGATGCTCAACGCTTCGACGGTCCCGCCCACCCTGTCAAGGCCGCTTCAAAAGAGGAAACAGGGGACGGAATCGCCTTCCGCAATGACCTGCTCCGGATCAAGCCGGACGAGGCAGTTGGCTTTGCTCAATCCAAAAATCGCGTGGGACTGTTGCGTTCCGGACAGACGGACCACTCCGTTCTCGAGGACACCGCGAAGATAGTGCGGGCGATCCCCTTTGTTTCTCAGTTCCTCACCGGCCGCGCCCCTCACCTCTTCCAATCCAGTCTCCCCTTCCGTAAAACCTAACAACCTCCGAATCACAGGTCGCACAAACACCGAAAAGGTGACAAAAGCGGATACCGGATTTCCGGGCAGCCCGAAAATGGCGGTTCCCTCCGGATGCCGGCCATAGAGAAAGGGCTTTCCCGGTTTCAGGCAGATCCGCCAGAAACCGGTTTTCACTCCGAGATCGTTCAGGACTTCCTTAACATAGTCCCGCTCGCCGACCGAAACGCCCCCGGCAATGACAACGAGATCAGAAACTGCAAAAGCAGCACTGAGCACATCGGACAGTTCCTTCGGATCGTCGAAGGCGTGCGAGGCGGCACCCGTCCCCCCAGCCCGTGTTACGCAGGTCTGCAGCATCGGCGCGTTGCTGTTGTAGATTTCCCCCGGCAGCAGCGGAACGCCCGGATCGACCAGTTCGTCCCCTGTCGTGACGATCTGCACAAGTGGTCGCGTATGAACGGGTACCTCGGCAATCCCCTGGGAAGCGAGTAATCCGATCCGGGTTGGAGTCATCAAATCCCCACGCCAAAGCAATTTTTGCCCGGCACACACATCACCACCCCGGCGGCGAATGTTTTCTCCGATCTCCACTCCCTCCGTAATGATAATGGTTTCACCGGTTCGCTTGACATCCTCCTGCATGATTACGGCGTCAGCACCTTCCGGAATCGAGGCGCCCGTGAAAATTCGAATCGCCTCGCCCTGCCGTAAGGTAAGTCCAAGGTCAGCTCCAGCGGCCTGTTCCTCCGCAGAAACCCGGATGGTAGAACCAGATTGCGCCTCCGAGGACCTAACCGCATAGCCATCCATGCTTGAATTATCAAAGGGCGGCGAATCGACCAGTCCGATCATATCCTGGGCAAGAATTTGATCGAGACTCAACTCCAACGGCACCCAAGTCACCGGCCCCGGAGTGACCGTTTCCAGAATTCGACGCAAAGCTTCCGACTCTTCCAGCATGAGGAAAAGCAAAGGACGTTGCCCGCATTGTGTCAATGCGGATCCGCAAAGATTCCTCTCTTGCTTCCCGATTGCCGTCTAGCTCCCGGCCCCCTCTGCTTCCTCGGCCTCCCCCGCCCTGTCGTGAGCAGCTTGCAGATGAATCGCCAGAACCGACACGAAAGCTTTCGTCAGAGTCAGCGCTTAATAGATGACGGCGGAAACAACTCCCGACACGAAAACATTATCCAGAAAAGGATGGCGACCCGGTTTGTCCGGGGAGGGATTTGGGAGAATTCCGCTCTGATACGCTCGAAAAACTTGCGTTTTCCGCTGCGGGTTATGCTATCTGTGCCGGAAATTCATGTTCACCCTTCTCAAGACCGATACTGCAACTGCGGCCCGACGCGGTCGGATGACCCTCGCCCACGGGGAAGTGGAAACGCCAACTTTCATGCCGGTGGGAACGAGAGGCACCGTGAAGTCGGTCCATCCCAGCGAGCTGACGGACCCGGCCCTCGACTGCCGGATCATCCTCGGAAACACCTACCACCTCTACCTCCGCCCCGGAACGGATGTGCTTGATGAATTCGGAGGACTGCACAATTTCATGCAGTGGGACCGCCCCATTCTGACCGATTCGGGTGGATACCAGGTTTTCTCCCTTTCCAAGCTGCGTAAAATCTCAGACGACGGAGTCCGTTTTCAAAGCCACATCGACGGCAGCCCTCTTCATCTAACGCCGGAATCCGTTCTCGAAATCCAGCGTTCCATCGGCAGCGACATTTGCATGATCCTCGATGAGTGCCCGCCCTTTCCCTGCGAGCGGGACTATGCCGCGAATTCTCTCGCCCTGACACAACGCTGGGCGGAGCGCGCCCGGGACTGGATAGAAAAACACCGACCTGATGGGCAGCGATATTTCGGCATTGTTCAGGGCGGGTGTTATCCGGAGCTCCGGGAAAAAGCCGCCCGCGATCTCGTTGATCTCGATTTTGACGGCTACGCGATCGGAGGTCTTTCCGTGGGAGAGCCGGTGCCGGAAATGATGAAAGCAGCCGATGTCGCCGCCCCCATCCTCCCGGCTGACAAACCACGCTACGCGATGGGACTGGGACAGCCGGATCAGTTGCTGGAACTGATCAGCCGCGGAATTGACATGTTTGACTGTGTTTTACCTACCCGTATCGCCCGAAACGGCACCGCCTACACCGCCGATGGCACCATCAATTTGAGGAACGCAAAATGGGAAAAATCGAAACTTCCTCTCGCTCCTCCCGGAGAAACTCACCCGCTTTGTGAGGGATTTTCGCTCGGATACATCCGTCATTTGATCAAAAACGACGAAATCCTCGGATTGCGGCTCCTGACTCTTCATAACGTGACCTTTTATCTCCACTTGATGAAACAGACCCGTCGTGCTATAGACGCCGGCACGTTTGCCGATTTTAAGGCAGATTTTATCCGCCGCTATCGGAAGGAAAAAATCGACGCCTGAACGTCAGGCGTCTTTTTTTCACAAACAGCTCGATCCAACTAAATATCATGACTTTTCTTCCCCTACTCGCCGCAGAAGGTGCCTCAACAGGCGGTGGCCTCGGCATGTTCGTTCCCATGATCCTTATCATGGTAATGTTCTACTTCATCCTCATCCGCCCGCAGCGAAAGCAGCAGAAAGCTCAGGAAGAGATGAGAAAGAACATTGGCAAAGGCGACAAGGTCGTTTCCATCGGCGGAATTCACGGCCTCGTAACGGGAATGACCGACCGGACTGTTTCCGTAAAAGTCGCAGACGGGCTCAGCATCAAATTTGACCGTAGCGCCATTGCCACCATCGAGGGCAAGGGCAAAAGCAAGGACGACGGCGACAGCAGCGAAGAAGAAGCAGATGCTGACGATTCCAAGGTCGAAAGTGAATCTTGACCGCGGATTCTGCGCCGGACAATGGATTCCAGCGCCTCCCAACCCTATTTCATCACTGACTCAACCCTGTTGATTCTTCGGCCGAACCCTGTTTAGTGGGTGGCCCACCCGGTTTCCCCATTTTCCTATGCAAGCGCAAGACGACAAAGCAGCCAAAGCGAACGAAAGCTCGACACTCGATACCCCAGCCTCCGAGAGTCCGGCCCCGGTAGAAGCGACCGCATCCGATTCCGCCTCCGGCGTAGTCCAGCCGGATGCCGCGTCAACAGATGCTGCCCCGGTGATTCAGGATGTCGCAACGCCCGAAGTTTCCAAGGAGGCCGCCGACGCCGTTTCAGATGTGCTGAATGCTGTGAATGCCGCTGCGGAAGGAGCCGACACAACGGCAACGAGTACCGCTGAAATCGCTCAGAAAGCGGTCGATGCCGCCGCCGACGCCACCGCAATCGGAGTGAGCTCCCAGATGGTGTTTTTGATGGGGATGGGACTTCTCGCCCTTTTCATCTACTACTTTGCCGCAGAAAAAGCCCGGATGAAGCGCATCGTCGGAGCGGTTCTTGCTGTCGCGATTACTGGACTCTGCGTCTGGCTCTACAGCTCTCTCGGCATGGAAAAAGGAATCGAGCTCCAGGGGGGAGTTTCGATGGAAATCAAGATTGTCCCGAATGAAGGCGAGAACATCGGTGAAGGCGCCCAGCAACAGGCAATTACCGTCCTCGAAAGCCGCCTCAATGCCCTCGGAACCGGCGAAGTGATTCTCGCGCCCTCCGGCGAAGACGGAATTTTCCTCCAGATGCCCGGAGTCGGCGAAGAGAAACTGGCTGAAATAACGGAAGCTTTGGAAAAAGTGGCCCGTCTTGAGTTCTCCATTCTTCATCCGGAGAGTTCGTATCGCGCCCAGGCAGTCGCCGCAGGCGGTGATGTCGTGCCCGGTTACGAAGCACTCCCCTACAAGCCTTCCTATGACGATGACGGAAACGAACTTCCGACGCGCTATGGCCTGGTGAAAATCAAGCGGGACATGGAAGGGGAAAATGTTTCCAAAGCCGGTTACTTCTATGGCCAGGACGGACACTCCATCAGCGTCGACTTCACCGGCGCCGGCTCCAAAATCATGGGGCCTTTGACCTTCGAGAATGTGGATCAGCCGCTCGCGATCATCATGGACGACGAGATCCTCTCGTCTCCCGTCATTCGTGAACCTTTCTCCACCGGATGTTCGATCACCGGTGATTTCAGTCAGGAAGAGGCGCTTGCTCTTGCTTCCGCTCTTGAGAACCCTCTCAAAAATCCCATCGACATCGCCTACTCCAACTTCATCACCCCAACCATGGGTGAGGCAACGGTGAAACAGGGAATTCTTGCCGGTGTTTCCGGTCTCGCTCTCACGCTTCTTTTCATTCTCATCTACTATCGCTTCGCCGGAATCCTCGCTTTGATTGGTCTCTGCATCAGCATTGCGATCATCTTCGGAACGATGGCTCTGTTCAAGTTCACGCTGACCCTTCCGGGAATCGCGGGAATCATTCTGACCATTGGTGTTGCGATCGATGCCAATGTCCTGATCTACGAACGACTGCGCGAGGAATTGGCTGCCGGGAAATCACTCAAGCCGGCGATCGATACCGCATACGAAAAGGCATTTTCCGCAATCATTGATGCGAACATCACGACGCTCATCACAGCGATCATTCTCTACGCCGTCGCCGCAGGAACGGTGAAGGGTTTTGCGATCACACTGATTATCGGTATCTTCGCAACCCTCTTCTCGTCTCTCCTTGTGACCCGCGTTTGTTTCAACTGGGGAACCGAAACCGGGCTTGTGAAAAAGCTCAGTTTCATGAATCTGGTTCCTGACAAGACAATCGACTTCCTCGGGAAGCGAAAGGTCTGCGCGATCGGATCTATTATCCTGATTGTTCTTTCCCTCATCATCGTTCCGACGATGGACCCCCGCGGAGTGGAGTTGAAAGGTGGAGACTCGATCACAATTCGGTCCACGGAAGGACTGACGAAGGAAAATGTGAAAGAATCGCTCTCTGATCTGGATATCGGTGGAGAACCGATTGTCCAGGTTCAGAAGCCTGTTGGGGCGCCGGGAGAGTTCTTCCTGATCCGCTCCCCTGACAACACTGCCTCGAAAATCGAAGCCGAATTGGAAAAAGACCTCAACGTCGAGCTGACTGACACAACCGTCAGTTCGGTTGGATCCGCAGTTGGCAAATCGATGCTGGTCTCCTCCGGACTCGCGCTGCTGATCGGAATCGGTGCAATTTTGATCTACGTAACGCTTCGATTCGAGTTTGCCTTTGCCCTTGGAGCGATTGCGGCGCTCTTCCACGACCTGATCGTCGTGGTTGGCCTGACAACGCTCCTCGGTCAGGAAGTAACTCTCATCACGGTCGGTGCATTCCTGACCATCGCCGGTTACTCGATCAACGATACCATTGTTGTGTTTGACCGCGTCCGGGAAGGCCTCGCCACGAAGCGAGGTGATGTGAAAGACATCATGAACTACGCGCTGAATAAGACTCTTGCGCGGACCTTGCTCACCTCGGTTACGACCTTGATCACCGTCACGGTTCTCTACATCTTCGGTGGTCCCGGCCTGCGAAACTTCGCCGAGACACTGATCATCGGTGTGATCGTCGGAACGTATTCCTCGATCTTCATCGCTGCGCCGATCGTTCTCTGGTGGGCCCGGAAATCCGGAACCAACCTCCGCCGCGAAGTTCTCGATACGGAGCAGTCCAAGATCGATGCCATGGGTGGTGCGCAGGCGTAAGCCTTCCACGTTGCCTGACTCGCTCACGCTCGCAGCTACTCCTGTTTTTCACGGAGGGGCAGAGCGTGGGGATCGAGATCATGCTTGCGGCTGAGAACCAATGATTCCTCGACTCGCGCGAGGGCTGTTTCGAAGCCCCCTTTCCGAATGTATCCCTCAGCAGCGGATGCCGGCATCATCGCAATTGAACCGGGCTCGGCCTGCCCGGAGGATCGCAGAAGCGCTATGGCATCTTCCATTCGCCTGGCGAGATGATCCTGCCCCCTCGCAAAATGGAATCCGTTGAAAACGAAGGCGAAACAAAGCAGCAGAGAAAAGCGCATAACAAAACCATATGAAGAAGCCGGAGACCGGGCAAGAAATCCCGGCTTTCAATTTTGACGCACGAGCAGCGCAACCAATGCGACCGTTTTACTCCGGCTGAAAAATTCGCCGGTAGTCGTCTTTTCCGTCGGCCATTTCTCCGCCGAAGACGGGCTTCTTTTTCAAGACGGCCGGCCAGATTTCCTGATTGCAGTATTCGAAGGATTTTTCGAGAGGCTCAAAGTAATTGTCGAGCCAGGCATAGGCCCGCCCGTACGTCATACTGATTTCCACAAACCCCTGAGTTCCCTGCGGCAGGGCCGCGGAATAGAGTCCCTCAATTTCTGAAACCCGATCTTCGTTCAAGGCCTGGATAAGGCCCTCCACGAGCGACAACGGAATCGTGCTCTTCCACGTCTTGCGCTTTCCTTTCTTCGTTCCATGAACACAAACCACCTCTCCTCCCCGAAAAATTCGCAGCAAATTGAAGCCGCCCTCACCGGTTCCCTGAGCCAGGGTCACCTCGCGAAAGGTATCCCGGGAAATTTCACCCCCACTGAGGTCGCCCGATTGATTTTCCTTTTTGGAAAGCGGGAGGGTCTCGCCTGCCGGACGCAGCACAAAGACCTCTTTACCGGACTTCCCCTGCGCGCCGGCGTGGAAGGAGACTCCCGTCAAAAACAGACAGAGCGCGATGGATCGAAAGATCATGAAGACATTGTGCCAGATTCCACCGCAGGAACCAAGGAGCATCGTTGCCGCTTTGGCTCGTTTGCTGTGTCCAACCCGGTTGACTGCCGGCGTGGGCTTCGCTCACACTCGCAGCCTACCCGCCTGGCTTCGATCCGGATCACTCCCACTCGATACTCGCAGGTGGCTTCGTCGAAATGTCGTATAGGACACGATTGACCCCGGGAACTTCGTTCAGAATCCGGTTCGAAATTTCACCGAGCAACTCGTAGGGGAGGTGCACCCACTCTGCCGTCATGGCATCTTCACTGGTCACAGCTCGCAGGCTCAATGCGTATTCATAACTGCGCTCGTCACCCTTCACCCCCACTGTCTTCGTGGGAATCACCGCAGCGTAGGCCTGCCAGACGGAGTCGTAGAAATGCTTCTCCCGTAGCAGCCCGATGAAGATATCATCGGCCTCGCGAATGATTTTCAGTTTCTCCTGGGTCACTTCCCCGGGACAACGCACCGCCAGCCCCGGTCCGGGAAAGGGATGACGTCCGACGACGCGCTCAGGCAATCCGAGGACTCGGCCCAGTTCACGAACCTCGTCTTTGAAAAGCTCATCCAGCGGCTCGATCACCCGACCGGCCTCCTTAAGCTCCATGATCTTGTCGACCCGGTTGTGGTGCGTTTTGATTGTGGAAGCAATCGACCCGCTCGTCGCGCTCTCAATGACATCCGGATACAGCGTGCCCTGGGCGAGTAATTCGACATCATCCCCGACGGCGTCGAAGAAAACCTGAACAAAAAGCCGACCAATAATACGGCGCTTCTCTTCCGGGTCTGTTACGCCGGCAAGGGCATTGAGAAAAAGTTCCGAAGCATCAATCCTTTCGATTGCGATCCCGACTTCGCCAAACAGGCTCGCCACCTCTTCCGATTCGTTCTTCCGAAGCAAGCCGGTATCGACAAAGATGTTCCGTGTATCGACCTGCGCTTCGTGAAGAAGTGCCGCGAGAACCGATGAGTCGACTCCACCGGAAACTCCACAGACAACTTTGCGTCCGGCGACATCCGCCCGGACACGGTCGACAAGTTCGTCCTTAAAAGACGAAATCTGAAATGCAGGTAAATCGGTGGCCCGGTTGAGAAAGTTTCTCAGGATCTCCGTTCCCTCATCCGTGTGGGAAACTTCGGGGTGAAACTGGATTCCGAAGAATCTCTCATTCCAACGCAGGGCGACCGGAACCCCGTCGAGATTCCGCCCCATCACCTCGCATCCTTCGGGCAGTTCCTTCACCGTATCCGAGTGACTCATCCAGATCTGGGAATGGCCTTTGAGATCCTTGAAAATGCCGTCGACATCGTCCTCCGGCATCAACGTGGCCGGCCCATACTCCCGCGTATTCCCGGGAGCAACCGAACCGCCGAACTTGGTATTGAGAAGTTGCATCCCGTAACAGACCCCAAGAACGGGAACTCCCATTTCGACGAGATATTCGAAGTCGATATCGGGAGCATCCTCTTCGAGCGTGGAACGGGGGCCGCCGGAGAGAATCACAGCGGCGGGGGTGCCCGTTTCGCGAAGTTCAGAAGCCTGGTAAAGGCGGGAGAAATAGCCCAGCTCGCGAATGCGACGAACGATGAGCTGAGTGTATTGGGAACCGAAATCAATGACGGCGATAGGATGATCCATAGGAAAATTCGAAGGGAAGGAAGAAGGTTTGAAGCGACTGAATTAGCTCGCAGGCTGGTAGTTGATTGGCTCCTCGGTGATCGTAATATCGTGAGCGTGGCTTTCTTTCAAGCCGCCGGATGTGATGCGCACGAACTTGGCGCGCTCCCGGAGGTATTGGAGATTCTCCGCCCCGACATAGCCCATTCCACTTCTCAATCCACCCAACAGTTGGAATACCGTGTCAGCAAGATGTCCGCGATAGGGAACGCGGGCTTCGACGCCCTCGGCCACCAGTTTGCCGGAAGAGTTCTGGCCATAGCGATCACCGGACCCTTTGCGCATTGCTTTGAGTGAGCCCATTCCCCGATATTCTTTCCAGGTGCGGCCCTGGAAGTTCACCATTTCCCCGGGAGACTCGCGACAACCGGCGAGCAGGGAGCCCAACATGACAAGATCCGCTCCTGCCGCCATGGCTTTAACGAGGTCGCCGGAATAACGAATTCCCCCATCTGCAATCAGCGGAACGCCCTTGTCACGACAAACGGAGGAAACATTTTGAATCGCGGTGAACTGGGGTGTTCCCACCCCGGCAATGACACGGGTCGTGCAAATCGAACCAGGCCCGACCCCGACTTTTACCGCTGCGGCACCCGCAGAAATCAGGTCTGCAGCTCCGTCGCCCGTGACAACGTTGCCGGCAACGACGGGTTTGCCGTGTTCACTGTTGAGCTTTTCAATGACCGAAAGCACCCGCTCGGTATGACCGGTTGCCGCATCGATGAAGACCGCATCCGCTCCCGCTTCGATCATCGCGGCAGCGCGATCGAAGCAATCCTCCCCGACGCCAATGGCGGCCCCGACGCGAAGGCGACCGAGATTGTCTTTTGCGGAATTCAAAAACATGTCCCGCTTCTCGATATCCTGCGCGGTAATGAGCCCTGCCAGTTTTCCCTCCTCATCAACGAGGGGCAATTTCTCGATTCGATTGTGCTGAAGAATTCTTCGAGCCTCTTCCAACCCGGTGGCTTTCGGAGCCATGATGAGACGCTCCTTCGGTGTCATGACCTCGGATACCGGAGCAGTCTCGTTTTCGACAAACCAGATATCACGGCTCGTGACCATGCCGATGAGAACCCGGTTCTCATCCACGACCGGGAACCCGTTGACTCCCTTTTCCTCCATGACACGATGAAGATCCGCGAGAGAAATGTCGGCGGAAACGGTGAATGGATCGGTGATGACCGTATTCTCGGATCGCTTCACCTTGGCCACCATATCGGCCTGCTCTTCAATCGGCATGTTCCGGTGAATCACTCCGATACCACCTTCGCGGGCTAGAGCGATCGCGAGCTCATCTTCGGTTACCGTATCCATCGCCGAAGAGATGATTGGTATATTCAAAGGAATGTCCGCCGTGAGGTGAGTGGAGACATCCACCCCCGCAGGAAGAACCCCGCTGCGTTGCGGGACAAGAAGGACATCGTCGAAGCTGAGACCGAGAGTTAGATCACCCATGGATAATATTTAGGAGGGACTTGGGGAGGTTCAAGCGAAAGTTTGGGTTGAGACGCAAAACCTCTACTCTTTTTATGGTGCCCGTTGCAATAGCCACTACACTTTCTCTATGATTCAGATTCCCGGAACGGGACTCCATTTACTTTTCGTGATTTGGATCGCTGCTTTGGTCCCTTTCGGAAGCGCCGCGGATTTCTATGTCAGTCCCTCCGGCGACGATGGAAACCCGGGGTCCATGGCCTCGCCCTGGAAGACCGTCCAGAAAGCCGCCGATACGGTGCCGGCCGGTTCGAACGTCTACCTCCGGGAGGGAATCTATGAGGAAAAGGTCGAAATCAATGTATCCGGAAGCATGGGCGGTGGATTCATCACGTTTCAACCGGCATCCGGGGAAAAAGCCGTCATCGACGGAAGTAATCTTTCTTTTGATGCCAACAACTCAAATGCCCTGATTACCATTTACGAGCAAAGCTACCTTCGCATCAAAGGTCTCGAACTGAGAAATCTTCGCACCGCAACACGCTATCTCGTCCCGGTCGGAATCCTGGTCGAAGGCAAGGGAAGCCACATCGAAATCCTGAACAATCGGATTCATGATATCGAAACCCTCTTCAACGGTCTCGACGGCGGAGATGCCCATGGGATCGGGGTCTTCGGCTACAACACGAATCCGCTCGAAGACATCGTGATTGCAGGAAACGAACTCTATGACCTGAAGCTGGGCTCCAGCGAGGCGCTTGTCCTGAACGGAAATGTCCGGAATTTCGAGGTCAGCAACAACGTCGTGCGCGATTGCAACAATATCGGGATCGACTTCATTGGTTTTGAAGGGAACGGCCCCACTCCGGCGCTCGATCAGGCCCGCGACGGGGTCTGTCGGGGCAATCTGGTTTTCAACATCAATTCCGCTTTCAATCCAGCCTATGGCGGCAGTTTTTCGAAAGGAGGCGGAGATACCAGCGCGGGCGGCATCTATGTGGACGGTGGCACCCGGATTCTCGTGGAGCAGAATGTGGTTCATCACTGCAATATCGGGATCGAACTGGCCAGTGAACATGCGGGGCGCTCCACCAGTGAGATCACGGTGAGAAACAACCTTGTCTATCACAATGACATCGGGGGCCTTTTTCTCGGAGGATATGATCGCCGGCGGGGAATGACGCGGGACTGCTTCGTGCTCAACAACACCTTCTACCAAAACGACACGAGGCGGGACGGAAACGGGGAAATCTATCTTCAGTTCGACGTCGAAGATTGTGAATTTCGAAACAATCTCCTCGTCGCAAACGACCAGGGCCTCTTGATCGGGAATCCATACACGGAAAACGCAAACAACGCCCTCAATCACAATCTCTTCTTCGCTCCGAACAGCGCGCAGGAATGGCAGTGGAAAAGAACTTTCTACACGAACTTCAGCACCTACCAATCGGCCTCGGGAAATGACGCCGGAAGCCTTCTCGCAAATCCGCTGCTTTCCGATGCGGCAAATCAGGACTTCCGTCTTTCCTCCAGTTCTCCGGCGCGAAACGCGGGAAATCCAGCCCACCCCACGGGAAGCGGCGAAGAGGATTTTTTCGGAACGAACCGCGTCGAGGAGGGACGAGTTGATATCGGAGCGATCGAATATCGGGCCGGCAATCATGGCGCCGTCGTCGACGCGACGGGACTGGGGCAGGCGATCGTCAATGGAGACAGCACTCCTGACCTGCTCGACGGCACGGATTCCGGAGAGGTGGTTTGGAAGGACGGTGTCCCGGTAGAACGCGATTTTTTACTCACCAATTCGGGCACAGCTCCGTTTCGACCGGTCGACTTCTCCCTTTCTCAAGTCGGGAATCCGTTTTTACTCTCCGGAACCTTTGCCTCCATTCCTGCCGGAGAGTCGCGCCTTCTTACGATTACCTTTTCCCCCACAAGCGGCGGAGCGAAAATGGCGGAAGCATCTATGCATGGGCGCTTCTCCGGAAGCGACCGTTTTTTCTTCGCGATCGCCGGGGAAGGATTGGCCCCCGATTTCCTTCCCGACCTCCAGGTGGGCAAGGCGGCTTCCACTCCCACTGGAAAGGCAATCTACGATCGGGCCGCGGGCCAGAAACTCTCTTACCGCATCAAGCGACGCACCGGGCTCGTCTATTTCCGGGCGGAGAATGCGGGAGCGGAAACGGATCAGATCCGTCTGATCGGAACCGGGAAAAACCGATTCTTCACTCCCCGCTATGACCGAATCGGGGGAACCACTCCCGGAAATGCGACCAGTTTGATTCTGAGCGGAGGGGAAATCGCCGACCTCGACTCCGCAGAGGATCAGCTTTACCGCCTGCGTATCAAAGTATCCCGACGCGTCGATGGACGGAAGAAGCGCCGCACCTTCCGGGTTCGGGGAACGTCCGAAAATGAGCCGTCAGAATCCGATCAGGCTCTCGCCGCAGTGAAAACACAAAAGCGCTAGAGCGGTCCAGATCGGAGTCAACCCCGCTTCGTCACTCGACGCGCTTCGTTCCTGGTCTTACCGCAGGGATTGCCGCAAGATCTTCGGGAATTTCATTCGGCGCGTAGACCGGGAACTGGATCTCCATGCAGGAAACAACGGGGAAATCGCCGACCTTGTCTTTACCGGAACGATTTACGACCACAAACACACCCGCGACTTCGCCGCCCCGGGAGGTGATAAAATCGGTCAATTCGAGGAGCGTTCCTCCTGTCGTAATCACATCCTCAACAAGGAGAAGACGTTCTCCCGGATTGATTTCAAATCCCCGTTTGAGCTCCAGCTCGTTCGTTTCCGCATTCCGCTCCGCATAGATCGTCCGGGCGTGAACCGCCAACCCGACTTGCTGGCCCACGGGAACGCCACCCATCGCCGGGCTGAGGACGACATCAATTGGCCCGAGGGCCTTCATCGCATCGATGCGCTGCTCAATCATTTTCTGCAGCTCAAAGGGATGCTGCACCAACTTGCCCTTTTTCACGTAGTAGGCGGAGTGATTTCCGCTCGCGAGAATAAAGTGGCCCTGCTCCACCGCTCCGTAGTCTTTGAGCAGTTCGATGGTTTCTTCAGGCGATGCTGGCAATTCGATTCGCATAGTCTTTGGCTTTTTCAGTAAAGGTGAGGTGGTCGTCGGCGTAGAGAATTCCGCGGGATACGTTGATGACACTGGGGGCCGAACGATTGGCACCTCGCAGCGTCTCCAGATCGCCTCCCTGCGCTCCGAGCCCGGGAATCAGGAGCGGGACATCCGGCATTCGGGCAAGGACGTCATCGGAAACATTCGTCAGTCCGAGGACCAGCCCGATGCTCCCCTCTCCTGCCGGAGAATCCGCAGCCCGACCGGCCATATCACCGACGAGTTCGAAGACTTTCCGCCCATCTGCCAGATCGTGCGTTTCCAGATCCGCAGCTCCTGCGTTGGAGGTCACACCAAGCAGATAGACACCCTTACCGGGGTATTGGAGAAATGGCTCCACCGAGTCAAAGCCCATGTAGGGGCTGAGCGTCACGGCATCGACATCCCAGTTTTCAAAATATCCCTTCGCATAGTGCTCCTGGGTCGTCCCGATGTCGCCGCGCTTGGCGTCGAGAACAATGGGGACGCCGGATTGCTTCATTTTCCCGATGAGGCGATCCATCATTGCATACCCTTCCACCCCGAGCGCTTCGAAGTAGGCAATATTCGGTTTGAAAACGGCCGCAAACTCCGCGGTTTCCCCGATTACTTTTTCGCAAAAAGACTCGATCGCGGCTACGGAGTCGTGAAGATCCGGCCGGGGGTCGATCCCGACGCACAGTGCGCTGCCGGTTTCGTCAATTCGTTGCTGCAATGTCGCGGCGTATGTCATCTCTCACGACTCAACAGGGTTCGGTCCCTGAGTCAACCCTGTTATGTCATGAAGCATCAGATTTCAGGCCTGCCGGGGAGGCAGAAGCAGTGGCTTCCAGCCGCCAATCGAAACGGAAACAGGGCCGCTTGCGCCGCATAAGATGAATGCGAATGACGATCGGAAGCCACAGCTTTTGCCCGGGTAGAAAATCACGGGCTAGGCCAATCGGGCAACGATTGCGTCTCCCATTTCGCCAGTCCCGACCTTCTTCTGATCCTCTGCACCCGTGTAGATATCTCCGGTGCGATATCCCTCGTCAATCACGGCTTTCACGGCCGCCTCGATCTCATCTGAGGCATCGCCGAGTCCAAACGAGAAACGAAGCATCATGGAAGCGGAGAGAATCTGGGCAATCGGGTTCGCAATCCCCTGGCCGGCGATGTCCGGAGCGGATCCGCCACTCGGCTCAAAGAGTCCAAAGTAGAGGCCATCGCCCTTGCTCTTGCCGAGGCTGGCACTGGAAAGCATCCCGAGCGAACCGGCGATCATGGCCATTTCGTCGCTGAGAATATCGCCGAACAGATTCGGTGCGAGAACGACATCAAATTCCCGGGGCCGCGCAATCAACTGCATCGCCGCGTTGTCGACATAGAGGTGATCCAACTTCACATCGGGGAATTCCTTCGCCACTTCCTCCACGGTCTCACGCCAGAGGATTCCGTTCTGAAGGACATTCGCTTTGTCGATCGAAGTGAGTCGCCTGTCGCGCTTTTGCGCTGCCGAAAATGCAACCCGGGCAATACGATCGATCTCACTCTTGTGGTAGATCATCGTGTCCACGGCCACTTTCTCCCCGTCCCGCTCCTCGATTCCTTTGGGCTGGCCGAAGTAGATACCACCCGTGAGTTCACGAACACAGAGCACGTCAAACCCACCCGCAATTCGATCTTCCTTCACCGGTGAAGCGTGGGTCAGAGCAGGGAAACACACCGCAGGCCGCAGGTTCGCGAAGAGACTGAAATGTTTCCGGAGGGGAAGCAGAGCACCACGCTCAGGCTGGATATCGGGAGGAAGGTTTTCCCACTTGGGACCTCCCACGGAACCGAAAAGGATCGCATCAGCGGCTTCACAAGCCTTCACGGTGCCTTCCGGAAGCGGACCACCGGTTGCGTCAATCGCGGCACCTCCAACGAGTTTCTCCTCGATTTCAAAACTGAGTCCGTGTTTTTCGGAGACCCGGTCGAGCACTTTGCGTGCTTCGGCCATTACTTCAGGACCGATTCCGTCCCCGGGAAGGACTGCAATTTTGTAAGCTTCACTCATGGTCCGAGACCAAAGAGAGCAACGGCTTCATCGCAAGCCGAAAAAGTATATCAATCGCGCTTTTCAGGATCATTGAAGGCGATGGCATCCTCCCACCCGACCTTGTCGACTTCGGACGTGCCGACCCGGGCTTCCGCAAGAACGACTCCCGAATCGGTTACGACACGGGCGTAGATGCCGAAAGGCTCATCTTCGCGGTAGACATCGCCGGAGAGAAGCAACTGGTTGATTTCGAATTCTGAGGTGGTGACAATTTCTTCACGGTTGAACGGAATCGCCGGCAGAGGGATTTCCCCCTTCACTTTTACGATCGTTTCGTCTTCTTCATCCGCAGCCCGGTAGGTCCAGTCACCATCCGATGCCTGGTAAATGACCAACTGGTCATCCCAGAGAATGACATACTCCAGTCGTGTCGAAGGAAGGGTTTCCCGGGACAAATTCTGCACCGTAACTTCAAAACTGGAGAATCGTTGCACGTAAGAGTAGGAGGAACCGTTTCCCTTGCGACGTTCCGTTTCCCCCGCCTTTTTCGCAATCGACAGCTCAATGCGATAATCGCCAGCCGTCAGCATCGGTTTCTTTTTCATCCAGGCCTTGATGAACTGTTGATCGTCGAGACAAAGCACGTTGATCTCGGATTCGAACTCCTGTCCATCTTCGCGTCGGATCTTCATCATCCTGTTGTCTTCGGAAACTCCGAGAAGCATCGCGTAGATCTTGGATCCCTTTTTATCCGTGAATTCATGGAATTCCCCACCATCCTGAGCGCAAAGCAGCAGGGCGGGAAAAATCACAAAATATATGGCTAGGAGGCGGAACATGGCAGGTTCACAAATTCCCGAGTGGGACCGAATTAAGATACCCCATCTCTGACGTATCGGCATCAGAGAAATGCGTAGAAAAACATGGCCCGATCGAGCTTTTTGACCTCCTCTTTCGCAAATTAGAGTCGCAATCCAAGCACCCTACGGACACGGATTCGGGTAGCGGTGATGCACCGTATCGATCGCTTTTCGCACCTCCCCCGGTAACTCGATATCGACACTGTCGATGTTCGCTTTGAGCTGCTCCATCGTCGTTGCTCCAATTAAATTGCTCGCGACGTGATGGCGCTGATTGATCCAGGCCAGACTCATCTGGGCAAGATCCAGCCCCGCCTCATCAGCGATCCGGAAATACTCCTCGATGGCCGCATCACTGCTGGGACCGTTGTAGCGGGCGAACCGTTCCCACAGGGTAATGCGGGCACCTTCCGGCTTCGCTCCGTTCCGGTATTTTCCTGAAAGACGACCGAAGGCGAGCGGCGAATAGGGCAGCGAACGCATGCCCTCCTCTTCACACACCTCGGACAGCCCACTGTCAAAAGTGCGATTGAGGAGACTGTAGGAGTTCTGGATCGTCACCATCCGCGGTAATCCCTGCGACTCTGCGACTTGAAGAAATTTCATCGCTCCCCACGGAGTTTCATTCGAAAGGCCGATGTGACGAATTTTCCCTTCTGCGATCAGATCGGCCAGAACTCGCAGTGTTTCCTCAATCGGAACGGGATCGGACTCCTTCGGCGGCGAATAGTCCCGCGTTCCGAAAAGGGGCACCGGCCGGTCGGGCCAGTGGAGCTGATACAGATCGATATAGTCGGTCTGGAGCCGCTTCAGGCTGCCCTCTACCGCCTGCGTGATGTGCTCCCGGTTGAGGCGCGAGCCTCCGCGAATATGAGTGATGTGAGGCCCCGGTCCAGCGACCTTCGTCGCAAGAATGACCTGATCCCGATTTTTCCGATCCGCGAACCAGGTGCCGATGATGCGCTCCGTTTCATTCGCTGTCTCTGCCATCGGAGGAACCGGATACATCTCCGCGGTGTCGAAAAAATTGACGCCGCGCTCAACGGCGTAGTCCATCTGCTCATGCCCCTCAGTCTCGGTATTTTGCTCGCCCCAGGTCATCGTGCCGAGGCCGATGAGACTGACATTGAGATCGGTTTGCGGAATTTCTCGGTATTTCATATCGGTGAAGTAGAATGGGCTGCTCCCAAAAAAGTCAGGTCAGTGGCAAAAAGGAATTCGCTTCGCTCTCACGAATGACAACAAAATTGCACAAGCTGCTTACCGTTCGATCTGCGGCCCATTCGTGAAAATTCACGGTGATAATCTAGCCGCCCCGGATGATCAACTGGTTCTGCCCGCCGCGACCTTTTTCCTCAGCCCAGACTTTGCGGACATGATCGTAAATTTGTCCGATCGTCGCTTTGTTTTTCATGCGGTATTCGGAGGTCTTGGCGTGGGTCGTATCGGGATAGTGCTTGGTGACAAGGTTATCAATATCGCCCGTCCCCAGTTTGTCCGAAGCCCGATTGGCCATGTCCTTCAGACGGCTGATCGTCGCGCTTCCTGTCGTGATCGAGGAGCTGTCGGTGACCGGCTCGATGTAGTAAAAACGAGCGACCTGGCTTCCGTCCGTATCGATGGTGCACTCATAAACCCGGACCGCATTATCAATCACATATTCGTGCTCGCTGACGGAAGCGATCTGATCAATCCGGGCGACCCAGCGACCACTCGCTGTAATGACCTCCCAGTATCCATGAATCCCCGGCTGCGCTCCATCAGGAGTAACGTCTTGAGCCCGGGTGGAGGAAAGCGGCAAGGCTACTGCGATAAGAAAAAGAGGAATTAGAGTTCTCATGACGAAAAGCGTATCGCAAAGCATGGAAACTGTCCACCGCGCGAAAGGGACTTCTCTTCATGAAATGCTAATCTTACGCAACAATTCCGCCTGCAATCACGTACCATTCCCGCTTCGATGATTGCTGATACAGTGAATCCCTATGGGAAAATTCCTGCACCTCCTTTTCCTCGCATCCATCGCGATTCTCCCGGCCTCTCCTCTTTTGGGAGAGGAAGTCGATTTCGCGCGCGATATTCGCCCCATCCTTTCCGACAAGTGCTTCTTTTGCCATGGTCCCGATGAAGAGCATCGAAAGGCCAAGCTCCGCCTCGATCTCAAATCGGATGCCTTCGCCGACAAGGACGGCTTCACGGCCTTCGTTGCGGGGAGCATCGAGAAAAGCGAATCCTGGCATCGTATCATTTCAGACGATCCTGACGAAGTGATGCCTCCGCCCAAGGTGAAGAAACCGCTCTCGAAAAAGGAAGTCGAGCTAATTCGGAAATGGATCGAAGGCGGGGCCGAATGGACCGAACACTGGTCGTTCACCGCCCCTGGAAAACTGAAACCGCCATCGGTGAAGCCGGAATGGGAAAAAGAAATTCAGAATCCGATCGACCGGTTCGTTCTCTCGGAACTGACCGGGGAAAACGTAGCTCCCTCCCCCGAGGCGGACCGCCGCACCCTGCTCCGCCGGATTACCTTTGATCTCACCGGCCTTCCCCCGACTCCGGAAGAACGGAACGCCTTTCTCCAAGACAAATCAGAAAACGCCTACGAGACCGTTGTCGACCGACTCCTCGCCTCGCCGCATTTCGGCGAGCGCATGGCCCTGATGTGGTTGGACGCGGCCCGCTATGGCGACACCTCGGTGATGCATGCCGACGGACCTCGCGACATGTGGCCCTGGCGGGACTGGGTCGTCAACGCGTACAACACCAACCAGCCCTACGACCAGTTTTCGATCGAACAACTCGCCGGAGATCTTTTGCCGGAACCCACCAACGCCCAGCTCATCGCCTCGGGTTTCAATCGCAATCACCCGAGCTCGGACGAAGGCGGGGCCATTCCGGAGGAGCTGCGAGTCAGCTACGTCGCCGACCGGGTCAAAACAACCTCCAATGTCTGGCTCGGCCTCTCGATGGAGTGCGTGCAATGCCACGACCACAAATACGATCCCATTTCGCAAAGGGAATACTACCAGTTCTACGCCTACTTCAACAACACGACCGACCCTGGCATGCAGACACGGAAGGGAAACCAGGCTCCGTTTGTGGAGGTTGTGACCAAAGTCGAGGAAGACAAACTCAGTGAAGTCGAAACGAAAATCGCCGACTCCGCCGCCAAAACAGCGAAAGCCAGAGCCGAAGCGCTCCAACCCGGTGTCGCCAAAGGGTCCAAAGAACCGGAGGCCGACCTGGCGAATCGCGTCAAGGACCTGCTCCATTTCTTTCCACTTGATGACGCCGTCGGGCGGGCCCTCCTTGAGCCGGTGCGCGGAAAGGACGCAGTCGGAGAAAAAACTCTCGTTCCCGCGACCGAGGCCAAACACGGTCGGGGAATCAAGCTCGAAGGACATGTCTTCGAAGCAGAGGGAATCACCGAATTCGACAACAAGAGCAAATTCACGCTCGCAGCCTGGATCAAAATCAAAGATCAAAACGCGGGGGGAGCGGTGTTTTCCAAAATGGATGTCTCCAAATCCCACCGTGGCTACGACTTCTGGATGCAGGGCGGCGCGCCGGGCATTCACATCATCAACAGCTGGCCCAATAATGCCGTCAAGGTAGTCGCCGCGAAAAAGCTCGAGCCCGGAAAGTGGCACCACGTCGCCATCACCTACAACGGTGCCGGAACGAAGGACAGCATCAAGATTTACATCGACGGCGCCCTGACCGGGCACAACGCCGAAACCGGCGACAAGAACCTGACCGGCACGATCAAGAACGACGTTCCCTTCCGAATTGGAGGTCGCACCCCGGGAGCCAATTTCCCCGGCGAGGTCGACGACATCCACATTTACAATCGCGAGCTCAAGGCCGAAGAAATTACCTGGGCGCAGAAAGACCTCGTCGCCGGTGCAACCGCCACTCTCGCTGCAAAACGACACGCCACGCAGAAACGCATTGCCGAAAACGCACTTCTCAACCAATCCGCCGCCTACCTCACCGCTCGCTCCGCAGCACTTCAGTTCGAGGCGGAAAAAAGAGAGATCCTCACCGGCAAAACCACCTCCATGGTCATGAAAGACAACCCGGAGGACAAAATGAGAATGACCTACATTCTCGACCGCGGGCAGTATGACTCCCCCCGCGAGGAGGAAGCGATCCCCGTCGGGACACCGGCAATTCTCCCCCCCCAGCCTGAAGAGGCCCCGAAAAACCGACTGGGGCTGGCGCAATGGCTTTTCTCGGATGACCACCCCCTCACCTCCCGCGTTGCCGTGAACCAGCTCTGGCAACTGTTCTTCGGCCACGGAATTGTCCGGACCCCCTCCGACTTCGGTGCCCAGGGAGAATTCCCGACTCACCCCGAACTTCTCGACTGGCTTGCCGTGGATTTTCGCGAAAGCGGATGGGAGACCAAACGCATGATTCGGCAGATCGTTCTTTCCCGCACCTATCGCCAGTCCTCCAATCTCGGGCCGCAGGATCTCGAGCACGATCCGGAAAACCGCTTTTTCGCCCGCGCCTCCCGGCCCCGCCTCGCCGCCGAAATGATCCGCGACAACGCGCTGGCCCTGAGCGGACTTCTTGTCAAGACCGCCGGCGGCCCCGGAGTGAAGCCCTATCAGCCACCCGGACTCTGGGCCGAAGTTTCCCTCGGGGGAAATCCCAAGTTCGCGCAGGACAAAGGGGACAAGCTCTTCCGCCGCACCCTCTACACCTACTGGAAACGTTCTTCCCCGCCGCCCGCCATGGTCATCTTTGACGCTCCGAATCGCGAGACCTGCGTCGTTCAGCGCCCCATCACGAATACGCCGCTTCAGGCTCTGGCCGCAATGAATGACGTCCAGATGATCGAGGCGTCCCGCCATCTCGCGGAGCGAGTTCTGAAGGAAGGTGGAGAAAACGAAGAAGCCAGAGCGAGCTGGGCCTTCGAGTTGGCTACCGCGAGAAGGCCGGAGAGCGGAGAGCTCGTCGAACTGCTCGACGTCTACCAAGCCGGATTGAAAAAATTCGGCGCTGATCAGGAGAAGGCCGGCACCCTTCTCGGCACCGGCGACTCTGAACGCGACGAATCGCTACCCGCAGACCAGCACGCCGCCTGGACCGTCGTCGCGAGCCTCCTGCTGAATCTGGATGAAGTGATGACGCGCAATTAACGGCCAACGAAAGAACATTTCCCTTCACCCGAAAAGGCAATCTTTACACCCGGTTAACCCATGAACGAAATCCACCCGCAACTCGAACGTTGGCAAACGCAAGAAAGCCGCCGAAATTTTCTCGGCCGTTCCTGCAGCCTTCTTGGCGGAGCTGCCCTTTCCAGCCTCGGCCTGCCCCGATCAGCAAACGCTGCCGGCGGCATACCGATCCCGGATCTTCCCCATTTTGCGCCGAAGGCGAAACGGGTCATCTACCTGTTCATGGCCGGGGGCCCGTCCCACATTGACCTCTTCGACTACAAGCCGAAGATGAAAGAGCTGCACGGAACCGAACTGCCGGATTCCATTCGCGGCGGGCAGCGAATCACCGGAATGACAAGCGGTCAGAAGGAGTTCACCTGCGTCGCTCCGATGTTCAATTTCGAGCGTGTCGGCGAACGGGGTACCTGGATGAACACGGACATCCTTCCCCACACTGCTTCGATCGCCGACAAGATCTCAATCATCCGGACGATGAATACCGAGGCGATCAATCACGATCCGGCGATCACCTACATCAACACCGGCACCCAGCAATTCGGACACCCCAGCATGGGCGCCTGGCTGGCCTACGGACTCGGCTCCCTGAGTGACAACCTCCCGGCCTACGTCACGATGATTTCGGTCGGGAAAAAGCCGGGGCAGGCTCTCTATGCCCGTCTCTGGGGAAGTGGATTTCTCCCCTCACAGTATCAGGGCGTTCAGTTTCGCAGCGGCAAGGATGCCGTTCTCTACCTCAATGACCCGGACGGCATCGATCGCGAACTCCGGCGGAGTATGCTCGACGGACTCGGCAACTTGAATCGCCAGCGTTTTCAAACGGTGCAGGATCCCGAAATCGAAGCCCGCATTTCTCAATACGAGATGGCGTTCCGCATGCAGTCCTCCGTTCCGGACCTGATGGATACGGACGGCGAGCCGGAGCGCGTCTTTGAACAATACGGCCCCCGGTCGAAGGAAAAAGGAACCTTCGCGGCAAACTGCATTCTCGCCCGTCGGATGGCGGAGCGCGGAGTCCGCTTCATTCAGCTTTTCCATCGTGGTTGGGATCAGCACGGCAACCTGCCCAAGGATCTCTCTCACAACTGCGAAAGCGTCGACCAACCTGCCGCTGCTCTCGTCAACGATCTTGAAGAACGCGGAATGCTCGAAGATACCATGGTCGTGTTCGGAGGCGAATTCGGCAGAACGATTTACAGCCAGGGCAAGCTGACGAAAGACAATCACGGCCGCGATCACCATGGCCGCTGCTTTTCCACCTGGGTCGCCGGAGGTGGCTTTCAGGGCGGCATGGACTACGGGGAAACGGACGACTACGCCTGGAACATTGTGAAGGACCCTGTTCACATCAATGACTTCAATGCAACCGTCCTCCACAACCTCGGCATCGACCACGAGCGCTTCAGCGTGAAGCACCAGGGTCTCGATTCGAGACTCACCGGGGTGGAAGATCGCAGAGTGGTGAAAGAGCTTCTGGGGTAAGCGCCACCGCCAATCTGCCCAACAGGGTCAGGTCACTGACGCACCCCTGTTTGATTACTTCAAAAACCCCCACTCCGAGAACGTCGCGGCCTGCCCGATTTTCACTCCCACGTCATCGATCAAATTCCAGACGGTAGCGTTTCGAATTTCAAAACGACGACCTCTACTGGAGATTCGAATGCCCGAGTAGTCATCGATGTATCCCTGTCGGGCAACGGTATCGAGGAGCCGTTCCCGCTCTTCTCTCTCCGGAGCCTCTGCCGTAAAGCGGGAAGGCGTTCCCGTAAATTTTTCCCACGGCAATTCGAACAACTGCAAAGCCGTTTCGTTTCCATAGGTCAGGACGGGATCGGAATCCAGACTGTGGGAAGCAACAAAGAAGGGAGCGTAAAAAAGCTCGCGTGCCATGTCCTCTTCATCGCAGGCAGAGATCAATTGTCTGCCGGTGAGGGTCTCATAACTCGACAAGAGCAATCGGGCGTGGTCCACAAGGAACCGGTTTTGCGGGGCGGGGAAATCCATTCAGCCGCCACCTTTGCTTCACCTGCCTCCCACCGCAATCATATCTATCGTGATGGCACTCCCCTGCCCGCCTCCGGCGACCATTGCTTTGGAGGCCGCGGGAGGTCGTTCGGGATCATAGTAGTCGGGCCGCAATTCATTGAGGGCCCGGCTTACTTCCGGGTTCGCCACGTAGTAGGTCGCTTTGGCGAGATGGCGGAGATCGCTTCCTTTCTCCTCCAGCCCCGTTTTCATTTCGGCAAAAATCGATTTCACCTGATCGGCGGGAGCCTTCGCCGGATCCCCGTTGATTCCGGATACAAATACCAGCGGGGCGTCATTGGTCCTTACGACCCGGCAGAAAACGGGCGAAGCCTTCATTCCTTCCGGAGTGAGAAATTCGATTGGCTCCGCATTTTCTTTCGCACTTCCACCGAAGGCAACCAGCTCGATTTCGATCGGAAGGGTGGATTCCCACTCCACAAAAACCAGGGGAGGCGTTTCGCCCTCTTCAAAAAACGATTCAATCTCACGGCGGGCTGT
Organism: Verrucomicrobiales bacterium; assembly: GCA_029213265.1. Lineage (GTDB taxonomy): Bacteria > Verrucomicrobiota > Verrucomicrobiia > Verrucomicrobiales > DEV007 > Arctic95D-9. Next base: position 284,819 of record JARGNG010000001.1, on the reverse strand, counting down.
CGCGACATCACTCATGGGTTGGACGAACGATTTGATCTGGACTGAATCCGCGAGCGTCCGCCCATACTGCTGCAGAGTTGCCTGAAGCTGCTCCATCGTCCCGCGCGTTGCGACAGCGAGATCCTTGTCTCGTGCCGCCTGACCGGAAACAAAGTAGCGAACGCCCGGGGGAAGGATCGAGGCCCCTGCCCTGCCCGCGCTTTGGGAAGTCGTTGTCGCAACTACATCCAAAGCAACCAGCGCGGCCGCATGGGAAAGCGGAGTAATCACCCAGGTCGCCGGCACATTGGGAAACATCGTGCCCGTGAGCCTGCGCACCTCCGTCTCCACTTCGGGGGACGCCACGTAGAAATGCAATCGAACCGACTCCTCCCATCCGGAACCGTTTTCTTCGAGAAGAAGGCTGACTTTCGAAACGAGATGCGCCATCTGCCCGGTCGCACTTCCCGGCGAGACGATGGCACCGGAGTCATCCGTCGGAAGAATCTGTTCGGTAAAAACGAGGGCACCGCGGCCCGCCTTTTTGGCCAGCGGTTCCGCATCGGCTGATCCGATAGTCAACAGGATCAGGCAAAGGAGAATCCATCGAGCGTTCATTTTTTCACTTCTTCAAAAATCGCCATCTCCCTGCATCGCCCGGCGAATATCCCCCGGCTCGTAACCCCAGAGATCGTCCGGCAACGAAGCATTTTCCATTTGGACAAGCCGCCAACTGGCAGGTAGAAAGCTCTCTTTTTTCCAGGTAAATACGAATGGCTCCTTCAGGCCGTTGAGTCGACGCATCACTTCGTTGGCGGCCGGACCAACCGGCTTCCCGCCGAAAATCAACTTCGCGGACACCTTCGCTTCGCCTTCGCCGAGAACAGTGGCTTTGTCCTCTTCCGTGACGACGAGCACCAGAAACTGACTTCCAACATCGACGACCGCTTCGACGGCGTCCTCCCGGCTGAAACCCCAGTCATCGGAATACTCTTCCGCGACGAGACGCTCGATCCGGGCCGGACTGCGGCGCTCGATCCCCTCAATCAACGAAGCCTGCTTTTTCTCGACCATGCGGGAGGGACGGGATTGCCAGGCGACCAATCCAACAAGGAGCAGGACGGCGGCGACAGAGGAAATGACAATGATTCGGGCGCTCCCACGCTGTCGAAATCGATGAAACCTTTTGCGTTGCGAAATCTTCACGCGGGTTATCTTCCCAAATTGCGGGCGTCTTGTAAAACGGGTTCGCAATTGAATTCGCGCAGCTCTACGACCGTTCCTCTATTCATGGCCACCTATCGACCCAACGTTGCCGCCATTTTGCGAAAGCCGAAGAGTGGAAAGATTCTTGTCGCCGAGCGCCTTCAACACAAAGGAAGCTGGCAGTTTCCTCAAGGCGGTGTCGACAAAGGGGAGGACCTCATCACTGCCCTTTACCGTGAAGTCGAAGAGGAAATCGGAGTTTCGCAGGACAAATACGACCTCATTGCCTGCCGCACGGACTATCGCTACAAGTTCCCCGGAGGCCGTCTCAAGAAGGGACAGTATTGCGGGCAGGTGCAGACCTATTTTCTTTGTGACTACCACGGAAAGAAAAACGGCATCCGCCTCGATGCCCATGTCCGCGAGTTTTCCGATTACAAGTGGATCTATCCCGAAGAATTTGATTTGAACGGAGTTCCCAAATTCAAAAGACCTGTTTTTAAGAGGGTTTTCCGGGACTTTTTCGGCGTGAAACTGAAAACCGGAAGGCCGCTGGCATCCGTTGCTGCCAAATAGCTGCAAGTTCGCCGGGAACCTCAGAGTTGCAGCATGTTCCCCGCCGTTCCTTTGCGCTTTCGAATTATCTGAATCAGTGAGAGACTGACTTCGTCTCACCTTCACTTCATTGATGTATTTTGGAATCCGGGGAAAAGTCGCGCTATTGATCATACTGGCGACCGCCGCCTCCGCCCTTCTCGTGGCCAAGGTGCTGACCTACCGTGCCACAGCGGTCCTGCGCGAACATGAACTCGTCGACCTTGGTGATGAAGCGTCGTTGCGCGGCTGGGTGTTAATGGATCAAATCGAGGGTCTTCGGGAAGACCTCATCAATGTTGCCTTCAGCCCGACCTTTCAGGAGGATGTCTCCGAAGAAAAACCCCGCGAAGAGTTGCTCTCGATGGCGCGCGGCCTTTGTCGCAGGAACTGGGATGAACACCTGAGAGTCGACCTAGTCACATTTGAGGACGGAGAGAAGAAGACCACTTTGATCGCCGAGAAAGGCAAATTCAAGGAGGAGGATCTCTGGTTTCCGGGATCAGACGAACGGGCCGGGGCGAGACTTCATCTTTCGCCAATTCAGCGCCTCCACGTTGTGCGCACGAACATTCCCGGTCGCGAAGAAGTTGCGCGGTTCGAACCGATGATTTGGGCCGTGGCACCTCTCGATCAGTTTGGCCAAAAGGCAGGGGTCAAACCCACCTACATCCGCATCGGGATGACGCTTCACGACGAGCCGTCCCCGAGACATCTTTTCGTACTAGAAAACAGCGAAGGCGCACAGCTCGTTCGACATGACGAAGCGGATCCGCTGGAGCGGGGAAACGACAGCGTCTTTCTTTCTCTCTCCAAACATCCCGATTTTCTCAAGGCCTTGAAGGAGCGTGAAGAGGAGACCGAAACAACGGAAGAGGAAATCGCACATCCCAAGGTCGACCGGCTCTCCCGGGCGGAGTATGTGAAGTTGGCGGGAAACTACTATTTTCAGGAAGGCATTCCCAACGCCCGGCTTCGGCTGGCTTTTGAAAATAAGAGCGATGAGGAGATGGATGACTTCCTTCAGCATCTCCAGATCGAGATTGATCCCATCGGCCGAGTCGGCGGCCTGCAAGCCGGGGTGAAAGAAGTCCGAATGCTGGCCCGATCCCGCGAGGACCTGGCGCAACTTCGGGCGATTGTAACCAGCGCGTTGGAGCACAATTTCGCGGACAGCTTTGAAACGATCGATTGGCGGAATGTGGTCGAGTGCGACGAAATTCACTCCTGGGCGGTCAAACTTACGATCGGAAATGGCGAGAATGCCCGGGAGTATTTGCTGCACTACGCGGTTCTCGACGACGAACTCGCATCGTCAATCGAATACGAAATGCTTTCGGTGCAGAATGTCGCTTTCCTCGTCGCAGGCGTTTTCGGAATCATCGGCTTTCTCTTTGCGATGCACTTCATCCGTCCGCTCAAGGAAATGACGAAAACGGCGCAGACGATCACAGAGACACACCCCGAAAACCTCTATACGCAGGTTGCCGGTCTTGCCCGCCGACTCGACATCAAACGCCGGGACGAAGTCGGGGATATCGCCCGGGCCTCGAAACGGCTTTTTGAGGAACTGGTCGCCTTTCACGAACAGCTTGAACAGCGAGTGAGCGACCGGACTCGCGAACTGCGCCGGGCCAACACCGACCTGGAAAAGGCGAACGACAAGCTCATGAGCCTGAGCCACGAGAAAGACGCCTTCGTTGCAAAGGTCAGCCACGATCTGCGTCAGCCGCTCAACGCTATTTTTCTCCAGGTAGAAGCTCTCAAACTTTCCGACCTCGATGACGGCCAGAAGAACGACGTCGAGCGAATTCACGCCCATGCTGCCAGGGAATTAAACCTCGTAAACGACATTCTCGAATATCAGAAAATCATCATGGGCGCGGAAACGCTGACCAAGAATGAGATTTCGATCCCGGGACTTCTCGATGATCTGGCTGAGGCTTTCCACCCATCCCTCGATGGCAAAGAGGTCACTTTCGAAACCAGCCACGATGAAAGTTTGCCAACGCTCGTCGCCGATGATCGACGTGTCCGACAGGTCCTCGGAAATCTGATCGGCAATGCCTGCAAATTCACGAAAGAGGGATCTGTCACCCTGGAGGCCAGAACCCGGGAGATCGACAACACCCCCTGGGTTGAATTTACGGTGACCGATACAGGTCGCGGGATGAGCCCGGAGGAACAGTCGAAGGCCTTTATCCCCTTTGTTTCGAACAAGAAAGACAATCCCGGCGGAAGTGGGCTCGGCCTTTCCATTTGCAAAGAACTGGTCGGACAACTGGGCGGACGAATCGGTTTTGTCAGCGAGTTGGAGAAAGGAACCCACTTCAGTGTGTTCCTTCCGCTCATTCCGACTTCCGAACACTACGAGGCAACCCAGGATGAAATGCTTCCTGTGAAAAATTTCGATTCCGCGGAGGAAGATTCCCTGATCGAGCCCCGCGACGCTACGATTCTGGTGATCGATGACGATCTGAAAGTCCGAGAGTTACTCCGTCGCATGCTGGAATCCGAGGGCTATCAAGTCATGGTTGCGGAAGACGGTAACCAGGGGCTGGAAATGGCAAGCCAGCATCTGCCTGATGCCATTACGCTGGATGTGGTGATGCCCGGCGGCAAAGATGGCTGGGAGGTCCTTCGCGAACTCAAAGACTCCGAGAGAACTCAATCGATTCCAGTCGTCATGGTATCGGTTATGGCCGAGCAGGAGCAGGGGCTCGCCCTCGATGTGGAGGACTACCTAGTGAAACCCATCGACGTAGACCGACTCAGCCGCGTCATCCTTCGCGCCACCGGACAATTCCCTCAGCGCAATCTTCTCCTGGTAGACGACGATGCGGATTCTCTCGAGGCGATGAGCCGAATCCTCGAAGAGGCCGGCTGGCAAACGATCATTGCGCATGATGGCGCCGAAGCTCTGGAAATGCTTTCGAAAACGCGCCCTGCCGCGATCATTCTCGACCTCCTGATGCCGGCCATGGACGGATTTGAATTTCTCCATCATCTGGAACAGGATGACCAGCTCAAAACTATTCCTGTGATCGTTCTATCCGGAAAAGATCCGTCGGAGGCAGAGCAGGAATACCTGCATGATCGAGTCACAACCGTATTAAAAAAGGGCCGGCACGCCGCCAGCGATCTCGTTTCCAATATCAATGCGAAGCTCCAGGTGCGGGGGAAATAAGGTAACGAGGCGATCCCCGGTCGGCTTTCGCAATTCATATACACCTGTCTCGCTCACGCTCGCAGGGACTTCTTTTGCCCCAATCCGAAGAGGTGGACCATGCTTTCCCTTCTCAGCCGCAGAGAATCGGTCGCGTCGATTGACAGATCCCGACAAGTGTTCATAATAACACATTATGCCGTTTCATATTTCCCCCCGGGGACGGGGGACAACCGACTCACCGCCGAATCGTTTCGAAAAATTCTCGACGGAGACAGGCGATGGTGCCTGGGAGGAAATCGCCGCCAGAGAAGACGATTTCGAGCCCGCCCGCCCGCAGACGGAGATTCTTTCGGATGACAGCCAGTCTATCATCACGACCAATCAAAGTCCGGACATTGGATTTTCCCACAGCCTCAACCCGTATCGAGGCTGTGAACACGGCTGCGCCTACTGCTACGCGAGGCCCTACCACGAATTTCTGGGTTACAACGCAGGACTCGACTTCGAAACCAAAATCATTGCCAAAGAACGGGCCCCCGAACTTCTGGAACAACAACTCGCCAAAGCTTCCTGGAAGCCGGTGTCCCTGGCCTGCAGCGGGGTGACCGATTGCTATCAGCCCGTTGAAAAGTCACTTCAGATCACCCGCCGCTGTCTCGAGGTCCTCACCAATGCTCGAAATCCAGTCGGGATTATCACCAAAAACGCTCTCGTTACCCGCGATATCGATCATTTGGCCGAACTGGCCTCTTTTGATGCCTCCGTTGTCGTCCTTTCCCTCACCTCCCTCGATCCGGATCTTTCGGGCCAGCTGGAACCCAGGGCATCACGCCCGGACGCACGTCTTGAGGCAATCCGGATGCTGAGCGAAGCCGGCATTCCTGTGGGAGTTTCCATCGCCCCGATCATTCCCGGCTTGAATGATCACGAGATTCCGGAAATCATGCAGGCAGCCGCCGATCACGGGGCAACATTCGCCTCCGGGACGGTGATTCGGCTGCCCTTCGGAGTGAAGGACATTTTTGCTTCCTGGCTCGATCGTTTTTTCCCTGATCGAAAGGAACTCGTGCTCGGGCGGATCCGTGATCTGAGAGGCGGAAAGCTCAACGAAAGCGACTTTGGCACCCGAATGACCGGCACAGGGCCACTCGCAAACCAGATTCAGCAATGGATTACCGTCTCAAAACGCCGCGCCGGAATGGAGAATCCCCGGAAATCGCTTTCCACGGCCTGTTTCCGCAGACCGATGCCTGGACAAAGGGAGCTTTTTTGACAAAAAACCCGTGGGTTAGCGATATTCCCCTACTCTGTCGAGAATAAATACCTGAAAATAGGAATTCTAGGTTGCCATCAGGCCGCTTTGAACAACTATACGCTTCACAAAAACGGTTTAACTAAAATCACCCCAGGGACATGAGTGACCTCTCCAAATACAGAAACATCGGAATCTTCGCACACGTGGATGCCGGTAAAACCACGACTACCGAGCGAATTTTGAAGCTGACCGGTAAAATTCATAAAACCGGTGAGGTGCATGACGGCGCCGCTACCACCGACTTCATGGATCAGGAGCAGGAGCGCGGAATTACGATTCAGTCCGCTGCCACAACCTGTTTCTGGGACGACCACCGGTTTAACATCATTGATACTCCCGGCCACGTCGACTTCACGATCGAGGTGTATCGCTCCCTGAAAGTTCTCGACGGCGGTGTCGGAGTTTTCTGTGGTTCCGGCGGGGTGGAGCCCCAGTCCGAGACGAACTGGCGTTACGCCAACGATTCGAAGGTGGCCCGTGTCATTTTCGTAAACAAGCTCGACCGAATCGGCGCTGACTACTACCGAGTCATCGATCAGATCAATACCGTTCTCGCTGCCAAGCCTTTGGTCATGGTTCTCCCGATCGGAATTGAGGACGATTTTAAAGGTGTCGTCGATCTCCTTACCATGAAAGCATGGGTGTGGGACGATAGCGGTCAGCCCGAGAACTATGAAATCCAGGAGATTCCTGACGACATGGTCGAGAAGGCGAAGCAGTATCGCGCGGAAATGATCGAGACTGCGGTTGAGCAGGACGACGAAGTCATGGAGGCCTACCTCGAAGGTAACGAACCTGACGAGGCGACCATCAAAAGGTGCATTCGCAAGGGCACGATCGCACTCGATTTCTTCCCGACCTTCTGCGGATCTGCGTTCAAAAACAAGGGAGTTCAAAACGTGCTCAATGCCGTCGTCGATTACCTTCCCAGCCCGACGGAAGTTCCGGCCCAGCCCGAGGTAGACCTAGAGGGTAACGAGACCGGTAATTTTGCGACCGTCGATCCGAACGGTCCTTTGCGCTCTCTCGCTTTCAAGATCATGGATGACCAGTATGGCGCCCTGACTTTCACCCGGATCTATTCCGGCAAATTGAAAAAAGGAGACTCCATCCTCAATACGTTCACCGGCAAGACCGAACGTGTCGGCCGTATCGTTGAGATGCACGCTGATTCCCGTGAGGATCTCGACAGTGCCCAGGCAGGCGACATCGTTGCTCTTGTGGGACTGAAGAATGTGCAAACCGGACACACGCTCGCTGACGCAAAGAACCCTGCGACTCTTGAGCCCATGGTATTTCCCGATCCTGTGATCTCGGTCGCGGTTTCGCCGAAAGACAAGGCGGCTTCAGAAAAGCTTGGTGAAGCGATTGGTAAGATGGTTCGTGAGGACCCCTCTTTCTACGTCGAAACCGACCCGGACAGTGGCGAAACCATTCTCAAGGGAATGGGTGAGCTTCACCTCGACATTAAGGTCGATATTCTCAAGCGAACCCACAACGTGGAAGTGGAAGTGGGTGCACCCCAGGTTGCCTACCGGGAGACGATCACACAGCGTATCGAAGATTCCTACACACACAAGAAACAGTCCGGTGGTTCCGGTCAGTTTGGACGAATTGACTACATCATCGAACCTCTCGAAGGTGATGAAAGTGGCTTCGAATTCGAGTCCAAGGTGGTGGGCGGAAACGTTCCCAAGGAATACTGGCCTGCGATCGAGAAAGGATTTCGCCTTTCCAAGGACAAAGGTGTTCTCGCTGGCTTCCCTCTCCTGAACTTCAAGGTGACTCTTGTTGATGGAGCGTTCCACGCCGTGGACTCCTCCGCCGTTGCCTTCGAAATCGCAGCGAAGTCCGGCTATCGTCAGACGATCCCGAAATGTGGCCCTCAACTCCTCGAGCCCATCATGAAACTCGACGTCTTCACTCCTGAAGATCACGTGGGTGATGTGATTGGTGACCTCAACCGTCGCCGTGGAATGATCAAAACACAGGATTCGACTCCGACAGGTGTTCGGGTGAAAGCCGATGCCCCTCTGAGCGAAATGTTCGGATACATCGGCGACTTGCGGACAATGACTTCCGGTCGTGGTCAGTTCTCCATGGAATTCTCCCACTATGCCCCTTGCCCGAGAAACATCTCGGAGGAGATCATCGCCAAGGTAGCCGAGGAAAAAGCCAAGAAATAGGTTTCTTCGATTCAATTTAACAGAGAAAAGCCGGGCGGAAACGTCCGGTTTTTTTGTGCTCTTCCGGAATTGGCATCTCCCAAAAAGAAGACCGGCGCGGCTTGGGAAAGCCACGCCGGTCAAACCAACGACTACTGGAAAATAGGATCAGGCAGCGACCGGCTGCTCGAGAACGTCGAGACGAAGACGGGACCAGTTCAAGGTCGAGTCCCCTCCGCCTTCTCCCTGCTCTTGTCCAACGAAGGCCTTAAGCTTGGCCGCTCCGTCCATGGAAAAGGCAGGGTAAAGGAAAATTTCTCCATGCACGCGCACGCTGCATACGAAGTTTTTTCCGAACCGATACAAAGTAAGGTCACAGGGAATCGGAACACCCGGATTCATGGGAACTTTGGAAAGGTATCCAATCACTCCGCCGCCATTCGTAAGGTCACAGACTTCGCCGGTTGCGGGATAGATTGCGATCGAAATCCCGCGTTTCCGGCTTTCATCGAGAATTCCGACGACTAGACGGCGCGTCACACGACTTGGCTCGACATCAACTTTGAAACTGACTTCCGCATTCGGATTGTCAACTGCGGGCGTTTGTCCAAGCTCTTCCAGTTGAAACTGAGCCAGATCAGGGATGAGGGTATTCATGGTGAGGGTGGGATGGATAAGGCGCCGGGGCGCGGCAGGTAGTTAATATGGATTAAGTATTTTGTAATATTACCAAATTAATACGGTTTATCAAACAATTTATTATAATTATTGTAAATATTTCAGTTATACCCCAATAATTTTGAAAAAATCCGTGATTTTGCTGTTCACCGCCGCTTTCAAGGTGCCCATTGACCCCCATTCCTTCGAATGCGACTCTCCACCTACGAGTGCGTTTCTAAACCGCTCCGAAAGCTGGCATAGCATATGGACGACTTTTTCGAAGAAGATGCGGAAGCAGGCGAATCCGGGATGCTCGGCGCTTCGGCAGCGTCGTTGAGCGAGGCCGCCAACCGTCCCCCGGATCCGACTATGCCGCTCGCAGCACGGATGCGTCCCCGGAACCTTGATGAATATGTGGGCCAGTCTCATATTCTCGCCGAAGGTAAACTCCTCAGGCGAGCGATCGAAGCGGACCGGTTTACCTCATTGATCTTTTACGGTCCTCCGGGAGTGGGCAAAACCAGCCTGGCCGAATTGATTGCGCAACGAACAGACTCCAGATTTATCAATCTGTCCGGAGTCGAGAGTAATGTTGCGGAAATCCGAAGGGCAGTCGAGGCCGCGCGGCAGTTTCAGCGAACGAGAAATGAAATCACAACGCTCTTTGTCGACGAGATTCACCGGTTCAACAAATCCCAGCAGGATGTCCTGCTCCCCCACATAGAGCGCGGAACGGTTCGCTTCATCGGAGCGACAACTCACAATCCCTACTTCTATGTGAACAGCCCTCTCGTATCCCGCTCCCAGGTCTTTCAATTGGAGCCCTTGACCGAAGAAGACCTCGCCACCCTGCTGCAGGCAGCCGTGAAGGATCCTGAACGCGGATTCGGCAAGAAGCCGCTCACTCTGAACGAAGACGCAGCCTCTCACCTCGTTCGGATGTGCGATGGCGACGCGCGAAAGCTGCTGACCTCCTTTGAACTCGCCGTACTGACTACGGAACCCGATCCGGAATCAGGCGATATTCGCGTCGATCTGGCGGTGGCGGAAGACTCGATTCAACGCAAAACGGTGGTTTACGATGCAGATGGAGATGCGCACTACGACACGATCAGTGCCTTTATCAAATCGATGCGGGGATGTGACCCCGACGCCACTCTCTACTGGCTCGCAAAAATGCTCTACGCGGGTGAAGATATCCGCTTTATTGCGAGACGCATCGTGATCGCAGCCAGCGAAGACATTGGAATGGCGGACTCCAATGCCCTGCGGGTCGCCGTGGCCGCGCAACAAGCGGTGGAGTTTATCGGGATGCCTGAGGCCCGGGTCCCTTTGGCACACGCTGCGGTCTACATGGCAACCGCCCCGAAAAGTAATCGAACCTACGCCGGTATCAATGCCGCGCTCGACGACGTCAAAAACGGAAGAACTTTGGCGGTGCCTCCTCATCTCCGAACCAAATCGAGAAAGAAACTTGGAACCGAGGGCGGTGCCATAGCAGAAGGTGAAACCGCTTATCTCTACGGGCATGACTACGAAGAAGGCTATGTCCCCCAGGCCTATCTCCCTGAGGGACGAGTCTACTACGAGCCTTCCTCGAATGGCCTCGAGCAGCGCGTTGGAGAACGCCTCGATCATTGGCGAAAACAGTTTGAGAGCAACAACGCGAATTCCGGAGGTGCTACAGGCGGGCACCCTTCCGAGTCGTCCTCTTCCTCATGAGCCTCCTGCTCTAGATTCTGCTCCTCGGTCTTCTCGCGGGAGCGGCCATTCCAGTCGGCGGTTGGCTTGCGCGAATTGAATCCTTCGGGCCGCGCTGGCTTGAAAATGAGTTCCGACACTTCATAATTGCCTTTGGAGGCGGAGCGCTTCTCTCGGCAGTGGCACTGGTGCTCGTGCCGGAAGGTGCCAAAAACATGCCCATCTGGCTGGTCGCGCTTTGTTTCGGTGGCGGCGGTCTGATTTTCCTCGGTATCGACCTGTTGATCGCCCGCTCGAAAAGTCCGGCATCGCAACTGGTTGCAATGCTTTCCGACTATATTCCCGAGGCGCTCGCTCTTGGCGCTTTCGTTGCCAACGGCGATTCAGGAATGTTGCTGGCCTTTCTCATCGCTCTCCAGAATCTCCCGGAGGGATTTAATTCCTTTCGGGAGATGAATCAAACTCTCCCTGCGAACCGCGTGCTTTTCGTTTTCATGTTGATCGCTCTTCTGGGATCTGCCGCCACCTGGTTTGGATTCACCTTTCTCTCCGGTTTTTCGATGACCGTGCAGTGCCTCATGCTGATCGCCGGAGGGGGAATCCTTTACATCATTTTTCAGGACATTGCCCCGCAGGCTCAACTGAAGAATCGATGGATCCCCGCGCTTGGAGCTGCCATCGGATTTCTCCTGGGATTGATCGGCCATCTGCTGACGGCTTAGGCTTCTTCCGGGAGCCCGGACTCAACTCGCCGAAGCGGCGCGGGCCTGTTCAATTTTGTCCCGAACGTATCCCGAGACTTCCTGGAAAAGCCATTTTCCAAGCACTTCTTTCTCCGCGTTGGCAAAGCTTACATACCCCCACTCCCCTTCGCGCAGTTCCCGCACTCCCTCCGATGTAATAATTGCCCTTCCGGCGAATCTTGCGCGTGCCAGTTCCCGGGATTGCCCCTGCTGTCCCAGCCCGGAAAAGTAATCCAGGTCGAGATCGTATGCCCCGCCCCCACCGGCGATTTCCCGATCCCTTTCGGCCACCGGATCGCTCGACGTTCGCAAGGCGAGCGGTCCTCCGTTGGGCGAGGCCATTACTTCATGAGGCAGAGCACGCGTGGCGCGACTCTCAATCCGATCAATCACGCCTTCCAAATCGCGGGTTCGCCCGCGAAGCCGGACGCGGATATCGCGGTCCTTTTGCCCGGCAAGATCGTCAATGTCATCCTGGCGGAAGGAAATAAGGAGGTCCATTTTTTCATTGGGAACCACCGAGAGAATTTCATCACCGATTCCAACCCATTTTCCGGGCAGGGATTCAAGATCCCGCCCGACAACCTGCCCATCTACTGGCGCAACTATCTTCAATCCCGAAAGAATCGCTTTGCTCTCGGCCACCTTTCGCTCAAGACCCAGTATTGTTTCGATTTCCGCCTGGTAAGCAGGAAGATTCTCCACCTGATAATAGCTCCGCGCCCGAATCCGCGCGGTCCGCAATTCGAGCAGCATCTTGTCGTACTCGGACTGCTCATCCGGATTCGACATTTCAACGAGAAGGTCGCCTTTCTTTATCTCCTGCCCCTCTTCGACAAGGACCTCAGTGACGAGTCCCCGGACCGAGGCCCTCATTCTTTCCCTGTCCGCGTACTCGACTACGGCGACGGCTTTTCCTGTAGGGTTGATGGGGATGAGAAAGAGAATCGCGCCCAGAGCGAGAAGAAACACAGCGATTCGGGGCAGGGCTTTTGACAAAGAGGGACCACTTCCCGATTTGAAAAGAAAGTTGAAAAATTTCACCACGGAAGTGACCAACATCACCCCGACCGATGCGATCGCGATGACCAGTCCAGCCCCTTTGAAAAGGAGGCTGACGAGAACCATGATACCGATCCAGATTACGATCTTCCAAAGAGCGGCGAGGACCCCGTACAATGGAACCGCAACGGGATGCTGCCGGACGGACGGAGGCATCGGCAAATCACTCATCCCGAGAAAGACCCGTTTTCCGGCCCACTTGAGAAACTGCTGCCCCTTCGTTCCCAGGTTGGGAATCCCGAGGTAGTCCAGGAGAATATAGTAGCCGTCAAACCGCATCAACGGATTCGCATTGAATAGCAAAGTGACGAAGGTGGCGGCAACAACGGCGCTGTGAAGCGAGGTATTTAGAACGCCGGAATCCGTATGCAACCATCCCAACAGGCAGACGCATGCAATCGCGATTTCGACATACATTCCGGCTGCCGAAACAATGATCCTTCGCCATTTGGAGGGAAATTTCCAACTCGCTGAGGCATCGACAAAAGCCAGCGGGGTGATGAAGGCCAGCAATTGCACCCCCCAGTCCGGAACCGTTCCGCCGAACTTTTTCGTGGCAAGCCCGTGTCCGAACTCGTGGAGAACCTTCAGAACGGTATAAATCAGAGCAATTCGAATCCAGCTGCCCGAAGCAATCACCTGCCCTGTTGCTGCAGTAAAGCGATCCCATTCCGGTGCGAATTGCACGAGAGTGTAGGCTACCAGCATGAGCCAGAGGAGGAGGCCGGGGACGCCGAAGACCCAACCGACCCATGGCTCGACTCGACTCAGCAATCGATCCGGACACCCGAGAGGGATTTTAAAAAACATCACCTTGGCGACAGGATTCTTCGCTTTTTCCTGCCGTTCGCGGTTCTTTGTCTGACGATCACGACGACGTTCGCCCTGCCCACTGGTTTCCGATTCGAGAAGATCGTTGTCGATTAACCACCGCAGCAACTGATCGCCCTGCGCCTCGGTGAGGGCGTCCTCCCCCTGCGTAGCTGCATTTCGCGCCAACGCTTCCGAGATCGTGGTTCGGCCGTCGAAACTCTGGATAAACTGATGCTCGGGAAAACCGACGTGAAAGAAACGTCCCTTGGAAGTGTCTTCAATGATGTAACTCGGCTCGCCTCGATACTCCTGGTAATGCGTCCGCACGTCCCGCCGCAGTCGCGGACGGGAACTCGAAATCTCGCTGACCCTGTGATCGACTGCCATTTCCTACCACAGCTTGAGTCGGAGGTATTCCCAGAGACGATGAAAAAGGATCCACCCCACCGATTTCTTTTCAGAGAGAATCCGGACACTCCCTTTCATTCCGGGACGAAGTAATCCGTCCTCATTTTCGAGAACGGCCTCGGCTACGAATACGTTTTGCCCGCTTTGAATCTCTGAGATCGGATGGAGGGTTTCCAGCGTCGACTTCCGCTTTTTGGCACTGTCAGACTCAATCCGGAGAACAACTTCCTGCTCTTTCTCAACATGGCGGATTTCAGTCTCGGTAATCGCGATCTCCATCAGCATCTTGTCGAGCGGTGCCACCTCAAAAAGCTTCTGCCCGGTGGAAACGGGAACGCCCTCCGACCGTTCCAGATTTCCGGTCAAGACAACGCCATCGATCGGTGAACGGATCAGGAGGTTGTCATTTCGAAACTGCAAACGTTCCACTTCGAGCGAAAGACGATCTGCTTCCAGCTGACTCATCTGCAATTCCGCGGGATCTTCCAGAACCATGGCATTGTCCCTCCTCTTCACCGCGGCGCTTCGGGCGGCAATGGACTCGGCGAGGGCCACACGAATTTCCCGCCCATCGAGCTCGGCGAGAATCTGTCCGGCCTCCACTTCGTCTCCGGGTTTGGCATAGGTCCGGTAGAGACGATTCTCAAAGGGTGCCGCGATTGTCCGTCGCAGGACGGGCTGGATCACACATTGGGCACTGACCCGATAGGTGACCGGAAAGAGCATCGCCGTGATCAGTGCGACGATCCCACTGACCAGGGCTACCCGCTTGAGTTTACTCTGACGCCAGAATTTCGACAGGCCGCCCCGGAATTCACCATGCTTCGATCGCTTCAAAAATCCGACCAACGACGCCAGATGAGGCTGACAGGCATCCAGCAGGCGATAGGTGCGCTTGGCAACCTCAGGCGATCCCGCAGGCCAGAGCAAGGCAATTGCCCCGGTAACGCCGGTCACCTCGTGACGCAAAGGAGCCACGACAATTCGCCCCGATTTAAAAGAATGAAGCAGGTCATCGTGATTCGCAGACACTACCACTTCACGGACCATCTCTTTCTGCCCCGGCCAGACCATGATCTCATCGAGAGCGATCGCCTCCCGCATCGCAGCCCCAAGCTGGGAGAGTCCCAGCGTTCGCTTTTCCTCACTGCTCATTCCCGAGACCGCGTGAACTTTGCAGGACCGACTGGAACCGGTTCCAATGGCGACACGCTGGCAGCCGAAAAATTTCTCCAGCTCGGTGACCAGCGAAAAGAGCGAACGCTTGAAGGTGTCACCGTCCGCAGTCCGCGAAAACATCTCCACCAACATCGTCGCCTGCACAAACGCGAGCTCTTTCTCGTGGGAATCCGCGAGCAATTCACGCTGCACAATGAACTGCGTTGTCAGATGCAGCATCGAGAAACAGGGGTCGGAGAAAGCAATTCGCTCCGGGGGAAGAAAAGCGGTGATGCAAACCGGTGGCTTGTCCTGGACAAAAAACGGGACCATGAGCCGGGCATGCTGCCGGTTATCGATCAGGACATGGGCCTGGCTGCTACGCCGGTCCGCCCACGATTTCTCCAGAATTTCGGAAGAAGGAAGCCAGCTCTTCCTGACCGCCGCGCCTCCTTCGGCTGCCGAGGCGAACCCCGCCAGCCGCAACCCGTCCTCGCCCTTCTCATGAAGAGCCACAAGCTCCGCCCCGATCAGCAGACGAATGTAGTCAGACAGGATCTGCAGGAATTCCGCGCGATTCGAAGATCGACCGAACAACTCCGCCAGCGGATGAAGACAATCCTGAGGCCGCAGGGCACGAACTTCGGACGCGGTCTTGGCAGCCGGACGCGCCTTTCCCACCGGCAAACCGGCCGACTCCCGTAATTCATTAACCAGATCTCCTGACATCGTATCGATTCAGCTCTCACGAAGAACGAAAAAGAGCCGGGGGGAAGGATACTTCGATTCCGGCCGCCTGACAATGCAGGAAATCAGAGTCGATCACCAAGGCTTGGCTGCCGATCTAGGGAAATTCCAACTCCAGGGCGTCCAAATAGCGGGAAATACGATCATTTCGCCTTGGCGGAGGGGCCGAATCGAGTTCTTTGCGCATTTTGAGATAGTCATCGAAGGCCTTGCTACGCTGAGGAGCCCGGGTCGCTTCGTAGTAATTCATGTAGTCTTCCGTGCGAACGAGCGTGTCATAGATCGTCGCCCGCATTTCGGCGAGAGCAGCGAGTTGAGCATCGATCTCTTTCATCCTCCTCCGCATCAGTCGCTCGATAACGAGTTCATAGCCTTCAAAAACGGGACGATACAGGGGAAAACCGGCCTGCTTAAGTCGCTGCAACTCGGAAAAACATTGTCCCAGTTTCTCCTCCGCATTGGTTCGAGCCATAAACTCCTCGTACTGGTCGATGGACCCGGCGAACGGCTCCCTGTCGATCGGATTCTCCTTCTTCGGCATCAGCTTTTGAAAGAATCCCGTTTTCTTCTTTCCGGGAAGTTGCGACAGCTCGTTACCATCGAATCGAACTGTGAGCGCTTCGGTCAACCAGCGCTCGGTTTCCTCCCGGTCCATAAATTCAAAACTCTGCTGCTGTCCCAGGGACGCCACCTGGAGAACCCACCATTTTTCCATTCCCTGCTCCATTTCCCGAAAGGCAGGAAAATGCTGACGCATCAGGGAGGCAACGGAAACATCGGGCTTCATTCCCGCATCAGCGAGTATCTCCCGAATCCCGACATCACCATCGGGCTGATCCAGCAGGGCCTCGATCATGGCAGCCGCAGACGCACGAAAAATCGCGTAACTCAGGGGATCGAGATTTTCCGGACTTTCGGTTTCGAAAAGCTCATCCGGATCAAGAATCTGACCGCTTCGAAGAGCGCCATCATAAAAGGAGCTCGGTCGACCTGCCCGGCGATGCTCTATCAGCTGGTCAAAACCATGCACAATCCAGGGGGGCGGTTTGAGTTCATCCCCCGAAAAGGCCCCCGGATTCGTCGCGGCCGGCATCAGCATCTGCTCAATCACGAGAGCGCGAATCATTTCCAACCGGAACGATTCCTCTTCGAATCCATCATGAATCCTGACCGCAAGGTCAATATGAAATCGATTGTCGGGCTTCAGCTTCACCTCAAGCCTCGTGTCTCGATCCCGATAGACATCCGTCACATCCCCCCACAGCTCGATGAGGATTGGCATTGTCCAAAAGGTCCGGTCGGTCTTTTCCCCCGGACGGTATTTATAGATGGCCCAGCGAAAATCATCCCGCAGTTCATTGGCAAAAATTTTGAAAAGGACCCGTGCCCGCGGATTTCCACCTTCGACCCGAATTTGATAATCTTCTCCCCATTGGGAAGCCTTGATCTCGACCAGCCTGGAGCGGGATTCTGTCTCCCCGACGCTGGTAGACGGCGGCGTTTCTTCCTGAGCTCGAACGGAAAGAAGGCTCAGACACAACAAAACCGTAAGCAAGCCGACCGCCCATGGCCGCTTCCTGAATCCGTTCCTGTGGTTTTCTCCGCGCACGATTCGCAAGCGTATCAAAATCCGGCCCGATCTGCAACCGGCTTGCCGCGCCGGTTTTGGAAGGACTGCCTGGGGGCAATCGGTGATTCGAGACGCAGTTCAAGCGACACCTTCTGCGGAGAAAAACTTTCAATTTTCTATACGGCGATTCCACGCGCGGAGCCGTTGCCGACGGGGCCATTCCGGGGGCAACAGGCAAAACCGGCCGCCCCTTT
The DNA here is from genome assembly GCA_029213265.1 of Verrucomicrobiales bacterium. Taxonomy (GTDB): domain Bacteria; phylum Verrucomicrobiota; class Verrucomicrobiia; order Verrucomicrobiales; family DEV007; genus Arctic95D-9. Next base: position 267,275 of record JARGNG010000001.1, on the reverse strand, counting down.
TCAGAGGCGACCGACCTGCGGTTGGAGGGGTTGTGAGGATCCGGCTATTTCACTTCGATCGTTCTCGGCTTCACCTCTTCGCGAAGCGGGAGCCGGAGAACGAGAATGCCGTCTTTTAATTCGGCGGTGACACCTTCCGGGTCGACCTCGGGTCCGACATCGAGCCGGAGCCGATAGTTTTTCTCCGGGGGATAATCCGCAAGCGGACGCCACGCTTCCGGCGTATCGAAAAGCCGCGCCGCTTTGATCTCCATGATCTCGTTCTCGACCATGACGTCCAGTTGCTCTTTCTGCACTCCCGGCAAACTCACCTTCACCTCCCACGCTTCTTCGCTGTAGTGAGAATGGTAACGCGGTTTGTAGACAGGTCCCGAACGAACCGAGAGGGCGGAGGTGCCGCAGTTTTCGGTTTCACAGGATACTTCGTTTTTTTCGATCATGATATTTCTTTCGTTCAAGGGTTTGAGGATTGATCTTTGATTACTTGATTTCGACCCGCACGGCCTTCTTTTCCGGCGCCTTTGGAAGAGTCAGTTCGAGAATTCCGTCGGCCAGCTTCGCACTGATACCGGCGAGATTGACTCCCTCGGGGCTTCGCAGAACCTGCTCAAATCGCTCGCTGGGGGAAGACTCTGAGTCTTCGCCGGAGCGGTAGTCGCGAAGTTCGTAGCTGAACCGCACGAGTCCGTCTTCGGCGTCTACCGAGAGATCGCTCCGCTTCACTCCCGGAAGTTCGACCCGGGCGTAGTAGTGATCGTCGTCTTCATACCATTCGGCGGGCTGATGTGGCCGCTCGTATGCGGAAGACAAGGTGGAGCGGAAGAATGGCGCAAACGCACGAAAGGGATCCGCAAAAAAGGACTCCCACTCTGAGTAAGCGCTGCCTGGATCGTTGTATCGTATCATTTTCATAGTTGGAATTGGGTTTATAGGGCTGGAATTTAGAATTCGGCCCTATTTCCATGCAACCTTTGTGCCAACCCCGCCCCCACATCCCCTTTATAACTTATAATCAATTGGTTACAATTCCATACGGTCGATTCAACTACCTATAACTGCGCCATTATGGCTCACTATCCGCGACGTGCGCGTCACACGGGATGCGTCAAACTGGCACCATATGGGCTCACCTCGAGCACCAGCCGTATGAGAATCACCGTTTGAGTTTCCACGATCCAAAGGCTAGAGAGCAAGATGCCTGAAGCTTTTCTTTTCGACATCGGCAACGTCATCATTTCCTTCGATTTCCAGAAAGCGGCAGATCGAATCGAGCCGCATTGCGACATGGGTGCAGGAGATGCGTTCACTGCGGTCACGGCCCTCGCGCCGGAACTGGAGTTGGGAAAGATCACCCCGGAGGAGTTCATCGCCGACGCATCTGATAGAATCGGCTATCGGGGCACCCCCACCCAGTTCCGGGAATCCTTCGAGGATATTTTTGAACTGAATGAACCGGTCGTCGATCTGATTGAGCAACTCGAGGAAGCGGGGATGCCGCTCTATCTTCTTTCGAACACGAACGGCATCCACGTTCCTTTCTTCGAGAAGACCTATCCTGTTTTCTCCCGCTTCCGGGGCCGGATCTATTCCCACGAGGTCGGCCGCATGAAACCCGACCCCGGGATCTATCGGATTGCAGAGGAAACGCTGGGCCTGACACCGTCGAAAACTGTCTACATCGATGATGTAGAGGAAAACTGTGAGGCTGGTCGTGAGGCCGGTTGGCTCACCGTTCACTATACGCCGAACGATCACGAAGACTTTCTCTCCCGCCTTTCGGCGCATTGGGATGGTTGATTCGCATGGCCGGAAAGAATGCGTTGGAAAGAGTTCGGAATGGCGACTCGCGCCTACCAGAAACAAAGAATCCATCCCTCCTTCCGATTCTTCTTGCTTCTTATAAATATGGTAATTATATTTTTACATGAGGCACAATCGCAGCTGCAACTCGCGGCAAAAAGGATTTTCCTTTGGTGACTTTCTTGTTTTGATCGCCATCGTCGGAGTCGGATACATGGCGAAGGGTCAGTTTTCCGGGCCGAAGCTGATGGACGGAAGCGCCAGTCAACTGGTCGAGCAAATGGGACAGCCTGTTGCGAAATCGACCATTCCGAGGCCGAATTGAGGCCGTCTTTCGATGGGGACAGGTCCTGTCCTCGATCTTTGGACCTTTGCTCAGCAGAACGGAGACCGTGCTGCCATCACCTTTGTCGTCCTCGACGCCGGGAAGGTGGTCGACGTGCAGAAAAAGAGTATCAATACTCACGGAGGAAAGTTGAATATCAACGGCCAGGAAATTGCGCTGAGCAATTGCGAGAAGTAGCGTCCCGGCCCCTCCCCTCCCCCGCTACTCTTCCAGCTGCCCCCGCATCGCCGCCCATCGAAGTCCCAGGATTTCGTGAATTGCCCTTGTGGTCAAATACAGGTTCGAAGCCTTGGGAATTAGCGAATCAGGGTGTTCAGGATCAAAATCTCCGGTTTTCGGCCAGACCACAAAATCGACTGGCGCGAGTTCCGGCCTCAAACCCTGTTTGCGGAACAGGCCTGCTGCCCGCGGCATGTGCATGGCCGAGGTCACCAGTGCAAGCGGGGCCTCACCGATCATCTTTTTCACATACCTCGGGTGGTCTTTCGTGTCGCGGGATTCTGTCTCTTTGATGATTTGTCCCGAGGGAACTCCCAGACGCATCGCCACCTTGCTCATGGGTCCTGTTTCATCAGGGCGCCCGGTCAGGACAAGCGTGGCTTCCGGATACTGATTCCAAAGATCCGCAGCACCGACCACACGGGCCATCCCATGAGGTGTCAGCCTCGACAGGACGGGCTTTCCCGCAATCGTTCGGGTTCCCCCGGCGAGGACAACGATGAATTTCGGCTTCTGCTCGAGAGCGTATTCCCCGTTCTCATCGATCGAGTCAACGAACCTGGATTCCAGAAAATAGGTCAACTTTCCTGCGACCGGCCCGGTACTGGCCAAATAAAGAAGTGCAGAGCCTGAGATCACGAGAGTCAGCCCAGTGCGCCGCAGGCATCGACGACGCGACGGTTTTCGAATTCCAAACCGGGAGGACGGCCGAATCCGGGAGAGGAGATAGAGAAAGCCCCCCAGCAGAATGAGCTCAAGGACAAGCGCGACGGGGCCCAGGAAAAGAGCGACGATTTTTTTAAGCACAAACACAGGATCCATTTTGCTTTCTCAGACACACAAAGAATCGCAACTTACACGACAAAATCGCGTACAGAAGCGCTTTTGACACCATCCCGATTTGGCATGACCTTCTATTCTCCACCGTGACAAAAATCATGGCGGATCTTACCTAGCGACCTCACGACCTACCCTTTTATGAGCGAGAAATCCAAACCCTCCCAGAATGATACTTCACGGCGCAGCTTCGTGAAAAAGACCGGTGCTGTAGCGGCTGCCGGAACTGCGATCAGCTTTCCATCGGTGACCTTCGGAGCGCCGAACGACAAGAAGCTGAAAATCGGTGTTGTCGGAACCGGCGGACGCGGTGGCGGTGCCATGATGAATGCCATGAATGCCGACGACAATGTCGAGCTCTGGTCCATCGGCGATCTCTACCTCGAGGAAGCGGAGAAGAAACTGGAAATGGTCCGGAAATACGCCTCCGTTCGCGACAAGGTTTCCGAGAGCATCGATGGTCGTGTTTTCAGCGGAATCGACTCCTACAAAAAGGTGATCGATTCCGGCGTCGACATCATTCTATTGACGACTCCTCCCGGATTTCGAGTCCAGCACTTCAAGGCCGCAGTTGACGCCGGTATTCACTGTTTCGTCGAGAAGCCCTGCGCCACCGACATTCACGGCGTGAAGGAATTCCTCGAAACGAGCAAGCGCGCCGCGGAAAAGAATCTCTCTGTTCTCTGCGGTTTCTGCTACCGCTACAGCCAGCACGGTCGCCCTCTCTTTGAGCGCATCCACGACGGTGCCATCGGTGATATCGAGAGCATCCACTCCATCTACTACACCGGCCCCGTGAAGGCGATGCCGGAGGCTTCGAGCCGTCCGGACGGAATGAGCGATACCGAGTGGCAAATCAAGAACTGGTACAACTTTACCTGGCTCGCCGGTGATGGAATCGTGGAGCAGGGCTGCCACAACGTCGACCGGATCGGCTGGGCTTTCCAGGATATTGACCCGATTGCAGCCTTCGGTAGCGGTGGTCGTACCCGCCCCAACAACCAGGGCAACATTTACGATCACTTCAGCATCACCTACGAATACCCGAACAACGCTCTCGCCCACATCGAGTGGCGCCAGTTTCTCGACTCCCACAACTTCACCGGCGACACGATCTACGGAACGAAAGGAGTCGCAAAGTTCGGAACGAGTTCGGCTTCCATCACCGGGGAGAATTCCTGGAACTGGAGAAAGCCACGGACGCCGAAGAGCATGTATGACCTCGAGCACGAAGAGTTCTTTGCCGCGATTCGCGCCGGGGAACGCAAGGACGATGCAGAATGGATTGGTCACTCCACGACCATGGCGATTCTCGGTCGGACGGCCTGCTACTCCGGCAAGCGGATCACCTGGGAAGATATGTGGAACGCCGAGCAGAAGCTCGTTCCCGACAATATTGACATCAACGGCGAACTGCCAATCCGACCGCTGCGGATTCCGGGCGTGCCGGAAACACAGGACACGGTCTTTCCCGAAGACAACCAGAAGGCCTAGCAGTAGGGTTTCGCCGTAAGGCCTAGCCCGACTGCCGAAACATCCTTCGAAAGCCCCGCCCGGAGTTTCTTCGGTCGGGGCTTTTTCGTGCCTAATGCATTTTTGTATTTACAATGTAAAACAATTCCAGTAAAACCAAGGGCATGAATGCGATGACTGTTCGAACCATTCTGATTCTTTGCGGCCTCGGTCTCATCCTTTTGCTACTTCTTTGGCTGGTACCGCTGGCCGGAGTTTCGACAGAGAAACCGAAACCGGCGATCGAAGAAACTACAGCGCCCGATTGAGGTGACGCGCCGGAATCCCTCCAATTGATCAATTGATTTCCGGCCGGAACCGTCGTTTTTTCCGGTGCTTTGAATATCGATTTCCTCTCCAGCCCCCGCGTCGTCGCAACCGTGACGCAAGCGGATGACCTCGCCTTTCTGCAAGCCACCCGGGAATGCAGTTGTGAGGTGCTGGAATACCGTCTCGATAACCTTCACGTCATGGCCGAAGAAACCTTCTTGGCCATGCATTCGCAGGAGAAAACCTCACTTCTCACGGTTCGCCGCCCCGACGAAGGAGGCGCGCAAACACTCCCGGACAGGGAACGGCTTCGCATCTATCGGGCCGGAATGTCTCACGCCGATTGGATCGATACAGAAATAGCGTCGTTGCATTCGGCAGCATTCTCCGGATTCATGGGGGAATGCAATTCTGCGGGCGTCGGAGTTGTCGCATCCTTTCATGATTTCGAGAGCTTTCCCGGCATCGAATTGCTCCGGCAGAAAGTCGAGATCGCTTATGAATTCGGAGCCCAAGTGGCCAAGGTTGCTGTCGTGATTGAGGAGATGGCGGATCTTTTCTCCTTGGCTCAACTCGTCGAATCGCAATGCGCCCGGGGACGTCTCATTTCCGCAATGGGAATGGGCCCGCTGGGCAAACTCTCCCGTCTCGTCCTCGCCCGGGCCGGTTCGTGCCTCAACTACGGCTACTTGCAAACTCCGAACGCTCCCGGTCAGTGGTCGGCAAGTGAGCTGACCGAACTACTCTCCAAACTGGACGAGTCGTAAAGCTAGCCAGTCGGATTAGTGAGTCGGCGCAGAGACCGTTCCATCAACTAATTCCTGCCTGCGCACCTCGACGATTCTTGCGGCGATATCGAGAACGGTTTCCTCGAGGATCAGTCGCAAGTGACTACCAGCACGATAGTCAGCCGGCGCGATGTGCTTGATCCGACCGGCCACACCGGAGAGTTGAAAGGCTTTCCGGAAACTGACCCGGGAATTATCGTTGGGATTGTAGACTGCAATGGAATGCCCTCCGAATCGTTTCATCACGGTGAAACAGGGAACATCGGTAGGACCATCTCCGAGGTAGATCATATTTGGAAACGGGATCGGTCGCAGTTCATCCGTCATGTGATCGTTCACATCTTCGTGCGGATCGAGCATGCCCTTGTTGATCCGGAACAGATACTGGGTTTTTGCCGTATGAGAAATGACCCGGCGGGGAAAAGAAATTCTTCCAGATGAATTCTCCGCAAACTCACAGCCGAAGATCTCTTTCACAAAGGGCTTCAGACGACTGCCATCGAGAAGCGCTTTGATTCCGCTGCTGACAATGTAATGCTCAATTTTCACCCCCATCGCACGGTGCTCGTCAGAAAGTAGGCCCTCCAACTCTTCGAACATTTCCGGCAGTCCGGGGAAGAACTGCAGGCCCTTGCCCAATTCCTCCAGGTCCGCATTACTGGGACCGTCCATTTCGAGGTAGTCGATCATCGCCTTCAGATAAGCGAGCTCGCTCTCGTATCCCTCATCATCGACAAGAGTCCTGCACCGTTTCCAGAATTCCGATGGATTGATCCCGAATTTGGGAAAGAGAACCTCATCCTGCATGTAGGTAGGGCTCAGAGTTTGGTCGTAGTCGTAGACGATCCCGATGATGTTTTGCGGCGCAGCCATAGGCGTTCGAAGTTAACACGAATTTCCTTCTCCCGCACCCGCTTAGGACTTCGCTCAGGATTCAACGTCGGCCAGCGCTGCCTCGAGTTCGTCAAAGGTCCAATCGAAATGAAATGCCTTCATCACGACCGGGTCGACCCGCTGGCTATCGAGAAAAAGTGTCCCCATTCCACCGGGCAGACGTTTCAGTAAAAAGCGGGGAACCGGAAAAAAGGCCTTCCGCCGGAGAACACGCGCGTAGGTGGACGTGAATTCCCGATTGGTGAGAGGATGCGGCGAGACGCAATTGACTCGGCCCCGAATTCCGGAAGTCTCCACACAATCCGCAAAAATCTTCGCGAGGTCGACAAGATGAATCCAGGACATCCATTGCTGTCCGTTTCCGAGGCGACCTCCCAGCCAGCACTTAAAGACAGGTCGAAGGCGTTTCAGAAATCCCCCTTCGCCCAGAACCAGACCTATCCGCGGCGTTACGACACGGACACCAAGCTTTGTCGCCTCGCTCGCTGTTGCCTCCCAGTCCCGGCAGACCTCGGCGAGAAATCCGAATCCGACATCCGCCTCTTCATCGAGCCACTCATCGCCCCGGTTTCCATAAAAGCCGATGGCGGAAGCGGACACGAACGCGGCGGGGCGGCGACTCCTGCTGATCCGTTTCATTGCTTCGACGAGATCTTCGGTAAGATCGACACGACTTTCGCGAATTCGCCGCTTCTTTTCTCGGGACCAAAACCCGACAATCGGTTCACCAGCCAGGTGAATGATTGCATCGAGACCGCTCACATCGATCGATTCGCGATCGGAAAGTGAACGGACTTCGGAAACCCCCTCGATATCACGATACGCACGGCGGGAAAAAGCGACGACCTCCCAGCCACGCTTCTGCGCTTCTTTGGTAATGGCTGACCCGAGAAAGCCACTCGCACCCGTAATTCCGATTTTCATGCACCTTCTGCGACCCCCAATTCGGAGTACAGCTCGGAAAGTAGGACGGAACTAACCGTCTGCCAAGCGATTCCCCGGGGGAATCCGGATCCGGAGAGAAATCTCGGCTCAGGCACTGGTTGCTTCGGCCTTTTGCTCGTCGAGAACATTCACAAATTCACGTGAGCGTTCGCGAAGACGACCAAGACCCTGCGTCGAATCCGGGGAAATGCCTGGCTCCATCATGATCAATTCCGCAAAGCCGGTCACGGAACCGATCATGTTGCGAAAGTCGTGACGGAGTTCCTTGTCATGAAGGGAAAAATCTTCGACCGCATTGAGCTTCTTGCGAATCGCGACGCTGGAGGTCTCGATGTATCCGAAAAGCTCCGGCCCATCATCACCGTATTCACTAATTCGGGGTTTCAGAGCCATCGCCGTATTCACGATATCGCGGGTAATTTCACGAAGTCGGTTGAGGGACGGGTCGCGCCCTGCGATAAGCTCCTCATCCGAAATCGATTTGTCCTCCTGCCCACTCACACGAGCTTCGAGGGCTTCGATGACAGGCTTCGTTCCTTCGTGAGTCGCAAACACGATGGAAAATCCGGCCGCACGGGCCTTTTCAAGCAACTGCGGATTTCCTGTGGAAGAAAGCCCGTAGAATGGGATGTTGGCCAGAGTGCCAATGCCCTTGACCGCCTGAACTGCCGTCCAGAGCCCATATTCCGCCAGATCCAGATCAGCGATTAGGAAATCAGGCTCGTGCTGGCGGCAAAACTCTACCATCTGCATCGGATTCCATACCACGGCGGTCTGAAAGCCTGCCTGTCCCAGCGCCTGCTGAAATCTTTCGCCGTTCTGGCGCTCACCTGCTACGATTAAAACACGATTCATTCTATTTAAATGGGAAAGGTAGAATTTCTGGGATATATCAAATTTCCATAAATTTACCGTTTATTGAATATTTTCCAAGTTATTTTTATAATTTATTTCCAAAAATTTCTTTCGTCCCTAAATCCACAGAAGAGACGTATCCCCATTGACCAAACGGCAGATTAATCGGAAGCTACGCGCCATTCATTTCAATCCCACTATTGAAACAAGACACCCATGAAGACAATTCTTACGACCATTACCGCGATCGCCCTTCTTGCTCCGGTTCTTCCTGCCATTGGCGAGGATGCCGCCGAAGTGAAAATTACGGCCGATAAAACACAGTTCCTTTACGATGTGAAAGAATTCACCGTAAAGCCCGGCCAGACTGTCAAATTGACGCTGATCAATCCCGCTGACAGCGTAAACCGACAGCCGCACAACATCCTCATCGTTAAGCCGGGCAAGAAAGATGTCGTGGGTATGGCATCGAACGCCGGCCTTGCCGACCCCACCTTCCTCACCGAAAAGAATGCAATTCCGGAATCCGAGGACATTCTTTTTCACTCCAAGCTGCTCCAGCCCGGTGAAGAGGAAACGATCGAGTTCACTGCTCCTGAAGAGCCCGGAGACTATCCTTACATCTGCACCTACCCTGGGCATTGGGCCATTATGAATGGTGTGATGAAAGTCGTGAAGTAGGCACAAGGATCCTTTTTTTCTTACTTCCCGCCCCGGAGAATATCTCTCTGAGGCGGGATTTTTTGTGATCTATTTAGAAAGTTAAAATTAAATAATTGTAATTACCATAATTTTCATTTAATATCTGTGTCAAACTGCCGAATGAAAATCAACATTCAGATTATTGACGACAACGTCGCTCTGACAACCCTGCTTGCGAAGACCCTCGCCAAGTTCGGCTATGAGCCGGTTGTTGAGAATAATCCCCTTCTCGCGATCAACACGGCTCGACATTATCTTCCTGACCTCATTCTTCTCGATGTGATGATGCCCGAGCGGGACGGAGGACGCGTCCTTGCGGACCTTCGAGCCGACCTCTCCCTTCGATATATCCCGGTCGTTCTCTTGACTGGTATCGCACGGGAAGCGCAGAGCCTCGCCGACACCGGGGGAATTCGAAGCATCATCCTTTCGAAACCATTTCAGTTGAAAGAACTCCTGCAAACAATCGAAGAACAGCTCAACGAAAGCCGCTCCCACTCTGAACAACAGGCATTCAACGCTGAAAAGCAGGCTGCCATGGAGGCTGAATCGGCAACTGCCTCTGAAGTCTCTCTTCCCAACTTCGACCGAATGATCGCGGGAGATCCCGAGAACGGTTCCGCTTTTGGAAATGCTACGCCCAATGTCGACTTTGCCTTTCCGAATCGGGATGACGCATCTCCCGATTCCCAAAGTCTGAATCGCTAAGTTTACGGATCGCGACTCAAGCCAACTGGTTGGTCCGAAACTCGCCCAGGCACCAGTCATACTCGGCCACCAACTGGTCCACCACATCGCCTGTTCGGATCTCCACAGGAAGAACTTCCCAGGTATAGGTTTCCATTTCAAAATGGGAACACCATCCCGGATCTTTCCCCAAAAGGGCGAGGAGGCCCGAAATGTGATCTCTCGTATCGGCGAACAAGGCTTCGGGTTGCGCGTGGATCGGCACATGAAAATGCACCCGCCACTCATCGCCAGCCCCGTCCGGGCTGTCTTTATACCAGGATAGTGCGTCCGATAAATCACGAAAGCGCTCCGTCACCTCACTTCCATTCCGGACAACGACCTGGTGAAGGTAGATTTCGTCCTGAAATGCCTCCAGACGCTTGACGGCCTCGTCGCCCGGCTCCAAACGGAGAGCGGAGCTCAGATGGACCTTACTGATCCGCACTCCCGCGTCCCGCAGGCGTCCGATGGCCTCTGCGGGCTCTTCATATTCGATCGCAAGATGACAGGTATCGTAATTTACGCCGAGATTGCGGGAAATCCGCTCCGACTCATCTGCGCTGCATCCTTCCAAAACTCGCCCGAAAAACTCGACGGTTTCGGGGGTCGTTTCAAAAAGGCCCAACGGCTCCGGCTCGAGTCCCAGGTGGAGATCTTTTCCTGTTTTTTCCCGCAGTGCCTCGATGTGATCCACACAAGCGCGAAGATTTTTCACCATCGCGGAAAGTTGCTCCCCTTCTGTTTCCGGGCGGATGAACTCTTTAAACGAACCGGGAAGAGTGCTCACGCTGAGTGATTTTTCATCCGGAGCCAGATCTACGAGAAGATCGAAAAGCTGAGTCGTGTAGGCGAGGCGCTCCGGAGTGGTCCAGTCAGGCACATAGACCTGTTCCTTGACCCGGCTGCCATGAAAAGTTCCGAAAGGAAAACCATTGATCGTGAAAACGTAGGAATCATTGCGATCCATCCAGGCACGGAAATCGTCCAACTGCGAGCGATCGTCCGCCAATTCCCTTGCCGCAAAGGCGCTCAGGCGCAGCCCGATCCCGTAGCGATCATTCGGGCAGACCCGCTGCCGAACCTGATTCGTGTAATCCCGAAGGCCGGCAAATGTCTCCGCCCAGGTTTCTCCCCGGTGGATATTTGTGCAATAACCCAGATCAATGTCATGTAGTAGACGCATACGCCAAAACAGAAACCGCGGAACAAGCCCGTCGCAAGACAAAGGATACGTAGAAATATGCTCAATTTCTGAAACAATGCTGGACTTCGACCCTGCACTTCTCAAAACTGAGAAATTCACTCCTTCTCCACAAAATCATGAGCATCGGACTGCCCAGCGAAGCCAGCCCCCTTGAGTTTCCCCCTTCCCCCGGTAGCGCGGCGATTCTTGTCGTCGATGAAGACCCTGCTTTCCAGCTCGGCTTGAAAACATTTCTGCGAGAATACGTCGGCTTTTCCGAAGTATTTACCGCCAGAAACGGGCAGGAAGCACTTGAGCTGATCGAAACCGAAGAATCGATCGAACTCGTTACGCTCGACTACCAGATGCCCGGAATGAACGGAATTGAAGTCATGGAGGAGTTGAGCCAATCAACACCGCGCCCACTCAGTGTCACCATGATCACCGGGTATCCTTCTGAGGAGTTGGAAGATGAGTTTCACAGTTTTGCCTCGTCACGCCTCCTCACCGAATACTTTCTCTCCAAGCCTGTTGAATTTGAAAAGCTGGAGCCACTTATCCTTCGAGCTCATGAAGAGCTCGAAGCGGCAAAACGGGAGCTCGAAACAGACGCCCTCAATCCAGACCCGGAAGGTGGACTCCCCGTGGAGCCCGCACCCGACTCTGTCCAGTCGCAACTGCAGAGGCAGGGCGAGAAGCTGGACCAAATCGAGAAGAAGGTCGATGCCCTTCGCAAAAGATGGCGCATGGACTTCTGGATACTGGTCGCGATCGGCGGCTTGATCTGGGCGGCTCTCCATTTCGGATGGCTGAAAAAGCTTGAGCCCGTCTGGGAAAATGCGAAGGCGGATATCAGCGCCATGTTCAAGCCCGCGGCGGCGAACGATTCCACGAAAACAGCTGACGAAGCAAAACCGGCGGGCGATCAAGCCCCCACAGAAGAGGTGGCACCCGAGGCACCTGCTCCGGAGGAGACGCCACCGTTCTCCAGCGGGGAAGCCGAAAACAGCGCCCGCCCCCTGTAGCGCAGCAGAATGGCCGGCATTACAATCAGAGCGCCCCTTTGTAGTCGATGACTCGAAGATTTTCGGGGAAAGTGGGAACGTGAAAGAAAACATGACCATGAATACCGATCCTGATACGCCCCCCCCATCCGACGAAATCCCGGCAGAGGAGTCCACTCCGCACACCGAGGCAGAAAGCACGCCGAAAGACTTCACCAAGTCCGTCGAAGATGCGTTTCGAACCGGAGCAGAAGACGCCAAAAAGGCATTTGAAAAAGCCATGCCCAAGGCGAAAGAGGACTTCGCGAAAGGAGTCCACGATCTCGCCTATGCGCTTTCCTACGCCACCGCGTTTGGAACCGAGCTCCTCAAAGAAATCACTCCGGAAAATATTACCGACGGATTTCGCGAAGGCTCTGACGCCGGTAAGCGGGCCGCTGATGAAGTGATCCGTGAACGCAAAGAGCGCGCCGAACGCCGTGAGCGGGAAACGGAAGCCGAATCCGGAGAAGGAGATGCCGGTCCCGTGATGGCGTAGGGGAAAGACCTTCCCCATTGCCACCTCCTCCCGTGAGGTAGCGCGCCGCAAAAACAAACAGGGTTAGATCATCGACCTAACCCTGTTGTGTCGTCGATATCGAAATCTCCTTATTCGGCTGCAGCCGGAGCCGCCGCTTTGCGAAGCACAACTTCGTCGGGAGCCATCTGATCGGCACCGACGGCGGGAAAGGTAACTTCTCCTGTAGCAACCCACTCGGTTCCGCGCTTCAGGGTTTCCGCGAATCCGACGTCTCCCATGGAAACCGTGTTGTGCCCGAGAGTGGTGTGAAAGACACGCCCTTCTCCGAATCCGATTGTCATCAGCATCGGCTCCCACTCCCCGGATCCTCCTGTGTCTTCCTTTGAATGGGCGGCGGCGAGAACAGTGACGTTTTTCGCAGGACCGCGGAGGCGATCATACAACTCGTCCTCGGCATGGAGCCACTTGGAAGGAAGGCCATCGATGATAGGGTGGGCGTTCTGGGTCTCGACCAAAAACTCATGACGCTTTCCGTGGGAACCACCTTTTCCAGCCGTCGGATCGTTGGTCCAGGCACCGTCGCGCATACGAAGATAAGGCCCGGAAAGTTCACTGCGACCTCCCCATCCTCCGACACCGATCATTTCATTATAGGCAGGCCACTCGGGAAACGAGTTGTTCGCCGCGTGAACCGCAACAAAGCCACCACCGCCACCGACATACTCCTCGAACGCCTTCTTCACCTGCTCAGGCCAGGGTTCTCCGTTGTAGTTGGAGACAACCACATCGTAGACCGCAAAATCAGGGCGCCACGCCGCCCACTTCGGACTAATCTCCTTTTTGAAGGCCGCAACATTCCCTTCCCAGACTTTCATATCGGAAGCGAACTTCTCATTGGCCTGCGGGGAATTCTCCTTCGGTTTACGGGGAGGTTTCGGAGCTGCCGGCGGGGAGGTGGAAACCGTCACGGCAAACCTTCCTGAACTTTCGAGAATCTCTTTCAGCACTGGGGAAGTCTCCACCCAGGCATGATTGTTTTGCCCGTCAATCAGCAGGACGCTGATAGGCTTGTCGGGAGCTGCGGAAGAGGCACTCTGCTCGCAAGCGACCAGAAAAAGAAAGACGCACGCTGCTGCGCTCAGTGAAATCCATAACGAAATTTGCTTCATGACGCGAAGCCTAGCGAACAGAAGCGGAAATGGAAATCCGGAAATGCGCCCTTTTGGCGGCACAATTCTCTACGGCATTTTGAGAATCCGGAGGATCTCCCGGATTCCCCCGTCAGTCCGGTGAACCCCATGAGGGGATCCATCGATCACGGTTTCGGAAACCACACCCTCGATATGCGCACTGGTGTAGGGAACCACCCCGTCAGTGGACTCGTGCAGGGGATCGGATGGATTCTTCCTTCCAAGAACGGAATAAAACTCCACATTCGGATTCAGAGGCTTGTTGAGATACTCCGAATGGACCCGCGACTTGGGATTGAGTTGGGAAATCGAATTCGGCTTGTCTGCCAGTTCCAGCCCCAACGGGGTCAACGCGTAGCCACTTTGCTTCACGATATCCTTGGTTAGTTGTGCCAGTTGCTGCGGCACCTGAATCAAATCGCCTATCAACCTCGCTCCGGGCTTGGCTGCCAACTTACTGCCCCGGTGGGGAACGGCACAGAGCACAACCCTCTCGATGCCGGAAACGGGCTCGTAATAGACCAGGTTTCTGAGAATCTCGCGGTCTTTCTCGGAAACCTCGAGCTCTTCGATCGAAACTTTAAACAACTTATCCCAATCCGATTGCCCCCCGCGTTGCGTAGCCGCTTTTGAAAGAAGCCCTCCCATGCTGTGACCTACGAGCACAAATCCCTCGTTGGTGGCTCCTTTCTTCGCACGGAACGAACGCATATTCTCAATCGAATTCCGGAGCTTTTCCGCGAGATAGGGAATTGGCGCCCCGGTCGGATAACCGAAGGTCCAGAATTCGTATCGCTGCCGAATTTCCGGATCATCGTAGGCTTGATTCAGAAATACGTGCCAGGTCATCGGGGTGGAATTAATTCCATGAACGAGGACGCAAACCCGCTTTTCCGGATCAAAAGCGGAAATCCGGTACATGCCCATTCGATCCGCGAACTTGTCGAACTGAAGGAGCCCCCCCACATCAACAAACTGCCGCTGACGATCCTGAAAATCTCTCGCAAAGGTGGCGGTATAGTCAACGGAGAGAGGCACACTCCGTCCGTTCGACACAAGGTGGGGCTGCCTCGTAGGATCATAGAGTTCGAGAATCGGACGATGAGGCTGATCAAAATTCAGGATACCCGTGACCGGATACCAAAGCCCGGTCGATGGGATCATGGGATCTGATTCCGACCATCGCTTCCTCACCATCAAGGGAGCACCCACCCCGTCAACATGAGTCGACTCATCAAACCCCTTTTTCACCCTGACAAAATCAGCTGGAATGACCTCGTCGATCATATCCACTTCGCGAATCGCACCGGGATTCACATCGATCTGAACGGTGCCTTCCGTAGTATCAATTTCCGAAAGTGTTGCTTTGTCGTTACTCCAGTTTTTTGCAATCTGGACTACCGAGCTGCGAACCGACTTATTGTAGGTTGCAAGTTGCTCGTCCGTGGGAAGCTCGCCGTTCCGAATTTGCTGCCAGGTACCGGAAACTTCCCCGAGCGGGATCGGGCGGTTTTTGCGGAGATTCCAGTCCTCGTCGACCTTAATTTGAAGCGCGCAACCGGGGACGAGAACGATTCCCGCGGCCAGAGCAAAGAGCTGCCCGTATGGTTTCCTCCCCATCATCGCAATGATCTCCAAATACACTCTCGAACGGGTTACTTAGCCAGCGAAAAAGTATTTCAATATTTTTTCCTCGAAAAACACTCAGCCCAGCGCGTAAGATCCTGTGACCCTTCTCAAATCATGTTATCTTTCGAGAAGATTTTGAGACCTATCCGATCTTATTTCCCCTATGAATTTTGCCTGCCCTACCTGCAACATCACCCTCCAGGCCGAAGCTGACCTCGCTGGAAAGACCGTTAAGTGCCCCGGTTGCGCTGGTCGCATCCAGATTCCGGAGGACTTTGGCGCCCAATCCCATGAAGAGGAACATGCGGCTGAGGATATGGCGGATCAGTACTACGACAGCCTTCCTGAACTTGATCTCAGCTCCACGCCTTCCGGCCCTCACCCCTCGTCGGTTAATATCTGGATCGCAGGAGGATTGGGAGTATTGGCAACGCTGATCTGGTACGTGGTTATGCATCTCCTGCCCGAAGGCAACTACCTCCGCGATCTCTTCACACTCCGGGGCAAAGTTCAGTATGCGACTACGATCCTGATGTTCTGGTGTCTGGCGATCCTCGTCTTGAAGGCCGTTAATATCCGCAAACAGCGCCGGGCGATGTTGATTCAAGCACTCCCGACCGACATTGATGAGGAAATCACTCCGACCAACTTGAAACTGTTTCACGATAACCTGATCAATTTTCCCAAGCCACTTAGGAACACCTACATCGTGAACCGGATTCGAAAAGCGCTTGAATTTTTCTATGTTCGTCAGAGCAATCCCGAAGTCGCACAGATGATCACTTCCCAGTCCGAAGTCGATGCGGCCAAAGTCAGCGGAAGTTATTCCATGGTGAAAGTTTTCCTCTGGGCAATCCCGATCATGGGTTTCATCGGAACGGTTGTCGGTATCGGTGGCGCGATCGGTGGATTCGACGCTGTTCTCGGAGCCGGTGAAGGCGGCGATATGAGCGCGATCAAAGAGCCTCTCACGAAAGTGTTGGGCGATATGGGAGTGGCCTTCGACACAACCCTTCTTGCTCTCGTATTCAGTATCCTTCTCAGCTTCCCTGCCAGTGCGCTGCAAAACGAAGAAGACGATCTCGTTACCGACGTCGATGAATACTGCATCGACAATCTCCTGAAGCGGCTCAACGACGGGGGAGCCAATTCAAACGTGGGGTCGGACGCATCTCTTCTCAAAGCAATCGGGGATGCCATGGCAAGCAATCAGAAAGATATCATGGGACGATTCGAGAGCGTTCAAAAAGGGATGTCGGAGAGCCTCACCGATCAGATCTCGCAACATGAGAAAGTGGCCGATGCCGTAGAGAAACAACTCGATGCGATGACCCGACGCACGAAGGAATACGAGTCCAAACTCGACTCTGAGTTTTTTGACTCCCTCGACAAAATGCGGATCCAGTCGGTCGGTGCCATCGAACACCAGGTGGGCACCCTGGCAGAAGGCATTCAAAATCTCAACTCGGTTCTGAAAGATCTGAACGGCAAGCAAATCGTGGTGAAGAAGAAAGGGTTGTTCGGTTGATTGAAAACCGATTTTCGACTCACGATCAAAAATCCGGCTGACGAATTCCCCGGCAGCCCCCTCCCCTTACAATGGCCAGAAGAAGAAAAGACGACGGTGCCTCGGTGAACCTCTTTCCGTTCCTGAGCATTCTCGTATGCATCATTGGCTGCCTCACTCTCATCATCGTGGTGGTGAACTTGATCGCGATGGGGAAAGGAGAAGGCCGAACACCGGAAGAAGTCGAACGGGCCCGCGAATACCTCGTCGTTAAGAAGGAGAAAGAGGAGAAACAAACGGAGCAGGACAAAGTCAAACAGCTCATTGAAAACCTCATCCAACAAAACAAGGACACCCTAGACGCCCGCGACAAACTCGCGAGGCTCAAGGAGATGCTCAACAGTCAGGAAGACATCGATGCGAGCCGGGAAGAGCTCATTGCAAAGTTTAACATTCTCACTCAGACCAACAGAAAGCTCGCGAATGACCACGAAAAGCTTCAGGCGTCGATCAAAATAAAGGAAGAGGAAATCGCAAAGCGGAAACTCCCTCCCGAGCCAGCCGCTTTGAAAGTCCGGCCCACAGGGAGCAGTTCCAATGTCCGCCCTCATTTTGTAGAGATCAGCGAAGCGGGCATTTACATCCACAAAAGCGTCAGTGAAGAGCCCGAAGCCATTCCGATCGCTTCGATCAACCAGAGCGAAGAATTCATTCAGCTCCTCGATCTCGTTTCGGAGAACACCTCTCACAGTCTCATTTTTCTCGTGCGCGGAAACGACGGCGCTGCGGGCGCTTTCGGAAAGGTTAATGATGTCGTCGCGACCTACAACCAAGGCAGAGAGAAAAAAGCAATCCCCGGAAAACTTCCTCTCCCCGGGGAAGGCAAGGTCGACCTGAGTGTGTTTGCGAAATTCATGGAACCCTGACCTGCCTCCACTCGATTTTAACATTTGCCCATGGCCAGAAGATCACGACAGGAAGACGAAAGAAGCATGGACTCGCTCATGGACGCGATGACCAACGTCGTCGGCGTTCTTCTTCTGATTCTCATCGTATCCAGTCTCGGCATCACCGCCGCAGTGAAGAAGGTCGTCGAGAACCTTCCTGAAGTTACACAGGAAGAGTTGGAGGCCATGAAGGTCAGTCGTGACAAAACGCTCAAAAACCTGGAGGACCTGCAACAGACCCATCAGAATCTGGATAAGACAATCCCCACCAAAGACGAGGCCGCGAAACTGATTGCCGATCTCGAGGAGTTTGAGGAGAACAACGAAGACCTCGCGGATAAAACGTCGGACATCGAAGAGTGGAAGGCAAAAGTCGAAGAAGTCGAGGCGCTGAAAGAGGAGCGGGACAAGCTTGTTCTCGAAGCCGACAAGCGGGATCGCGAACTCGCCGCGATTCTCGCCCAGACTCCCGAAGTGGTGGTAAAAGCGGCCAAGGAAATCACGATGCCAAACCCCAGAATGGCCGACGTTGAATCCCAGGCGCTCTACTGCATTTGCAAATACGGAAAGCTCTATTTCGTGGGCGATCCTTATCAACATGCCCTGAAAATCCGCGACGTCATTGATCAGAATTTCACGGACCTCGTCTACACCGGAAAGGCGATCGGCTCCTACACCTACGCAATCAAAGACACCTCGAAAAACGAGAACGACTACTACGAATCAATTACCGAAAAAGTGCGGCTGAGCCGTCGGG
This sequence comes from Verrucomicrobiales bacterium, assembly GCA_029213265.1. Lineage (GTDB taxonomy): Bacteria > Verrucomicrobiota > Verrucomicrobiia > Verrucomicrobiales > DEV007 > Arctic95D-9. The sequence continues at coordinate 248,641 of JARGNG010000001.1, read as the reverse complement.
AAAAGGAAGCTCTCGCCGCCTGGGACAATCTGAAGCTAAACATGAAAAACCGGACCGGGGTTGAGATCAAAGAGACCTCGGTGCTAAATCGAATCGTCGGGGCCGACGATGAGGCTGAACTCGCCGTCCACAAGTTCCGCTATGATCTGAAAAAAATTCTCGACTACTTTGGCGATGGAAAATTCGGACCGAAGGATTTCAAGTACCACATTCAAAAAGGAGCCGGAGATCGCATCCGAATGGCATTTGAGCCACGCGAGACGGAAGGCGGCTGGACTCCGGATCAGTTCCTGGCAGGGAACTCCGAGTTCGAACAACTTTGCAAGCAGGCGTCCACAAACCGCCGGACACTTTTTTACTTCTACGTCGCCCCGGACAGCTTCGAGGTCTATTTGCAGGCACGGGCGAAGTCCGAGCAATTCCGGGTTCCGGCGGGATGGTCGATTTGGAATGGGGACAAACTTTCTCCACTGGGCAAACCCTTCCGCCAAAGTATTCGATACAATCTCGATGTAATCCCGGACGCCGAGTATATGAAACTGGCGAACGCAGTCGGACCCAACATGATGGAACAACTGAATCTGGAGTATGCCGAGTTTACGGAACGGGTGAGCTCCTCGGTCCCGGAGGATATCACAGAGCCGCCTGCTAAAAAGGCCTTTATCGATACTCTCACCAAAGAGCGGATGGAGTGGAATGCCTCGCGCTTTCAGAACTACACACTCGACATCTACCGAACTGCACTGGCAGCTCAGGAGGCTTCCGGAGAAACGGAAGTGGCCCTCGAAATTCGTCCTCCGGAGATTCCGCTCATCCGTGTATTCACGCCTTCCACCCCCCCGTCCGCTCCGGCCCCGCCACCCAAACCAAAACCGGACAAAGAGCTACCTCCGAAATATGGAACCGGCCTGATTCTGGACTAGAGAAAAGGAGTCCCGCAAGGAAGCCGCAGTTTCCATATTGCCTTGGAGGATGCATTCTGCAATCCTTTGTGACATGAGACCGTCCCACCTTGCCCGTTTGGCCGTGTTATTCTTTGTTCTACCGTCCCCTTCTCTCTCCGGACGCGAATTCACCGATGCCAAGGGGAGAAAGATCGAAGCCGAGCTGGTAGGTTTTTCCGGCCCTACGGTCATCATCAGTCGCAGCGGGAAAGAGTTTCCGGTGCCGGTTTCCTCCTTTTCGGTTGATGATCAGGAGTACATCAAAAACTGGATGGCGGAGAATCCCGGATTCGCCCGGTTCAAATTCGGTTTTTACGCGGATCTGGATAAGGGACAGGGGGGCAATCAGCGGAAAGCTCCCGGCAACATGATCGATGACAAGCTGAAAACGATTCCCTACAACTACGAGATGATCGTCTACAATAAGGGGATCGCACCGGCCGAGGGGATCGAGATTCGCTATGAGATCTACATCGATAACTACGTCGACGTGGTAAACAATCGAATGACACGAATGGCGGTGGGAGGTGCCAAGTATGGCACGCTCCAAACGATCGCAGGAAAAATTGAAAACCTCACGATTCCCGCTTCGGGACGCCACGATTTTAAACGCGATTTCAATACCGAATTCTACATCGATCGTGATGGAGGAAAAACAGACGAAGCGGCACTCGATAAAGTGATTGGATTACGCCTACGCGTCTACAAAGATGGAAAGGTTCTCGGTGAACACATCGAAGGAGAAGATGACCACGCCATGAAGGACGTGCAGTGGCAGGATGCCGAGGCAACGACCGGTGTAGGACCCAAGGCAAATCTGCGTTAAATCGTCTTTACCGAATCATCAATTTGCAGAGATCTTTCACTTCCTCCTCATCGAGGGCACGATCCCAGATCATGACTTCCGATCGCACCGTGAAAGTGGCTCCAGCCCCCGCCTATGTTACCGTAACCAATGAATGCGTTGTGATATCCCTTGCTGCAGCCTTTCTCCCGATATCCCCCCACTTTCGACGTCGGGTCGATCTTCAGTCGCTTTTCCTGATATCGGGATCGAAGCTCTTCAAATTCCTCCGCCTCCGACACCGTGACGGACTGGGCCAGCAGAAATAAGATTCCGGTCAGAATGATTCGAAGTCTCATGGGGAAAATCTGCAACGATTTCCCTCGACCTTCAATACTCGATCCTTGCCGAATCGAGGCCCACCTATTCTCCGCGGCTTTCCGACATTTCCAGGGCGGCGATTGCCACCATGATCTGATCGGCAATCATCTTGTATTTTTCTTTCCCAGGAATGGACTTGTCCGCAAGAAGATCTGAAAAATCCATAGGCTCTCCCACCACCAGCGTCACGGGATGTCGCTTGATCTTCTTCGATCCACGTGCAAGAGATTTCTCCGGTCCGAACAGTCGAATCGGCAAAACGGGAACACCGGACTTGGAGACAATCATTCCGATACCGGGTTGGCCATCCATATTCATCGTCCCATCCCAGCTTCTCTCACCTTCCGGAAAAATCAGCACCTTTTCATCCGCTTTCACCAGCTGAATCACTTTCTTGAGACTGGAAAGCTCCGGCTTTTCCTGGTCTACGGGAAGAGCCCGAACACGCGTGAAGAGAAAATTCGCGACCGGATGACGAAACAGAGTCCGGCGGGCGAAGTAATAGATAGGTTCACGGAAGGCAGCTCCAATTAAAGGCGGATCCAGAAAACTCACATGATTGCTGGCAATGATCAGGCCTCCCTCGACAGCGGCGAGCCCTTCCCGGTTCTCGATCCGGTAGGAATTGACCAACTTCCCGAAAATACGGGCACCTGTGTGTCCTAACCAGTACCAGAAGCCCATCGTGTTCAGAAGAACGAAAAAGATTCCAAAGAAGAAGTGACTACGCGAAGCGGGGATTCACCCATTCCCGATCGAGCTCAGAAGCAGGGTCGAGAAAGCGCGGATCCAAAGCTGCTCGAAACGGCCACTGCAAAACGTGCTTGGCGCGATTCGCCGTATTCATCAACAACCCGCAGGATGTCTGGCAAAGTAGAAGCAGGGAGACGAGGGTGAGAAGCAGTGCCTTACGCATGATCTTTCCTCGTGGAATTTCCGGTAATTGTCAACGCCTACGGAGAACTTCTGAAATTTCCCGGTAGGCCTGCACTAAGCCGAATCGTTTGGGATCTCCCTTGTGACGTGCCGCAATGCTTTCGATTTCTTTTTCGGCTTCCGGAGAAACTTCGCGCCGTGACGACTCCCGCCAGATCGAAAGACATTGCTGCAGCAACTCACCCGGCGCTACGCTTCCCCGGAGAAGCCGAATCAGACCCGATCCGGTTTCCTCTCCCGCCACAGCACCTCCGGAGCCGATCAGCCCGCGATCCAACTCTTCACTGCCGGGAGCCAGGGGCGAAGCACTTCGCCAGGCCCAGAAAACGACAAACACGAGGAGTCCGAAAAAGACCCCGTGCAACCGGTATCGACGAATCAATTTCATAGCGCCACCGGACTCCCGGGAGCCGTGAATGGTCTCGTCGAACACCACCTTCGTTTTCCCTCCGAGCATCCAGAGGAGAAAATCGGGAACCGGTTCGAGGTGTAGCGCCTCGTTGCTTACAAAAAAAGTATCTGTGGCAATCACGACACTTCCTTTCCCGTAAGGTCGCTCCACGACGACCGGCTTATCTTCGGACAGAGCCACTTGCTTCCAGTCGCTCGCGAGGTCTTCCAGACGAAACTGGGAATACCAGATCGGCAGTCCCCCTTTCATTTTCTTTCCGCCCAGACTCTGTCCCGGGCTGAGCTCCCATCCACTCTCCGGTCGCTCGAACTCTTCGAGACTTTCGACCTTGAATCCCAAATCTTTCATCAGCCGATTCCCGAGAGCTTCGTCCATTCGATTTTCAAATTCCTCTTCGGACTCTTTCTTTGCTTCCTTCTCCTCTTCCGACTCTTCTTTGTCGTCCCCCCGTTCCCGTTTCAACTTTTCTTCGCGGAGCTTTCGTCTCCGTTCCATCCAGTCGTCCTCCTCCTCCGTGGTGGAAGGCAAAAATTTCTCCGGCACGAGCCCGGGATTCACCGTGATCACCAACCGGGCGCCGTCCTCCTTTACCGCCTTCATAACGGCCGAGTCTTCCGGTGCTCGCAAATCTGGAAATTCCTCCCTCGGATACCCCAACAAGAGCAAAACCGTATCACCATCAATCCCTTTGACCGTGTTGAGATGCTTGATGTTTCGCCGCACCTGAAAAGCATCCATCCGCTCCAGGGTTTCATAGAACGCGCTTGTCCCGAGAGGGTCACTTCGAAAACTTGCATAATGAGGATACACATCCCCGTCAGCAAAACGGCGCTCCATCACCTCAACAAAGCTGGTTACGAGAAACACCGCGAGGGTGATCAGACCAATCCAGGTATAGAGTCTACGCTTCGACATCACTTTCAGTGGGCTTCCGCTGTGTGGGGTTCTCCGGAATAACTGTCTGCCAATTTCTTTGCCTCGACCGCAATTCGTTCGTGATTCCTGAGGAAAGATTCCACCGCCTCCTCACTCACCGGGTGCCACCCATACCAGGCTCGCTCGAACAATTTCGTATTTGCTTCAAAGGAACTCTGCAAGCCCTCCGCCTTTCGGGCTTTTCGTTCCAGCTCGATTCGATAGTCACGATTCGATTTAAATTTCGCGATCCGAAGGAGATCCTCCTCGCCAAGTTTTGCCAACGTGGCGAGAAATAGCGCCCTGACTGCGAGGCGGGTATCTCCCTTCGCAATCTGTTCCCGGGCGAGCCGCATCCACTCATCTTCCGGCAATTGGGAAGCCACGATCTCTTCGCTTTGAAGATCAATACTCCCGGCATCAAAAACTTCATCCGCTTCTACCGCGTCCCTGCCACGATATTTCCGGTACAAAATCAGAACCAGCCAGGCGACCAGAGCAGAAACCAGGACAATAAGACCAATCGACAAAGTGGAGCCGATCGTATTGAAAAATCCGGGATCGATATCCGTGCCTCTTTTGGATGCGGGCTTCCGGTCCTTCGTCAGTTTCTCGAATACATCTTCCAGCCAATCCGCAAACTTCTTGAAAGCATCCCGCGTCGTCTCTGCAATTTCGTTGATGCGACGAGTGATCCAGTTTTCCCGGGCGACATCCTCTCCCTCCAGTGATCTGCGGGAAAGCTGCCACTGATACTTTTTCTGCTCCAGGGTCGCGCTCATGTTTTCCTGGAATTGCGCCTCCGTCACCTGCGTGTTTTTGGTGGAACCCGTTGACACATTTTCCTCACTTAATGCGGGCAGGGAACTCAGTGTGAAGACGAGCAGGGCCAGCGAAGCGGTGCGGGAAACGCTGCTGTCGACAGGCGAATCGGGGCTCCCCTTCCCCGCCCGGGAGGAAGCCGCCAGTCGACTCAGCAAATCAGCGCCGGTGTGTCTGGATTCGCAATAGAAACACCGCAGCGTGTAGGCCGCCTTCATCATGGGGGAAATGACCAGCCAGGTCAGCAGGAGAGACCCCAGGATAAAAGAGGTGTTCATGATCGCGGCTGCGGGACTGATCGTAAAAATACTCTCGACACCGAAAAATGATTTAGCGAAACCGGGCACCATCAGACAAGTCGCGACGATATTCAGCCAGGTGAACAGGCTCACCACAAACATCACGAGCAGGATCCCGTGGTTCTGCGCCCAGTCGTAATGAGAATGCTTCAGTCCGTTAAAAAACAGGCTCCGAAGTGGCCGGTCCCGATAATTTTGCGTCGCCGCAAGAATCGTGAAGTTTTGCTGGGCCGCCACCACCCAACCCAGCGGAATGGCAAAAAACGAGCCGACAAGGAGAAAAGGAAAGTGAAAGGCCTGGATCAAAAGCAGCGCTGCGGTCGAACGGAATTTCTCTCCACGTGACTTTTCCTCCAGAGCGCCGGGGCTCAAGGTTTCCCACAGTCCCTCACAGAACTTCGATTGGCACCATCGCATCCAGAAATAGAGCAAAGCCATCATCAACGAAGCCGGAAGGATGCTCTGACCGGCCAGACTGCTGCGACTCTGGTCGGCCGTAAAATAGAGCAACGCCACCGCAAAGGGAACCAATCCCGCATAAAGCCACCAGTAGTATTTCAGGTCTACGGTTCTCAGAAGGTGAAACGCCTCCTCCAGGATCTGGAGAGAAGACTGTTCCGACTTTCGGCGACGTTTTCTGCGACTGGGAACACTCATGGATTATTCCCAAATCGTTCCATCGTGAAAATCGTCGGGCACGTCTCCAAGGGTCTCCCCAAAGAGATAAAAGAGAACCCACACGAGCAGCAGGGCCAGGGCAAATTGAACAAAAGGCGCGATGACCCATCGCCTCTCCATCTTGCCTTTCTCCGACGACTCGCTCCGGGAGCGAAGGCAACTTGCACAGGTCAATCTGCCGTCATGCTCGGTGATGCACTCGGCGCAGTAGAACTGCCTGCAAGTCGGACATCGCGCAGTGCTCTGACGATCCGGATGGAGACTGCAAGTGGTATCGCCAAGAACACTAGCCATCGCTTCCCTCCTCTTCTTCCACCTTCCCCGGTGTTCCCGCCACGATCTTGCTTTTCCACTTTCCAGTTTGGAGAAGCCCTGCCAAACCACTTGCGAAGAGCCCTGCGGAAAGGCAAACAAAAATGAGGTAGAAGACAAGTCCCCCTTCGGTTGCCACTCCTGCAAAAGCCTCCAATGGACCGAGGAACCCAATCGTGTAGGCAGGATCCCTCGTGACAGCAACGAGGAGGTAAACGACTGCCGTTGAAAGGAACACAAAGAGAAGCCCCAGCAAAATCCAAAGCACCGTTCGGATGGATTCTGGCGTCGCCTTTCTCACCGAGGCAATGAGGGTGAACAAAAGCAGAATGGCGACGATGAGGATCATCACGAGGAGAATTCCTACCAGAGCAACACTGTCGAGATGAAGCGCTCCGAGGCAGCCCAGTGCGAACACCATGGTAGTGAGAAACGTCGGGGTCGCGACTACCGGAACCGCAAAAGCCGCGAGAGCGTTGGGCGACGCCGTCCGGGTTTCCGTCTCGGCTGCCTTCGAGGAGGAAGAGAGAAACTCAACCTGAGCCGAGCGCACGTCCTCTTCCATCAAGCTGATCACTTCCCTGGTCCTGAAATAGCGGTTCAGCGGACGAATGCGGTCCCGTGAGAGCGCCGTCTGAATATCGCAGGTGCAGGTCGGTCCCAGAACGAGATGACGAATCAAGAGGGATACCGCCAAAAGAAAGCCAAGGGCAAAGATGGATGCAAAAACTGCGGAGACCGGGGAAAACGAATCTTCCGCCAGAAGCAGAATCAGGATCACAGGCAGGGCACAGAACAGCATTGCCATCCCGTAGAGAATCGATTTCCCAATTCGGGATTTCTTCGCCACCGAAATCACCTGGATATCTTGAAATCGATAGCGCTTGTATTCCTCCGTGAACGGAAGAAGGAAGCCTCTACCGCGGACATAGACAAGGTGATCCTCTCCCCGCCATAAGCTCGACATCCCGGCGAGAGATTTTGCCAACCGTGTGTAGTTTTCGTGAAACGCTTTCAAAGAATACCGGATAGTGAACACGCTGGAGCTGGACTCGGTCAAGCGCCACCTCACGTATTTGCCGCTTCGACGCGCATCGTGGGTCCACGTCAGTTCGCAGGAACGCTGAATCCGTAGGCGGACATCATGGTCTTCATGTCCCGCACAACTCTCCCAAGACCCAGAAAAACAGCCCGGGAAACAAGGTGGTGCCCGATGTTCAACTCGGCAAGATGAGGGACGCCCATCAGTTTTGGAAAATTTGTCGTCGTGATTCCATGGCCCGCATTGACTTGGATCCCAAGGGAATGGGCCAGAATCGCAGACTCTTTCAGAAGCAGGAGCTCCCCTTTTCCGCCTTCGGGAGCGGCGTTCGCAAAGGCCCCGGTATGCAATTCCACCATCTCCGCTCCGACTCGCGCTGCGGCCTCGATCTGATTCAAATCCGGATCGATGAAAAGGCTTACCTTGGTTCCCGCATCCTGAAGCGTTTTGACAGTTCGCTCCAACGCGGCCGCGGACGAAACGACATCGAGCCCGCCTTCGGTTGTGATTTCCTGCCGGTTTTCGGGGACCAGACAGACAAATTCCGGCTTTACCTGCAAAGCAATGTCCAGGATTTCCTGCGTGTTGCCCATCTCCAGATTGAGCTTGGTGTGGATCTTTTCTCTGAGTTCAAAAACGTCGCGGTCCTGAATGTGGCGACGATCGTGGCGGAGGTGGACCGTGATCGAATCCGCTCCGGCAGCTTCCACCTCGTGGGCAGCAGCCAGTAAAGAGGGCTCAGCGTTATGGGCATCCGGCATCAAGGCATAGCGGGCCTGACGCAGGGTCGCGACATGGTCGATATTGACACCAAGCAGGAGAGAGGAAGTGGGAAGATCACTCATGAAATACAGGGGAGGTTGAATCTACACGCAAAAAGGCGGCTCCGTGAACCGGAAACCGCCTTTTCAAAAAGAATGGATCGAATCCGGAAACTTAGTAAGTGATCGTAACGGGCGTTCCGACTCCTACTTTCGAGAAGATGAGGGGTTGCACCGCCGCGGGAACTCGAATGCAGCCATGGCTGGCCGGACCGTTCGGAACATAGCCAATGTGCATTCCAATCCCGCCTGTGATGCGCAGCCAGTTTGGCATTTCCGCTCCGATAAAAGTAGATCCACCTGAAGGGCGTTTGCGGCTGTCACCGCTGCTTTGCACTGTCTGACCGGATGAATTGACCCAGCGACCGTAGAGAGTCGAGCGCTTGTGCTCCAGCTTTTCCTTGATGCGGAATGAACCGGTCGGCGTCGTGTGGCCCGACTTGCCCGAAGAGATTTGCGTTTCGATGACGAGTTGCTCCATTCCCCCGCTGGTGTTGTAGATCCGAGCGCGCTGCTGACCGAGGCTGATCTCGATCTTCGCATTGGATGAATTGAGACTGCTAAGAGCACGGTTGTTGATCTCAACGTGATGCCCTTTGCTCTTGTATTGCTTGGGAGTCGAAACAGCCAGAGAGGAAAAGAAACCTCCACCGCTGCGATTGGCAACAGCAGCCACTTCGTTGCCCCGACCACCGGAAGCGCGGGATCCCTCGACCTTTTTGCGCGCCGCAATGCGTGCCTGGCGCTCTTCTTCTCTCCTTTTCTTCTCCGCAGCATACTTGTCTTCGCGAGCTTTCTTTTCGGCAGCTTTTTTTTCAGCAAGGAGTGACTTCTCGGCGTCCGCTTTGGCCGCTTCCCTTGCCTTTTTCTCTGCGAGAGCTTTTTTCTCTGCCTCAGCCGCCGCTTTTTCCCTGGCTTCTTTCTGCGCCAGGGCCTTTTTGGCCGCTTCCTCTTTCTTCTTTTCGTAAGCAAGCTTGCGAGCTTCGGTTTCGTCCTTTTTCTTCTTGGCGGCAAGTTCCTGCGCCTTCTTCTTCTCGGCCTCGGCACGCTCTTTTTCCCGTTCTTCGCGGGCCGCCTTCATCTTTTCGGCCCAGCTTTCCGAGGAATCGGTTTTTACCTTCGTTGTTTTCTCTTTTTTCTTTTCGCTGGAGGCAGCCCCCTGAGAAAATAGGGCGGCTTCCTGGTCAACGGCGCAGGAAGAAAAAAGAACCACCCCCGCAAGCGAAAGCGCCGGGAGAGTCAAACGACTGAGAAAGGACAATTTCATCGGCTGGAAAAGACAACTTGAATCCCTTAGAGAATCAATCGTTTTGCCAGCGAGTCAATTCTAATGTACGAAATTTTCCTAAGAATTGCGCCACTCGCTCGTTCCCCCGTGCCAGCCTCTTAAGCTGGCCCGGGTTACCGCGGGTGGAAAGAGTCTCACAGGGAAGGTTCCTCGCCGTCCACCGCTGACAGATCGCCACCGCCATCCTCCGGAAGAATCTGATCAATGACCCGGGAAATCCCTTCGCCCGCAAACTCACTTTGCGGATAGATCTGCCGGGCCGAGAGAAACCAGGTCAGACTGGAGCCAAACTGTTTCCGGTTCTCCAGATTCTCTGCATTTTTCAATGCCTTCACGAAAGGCGCGACATCGGTGGACAAGTCAGAACGTTTCGAGCTGAGCGCGACATCGTCCGGAAATTTCTGGAATGTCCGCTCAACAATTTCCCAGGCGGCATGGGAATTCCCGGCCTTGTTGAGAGTCTCGGCCTGCTTCATGACCGTCTCGATTTCCTGGATGTTACCCACAATCTGATTCAAGGCCTCCTGACGCTCTGCATCGTCGACTGTCGCGGCAATGAAACGCGCCTTGTTGTTAAAAATCTGGCGGTAGCTCTGCGTCCCGAGAAGTCGATCAAACTCGAGCTTTGCCTGTTGTTGAAGGTCCGCCGAATCAGCAATGAGATTGAACTGCTCTTTCAACACCGGATTGGTCGGCCAGATCTGAGCCGCTGCGGTGATATTTCGCTCGTAGCCTTCCTCGTCCCCCTTGAGCGCGGCATTCTTTGCCGTCCGGATGCGCATATTGCTGCTGAGACGAGCCCCCTCGATGGCCGCGGTCGGCTTGGAATAATCGAAGTCCGCTGCCTGCGTTTTCATCTCATTCACTAACTGCTCCGCAAGGGTGTAGTCTTTTACCTCAATCGCATTCACGAGTTGGAATGAATTCTGGGCATAGCCGAGGACCTCCCGCTTTCTCTCGCGAGGAACGCTTTGCACAGCGGGAAGGTATTCCCCGGTTACGAAAGCCTGCTGCAACTGGCGCATCGCTCCGTCGATCTCTCCGCTGTCGAGAAGGAAACCGAAAGATTCGACGGACTGATTGACGTCGCGAATCGCTTCATTCGCAAACGCGTCCAGCGTGGTGATCGTGGGATTGAAACCGATCGTCTTGCTGAAGTTTTGCTCCACCTCAGAGCCTTCTTCGAATTGAAGCCGACCGGCTCCGTCCTTGAAAAACTCGGTGTAAAAACGGGCCCCCATGACGACGTGCTCAAAACGGCGTTGCAGGAAAAACTGGACAATCAAAGCTTGAAACTCAAGTTTCGCTTCGATCTCCGAAAGCTCCATCTTGGCGCGGTTTGCGACCCGCGACGCTTCGACCTCACCGATGCGTTGCACGTAGCGCTGAACATGTCCTGCATTCACCGGATCGAGGGCTTTCTTGCCGTCCTCTCCTCCGGGATCGTCCCGCAACTTTCTTTCGCGATTGGCACCGCCCCCCTCTTTCCACTGGTCGAAGCTCCAATCGAGCTGGCGCCGCTGCATATCGAGTTCCTTATTCAAAGTGCGCAACTGGCCGACCGTATTCTGGGCGAGGTAGACACGGTAAACGGCGTTGGCGAGAGATTCACAAAGACGCGCATCCTGGTCAAACTGCGCAGCATACTGCAGGAGCGCCACCGCCTTGGGAAATTTCTTGTTGTCGCGATTGTGCGGGGAAAGCGTATCGAGGATCTCCCGAAGCGTTCCACGATAGGCGATGTCGACTTCCGAGCTGGCTTCCTCCGCATTGACATATTTTTCAAAGCGGGCCCGGAAAACCCGGTTGTCATTCACATTGAAACTCTTTCCATCAAAGGTGAAAACGTCCGTGGTCGGGTCGAGATAGGGAACGTCGTTGCCCACCATCTGCTGGTTGCCCTGCTGGGGCTGCCCCTGGTTTACGATCGTTGTCGTATTTCCGGTATTGCCCCCTCCACTGCTCGTTCCACCACCGGAAGGAGGCGTATAAACCTGGGACCAAAGCAACCCGGGAGTCGCGAAGCTGAGTAGGAAAAGCAGTCGGATGCACATAATGAGCTGGGGGTAGTGGGGGTTTTCTTTCCGGTGAGAGAGTCTTATTCAATTTCTTCGGCAACCAAAGTTCCGTCGCGGTCAACCCGGACCACCATGGCGAGTTCGGAGCCGCGCTCTATGTTGATGTTTCGAAAGTCTTCCGGGACGAGAACCGGAACGGGAATCGAATCGACGGAGTCATTCGCATCGAAGCTGATGAGCCGACCACGGTCAGCGGTCCATCGCAACGTCTCCTCCACCCGTCCTTCGATCCGATAGACGTTGCCGCGAAGGCTGTTTCCATTGTCCCGGTAGGTAGCCAGGTTCAGCGCGGTCGCATTGGAGTTGGAGCGCTTCGCTCCTTTGCTGCCTCCACCGCCACCGAACATATCACCGGCAATCAAATTGAAGAGCAAAGCGGCGATCACAATAAAACCAATGATCGCTGCGGCGATTCCTGCAATTAGTCCAACATTGGCTCCTGAGCTCGCTCTTCTAGGCATAATTCCGTAACAATTTGAGTCTGTAATCTTAGCACACGGTTAAATGCTTCGGGAGAAAAATTAGGAACCTTACAAAACTGTCATCTTTTTGTCATCTTCCACTTCACTTCCCTCGAATGCGGACTATCGCCACGCCAACGGTTCCTCCCATGCTTGAAGAATGGAATCACTGACATCACGACGCTCTTTTCTCGCCACCTCCCTTGCCGCATCTACCCCTGCCCTCATGATCCGCCCCTCATCCGGCGCGGAAATCACCCAGGTGAAAACGATCTCGCAACAGGACAGCTACTATCATGGTTGGCCAACCGTCGGACAACGCGCCAATGGCGACCTCTATGTCGTCTGGTCGGGGCGCCGCGTCGGTCATGTCTGCCCCTTTGGAACCGTTGAATGCATGCACTCCCGCGACGAGGGCGAAACTTGGAGCTTCCCCAGAACGATTCACGATTCGCTGATTGATGATCGCGATGCCGGCTTTCTCGAAACCTCCGACGGCACTCTCCTCGTGACCTCCTTCACCTCCCTCGCCTACGACAGCGACACCTACCTCGGCGGGAAATTCAAGGACGACCCGAGCTGGCACGCCGCCCACAACCGCCTTCCCGACGACGCCTCACGCGAGGCCGAGCTCGGATGCTGGGTCTATCGCTCGGTTGATGGAGGAAAAACTTTTTCCAACCGGATCGACACCGTCGTGAACAGTCCTCATGGCCCCTGCCAACTCTCCGACGGGCGGATTCTCTATCTCGGTAAACATCTCTGGACCGATGATAAGAAAATCGGCGCCGCTGTTTCCGAAGACGACGGACAAACCTGGAAATGGCTCTCCGAAATTCCGACCCGGGAAGGAGACACCTCAACAGGCACCTATCATGAGCTTCATGCCGTCGAATGCGCTGATGGCTCCATTCTCGCGCAAATTCGAAATCACAATGAAGCCAACAAGGGGGAAACCCTGCAATGCCGTTCCACCGACGGAGGGAAGACCTGGTCCACTCCGCAAGAAATCGGAGTCTGGGGATTGCCCTCCCATTTGCTCCGACTCCACGATGATCGACTTGTCATGAGTTACGGCTACCGGAGGAAGCCCTATGGCAACCAGGCCCGCATCAGCGATGACCACGGAAAGACGTGGAGTGATCCGATTACCATTTCTGACGACGGAGTGACCGGAGATCTCGGTTACCCTTCCACTGTGCAATTGAAAGACGGCAGCCTCCTCACTGTCTGGTACGAAAACATGGCCGGCTCCGATAGGGCAAGGCTGCGTCAGGCGAAGTGGAAAGTGTAGCCGGGAGCGACCACTCAAACGGAACTACAACGGCTTTGGTCCATCCGAACCAAAGCCGTTTTTTAAGAACGATCGAACTCTTCTTTACTGGAGCCCCGCAGCCCGGAACGACCAGAAATTGTAACGAAAGCCGCTCACCTGCCCGCTTTCCGAAAATCGGTCCACTACCGTGGCTTTAACCTTGGCAGACCTCCCGCTTCCCCGCTTCACGAGAGTAACGATGTAGGAACCCCTGCCCACCGTGTTGAATCCCCAAAACGGATTGAAGCTCACTCCGGAATAAGTTCCCCGAATCTTGACCCGCCGCGAAGAACCCCTCGCGCGGCTGAAAGTAAGACGAAAAAGATTCCCATCTGGTCCGGCAACGTTTCGGTTTCTAGCCGGCACTCTCTGGACCACAGGGGCGGTTGCCGCCTGCGGGATATAAACCGTTCCATTATATTCGGTGAGAGTGCCCCTTGCCGTTCCCTTATACCGACCTGCGAAACCCTCTTTTTTCAAATCACGGGTGCTGTAAACACGCGCATAGGATGGTTCAGGAAGGAGGAAAATCCCGACCAAAGCCAGACCAAACCAAAGGGGAAATCTTGAGTAGGCGGGCTTTCTCTTGGGGCCGAAAAATCGTGTTTCATTGCCCGGAATTGAGGCATCCGCAGGGAGAAATAATCGAAGTAGATGTTTCATAGCAATTTCTAATATGCGCATATGTCGATATAGGGCAATTTGAATGCCTTTCAAATTTGTACGAAAATCCCTTACCCCCAATGGTAAAAGACATGAGATAGAGGCGCAGGATCTTCTTATTGGTCAGCACTTCCCGCTCACCTTCCCGCTCACCTTCCCGCTCACCTTCCCGCTCACCTTCCCGC
>JARGNG010000001.1:62821-234205 GCA_029213265.1 Verrucomicrobiales bacterium | reverse complement strand
TTCCCGCTCACCTTCCCGCTCACCTTCCCGCTCACCTTCCCGCTCACCTTCCCGCTCACCTTCCCGCGAAGGTGGCTACCAGGCCCTGTCTGAAGCGCAGCCGTGTAGCCGCGCTCGCAAGAGCGTGGGGCAGGGCAATCGCCCGACTTCCCGCCCACCTTCTCGCGAAGGCGGCTACTTATTTCCGGGCGAGAAACGCACTCATCACCCCGACATTATCAGCAAAGACTTCGCTGCTGATGTAGGAGTCCCCTTCCCGGAACTTCGCCTGGCCGATCAGGTTTTCCCCGGCATACACGGAGATCCAGCGTCCTTCGTCGTCGAGAGACTTCACGATCTCTTCCACCTGATCCGGGCCGGCGTCCTGCGATTCCAGAACAGTACTGACGGACTGCCCGCCCAACGCAGCCCGATAGGCGTTCTTAATCAAATCAAGGCGCGGCTCATTTTTCCATCCGTAATGATCGGGGAGATTGGAGTCATCGTTGGTCAGGGTATAGACGTCCCCTTTCCGCTCCATGTAGAGGGGCTTGTTGGTCTCCAGCTCGTAGTAGCGCGATTGACGACCATCCGGGAGCAGAGAATCCTCGAGGTATTTTACGGCGGGAACGATCGGCTTGAGAAACTGTTCGTCCTTCGCCACTTCATAGATCTTCAGCAGGGCGATCATGACATCTTCCGACTCGCGGCCACTAATCGCAGGAGGTTCAAACTTCCTTGCCCAGATCGGCTGCATCTCTTCGTTGTACTGCTGCGCCCAGGCGGGTTGGGGATCCGGCATCTGAGCCTGAATGAGAAAGCTTCCCAGCTGCTGAAGAGCATCGAGATACCGCTCGTCCTTGTAGACCTCCAATGCAGCAAGGAGCACTTCAGTAACTGAACTCGCAACCCTGTCATTCAAGGTATACTGATCCCAGTATTCCTTGATCCGACCTTCGGTCCGCCAATCGTGCTCCGGATAGTTCGCCTTCTTTTCGCTGACCGGTTTTACTTTCTGCTGCCACACCTGCGGAAAGGCTCCATTGGAGAACTGAGCATCCAGCAGATGTTTGAGTCCGTACTCAGCAGCTTCGTGAATCTCTTTGTTTTCAAAACGGGTTGCCGCATCGAGGCGGATGAGAAAACGCAGGGCCGACTGAGTGATCTGGTCGTCGAGAGTGGAGTAGTTTTTCCCCTTTCCTTTTCCATTCCGATACTGATCGATACGGGGGCCGGAAGGATCAAAGTCGATCGAATTGCGCCAGCCACCCGATTCCAGCTGCCCGTAGACGAGCGCTTTTCCGGCAGCCATCGCGGCATCGAGATACAATGGATCGCCCGTCGCTTCATAGGCTTTCAGAAAGGCGAGTCCTACCGTCGGTGTCCCGGGAGGTTGCACCCAGATCTCGCTGGGCCGGGCGACCCCTTCCCCCAGTCTCCGGGAAAGATCGGGCGAGTAGAAATATACGTAGCCCCCCTGAACCGCGACCGTTTCGGCAAAATACGTCGCTGCTTTCTTGAGCGCGGCTTCGACCTCCGCCCGGGACGGAGCCGCGTGGCTCGAACTGAAAGTCAGACAAACGGCGAGAATTCCCGGCACTGCGGCCCGGACTCGCATCCTGCTATTTTCGAATGCACCAGAGAGCTTCATGAGTTCGTAGAAAAATATCACGGCCCGCTATCGCGAGAGAAGAATTCGTCTCCTCACCCACATCCGCCCGGGAAATCACCTCAAAGCTATCCGGTGATGCGGCAAACACAACTGAATCACCGGCCTGGCTCAAGGTATAAATCCGGTCTCCCACGAGAACAAATGAGCCCCATGATTTTCCGGCTCCGGGCAGGCGGTCTTTCCAGAGAGTCTTGCCGGTTTTCATATCGTCGCAATAGACGACACCCCCGGCATCCTGGTAGTAGAGCTTTCCGTCCTTCGCAACACCGCTTCCGATTCCGCCATTGTGCCGAACCTCCTGCCAGAGCCGGTGCGATTCCGTCACATCGCCGCTACCCCCCACTTTGACACCAATCGAGTTTCCGTAGTAGCCCCCCATCGAAACCACCACTCCGTCATCGTAGACAGGTGAAGTATAGATGAGCGGGTTCAGCCCTTCCGCAGTCCAGAGAACATCGCCGGTCGCCGGATCAAATGCTTTCAGCTCAACCGGGAAACTCATGATCAATTCCCTCCGCTCTTCCGTCTCGACCAGAATGGGAGTGGCAAAGGATCCGATTACGCCCCCTTCGTCCCGGTCACGAAAGCCATCGGTTCGCCCTTTGGGCTTCCACTCGGGCTCATTCCACTTCCAGATCGTTTCTCCTGTTTCTTTGTTCAGGCCGTACAAAACCGCATCTTTTGCCGGCCCATGATAGTGAATCAAAACATCGTCGAGCAGCACCGGTGAAGACGAGTTCCCCCAAACGTGGTCGATCGCGCCGAGATCCCTCTTCCAA
This sequence comes from Verrucomicrobiales bacterium, assembly GCA_029213265.1. Lineage (GTDB taxonomy): Bacteria > Verrucomicrobiota > Verrucomicrobiia > Verrucomicrobiales > DEV007 > Arctic95D-9. The sequence goes on along the minus strand of JARGNG010000001.1, from coordinate 231,775 downwards.
AGCTCATTGCCCTCGTGATCGTAGCAATACAGACCCGCAGACCCGAAGGAAACGACAACGCGCCCCTTCTCCACGGCAGGAGAAGCCGAACAGTAATGATTCGTCCGGTGCGTTCTCTCTTCTTTTTCGTAAACAACTCCTTTCTTCCAAAGCAGCGATCCGTCCTTCCGGCTGAAGCAATACAAATTGCGGCTTTGGTTCGCCGATTCCGGCTGCGTCACGAAAACGAGATCTCCGAACACGACCGGTGTGGAATTCCCCGGCCCGGGAAGCCCGGTTCGCCAGACCACATTGGTGGAGGCGTCCCAAGTGACGGGGAGCTCCGCCTCTGGCGCCTTTCCCGAACCAAGGGTATCCCCGCGCCAGGCAGGCCAGGAATTGGAGAACGCACCATTCGGAATCAGACCGAGAGCCAGCAAAAACCAAATCACAGGTAGTCTTTTCATCGAAGGGGAATCTACCCGTTGGCGATTCCCTTCCTCAAGAAAAACCGGTCTACGGATTCATGGGTGAAGCCAGAAGCCAGAAGCCAGAAGCCAGAAGCCAGAAGCCAGAAGCCAGAAGCCAAGAAGCCAAGAAGCCAAGAAGCCAAGATCCCACGCGCCCTACTGCATCGGGAAGCCTTTCAGCTTCTCCGCGATCTCTTTGGCTCGCGTTTGCGCATCGGCGTCGAGCTTATCGAGCTCGTAGACAAATCGATTTCCAGCCTTCTCAAAGAGGCCTTTCCCGTCTTTCACCGCAACGAGCCGGGCATACATCTTTTTCCCGTCTGTATTGATCCACTCCTGTTCCATGCCCCACATCGGGCGGGCCACGGTGAGATAGGGAATTTCCTGCACTGCGATCCCAATGTTGAAGGTGTAGGTCTTTCGCTTGTGAGCGAAAATTTCAATTTCCGCCCCCTCCCCCTGCGGAACGGAGGTCGGAATGTCCTTGATCAGAACGAGACCAGACGAGGGTGCAATCGCTCCGTTCTTGTATTCCATCCTTTCCTCGCCGTCTTCGACACTGATCCGGATGATATGTCCATCGTCGCTCACGTGAAACACAAAGCCCTTGATATAATAGGCGTCATACATCGCGTTGCTGATCGCGTCGGGATACTTCACCTTGATGGTGGAAAGCTGGGCTTCGCTGAGCTCAGTCCACGGAAGAATGACCATGTCGCCCGCCTCCGTTTTGTAGGCAGGACCGTCCGGCGAGATCTCCACCATCTCCGCGTTGGTGTAGGTCGTCCCATCCACTGTGATCGTCTCCCCTCCAAAAAGGTGGCAGGTCAGAAAAAGCAGAGAGAGCACGCTGAAAGCAGCAAATCTCGTTCCTTTGAAGAGAAAGGATTTCATGAAAGGAAATCAGTGACGAACCCCTGTCAGTTCGAAGGGGCGAACTGCGCTCCCACTTCGGAGGAGGAAGCGGCGCGAAGGAACTTGTTCTGCACAATTCCCTCGGTGCCATTCGAAAGACGGACCGAAGCCCATGTTTCTCCCGGCTTGGTCATTTGCACCACCATGCCTGCCGGGAGCGCACGAATTTCAGACTGCATCTGATTTTCTCCATAAACCATGATCTGCGCCGTGGATGTGACCACATAGTAGCTGTTTCCGGCGCTGTTCACCGTCGTCATCGTCGGGACGTTGCCACCACCACCTGAACTGGAGGGCTTCGGAACATTGATCTTCGGCTTGGGAAAGGAGAACCCGCTTGAGCGCTTCTCTGCCTCCATCCCCGGAAGCTGAACCGACCCTGTCGAAGAGGGTGCCACCGCGGCGTCCTGCGCTACATCCTGGGAAGTGTACCCACCGCCAAGGCTCCCGCCCGTCGGGGCTTGCGCGACAGATCCCGCCGGGAACAGACTCGCATCGATTGTTCCTGCTTCAGGCTGCGACGATTTTTTCTTACCGAAACTGAAAAGTCCGCCGCCGCCGGAGTTGCTCCCACTGGACTTCATCTTGGAAAACAAACCACCGCGCTCATTCGAGCTATCCGGCATCTCGTCCGCAAACGAAACGGAGGAAGGTTGGGGCTGGGGTGCCGGAGCCGCGGCCTGCGCACCGGAGTTCACCGGAGAGCTTCCGTCCACGAGAGCCGCACCCGAGATGCGCGGGATCGTTCCCGGCTTGATCGATGCGACAGCAGGTGTGGGGGCTGCCGGTCGGCTCGAGGAAGTTTGAACAAATTGAGGCTCGGCCGAGGAGGCATCAATCGGCTCCTCTTCGCGTCGTCCTCCAATGCGGGGCGGCTTTAACTTACTGAAAAATCCGCCTCCACCTCCCGAGGGAACATCCACATTGGGATCGTATCCCTGGGGAGCCGGTGAAGTCGAAGGAGTCGGCTCGGACTCCATGATCGCTTCGACGAGACCCGGAACCCGCGTTTCAGCAGGGCGATTTCTCTTAAAAGGATTGAGTTTGCCAAATGGTCCGATGCCCGGCTCCTTGACTCCGGCCGCAGCTTCTTCGGCTGCCAGTTGCCGCTCTTCCTGAATCAGTGCGGTGATAAAAGGATCCGGCACGTTGCGCTCCACCCGGACGTTTCCGCCGTTGGTTTTCCAGGTCGACATGTCATTCGCTGACACTTTGTTGACCTGTGCCGCATTGGCCCGCTCCCATTTCATTCGCTCCGCCATCTGCCGCTTGATCGCTTTCTCTTCGCGGGCCATTTGCAAAACGCGATCCTGATTCTGCTGATCGATCGTGCGATCCGCAGTCCGGGACATCGATGCCGCCACCGCATCCCCCTGGGCCGATTGAGCAGCCGTCCGGACCTGCATCATCTGCATCTGACGCGCAGTGCTAGTAGCGGTACTACCGGAAGTCATTCCCGCACTGGCCGCAGGATCCACCGGATAAGAGGCGGCCGAAGGGGCCTGCCCAAAAACGCTGCCTGCCCCCAAAAGAACCCCCGGCACCAACAAGCGAAAAGCCCACCGGGAAGGAAAAAACGAAGACCGGGCCCGATCTCCTCGAATATTGCGGAATCTATCAACCATGATTGTCGAAGATGAAAAATTTATGAAATTTAACCCAAATGAAGCGATTCGTCCAATCCAGTGATGAAAAGTTGTCCAATTTCTCTGAAAATTATAAAACAACACCAACAGAAGCGGAAGACCCCCGACTTCGACGTCAAAAAATTCGCTAAAATTCTCCTTCGCTGCAATCCGGGATGCATGGATCGCCTCTCTTAACGCATTTGCGTTTACACAAATTAGTAAATTTGGTAATCTCAGAGACGAAATTCACCAAAAGCGATCCCGATCGTCGGTTACCGTTCATCGGTTGGATTCCACTTCGCGACGTCCAACTGGTGGATTGCCCAGTTAACACGCCAACCTCAGAAGACCATGACCAAACTCCCTCTCATTTGCACCCTCCTCCTCGGACTTTTCGTCGTCACAGCTCAAACAGGCTATTCGCAAGCGACCGTTCAATCTGTCTATGCGGAGGGGGTAAAACTCTTCAATCAGCAAAAATATGAAGAAGCGCTGACCAACTTTGAGCGCATCCTCCAGGTGAAAGCGAATCACGTCTACGCCCGCAACTATGCCACCAAGTGCAAAAATGCGATCGCCAAGGGAGTAGGGCCGAAAAACGACCTCGAAGGTCAACTCGCGAAGATTATCATTCCCAACATCAACCTCAAGGACGCGCCGGTAGGAGATGTTTTAGATTACCTGGCTTCGCGAGCAGAGGAACTCACCGGCGGGAAAATGGTCCCCAATTTCATTTACAAAGGAACTAACGAGCAGCGCGACAACACGATGATTACGCTGAACATGCGGGGCGTTCCCATGACTCAGGCAATCAAATACGTCGGTCAGCTAAGCCGTTCCCGTGTCAGATATGAAGAGCACGCCGTCGTCATCGATCCCAGTGCCGGAAGCAATCCGACCACAGGCGCGAGCGCCGAAGATGAGTTTCTTAAGAAAGCTGAGGAAGCGGCCGCAGGTCGGGCCAACCCCTTTCTGAAACAGCCGGAGAAAAAGAGCGTGTTTGAATAGCCGATCCGGTTCTTCTCATCCGCTGCGATGCCCCCTTTCTTCCGTGATCGAACTCGCGGAACAGTCTCACATTCTGCCGTTTGAGCCGTCCCGTTGCAGTCATCACCGGTGGAGAAGGAGATCTCGCCGGGGTCATGTCCCGCCATCTCCAGGAGGCGGGCTACGACGTGCGGACTCCGGGGAGAGAGGACCTCGACGTCCGGGAAAGTGATTCTGTGAGTTCCTATTTTGAGCCCCTTGAGAAGCTCGACTTGCTCATCAACAACGCGGGAATCACATCTGACGCCCTTCTCGCCAGGCAAACGCCGGCGGCATGGGACGATGTCCTGAAAACCAATCTCAAGGGCGCACACCTCTGCTCCCAGGCCGTTGCTCCACTCATGATGCGTCAGCGGGACGGGAGCATCATCAACATCGGCTCCTATTCCGCACTTCACCCTCCCCCCGGCCAGACCGCGTATGCTGCCTCCAAAGCAGGACTGATCGGACTCACGAAGTCCTATGCGAAAGAGTTGGGAAAGAGAAATATCCGCACCAATCTGGTCCTCCCGGGATTCCTCGACACGAAGATGACTTCGAGTCTCAGCGAAGCCGCAAGAGAAGCCGCCCTCGCCCGCCACGTTTTGAGGCGTTTCAACACGATCGAAGAGGCCGCCCGATTTGTCTGCTTCCTCGCCGGAACCCTCCACATCTCCGGGCAGGTGTTCCAATTGGACTCGAGAGCCTGAAAGACGCCAAAACCGGGTTGAAAGACCGGCAAACCGCCTCTAGATTCCGCTCGATCTGACCAATCAGAGACTTTTTATGGAGGGGTGGCAGAGTGGTCGAATGCGCTGGTCTTGAAAACCAGAGTGCCGCAAGGTACCGTGGGTTCGAATCCCACCCCCTCTGCCATCAAAAGACCACGGGATTGGATTTGAACCGGATGACCGGCCCCGCTTGTTCGACTCGGAGCGCAGCGGAGAGATCTCGCGAGATCCGCAAGCGAGATGAACCCACCCCGTTCGTTCGTTGGCGGGACGAGTATGAATCGGCAACCAACGTAGTTCAGTTCGAGACGGAAGAGGCAGCGCAACTGGAGGCAGATAGAGGCACCACCGAAAACAATTCCCCTCTCTGTTTTCCGACAGTTTCCCGGGGGACTTGGCTTGATCACGGCCTCGCCCGCAGTTGGCGCGGCGAACCACAGCCCCCACCATCGAGGGGTTCAGAAGACGCGCCGGGGGAATGCCACGGCCTTGCGCTCCCCTTCTGAAAGCACATATCTGGATGATGATTCATAAGGTCCCACTCCTGGCAGCGTTGCTGCTGTTTCCTCTCTCCGCCCAAGCGGAAGCCGGGCCCAACGTGCTGTTTATCGCGGTCGATGATTTGCGCCCCACCCTGGGCTGCTACGACGACGAAGTGGCGATCACGCCTCATCTCGATGCACTGGCCGCAAAGGGCACCACTTTCCTGCGCGCTTACTGCCAGCAATCCGTTTGCAATGCTTCCCGGGCATCTATCCTGACGGGACGACGTCCTGACTCCACACAAGTGTACGACCTCACGACACATTTTCGTAACGCTCTACCGGAGGTGAAAACCTTACCGCAGCAGTTTCGCAAGGCGGGATACCGATCCCTCGCGGTCGGCAAGATCTATCACGGCGCGAAAGGCCATGCCTTCGGCAACGGGATCGATGATGCCCCGTCCTGGAGCGAAGAGGGTTGGTTTCCACAGCCGAACTTTTATCACTCCCCCAAAGGCATCCAGATCGCAGAGCAGTGGTTCGCCAACCATCGTGAACGCCTCGCAAAGAACTACCCGCAGCTCGGCCAACCCGGCGCGAGCTGGAAAGATGCCATTGTCCGCGGACTGCCCTGGGAGTCCTCCGACACGCCCGACGAAGAACACGCGGACGGTCAAATTGCGAACAAGGCGATCGAACATCTGCAGGCCCACGCAAGGAGCGGAGAACCCTTCTTTCTCGCCGTTGGATTTCTGAAACCGCACGTTCCTTTCGTCGCACCGAAACGCTACTTCGACCTCTATCCCGAAGGCAGCATTCCGGAGGTTCCTAATCCGTACTATCCAAAAGGTTCACCGGAATATGCGCACTACGACTCTGCCGAGATGCGCGTCTATCACGGCATTCCCCGCAAGCGTGGAGAACCGGTCGCGGATGAAACGCTCACCCGGGAAATGCGGCGCGCCTACTACGCCTGCACCAGCTTTATCGACGCCCAGGTTGGTCGACTTCTGGCGACGCTGGATGAACTGGACCTGCGGGACGATACCGTCATCTGTTTCTGGGGCGATCACGGCTACCACATCGGAGAAAACAATTTGTGGTGCAAACGCAACAACTATGAGCTGTCCTGCCGCGTCCCTTTGATCCTGCAAATCCCGGGGCAGAAATTTCCCGGAGCCCGAACCGATGCCCTCGTCGAACTGGTCGACGTCCTACCAACCCTGACCGAAGCCTGCGGCCTTCCCCTCGACGAGGGAGTCGAGGGCGACAGCCTGGGGCCCCTCATGAACGATCCGGAGCGGAGATGGAAAAGCGCCGCCTTTTCCCAGTATCCACGAGTTCTGAAAGAACACGGAAAAATCATGGGAACCTCGATGCGAACGGAACGCTGGCGATTCACCGAGTGGCTCAGCGACAATGGGAAATTCCGCCAGGTCGAGATCTACGATTTGGAAAATGACCCGGAAGGGAATGTGAATCTCGCCCGCGACCCGAAGCATCGCGATCGCATCCCCGCCCTGACAAAACAACTTCACGCCGGATGGAGGGCGGCACGTCCCGCCCGGGATTGAGTCATGAAACACGATCGATCCAACAGGGTGCAGTCGTTGATTCAACAGGGTTGGATCGTTGTGACCCTTCTGTTTTCGGCCAGTCTCCACAGCCAGGAAAATGAGCGTCCCAGCTTTCTTTTTCTCATCGCCGAGGACATGAGCCCGAACCTCGGGTGCTACGGCGATCCTGATGCGAAAACCCCGAATCTCGATGCCTTCGCCGCCCGCAGCGTTCGCTACACCCGGGCCTTTTCGGCGACCGGTGTTTGTGCTACTTCACGTTCCGCCCTCATTACGGGGATGCATCCCTCGTCGATCGGCACGCAGCACATGCGAAGCAGGATTGCATTACCGGAAGCAATTCGTCCGTTTCCGGTGGCGCTTCGCGAGGCAGGGTATTTTTGCGTCAATCGCGGCAAGGAGGATTTCAACTTCACGACCGGTCCGGAGTTCTGGGACGCGAAGAAATGGAAAGAAGCCGACTGGACGCGTCGGGCGAAAGGACAGCCCTTTTTTGCGATCTACAATTTCCCTGACACTCACGAAAGTCGCCTCTGGAAAGGCAGCAAAACCAGTCTCGTCGATCAAACGAAACTCACCGACGTACAACGGCACGATCCTGACAAAGTCACTCCTCCGCAGTGGTTGCCGGACGACGACGCGGTGCGGAAGGAATGGGCACGCTACGAGGACCTCGTCAGCTTGATGGACGATCAATACATCGGCCCGATCCTGCGTCATCTCGAGAAGACCGGGGTCGCCGGGGATACAATCGTGTTTTTCTTTTCTGATCACGGAGCCCCTTTTCCACGCGGCAAGCAGTGGATCACCGAGGCAGGAACTCGCGTTCCCCTTCTGATTCATTTCCCGGAAAAATGGAGACACCTCGCACCGGTTCACCCGGGCGAAGTGTCGGATCGACTCGTCAGCCTGATGGACCTCGGACCGAGCGTGTTGAGCCTCGCCGGACTCGATATTCCCGACCATCTCGACGGCCGGGCGTTTCTCGGTGCGAAAGCGTCGGCGCCTCGGAAGACACTGGTGTTCACTCGTGACCGGATGGACGAGCGAATCGATTTGATCCGGACCGTTCGTGACTCTCGCTATCGATACACCCGCAACTTCCTGCCGCAGGTGCCGCAGTTCCCGTGGCTGACCTACATGGAGAAGTTGGAAAGTTCGAAAGCGTTCCGCCGACTTCAGGCAAGGGGGAAAGAAGGGCGTTTCCGGAATTTCCTGGCAGAAACCAAACCCGGCGAGGAACTCTACGACTTGGAGTCGGATCCTGACGAGTTCACCAATCTTGCCGACGATCCAGCCCACCGCGAGACGCTGGAACGAATGCGGCGTGAACTCGCCGACTGGATGCTGGAGACCCGTGACAGCGGATTCCTGCCCGAACAACAACTGATGGCGGCCGAAAAGGAGGCCGGCAGCGTTCGTGAATTCTGCGCCGATGAATCCCGCTACCCGTTGCAGAGACTCATCGCGGATGAGGTCTCGCTCGATGATGCGAACGCAATGATCCGCTATCACGCTGCGCTGCGGTCGACGAAGCTCGCGGATTTGCGCGAACAGCTGGAAAAAGAATCCGACTCCGATGTGCGGGTGGCATTGGCCTGGTCCCTGCGCCACGCCGGATCCGAAGCCGGGGAGGTTGTTCCCGTATTTAAACAGGTGATCGAATCGGAGTACGCCTTCAGCCGCGTCCTCGCCTTGAATGCGCTCGACTATCTCGGCGAAACCGCCAGGCCGCTGTTACCGATTCTGGAAACCATTGCCGCTCAAAAAGAGACTCGGGAAACCATCAATGAATGTTGGCTTTCCAAAAGAATCCTCACTCGATTTCCATGAGAACACCCTCCCCGATTCACCTCCGATGGCAGCACTTTCTGCCTCTTCTCCTGCTCGCGATCATCGCCGCCGCTGCCCTGGGGCAGGAAAAGGAAACGACGCCCGACACGACCGCCGGCCTCGCCCGAATCGACATCACGCCGCAGGTTCCGGTTCGCATGGTCGGCTACGCCTCCCGCGGGTATGAAGGGGAACCGGCCGAGAACAAGCTCTTCGCCCGGGCTCTCGCGATCGGGAATTCCAAAGGGAAACTGGGCTCCCTGATGATTACGGCGGACCTTCTGGGAATTCCGCGATCGCTGAGGGATCGGGTCTTTGCGGGACTGACAGAGAAGCTCGGACTCAGCGCCGAAACCTTTGCTATCTCTGCAACCCACACGCACGGCGGACCGTCGCTGAGCGACTACATGCAGGAAATGCATTTCTGCAAATTACTGCCTCCGGAAGAAAAGGCGCACATCGATGAATACACCGACTGGCTCGTGGAGCGCTTGATTTCCATTGGAGTGCAAGCGGCTGAGTCAAGAGAACCCGCAAGCCTTCGCTGGGGAGAAGGCCGGGCAGGATTTGCGATGAACCGTCGTATCGTGAAGGACGGAAAGTGGGCCGGAATGAGGCCCAATCCACAAGGGAGTGTCGATCACAGCCTGCCGGTGCTCACGGTGACTTCCGCCGAGGATGCCAATAGGGTGCTCGGTGTTTTCCTGAGCTATGCCTGTCACTGCACGTCCTATTCACCGCCGAAAAAAGGGTTCCACGGAGACTGGGCCGGCGCCGCCGCGCAAACGATCGAATCCCGCTACCCGGACAGCGTCGCTCTCGTCGCGGCGGGTTGCGGGGCTGATGCCAATCCCGAGCCGCGCACGGCGAATGCCGGTCCGTTTATTGTAAAACACGGAAAGGAAATTGCCGACCAGGTGGAGTCTCTTATCGAAGACCATACGCGCACCTTCCAACTGACCGCTCCGCCGAAGTGCACGACGAGAACCGTGCAGTTGCCGCTCGCCTCCCGGCCCGATCGGAAAGACCTGGAAAGCTGGGTCGCCGGGAAAGACAAGCGCCGCGCCTTCTACGGACAGATCTGGCTCGACCGCATCGACAGCGGCGAAACCGTTCCGAAGGAGATTGATTACCTCGTGCAAACCTGGCAGTTCCCCGGAGAAGGAGACAGGAGCCTCACCACTGCCTTTCTGCCCGGCGAAGTCACCTCCGGGTATTCCCTGCGAATCAAGAAGGAGCTCAATACGCAGGATCGACGCAACTGGGTTATCGGCTACGCCAACGAATCCCCCTGCTACATCACCACGGCCAAAGAGATTTCCGAAGGCGGCTATGAGGTGATCCAGTCCATGGTTTCCTATGACAAGCCCTCCAGCCTCGCCCCGGAGACGGAAGACATCATCGTGAATGCAGTGACCGACCTCGCCGGGGGTCGTCCTGACAAAACCAAACCCGCCCGGGCAATCCCGCCCCGTCCCCGGCCAAATGACGAGCCCCTGCCTCCGGAGGAAGCGCTCGCCTCGATGCACACCAAGCCCGGCTTGAAAATCGAACTGGTCGCCGCCGAGCCACTGGTGATGGATCCGGTCGCGTTCGACTGGGGACCGGATGGACGCCTCTGGGTCGTCGAAATGCGCGACTATCCCAATGGCCTGACCTGGAATGAACTCGATGATCCCCTCCATGTTCCCGGCGGTCGCGTCAAGGTGTTAACCGACACGGACGGCGATGGTCGCTACGACGAAGCGGAGATCTTTCTCGACAACCTCCCCTACCCCACCGGAGTGAAAGTCTGGGATAAAGGAGTCCTCGTCACCGCCGCGCCGCACATCCTCTACGCTGAAGATACCGACGGCGACGACAAAGCGGATCACCGGGAAATCTGGTATGAGGGATTTGCAAAATCGAACCAGCAGCACCGCGTCAACGGTCTCGCGTGGGGGCTCGACAACTGGCTGCACGTCGCCAACGGGGACGGTGGTGGTGTCATCCTTTCCAAAGAAACCCGGGATGAAGTGGATATCCGCGGCCACGATCTCCGGATCCATCCTTTCACGAAAGTCCACCAGCCCCTCACCGGAAGAACGCAGTGCGGCCGCTACCGGGATGACTGGGGAAACTGGTTCGGCTGCAACAACAGCAATCCTCTGTGGCACTATCCGATGCGCTACTCGTTCCTCAAACGAAACAGCGCCGTTTCGCCGCCGTCCGCGACTGTGAGCGTGCCGGTCGAGCCCGGTGCCGCTCCGGTATATCCGCTGAGCACCACCCTCGAGCGCTTCAATCAACCCGACCGCGCCAATCGTTTTACCTCAGTGTGCGGACCAGCCATCTATCGGGACGACCTGCTCGGAGCCGCCTTCGCAGGAAACGCGTTCATTTGTGAGCCCGTCCACAACCTCGTGAGCCGCCAGGTGCTTTCTCCGCGAGGCTCGACCTTCACTTCGGATCGTGCCTTTGACGAAACAGAGGCGGAGTTTTTTGCTTCAACCGATACCTGGTCGCGCCCCGTTTCCGTGCGAACGGGACCGGACGGGGCGATCTGGGTCGCGGACATGTATCGTCTCGTGATCGAGCATCCGGAGTGGATTCCCAATGAATGGCAGGAAAAATACGACCTTCGGGCAGGTAGCGACCTCGGACGGATCTACCGGATTTTTTCCGAAGGAGCCAACCCGGGCGCCGCACCGAAACTGGATTCCCTCACCAACGACGAACTGGTAGCGAAGCTGGAAAGCGCCAATGGAACGGTTCGGGATTTGGTTCACCAGATGTTGCTGTGGCGAAAGGCGGAAGAGGCCGTTCCCGCTTTGACCGCCCTCGCGAAAGAAGGAGAATCGCCGCCCGCAAGGCTTCACGCCCTTTCGGTTCTCGACGGGCTCGGCAAGGTGGAAGCCGAGATCTGCCGGATCGCGGTCGGTGACCCACACCCCGGAGTCGTGAGAAATGCGATTCGGATCGCCGCCGCCCACCTGGACGCAGAAGAAATGGTATCGGCTGCAAGGGGCCATCTCAAAGACAGTCTGGTGGCTCAGGAACTGGCCGGTGTGCTGGGCGAACTCAAAGGAGAAGTCGCCCACCGAACCCTGGCCGGCATCCTGTTGCAACATCGCGACGAACCGTATGTGTCGGCGACCGCGTTCAGTTCCGTGAATCCCGGCAACATCGATGCGATCGTCGGCATCCTCAGTCTCGCCTACACCGATGGAAAAGAGTTTGCCACGGCGCTGGCGGATTTCCCTTCGGTCAAAGCCCCTTCCAACCTACAGATCGAGAAATTCGCGTCCATGGCGAGCCGATGGAAATCCAGGCCTGCCACGAAGAAGCTGATCGCCGCCGTCGCCGGCAGTGAAGGGCCGTCAAAGCCCTGGCAGATATCGATCCTGATCGGCCTGCTCGAAAATGGCGCCAGCATCGACAGTCTCAGCGAAGACCCCTCCGGGCAGGAACTGCTTCGCCGGATCTGCAACGGTGCCCGCGCCCTCGCAGGGAACGACAAGCTTCCCGAGTGGCAGCGCCTCGAAGCGATGCGCTTGTTGCAATGCAAAGGCGTCTTCGATGCGGAAACCGATATCGATCGATTCGCCAGTTCCCTTTCCCCTCAATCGCCCCGGAGAATTCGTGCCGCCGCTTTCGAGGCCCTGGGTAACTCCCGCGATCCCGCTGTGGCCGGGGCGCTCATCGAACGATGGCCCACTTTCGGTCCCACCGATCGGGCGACCGCTCTCCAATTGCTCCTGAGCCGCCCGGCCTGGACAGGGCTGTTTCTTTCCGGACTCGAAGATCGCACGATTTCCGTGGCGGAGATTGATGCCGCGACCCGCCAGAGGCTGATTGACTCCTCCGACGAAGCCGTCCGGAAGCAGAGTCGCGAATTATTTCAGAGCGCCAGCAACGCCAGCCGGGCCGAGGTGCTCGCAGATCATACCGACGTCCTCCAAATGAAGGGCGATCCTGCGGCTGGCAAGACCGCATTCGCCGCCGCCTGCATCGCCTGTCATGCGCTTGAGGGTGTCGGAAATGCGATTGGCCCCGACCTCGCCGCGGTAACCGATCGCTCACCCGATGCCATGCTCGTTGCGATCCTGGATCCCAACCGGGCGGTGGAAGACAAGTATCTGAATTATGCCATTTCCACCAAAGACGGCGCTCAGCTTTTCGGGCTCATCAGCGAGGAAAGTGCCGGCGGGATCACTCTCCGTGCCGCCGACGGCAGCGAGCAGAAACTTCTCCGCGCCGATATTGCATCGATGCAGTCCGCGGGGATCTCCCTGATGCCGGACGGACTGGAATCCACTCTAACTAAACAACAGATCGCCGACCTGATCGCCTATCTCGGCAGCATCGGATCGCCTTCGGAAAAGTGGGAACCACCTCTTTCCTCGCGGGTGGGTCCGAACGGAAAAGGAGGGGTCGAACTTCGAGCCTCCAAGTGCCGCCCCTCCGGCGAACGCCTCGAATACATGCCTGACTACGATGCTCTCGGGTGGTGGACCTCAGAGCATGACCGTGCCGAATGGACCGCGGTTCTGGATCGCCCCGGCAAGTATTCGGTCGAGTGGGAGTATTCCGTTTCCCCGGAGGCCGCAGGAAACGAATGGCAAATCGTTATCAATGGAACACAGGCCCTGACAGGGAAAATCGAAAGCACCGGAAGCTGGGAAACCTTCCAGACAACCCCAATCGGAAAGGTCGAACTCACCGGCGGCGACAACAAGATTGTGGTGCGTTCACTGGGCCCGGTGAAGAGCGCTTTGTTTGATCTGCGGGCCATCCGGTTTGTGCCGTAGCGGAGAAGGAGTGGAACCGCAGGTAAGGGGGGATAGCCGGTGGCAAGCAGGGGCCCGGATCCTGGAAGCCGAACATTCCCCTCACTCTTCGACTCGAAGAAACAGCCGGTCCTTGGCCATCCATCCCTTTTCGTCTTTTCGGAAGACATGCACCAGATAGGTTCCCGGTCGGGAATAGGTGTGTTCAATCTGCGCGTAGCCATCCGGATTGAGTTGCTCCGCATTTCCATCTGACTTCGTCGTCACAGCAGGGCTGCCATCTCCAAAGTCCCATGTCTCAAGTCCGTGAGTGGTTCCGAATGCCCGGCATTTGAAAGTGACCGGCTTTCCGACACGGAGATCAAAGGTGGGATGATAGGTGGCATGGACTCGCGGAGGGGCCGACCCGGTGTCCGTTCGGGAGAACACTTTGACCCTCACAAAATTGACATCCCGGTTCCCGGAAGAATCCGTCACGATCAAAGTTTCCCGATAGGATCCCGGCGAGTGGTATTCTTTTTCGACCTTCGCTCCGGTCCCGGTCGTGCCGTCGGAGAATCGCCATTCAAACTTCGCAATTTCGCCGTCCCGTGACCAGGAACGGGTTCCGTCGTGGATCACTTTGTCTCCTTCCAGGATCATGTGCCCGGGCCTCGCAACCGCCAGGATTTCCGGATCATAGAGCTCCCGGTATCCCTGCCAGAGAAACGCATAACTGTCTTCGGTCCCCCAACGACCGGATGGCTTTCGATTCTTGATCTCGAAATGAAGATGAGTCCATCCGCCGCTACCGCCTTCTTTTCCCACGAGCCCGAGACCTTGTCCCTTTTTGACCCGTGTCCCGATTTTGATGGCGGGGTCAAACGAGTGAAAATGGCTGTAGCGATAGTACCACCCACGCTCGTCGAGCAGATAGAGCACATCGTATCGTGGATTGACGGGAGTATCGAGGACCGGCTGATGCCCGCTCAGAATTTCGTCTCCGGCTGAAACGACCAGTGCATCGGTTGCGGCGACGACCTCCGTGAGTGCTTCACAACCTCCGAAATCCATTCCTGCATGGTAGTACAATTTGCCATTCGGCCGGGAGGCGACGGGTTCGTTGGAGAAAGCCGTGTGACTGGCGAACCATTTTTGAATCAGTGGATAGCCGAAGCTCTCCCGATCAATCCACGGTCCCTTTCCCGGCCAGACTCGAATGCGGGCATCTTTCTCCAGAGCCCAGTGATCGATGTGGCTGGTGTCCCGCAGTCCACCGGTCACCGGGCAATCGATTTGAACGCTCTCCACTTTTTGCGGAAGCCGATACGTGCCCGCGATGAGGGTGTGCTCCCTGCCATCGATGGAGACCGTCACCTTCGCCCGGGAAACTTCGTTCCAGACTTTTCCCCTGGGTTCCTCGACCGACACCAGCGTGAGCAGGCAACCTCCGCGTGTCTCCACCTCTTCGCCCACATTGAGATCAAAGGTTTCGAACCATTCCTTTGGTTTCTGCCCCTCACTAACTACGAACAGAGTGATCGACAGGCAGAGCAGGATGAGAGGGAGCGCGATCTTTTTCATTCTGCATGCAGTCTCAGACAGAACCTGCCAAGCCATCAATAGCTGGAGAGGGCGGAATTGCGCACGCCTCACATTCCTTCCCTCTACGATTTTCGAGGTCCACCGGGGAAGCGTCTTTCCATTCCGCAATGATGCCTTCGTTTTCCCTAGTGGTGGGGGCTCATTGCGGAAAGATTCATAGGAGCATAACAAAAACCGTTTTCCAATTTCCCGACCTGAATATTTCCCCGTGAATTCGCTCCTTTCGACTTTTCTGGTTCCGCTCCTCGCCGCCGTCGCACTTCAAGCAGGCGACTGGCCTGTCTGGCGCGGTCCCCACGGAAACGGAACCGCCGATCCCGATCAGGCGCCGCCCACCTCCTGGAGCGAGGCGGATCGCGTGATCTGGAAGTCTCCCGTCCCCGGCCGTGGCCATTCCTCGCCTATCCTTTCCGGAGATCACATCTTTCTCACCACCGCCAACGAAGAGGAAAAGACCCAATCAGTGATTGCCTTCGATCGCAATTCCGGAAAACAACTGTGGCAGACCGAAGTGCACCGGGGCGGTCTCCCCGAGAAACTCCACCGGAAAAACACGCACGCCACCCCCACTCCGGCCTGCGATGGCGAGCGCGTCTTTGCCGTCTTCAACAACGGAGGGGGCATCACGCTGTCGGCCCTCGATCTCGATGGGAAACAGCTCTGGCAGGTGCGGACGGGCGACTATCGTTCGCGCTATCCCTATGGCTACGGCGCGAGCCCGCTCCTCTACGGTTCCCTCGTCATCGTAGCCTCCGAATTCGAAACAGACGGATATCTCGCCGCATTCGATCGCGAAACCGGAAAAGAGATCTGGCGAACCTCGCGGAAAATTTCCAGCTACAGCTCCCCCATCGTCGGAAAAGTGAATGGTCGTGACCTGCTCCTGATCAGTGCCAACCAACAGATATCCGCCTATGATCCGCGCACGGGTCAGCCCGCCTGGTCGGCTCCCGCAGCCACCCAGGTGACCGCGGCCACAGTGATCTGGGAAGACGACCTCGTCTTCGCAAGCGGAGGATTCCCCGGAAAGGCAACCAGCGCCGTAAAGGTCACGGATGGCGGCACAAAAGCAGCCGAGCTGTGGTCGAATGATCAGAGATGCTATGAGCAGTCCCTGCTGGTCCACGATGGGTATATCTATGCGGTCAATGACGGGGGCATCGCCATTTGTTGGCGTGTCCGTGACGGCCAGGAAATGTGGAAAGAACGGCTCGGCGGCGGGCCGATCAGTGCGTCCCCCATTCTCACCAACGGAAACATCTATGCGACGGTCGAACGCGGCATCACCTACGTTTTCAAAGCCAATCCCGAAGCATTTGAACTCGTCGCGGAAAACACCCTGGGCAATGAAACCTTCGCCACCCCCGCGATAGTCGATGACCGGATCTTCATTCGCGTTGCCGAAAACGCCGGAGAAGAACGCCGGGAATGGCTCTACTGCCTCGGGTCCGATTGAGGAGGGATGATGGGGACGTCACGACACTTCGATCTCGCAACCGCAGCATCCGGGCGCGAGGCATCCCGCTCTTCCAGCTTCGATCATAGCTTTCGACTCCTTGCCGAAACGTGGCGGGACCAACAGGACGCGCCCATGGTTCCGGCAACTTTTCGTGGAAGTCATTGATGACGCGGAAGTCTTGAATTCCGTTTTGCACAATGTCATTCTCCCCTTACCCCGGCTTGTGATTCTTCCAGGCACCTGAATCGCCCCCACAAAGTAACTCCCATGAAAGACCTCGTCCTTTTTTCCTTTCTACTTAACATTTCACTGATGGCTTCCGCCGAAGACGTCCGCCTTCAACCGCTCAAGGATCTGAAGGGCTATTTCCCATTCCACCCGCCGGAATCCCTCTCCGGGTGGGAGCAGCGGAAAGAGGAGGTGAGGCGTCAGATCCTCGTGGCGACGGGACTGTGGCCGATGCCGGAGAAGACACCACTCAACGCGGTCATTCACGGCAAAATCGACTGCGATGGCTACACGGTGGAAAAGGTGTATTTCGAGAGTGCACCGGGTCTTTTCGTTACCGGCAACCTCTACCGGCCGAAAAATATCGAAGGCAAAGTTCCGGGTGTCATGTTCGCTCACGGGCATCGGAAAGACGCGCGTTTCGACATCAACTCCGAGAGCAAGGTGCGCCAGAGTATCGCCGATGGGGCGGAACGATTCGAGAGGGCCGGACGCAGCACCTTTCAGGCGCTGTGTCGCCAGGTGGTCAAGATGGGTTGTGTCGTGTGGCAGTGGGACATGCTCGGCGACTCGGATGCGATTCAGTTTTCGCGGGATCTCGTGCACGGGCACGGCGTGGTTGACCTGCGGCCGGAGATGAACAAGACGGAGAACTGGGGACTCTTCAGCCCACAGGCCGAAGCGCGTTGCCAGAATGTCATGGGTCTGCAGACGCTCAACTCCGTGCGCGGCCTCGACTTCCTTCTCAGCCTGCCCGAGGTGGACCCGGATCGGGTCGCCATTACCGGCGCGAGCGGCGGCGGCACGCAGACAATGATCCTGGCAGCGATCGACGACCGCATCGATCTCTCCTTTCCCGTCGTCATGGTCAGCACGGCAATGCAGGGCGGTTGCCCCTGCGAAAACGCCAGCCTGCTGCGGGTGAACACCGGCAATGTCGAGTTCGCCGCGCTCTTCGCTCCGAAGCCGCAGGGCATGAACAGCGCAGACGATTGGACGGTGGAGATGGCCACGAAGGGCTTTCCTGAGTTGCAGCAGCTTTACTCAGCCTACGGAAAAAAGGACAACGTTTACCTGAAACGCGGCGAGCACTTCCCGCACAACTACAACGCCGTCACTCGCTCCGCCTTCTACACCTTTCTCAACCAGCACTTCAAGCTCGGGTTTCCTTCGCCGGTGATCGAGCAGGATTTCGAACCGCTGCCACCCGAACAGCTCACGGTCTGGAACGAACAGCATCCTGCCCCGAAAGCCGCCGATCCGGATTTCGAACGGGAGTTACTCGCATGGCTCGACGTGGACGCCGGGAAGCAGCTTCGCGCCGCCGCCGCCACAGCGGAAGGCCGACAGGAAGTCCTCCGCCCGGCTCTGAAAGTGATCATCGGTCGATCCTTCGAAACCGCAGGCGAGGTGGAATGGGTGCCGAAGGGCGAGCAGGATCGCGGCAACTTCGTGGAGCGAAGCGGTCTGCTGCGCAACAAGAGCTACGACGAGGAAGTGAACACCACCTGGCTTTGTCCGAAAGAGTGGAACGGCCACGTCGTCATCTGGCTCGAGGAAGCGGGCAAGTCCGGGCTTCACCTTACCGATGGCAGCGTGAAACCCGCGGTCCAGACGCTGCTGCAAGCGGGCGCTGCCGTACTTGGCACCGATCTGTTCCTGCAGGGCGGTGACCCTGTCACCCAGACCCGCGCCGTTGAAAACCGCCGTGAATTCGCCGGCTACACCTTCGGCTACAACCACGCGCTCTTCGCCCAGCGCGCGCACGACGTGCTTTCCATGGTGAGTCTTCTCCGCAGCAAGGATGCGGGGCCCTGTCCGAATCCGAAAACGGTTTCTCTTGCTGCCTGGGGTAGCGCAGGTCCCGTTGCTGCCGCCGCGGGTGCCCTCGCTGGCGAAGCGATCGACCGGGCGGCGATCGACACGCAGGGGTTTCGCTTCGGACAACTGCTCGACTATCGCGATCCGATGTTTCTCCCCGGCGGGGCCAAGTATCTCGATCTTCCCGGCCTGCTTGCACTCCATGCTCCGCGCCCACTCTGGCTCGCGGGCGAGAAGAACGCTCCCGCAATCCTCACTGCCGCCTACGGTTCCGATGGACTGGAGGTCTTCACCGGCGAGGCCGCCTTACAGGAAGCCACCGCCAGCGAGTGGCTGCTGAAGTAGCTTTTCCAAGAATTTCATAGGCACGGACCAGGGAGCTGCATGAACCGTCCTTCCAGAATCCCGTATCGCATCGAGCGCCTCCTTCGGTTCCGGTATTTCCGGATCACATACCGACCGGCACCCACAGGTGAGCCGTCGCGGTCTCGCCTCGATCATTGGTGCGCTCTACCCGCACAATGTAATTTCCCGGCTTGGAATACGTGTGCCCGGTGACGGCGAATCCATCTTTGGCCAACTTTACCGCTCCTCCATCTGACTTCACTTCCACGGTTGGCGAGCCATCGCCGAAATCCCAGGTCTCGCTGCCTTCGGTCGTGCGAAAGGTGCGCACTTTGAAGGTAGCTGTCTGGCCGGCCTTCAAACCTGTTGAGGGAGCATACGCGGCTTGAATTGTCGGCGGAAGAAGATCCTCGTTCACCCGGTCGATTACCTGCACGACCGCAAAGTCGAAAGAGACATTCCCCTTTTCATCCGTGACCTTGAGAATTTCACTGTAGGTGCCGGGCTTTTCGTAACTTCGCTCGACCTTGCTTCCCCCGGCTGATTCGCCATCGGAAAACGTCCATTCATACTTCAGCGCACCCGAAGCACACCACGATCTCCCGCCATCCAGGGTGACGGGAGTTCCCGTGGAAACAAGATGATGAGGGCGCGCTACTGCTATGACTTCCGGTTGATTCTCATTCAACCAGGCCTCCCAGACAAAGGCATACCCCTCCTGCGTTCCCCACTTGCCCGATGGCTGGCGACTGACCACGCCAAAGTGAAGGTGAGACCACCCGCCACTGGAGCCCTCTTTGCCGAGCAACCCGATTCGCTCGCCCATTTTCACCCGCTGTCCGATCTCAACCTCCGTCGAGAAGAGGTGGCTGTAGCGGTAGTACCAGCCTCGATCATCCAGTAGATAAACCACATCGTAGCGGGGTCTCGCCGGAGTATCGAGAGAGTACCCGTCCAGCAGTTTGTCTCCTGCACTCACCACCAGTGCATCGGCTGCGGCCACCACCTCGACCATTCCTTCGCACCCTCCGAAATCGAGATCATTGTGGTAGTACACTTTCTTGTTCGAAGGAACTTCTCCCCCATCCACAAAGGTGGGTTCATTGGAAAACTGGGTGCCGCTCGCAAACCAGTTCTGCTTCACCGGGTAGGCGAAAGTTCCCGGGGCGACCATGGGCGAACCGGCCGGCCAAAGCCGCAGTCGCGCGTCTTTCTCCAATCCCCAGCGATCCTGATTCGTGTTCTGATAGTATCCCGAAGTCAGCGAGCAATCGATCTGCACTCCGCCGAAATGGACCGGCAGATGGTAGTTGCCGACATGGAGCGTCGTCTTTTCGCCGTTCACCTCCACCGTCACGGTCGCACTGCGGATGGCATTTCGAATGGGATCCCGAACTTCATGGATTTCGAGCAATTGGACGCGGGCCGTTGAATCATCCGACAAGGTCACGGTTGTCTCTTCGCCGCGATCCAGATCGAGAACTCGAACGAGCGAAGTCCGGGTGGGAGCAGGCGGCTTGGCCCACAGGCAGGACGACATCAGTAGCATCAGGACGATCGCTGCCGGGAAAGAGTGTTTTGGAGTTATCGATTTCATCCGGATGGGTACGTTTTGCTTCGCAAGAAAAGTGAATGCGGAAAGTCTATCAGGTTTCGTGCGCGACACGCCTCGCGAATTCGCGGATAATTCTCTCATCCGGATTGCCATTGATTGGCACAGGATTGCCCAGGGGCGGGACATGGACTTGAGGGGGAGGCGCGCATCAGTCGGAGATCCCGGGGAACAATCGTTACTTTTCAATCGGTTCTGTCACAATGGACCTTGGAATTCTATCCATACACTGAATTATCAGATCACGATTCTCGGGATCAAGACCATCGACGAAATCGAAGGAGCCTGGACCAACACGGACTATGTCGAGTTGCTTAAGCACCTCAATTTTCCCGACGCCAAAGACGCTCCCTAAGCGGAGTTGAAAGAACTGCTCCACATGGCGATCACCGATTTTGAACCCGCCGAAGCAGCCGCCATCGTTCTCGACTACGCTCTATCGGACAAGCTTTCCAAAGGCCAGATCCAGCAGATGTCGCACGACATGCTGGAGGACAAACTCTCCGAGGAATTCCCTGACATCTCGCTCCAAAAGCGGCTCTTCGATGTCAACGAACTGCTCTACAAGGCCTTCAACGGAACCTTCCCCACCGCGGAGCATATTCTCTGGAGCCTCGACAAAACCGGGGAACACCAATACCGGATCATCACCTCCGAATACTGGCTGGACGCCGAAGACTTCCCCGAGTCGTCGTTCGAAAGCACGATCCGGGAGTATGAAGAGCCGGAGGAAGACGGGGATTGAGAGACTGCTTCATCGCGGTCATGAAACCGATTCCACGGAACCCTGATTTTGTCTTACTCTCAATCCTACGCATATGAAGCCCCAGCCTCTTCTCTCCACCCTCGTTCTCGCCACTCTCCTTTCCGCGTCACCTCTCCAGGCACAGGTGGAGTTGCTCATCGGCACACCGAAAACCGAGGCCGTCCATGAGCCCTTCAGTGTCGCCTTCGATCCCGCCGGAATTCTCTACGGAGTCGAGTTTACGAAGGCGAACCGGATCTTCCGATGGGATGGCGAGGGAGCAGTATCTTTCTTCGCAGGCCGCAAGCACGATTCCACCGGGGCGGACAAGATGACGAAAGGCAAAGAGGTTCACGACGGTAGCGACCCGCAGAAGGCGCTCTTCAACGGAATGCACGACATTCAGATCACCTCGCAGGGAATCGCGATCATTGCCGATTCGTTTCATCATCGGGTGCGGCAACTCGATCTGAAATCGGGCGCGGTTTCCACGCTGGCAGGCTCCGGAAAAAGAGGCTTCGGCGGTGATGGCGGACCCGCAACGGAGGCACAATTCAACATCACGATGACCGCATGCCTGTCGCCTGACGAGAAACGCATCTACGTCGCTGACATCGGCAATCACCGCACGCGAATGGTTGACCTGGCAACCGGCCGCGTGACGACGGTGGCCGGCAACGGAAAAAAGGGCCTGCCAAAGGACGACACCCGCGCGCTCGAGGCGAACATGGGCGACACCCGCGCCGCGACCCAGGCCAACGACGGTACGCTCTACGTGCTGCTCCGCGGCGGCAATGCACTGGTTGCCGTGAAAGACGGCCGGGTGCGGACCGTGGTCAATGCCTCCGGAAAGAAAGGCTACAGCGGAGACGGCGGACCTGCACTGGAAGCCACCCTGAGCGGCCCCAAGTATGTCGCGATGGATCCACAGGGTCGGGTGCTCATCGCAGACGCGGAGAATCATTGCATCCGCCGCTACGATCCGGAATCCGGGACGATTTCCCTGGTCGCCGGAACTCCGACCCAAGCCACGGACGAGATCGGCAGCACGCTCCTGACCACCGGCCTGAAACGTCCCCACGGCGTGCGCATCGGGCCGGACGGGAAAATCTACATCTGCGACACCTACAACAATCGGGTTCTGCGGGCGGAGTATGGAGAGTAGGTGGATTTCTGGGGGAGGATGGTTGGAGGGCAAACCCTGTCAGGTCCGTGATCTGCCCCTGTTGAATGGGAGAGGCAAGAGCAGCTACCCCACAATTGGCTCTATCACCTTCCCCGCCACATCGGTCAGCCGGAACCTCCGTCCATTGTAGACATAGGTCAGCTTCTCGTGATCAAATCCCAGCTGATGCAGGATCGTGGCGTGAAGGTCATTCACGTGAACCTTATCAACTGCGGCGTGATGGCCGATTTCATCGGACTCTCCGTAGCTGACGCCGCCCTTGATGCCGCCGCCGGCCATCCAGGTGGTGAAGCAGTGGGGATTGTGATCGCGGCCGGGTTTCTTTGATTTCTGCGTCAGCGGGAGACGGCCGAATTCGCCGCCCCAGACGACGAGCGTATCCTTCAGCAGCCCGCGCTGTTCGAGATCGGTGAGCAGTCCGGCGATGGGCGTGTCGGTCTCGCCGGCGAACTGACTGTGGTTGCCCCGGATGTCGCTGTGGCCATCCCAGCTCCGCTGATTTTCCATGCCGCCGGAGTAGATCTGCACGAAGCGAACCCCGCGCTCGACCATGCGACGGGCCGTGAGGCACTGGCGGGCGAAGTGATCGCAGTTCTTCTCGCCGACGCCGTAGAGCTTCTTGATGTGCTCCGGTTCGCGTTCGATGTCGAGAGCTTCAGGCGCAGAATTCTGCATCCGATAGGCAAGCTCGAAACTCTTGATCCGGGCATCGAGTTCGGCTTCACCGGGGCGACTCCCGGCGTGCTCTCCGTTCAACTTTTTGAGGAGTTCCAGCTGACGCTGTTGCTGGGCATCGTTCATGTGCGCGGGACGATGCAGGTTTTCGATCGGATCGCCCTTGGGCTTCAGCCAGGTGCCCTGGTAGACGCTGGGCAGGAAACCGGCACCCCAGTTGGCGGCGGAACCTTTCGGCAATCCTCGATCGAGTGGATCCGACATCACGACGAAGGCGGGCAGGTTTCGGCTGACGCTGCCGAGTCCATAGGTGACCCAGGATCCGACACAGGGCTGACCCATCCGGGGAACACCGCAGTTCATCATGAAGAGGGCCGGACTGTGATTGTTCGACTCGGTGTGGCCCGAGTGGATGAAAGCCATCTTGTCGACATGTTCGCCGAGCTTCGGAAAAATCGAGGACACCATCTTGCCGCATTGACCGCGCGGCGTGAACTCGAAAGGCGATTTCATGAGCGGGCCGACGGCGTTGGCAAAAAATCCGGTTTGCTTGTCGAAGCCCTCCAGCTCCTTGCCATCCATTTTTTCCAGCTCCGGCTTGTAGTCCCAGGTATCGACCTGGCTCGGTCCCCCATTGATGAAGAGCCAGATAACCGACTTCGCTTTGCCGTCGAAATGCGGGCGCTTCGGAGCTAGCGGATCGGACGAGTCAGCCGCGAGCAGACCTTCGTCCGCGAGAAGGCTGGCGAGGCCCACGGAACCGAAACCGGCCCCGGCACGTTGCAATAGCTGGCGGCGGGAGAAGAAGTCCGGGCTCATGGCAGGTAAATGAATTCGTTGAGGCTGAAGAGGACCTGGCTCAAGTCCGCGAGAGCGAGCTGGCGGGCCTTGTCGCTTTGGTAGGAGGCGGCCTGGGATTCGACGAAGGCGACATTCTCCTTTAATTCGATCGCATTCGGCTCCCGGCTCAGAGTCCTGAGATAGAGGGTCCGAACCGCGGCGGCAGTGTCCCCGGACGAACATTCGGCGGCGAGGGATTGGGCCCACTTCACGACCTGGGCGTTGTTCATGAAGAGGAGGGCCTGCGGTGCGATCGTCGTGCTGGGGCGGCTGCCCTGGCTCGCGAGGGGTTCGGGTTGATCGAAGATCTGCATCATCGGGACGAGTCGGCTGCGCTTGATCATGAAGTAGATGCTGCGGCGCTTCTGTGCTTCGTCGAGGGTGCCGGGTCCGAACATCGTCGGGTCGAGTTGACCGGAGGCGGAGAGCATCGCATCACGCACGATCTCGGCTTCAAGGCGGCGGGGAGAGAATCGCCAGAGCCATTGGTTTTCGGGATCAATTGCGGCCATCTCCGCTGAGGGCGCACTGCTCTGCTGCCAGGTCGCGCTCCGGAGAATCTCGCGGTGGAGCGCTTTCCCATCCCAGCCGCTGGAAATGAATCGTCGTGCGAGAAAGTCGAGCAACTGAGGATGGCTTGGCTCGGCCCCCTGCAGTCCGAAGTCATTGGGCGTCGCGACGATGCCGCGCCCGAAATGGTGATGCCAGATTCGATTCACGGCGACCCGGGCGAGGAGGTGTCCGGCGCCGTTCTCGGCATCGGTGATCCAGTTCGCGAGCGCGCGCCGGCGATAACTGGTCCGGTCCCAGTTCTCCGGAGGATCCTCCTTCCAGTCGTCGGTGGTCTTTCCGTTTCGCATCAGCACCTGCAGAAAACCGGTTCCGGCCACACCCTGCTTCTGATTGGGATCGCCCCGATTCAGGAAATGCGTCTCCGGATAGAAATGCGGAAATCCGCGACCGTCAGCGTGGTGCTTGGTCGGGGAAAATCCTTCGCTGGTGACCTGGACCCTGGTGAGGTTCCGGGTCGGCTTCTTCACCCGGGAGGCGAGGACCGCCGCGTTCCGCTTCTGCCATGCGGGATCTTTCTCCGCAAAAAGAGGGAAGAGCGTCTCCCGATCTTCCGCTGTGAGTGTTCCCGCGTCGAGCGCGGCCAAGGCGGAGGTGAGCCGTCCCGACTGCCCTCCCCCAACGACGACCGGTGGCTCTGCGGCCGAACTGATCGAAAGCCGCGGCCGACCAATGACGTGCTTCGCATTGTTCGAATACATGAGCTCAAACTCGAGCCGCGTTCCTCCTTCGAAACCAATGGGCCCGGAGATCTCGAACACCGCGGCCTGATCCTTTCCAATCCCGCCTTTGTCGACGGCCCATCCGGTTCCGGTCGGATTGCTGTCGAACGCGCTCGCGACGGAGAGGCTGCCGGTGTTCTGCTCGTGGGTCGCCTTCGCCGAAATGATTTTCACCTGCTTGCGCTTCGCCTTCGGATCGTCGGCGGGAGTGGCGAAAACCTTGAGGTCGCTCAGGGCAAAATTCCCGTTTCCGGCCCGGCCCGGACCTTTCTTCGTCATCGATTCGTGCGTGAGCGCTTCGATGCGGAGGAACTTCACGCCACGCGCCGAGGTGGTGGCGGTAAAAGTGTGGGTTTCCTTCGCCGGGCTTTCTCCCGACAAGAGCACGGATCCATCGCCTTGCGGAGTCAGCGTCGATTTCCCGCTCGAGGTCATGTTCGAAAATTCGAGGACAGCCCAGGCGCTTTCGTTGCGGGCCGACTTCGAATCCGTGTGGAGCCAGGTTTCGAAAGCCGCCTGGACCTCCGGTCTGCTCTCGTAGGCGGTTTGTGCTTTCTCCAAAGCTGCGTGGGTTTTCTCCCAGGCAGCGAGGGAACTTCGATACCTCTCGGGATCGAGATCCAGGTCGATCTCGCTCCGGATCGTCGTGGTGAATGTCGAAACGAACTGGTAATAATCCTTCACCGGGATGGGGTCGAATTTGTGATCATGGCAGCGGGCGCAGCCGATCGTCAGGCCGAGCATGGCGGTGCCGGTGGTCGCGGCCATGTCGTCGAGTTCATCGTAACGGGCGCTCTCGAATTCCTTTTCGGTGAGCTGGGTCGGAAACACGCCCGCGCCGAGAAATCCGGTCGCCATCATCGCGAGCGGATCGTCGGGAGCGATCTCATCGCCGGCCAGTTGCCAGCGGATGAACTGATCCCAGGGCATGTTGGCATTGAGCGCCTTGATCACGAAGTCGCGGTAGTGGTAGGCATACTTCCGATCGTAGTCCTGCTCGAAGCCATGACTTTCGCCGAAGCGGGCCGCATCGAGCCAGTGCCGGGCCCAACGTTCGCCGTAGTGCGGACTGTCTAGCAGTTCATCGACGAGGTCGGAATGCGACATGGCAAGGGCGGCCTCGAGTTGCCCGGGCGTCGGGGGCAGGCCGATGAGATCGAGATAGGCACGTCGAATGCGGGTGCGGTCGTCCGCGGGTGCACTCGGCTGGAGTTGGTTTTCCTTGAGACGCGCCAGGACAAAGCGATCAATGTC
This sequence comes from Verrucomicrobiales bacterium, assembly GCA_029213265.1. Lineage (GTDB taxonomy): Bacteria > Verrucomicrobiota > Verrucomicrobiia > Verrucomicrobiales > DEV007 > Arctic95D-9. Next base: position 205,324 of record JARGNG010000001.1, on the reverse strand, counting down.
CGTCTTCGCCCAGCCCTTATCAGTCGGAGGAGGCGTCGGATTGGCCAGCGCTTGGAAAGACCAAAACTCCCGATCCATCGCGGTCACCTCCATCGGACCTTTTTCCCCGGCGTCTTTCTCGATCAAAGGGGCATCGTAGGGCGCACCCAGTTCGATCCACTTCGCGATCTGCTTTTGCAAAGCTTCCGGAAGCGGCGGCTTCTTCGGCGGCATGGTCGGCTCCTCCTCGTGGCTCAACACCCCGAGAAGAAAACTCGTCGCTGGCTTCTCGAGATCGATGACGGCACCCGACTCTCCACCGACAAGAAACAGCTCCCGCGAAGTCAGGTCAAAATCGGCCCGCGTTTTCTCGCCCCCGTGACAGCGAAGACAGTGCTCTTCGAAAGCCGGACGAATCGATTGTTGAAACAGCGCCGTCCCCTCTTTCATCCTCGCCGCATGATCGGCAGGAAGCGATGGCCCGGCAGCGTACGCAGCCGGGACAAGCAGGGGCAGAAAAAAGAAGGGGAGAAAAAAGCGCTTCATACCGGAAGACCCCATCGGGTCATGGCAGTTCACAAAAGATCCCCGGATTTTCCAAGGCCGAATGCTCCCCTTTTCACGGCATGCCGGCGACGAGAGAGCAAACACGACCGACCCTCCTTCATCCGTTCTGTCTTGCCTCCCCGCCCACCCGGGATTCAGTCCTCCGCCGGTTTCTCCGGTGGCCCGCCCGTTTTCTCGTGAGGCGCCTTTCCCACGCGGCCTTCGCTGCGTCTACGACATCGTTCCTATTATTCGCATCATCGTTGTCATCGTCATCCGAACCACGGGGAAGGGTTGCCAGATAGTCCGAGATCTGCCGAAGTTGCTCCCCCGTGTAGGCACTGGCCTGAAGATTCATGATGTCCTCGGGCCGGCGTTGACTCATTTCCCTCAGTTCTTCGAACATCTCATGGGCGCTTTTTTCCGAGATGGATTCAAAGCCTCCCACAGCCTGCCCGTTGGTGCCGTGGCACTGAAAACACCGGGACGCGAGCAGACACCTTCTAGGCGGTTCGGCAGAGAGATTTCCAATCAGGTAGAGTGCCAGCAAGGTAACGGCGAAAACGGGGAGTTGGGTAGCGGGCGCGTCACCGATACTGCGGGACTCGCTCCGATGATTGCCGAAAAGGTAGGAAATCCCCCTCAGATGTGCACGCTTTCGATTGGTAATGAACCAGTTAACCAGATCCTTCCGCATGGGGAGAATCAGGGAACCGGGCGGGCAAAACGAAGGGCTGCGAGAGGTTGCCAGCCCACCAAAACTTTGCAGTTCCCGAGATTCCACGATGACAAAGTTGTCTCTTAATACCAAAAACACTATCCATATTTGTTGTAAATACTATGATTAATCTTATCTTAGGTATTCTGCTCAAGTTGACTTACAAGATCTGCGTTGAAATCCGGCCGAAAATCTTCTGTAAAGAAGCTTCTGTTAGCCCTTGGGGCTCTCGGCGGGATCTTTGCGTACGCGGCGACCATTGGGAAAGACACGCCCCTAGGACATCATGCTGACCATGTCTTTTCGAAGATCAAAGCCCCAGTCACGAAACCTCTCGCAGAGTTTGAAAAGTTCACCCGGCGCTTCGGAAAAGCAAGCCATGACGATCCTGACCACTGGGCGCTTCGCGATGCCTGTATGGCTGCGATGTTCATAGAGCGATCGGGCTTTCACTTTTCTCAATCGCGCTGGGGAGGTGCCCCGGTCCCCTACCAATTCCGGGGACTTGAATTGGTCGGTCCGGAGAAACTGCCTCCGAACGCCGGCGATATCCACCAGGGTATCGACCTGCGGATTGGCTACGAAATTCTGATCGCTTCCTACCGAAGCTTCGATAACGAGAAGAAAGAATGGGAGTCATGGCGTTTTGATACCCCTCCCAACCTCACCGAAATGTCCTTTGCGCGACAGGACGGAGTCTGGAAGATCGCGATCGCTCCTCACAAGTCCTACGCGGTGCCCTGAGGCCCTGCGTTATTCGCCCACCGAAATTTCCGGGGGTGGTTCGCTGGCGTAGCCCCACTCTCGAAAGGCAAAGGCCCATCGTTCCTTCAAAGCGGCGGCATGCCCGGCGGATATTGAGTGTTGATTGCCTTCATACCCGCGAATCTCTTCCTGATACTCCTGAATCGCGCCAAGCCCTCGTTCTTCTCCTTCGAGTCCGAGTTGCTCATAAATCCGGGCGATTTCGCTTACGGGATTTTCGGTGAGCTTTTCGTAGCTGGTCTCACAAAGCTGTGAAGACGGTAAATGAAGTCGATCCCGGTCCCTCAGATACTGCCGCATCAATCTTTCATAGGTGGCGAAAGTATACTCGTGGATGTCCACGTCCTGAAACGATTGCCAGGCAAAGGCATTGTAAAGCCGCGAAAACTTTCGGCAGTTTGAACTGAAAACCGGCCATGGATTGCGTACGATATGAATGAATTTGGCGTCAGGAAACATCTCCAGGATCATCGGAATCCGACCTGTCGAAGGAGGGTTCTTAAAGAGAAGCTGCCTCCCGCCTTTCACCAGATTCAGTTTTCGAATGAGATACTCGTAGTTTCGCCGGAAAGAGGCGATCTCCTTCTCCTTTGCTCCTTCGAAAAAGAGTGACTGCTCCGTGTGTCTCCGAATATTCCCCGGGAAATAGTAGGTGTTGTAAAATCCGATGGAACCCAGATTTCCGAGTGCCATCTCTTCTTCCTGCGGCTCATCGAGTGACAGCTTTACATTGTCATAGCCTCTCGTCTCCGGCAGGACCGATTGAATCGCACCCCGGGCAATGTGAACCTCCGGCCCCAGCATATTCAGAGGCATCGCCGTTTCGGCGAAGGTGAGAAAGCCGAATTGCGGATCCCGACTCATCAAATTGTGAAGATGGGTCGTTCCGCTCCGCCAGTGTCCGACAATAAACACCGGAGGCTTCCTCAGCTGACTCTTCCGAATCGCTCCATTCCATCTCGCTCCTTCCACTGCGGTGGGGAGAAGCCTCAGAAGTTGAGCCCCCCAGGCAACGAGACGCTGCAATCGGGAGCGTGGATCAAATCCGGAGGTTAACAGGGCATATCGGAGAAATACCCGAAACCGGGCTCCTGCCAGAGGATGTAGAAGAGGACCTCTTTTCTCCGCCGCCTCTTCCCATGACCAACTCTGTTTCATCGAAAGTGACTCCGAGGTATGCTTATCTGTGCGTCGTGTCTTTTCGACAGGGCAAAAAAAAGAGCCGAACGCTGGCTGCGTCCGGCCCTTTTCAAAGTTTCGACTGAGGCAAATGGTTTCAGCCCTTGCCCCTGGCCGTGGTGATGAACTTGCTGGAAAAGTCGCCGCCTTCGTTGCGCGTCCCCTCCATCTTGGTATTGGCGTTCCACTTGGAACCCTTCTTGGTGAGTTTCCCCGTAATCTTCCCCCGTTTCCACTTGTTCTCACCATCGCCTCTCACATCCATTTCTCCATTCGCGGCTACGCTGATCAGATTTCCGCCTCGCTTCACGTTCGACTTCTTTTCCCTGCCAGACAGCACGGCCCGGTTTGAGCCCGGGATGTCATTATCTTTTGCCGCTGTCTTCAGCCTTCCGTCCTTGACCGGAACTTTGACCCTCCCGCGGCCGTTCGGAGGATTTCCAGTAAACTGCCTCTGCCCGTTCTGGAAAAAGATTCGTTTCCCATTGGTGAGGGCACCATTGTAGATTCCGGTCGCATTCCGCTCGACCCTCTTTTCATTCAGTTGAGCGGAGCTAGTCTCGACCGCTGCAAATGAGAAGCCGACTGCCATGGCAAGGCTCCAGATTGTTCCAATTTTTTTTCGTGTTTTCATGAGACATTTCATTCAACTCTTGACAGCTTCCACTATGACGTTTTCGAGACGGTTCGACAAGAGCAAACCGGATTTTTGTATTACTGGATTTTCCTATACCACCCCGGTTGTTCCCCGTATCTTTGCCTACTCTTCCTACGGGGAGCGACACGGCGAGTAGATTGGAGTAGCGTCTCCCTGCTCGAGGCCTTCATGCAGTTTGTTTTCCAAAAGATCATCGCTCATCCGAAAGGGAGTCTCTTCCTGGCGGGCCTGTTGCTGCTGTTCCTCTCTCCGGGACTGGGAAAACTTGAGATTGATGCTTCGACGAGAAGTCTCTTCTCCCCCGACGATGAAGACGTTCAGTACCATCGCGAGGTGAAGGAAAACTTCGGAAGCGACTCCTTCATCACAGTGGTAGCAAAAAGCCCTGAACTTTTCACTTCCGAAACGCTCTCAACCCTCCGGCAGTTGTCCGGAGAGATGGAGAACATAGATGGTGTCGCCGGGGTGATCAGCCTGTTCTCCATCAACGCGCTTCACAGCGTCGACGGTATCCTGAGTATTCGGCCGGTTATCACAGAAATCCCCGGGAAGCCAGAAGCGCTCCAACAACTTCGGGCCGAGATTCTGGGCGAGCCCCTCGTTATCGGACTCCTGCTGAATGAAACCGGCGATGCAGCCGCATTCCACATTGAGATTGCACCGCCAAAGGGGGAGGAGGATATCGAGAGACTCGTCACCGGGCAGATCGAGATGCTGCTGGAAAACTTCCACAAAAGTTCAGTAGCCAACCCGGAGGTATACCTAGTGGGCGCACCCCTGATAAAAATCGCTGCGACCGAATACATTCTTCATGATCTCGTAGTCCTTGGCCCTGTCGTTTTGTTGATGATTGGAGGGGTCATATTCTTCTTCTACCGATCGTTGTTAACTACCTTCCTTCCACTACTCACAGGTATTATCAGCGTTCTCGCCACCCTCGGGTTCATGGGATTTGCCGGGTTTTCGATCAATCCGTTCACCTCTGTCATCGTAGTCCTCATCCTCGTGATGGGCTGCACCGAGGATCTCCACATCCTCGCGGAATACTCACTTGGTTTACGCTCCAACCTCTCCCGGGAGAAAGCGATCTCGGCACTCAAGAGAACCGTCCTGAATGCACTTTGTCTTACTTCCCTGACGACCGTTCTGGGGTTTGCCTCTATCGCTCCCAACCCGGTCACCGGTCTCCGTCAATTTGCCATCGCCTGCGCCGTTGGGATCTTTCTCAATTTCGTCTTCACCCTGTTATTGGTTCCCGCACTGCTTCGCCTGGGACCGCCTGCAGAAAGCTTTCTCAAGCTTCGGGAGCCTAATTTACAGAAAATATGCGACCTCCTCACGAGTGCCATTTTCAGAAAACGGAAGTTGATCGCCATCGCAGTCCTTTTCTTTTCCGTTCTCGCCATACTGGGAGCCTCACGGCTCCAACTCGACACCAGCTATCTCCGCTTTTTCCCGAAACATTCTGAAGTTGGAGAAGTCTATCAAAAATTCTCCCGGGACTTCGGTGGGGCATCCACTTTTTCCGTAACCATTGAAACGAACCGGAAAAGCGGGATTTACAAAGAATCTTCGCTCCAACAGCTCACCCGGCTGCACGATTTTCTGGAATCCCGCTATGACCACGTTCTGGGTGTCGTCGATATCCTCCGTGACATCGATACTGTGGTCACCAATGACCCGGAGACAGCGCAAAGTGACGAACCTCATCGTCTTCGAAATTCGTGGGAGAAATTCACTTCCCAATTCGGCTCCTTTCTCCTCGCCCCTTTTGTCGACCACGATCAATCCCGAACGATCATTCGAATCCGTTCCCTCATCCGCGGATCCAAAGGAATGCGCGAGGCGGAGCAGTCAATCCTTCAGTTTGTGAGTACAAACCTCTCCGACGAAGTAACGGTTCGGGTTACTGGCGAAAGAGTTCTCATCTCACGGATCTCTGATCGCATCACCCGCCAATTGGTCGTGAATCTGTTCGTGCTCTGGATGGTGGTCACCGCACTTCTGAGCCTGTTTTTCCGATCAATGAAAATTGGTTTTCTCGCCCTGATCCCGAATGCTCTGCCCATCCTGGCAACTTTTGGATATATGGGGTGGGCCGGGATTCCACTCAGTACGGGGACCTTTTCGGTAGCGATCGTGGCCTTCGGCATCGCAGTCGATGACACGATCCATTTCCTGACTCGCTTCTTTCATGAGTCCGAAAGAAACACTTCCATCGCAGAGGCACTTCAGAAGACATTTCAAAGCGAAATCCGACCGATTCTGGCGACCTCCACCGCCCTCATTCTCGGATACCTCGTTCTGCTCTTCAGTCCCTTTTTGGTCCACCAGGAAACGGGAATTCTGTTCTCCATTGCTATTTTGGCGGCTCTATTGGCCGACCTTTTCGTCACACCGCTGTTGTTGGTGACAGCCTCGGGGCTCTCTGCGATTTCGCCCGCCGGGAAAGCAGATGCCTTCGGAAACCATTGACCAGTCCAAGCAGAGGGGCTTTCTTTTACCGTAGATGCGAGCTTTTTCATGAGCACCCCAACCACGGAAGAAACACGATTCCAGGAAGAACTGGACCGGCTCCGCATCGCCGACAACCTGACCAATTTTCTTTTCCTGGGAAGGGCCTGGCTAATCCTGGCTATCACAATTGGCGCATTCGTCCTCTTTGATATCTGGCGCTCGAATGCCGGATATTCCCTGCTCTTGAATCTTCCCTTCTGGATCCTTGCTATCCTCGTTATCGGCGCCTCTCAGCACCAACTTGCCGGTGCGGGACATGAAGGAACGCACTACACGCTCTTTCGAAACCGGACCCTGAACAACCTCGCCTCCAACTGGCTGTGCATGTTTCCCATCCTCACCTCGACGGAAGTCTACCGGAAACAGCACTTCGCTCATCACCAGCATGTGAACGATCCTGTCCACGACCCTGATTTGGCACAACTCCAGTCAAGTGGGCACGAATTCCAGTTCCCCAAAGATCGCAAGCAGGTGATTCGACTGTTTCTACGTCAACTACTCCCCCAAAACCTGATTCGATATACTTTTCATCGCGCCCGCTTCAGTGCAATGGGGATCGATGCATCAAAGCATGTCCCCCCTGCCTCCCGGACGCTTTTCTTTCCCTATTTTTTTCTCCTTCTGGCAACTCATGGAATTCTTGCGCACTTCGAGCTTTCCGTTTCCACGGTCCTTCTTGCTACACTCGTCCTGATTGGCATCATGGGCATAGCGACATTCATCCTGCAACGACGACCCAAACATCGCCCAGGCAAAGCATCTGGAACTGATTCCAAATCGGAACCCTCTATCCAACGCTACGTCCACGCTACCCTTCTCCTGCTCACCATCACGCTAATCCATCTCGCCACGGGACTGGAAACCCTCGTCTACTTCGCCGTGCTCTGGCTCGTTCCGCTCATCACGTCATTCAGCTTCTTCATGATGATGCGCCAAACAATTCAACACGCCAATTGTGATCAAGGCAGGTTCAGCAATACGCGGGTCTTTCTAGTAAACCCGCTGCTCCGATATGCTGTTTTTCCGTTTGGAATGGACTACCACCTTCCCCATCACCTTTACTCCAACGTCCCTCACTATCGGCTGAAAAGCCTGCATGAACTTTTGAAGGTCCAGCCGGAATACGATCGTCGGGGCGCTGTCGTGAAAGGTTGTGTCGCGCGGGAACCCGGCCCTCAATATCCCGGCCTTGTTGACGCACTCGGTCCGGAGTACGAGCCAGGTCACGGGACCGCGAACCCGGATTACAACGCCCCTTCCCCGCCCCCGAATACTGGCTGATCAATCGCGAGGTAGAGGACCGAACTTCGCAAAGCCATTCGGCACTTGCTTGCGGTATGGGAGAAATGGCTGCTGTGCATACCTTGCCCTCGAGTTCACTCCGTATTGCCATTTTCATCCACTCTGCCAGAGATAGTGATCCCCCTGATTGCTTTCCTCAATGCAGAACGCTATAACTATTTTGGGAGCGGGGCAGTTATGACAACACCACGACACATTTCTCGAATCCGGAAAAAGAAACATTCCCGTCAGGGAGACCGTCCACTTGCCATTGTGGGAATGGGACTGCGCCTACCGGGCGAAGCTACCGACCCCAAATCGTTCTGGTCCCTTCTCGTGAACGGTGTCGATGCGATCTCTGAAATCCCCGAAGATCGTTGGTCCATCACCTCGTTCTACGACCCAAGGCCGAACATGCCGGGCCAGTCGCATTCCAAGTGGGGAGGCTTTATTGACGGAAACGCTCTCTTTGACGCTTCTTTCTTTTCCGTATCGCCGCATGAGGCGGAAAGCATGGATCCACAACAGCGGCTTCTACTCGAAACTGCCTGGCACACATTCGAGGATGCCGGTGAAATCCCGAATCGATCCGCCGCCGCTAACGTAGGGGTCTACGTCGGCATCTCCTACAATGAATATGCGCGCTTTGCCGTTTCTCCGGTGGACCATGTCTACTCGGTTTCACAGGGATCCGGAGCCTTTGATGCTACCGGAACCGCCATGTCGATCGCTGCCAACCGGATCTCCCACGCCTTCAACTTCAAGGGCCCGAGCATGGCGATCGATACCGCATGTTCTTCGTCACTGGTAGCCTTCAACGAGGCCTGCCGTGCCGTTTGGGACGGGGAGTGCGAATCTGCATTGGTGGCGGGCGTTAACCACATCGTTGATCCCTCGACCTGGATCGCCTTTTGCTCCCTCGGTGCCTTATCTCCCGACGGCCGATGCAAAGCATTCGACGCAACCGCCAACGGATTCGTAAGGGGAGAAGGAGTGGGTGCCGTATTCGTCAAGCCTCTCGAAGATGCCGTTCGGGACCGAAACCGAATCTATGCCACAGTCCGGGGAACAGCGGTGAACCAGGACGGATACACTCCGGCGATTGCCATGCCCAACCGCGTCTCTCAGGAGGCGCTGATTCGCCATACCTGCGATCTCGCGGGAGTCTCCCCTGACCAAATTGATTTTGTCGAAGCCCACGGAACCGGAACCGGGGTCGGCGATCCGATCGAAGCGAATGCCCTGGGAAACGCGCTGGGGGTGAACCGCTCTTCCCGGCACCCTCTCTATATCAGTTCAGTAAAGACGAACATCGGGCACCTCGAGTCTGCTGCCGGAATTGCAGGACTCATTAAAGCAAGCCTTTGCCTCTACCACAGGCAACTTCCTCGCAGCCTGCACTTTCAAACTCCGAATCCAGCGGTCGATTTTGATGCGCTGAACCTGCATGTCGTGACGGAGAACTTTGATCTCTCCGGGCTCGGCCGGAAAAGCCTCCTCGCTTCGGTGAACTCATTTGGATTCGGTGGTGCCAACGCCCACGCGATTCTTGAATCCGCCCCCGATCTGTCTGCCACCAAGGCAAGCCCCGCAGCAGGACGTGTGGAAGGGCGCTACCTGCTGTCCCTCTCCGCGAGGTCACCCGTTTCGTTGCGAAGACTGGCCTCTGACTATGTCGGAAAAATTGAGAAAGATCCGAAACATCTCCCCGGAATAGCAGCCGCCGCTCTGCAAAAACGAGCGCCCCTTTCGCAGCGGCTCACCGTAGTCGCGTCGAATCGAAAACAACTTCTGTCCAAACTGGAAACATTTTCCCGGGTCGAGGACGAATCCGAATTGCCGGAGGGAATCTTCCTCGAGTCCGCCCAACTCCCCCCCGACACCAAACCGGTCTTTGTATTCTCCGGACAAGGTTCGCAATGGGCGGGTATGGGAGAGGAATTGTATGAACACTCTGATTTGTTTCGGAAGACCTTTGATCGATGTCACTCTGCTCTTCGCCGAATCAGTCGCGGGAGTTTTCATCTTCGCGATGAAGTCTTCGCCTCAAAAAGAAAGTCCCACCTTACCAATACTGCGGTGGCACAGCCTGCCATCTTTGCGATGCAGGTTTCACTCGCCAAACTCTGGGAGGCCTGGGGTATTCACCCTTCCGCCGTGGTCGGACACTCGGTAGGCGAAGTCGCCGCTGCCCACGTCGCCGGTGCGCTCGATTTTGAGGATGCCATCCGGGTCATCTACCACCGGGGAACAAAAATGGAATCGGCCCGTTTCGGTCGAATGCTCGCTGCTGAAATCACTCCTGCCGATGCCCGTAAAGCGATTCAAAGCAACGGCGGCGGTCTCTCGCTGGCTGCCTGCAACGGCCCCACATCGGTTTCGATTTCCGGAGAACCCGATGCTGTTGAACACCTTTATGAGATGCTTCAGGAACGCAATGTTTTCTGTCGCTATGTACCGGTCGACTATGCCTTTCACAGTGACCTCATGGATCCGGTTCGGAACCGGTTGCTCCAATCGCTCAAAGGAATCCATCCGAAGCGCTCGCAGATCCCCATTTACTCCACGGTCACCGGGGGGAAGCTTTCAGGAACGCGATTCACCCCGGAATACTGGTGGAAAAATGTACGCGAAACCGTTGAGTTTTCGAAGGTCATCGAAACGCTCGCCGGAAAAGGGAATTCTCTCTTTCTTGAAATCAATTCCCACCCTGTTCTGCAGCCCTCACTCGTACAATGCCTTCGCAAATCCGCGTTGGAGGGAGGCTCTCACGTATTGCCTTCCATGCGTCGCGACGCTTCCTCGAGGGATACCCTGCTGGGATCACTGGGACAGCTTCACAACAAGGGCATTTCGATTGACTGGTCCGGACTCCTCGGAAAGCCGGACGCGGCCACAAATCTCCCGCTCTACCCTTTCGATCAGCAGCGCTATTGGCGCGAGACGCCAGCCTGGAAAAGTGCCAGACTCACGCCGCGACCGCACCCGTATCTACATGTCGACATTCCCAGCCCGAGAAGCGAGTGGATGTTTTTTCCTGATCGTCGCGAGCACCCTTATCTCAACGATCATGTCGTGAGCGACCGCATCGTGTTTCCTGCTTCCGGGTATATCGAGATGGCCCTGGCCGTAGCCCGGAACCACTATCAATCCAGTCACCTGGTTCTCGAGGAGGTCGAGTTTCAAAGGGTTCTTTTCATACCCCGCGACGGCCCCGCCGCAGTGTTGCGCGCTGAATTTGAACCGGATAAAGGCATCTTCCGAATTCTCAGCACTTCTGACGAGAAAAGGCAAACCTGGACACTTCACGCCCTCGGGCGGATTCGTCAGCAAACCAGCACCGAGGAATCCCCGCCGGCCGATCCGAATCGAATCGCAGGAGCCAAAAAACGGTGCCCGAAGCCGACCGATATTTCGGAAGCCTACGAGTTGCTCGAAAACAGTGGGCTTCGCTACGGCCCGCTTTTTCGCGGCCTCACTGAAGCGGCCTTCAGCGACTCCGAAGGTTGGTCCCACATCCGGATTCCGGAAGCGATTCGGAATATCTCCGATGGGTACCTTCTTCACCCGGTCCTGCTTGATTCGGCATTTCATGTCATGGCGCTACTCCCTAACAAAACACCAGGAACTTTCCTTCCTGTTGAATTGCGACGGCTGCGCATCTACCAAGCAAACGCGAAACAGGCATACTGCCATGCCCGCCTCATTTACTCGACTCCGTCCATGTACGAGACGGATATCACCCTGATCGACGAAAATGGTGGACTGATTGCGGAGCTTTCCGGATTCCGGCTGCTCGCAGTCGAGTCTGCACGAGCGGATCACATTCCAGATGTGACATTCGATTTCATCGAAGAGCAATGGATCGAAAGCCCCGCGAAAGAAGAGGAGGGCACCGCTACCACAGCGGGCCTGAATTTACCGTCCCCCTCCTCCCTGGTATCATTGCTCCGAAAATTGCAGGGAGGCTCGTCCACTTGTTTCGAGCCAATCGAAAATCACTCCCCTCTCTATGCTCTTGCGATTCAAAGGTCACTCGCTGCGCTCGGCTTTGCCAAAAACCCCGGCGAAAAATTCACCTTGGAAGATCTCCGGGAGGAGCTCACTATTCCGGTTCGCAACGAATCTATCCTACTTCGTCCTCTCCGGATCCTGGAAAAGGACGGCGTCCTCCGGCTCCTTTCTCCCGGGCGATGGAAACTGCTCCAGCCGCTCGCTCCCGGCGAATTTGTAACGACCTGGAAGCGGTTTCTCGAAGCCGCTCCGGATCTCTCCACGGAACTTATTCTTCTCGCTCTCATTTCCGATCATCTTGATCAGATCCTTTCGGGGAAGACGACGACCCGGACGCTTTTGCACGAAAAATCGAACAGCCATCTTCCCGATCAACTGTTCGGAGAGTCGGCTTGGATTCAACCACTCCACCGCGCTGTCGGAGACACCCTCGCGAAGATGATCGAGGGCCTCTCGCAAGGGGAACGGATGACCATAACGGAGCTGGAATGCGGGTCGCGCCAGACGGCTGCGTATCTACTTTCCCGGCTCCCTTCGGAAAAGGTGCTCTATCATCTGACCGATGGTGATCCTGATCAACTCGCTGCCGTTGTTGACAAACTGCACCCATTCGAAAACCTCACCAGTGAGGTATTCACACCTCGACGATCTCTCGGGGCACAGGATGCCACCCCGGCTTCCGCAGATGTGATCGTTTGGAATCATCCGGAAACCCTTTCGCAAACTGCTCTGCGAAGAGTGCGTCAGTTGCTTCGCCCCGGAGGAATCCTGATTCTCTCTACCGAAAAAGAACCCTCCCACTTTCTCAACTTTGTTCAGTGGCTCGACAGGAAAAACCCGGTTTCCGGTTTGTCGGCCCGGGAAATGAACGCACTGTTGGAAGGCGCTGGCTTTGAGGCCGTCTCCCACTTTTCCACTGCTTCAAGCCCGGGTCACCGAATTCTATTCGGCCGGGCCGCGGCGCTTCCCGCCAGGGCCTCGAAGAGCAAGTCGGCTGAAACAAAGAGCGCAAAGAAAGGTCACTGGCTCCTCTTTCCTGATCCTTCCGGGACCGTCGCCGGAACGTTTCGAAACTACCTTGAGGAATCCGGGAAATCCGTTCACCTGGTGAGCCCCCCGGACCTGCCGACGAGTCGTGAACACTGCATCGAATATTTGACTTCGCTCCGATTCTCTCCGGAAGGCATTCTCTACCTCGGCGCGCTCGGAACCACTCTTTCGCCCCGGACGTCGCCCAACGGGCTGCAGAAATCACTTGGACCTGTCTGCCTGACGCCTCTGTTCATTGCTCAGGCCCTCGATTCCCTATCAAAACAACCTTCCTCTACCTCATTCTGGCTGGCAACAGCGCAAGGGAGGTCGATCCCGGGAAGTTCCGGGATGCTTGATCCCATTCAGACGTCCCTCGCCGGCATGACCCGCGTGATCCATTCGGAATTACGAAGTCACCGGGTTCGACACATCGACCTTTCCGTTGACCCCGAAGAAACAGAAATTCGCTCGTGCTGTTTTGATTTGGTTTCCGGAACTGAAGAAACACAATGCGCCTATCGCGGTCACTCCCGTTTTGTTCCCCGGCTTCAGACCACTTCACCCCATTCGCAGAGAAAGACGAAACGTCTTCCACTTCACGATTCACCCGCGCAGCTGATCACGAGACAGGCAGGAGTTTTTGATCATCTCACCTTGCAGGAAATCGACCGGATTCCTCCCGCAAAAGGAGAAGTCGAAGTCGAGATTCATGCGGCAGGTTTGAATTTCCGTGATGTCATGAAATCACTCGGGATCTATCCATCCGATGCAGAGGATGCCGGGCTCTTCGGGGACGATTTCGCAGGCGTCATCACAAACGTGGGTCCCGGGGTGAGGCATTTCAAACCGGGTGACCGGGTGTTCGGCGTGAGACCGGGTTGTTTCCGAACCCACCTGACGGTCCCGGCCGCTCTACTCCTGCCTCTACCGAATGCGATTTCCTTCGAGGGCGCCTCGACGATTCCGTCGGTCTATTTGACGGCCTGGTATGCTCTTCATGAAGTCGGGCGCATGGAAAAGGGCGAACGGGTCCTGATCCATGCAGGAGCAGGCGGAGTTGGGCTCGCCGCAATCCGGCTTGCTCAGCATGCCGGCGCGGAAGTCTTTGCCACGGCAGGGTCTCCGCTGAAACGCGAATTCCTCAAGAGACTCGGAGTCGATCATGTCTTTGATTCCCGCACCCTAACCTTCGCCGATGAAATCTTTGAGACCACCGACGGCGCGGGGGTCGATATCGTCCTCAATTCGCTCGCCGGTCAGGCCATCACAAAAAGCCTCGAATGTCTTCGGGAAGGCGGTCGGTTTCTTGAACTGGGCAAGCGGGATATCTACGAAAACACGGAAGTCGGACTTCGACCGTTTAAGAATTGTCTGACCTATGTGGCGATCGACCTCGCCCGCCAAATCAGCCCGGCCCGGTTCAAAGTCCTCGTCGGCAAAGTGCGCAAGCTGGTCGACAGGGAGATTATTACGCCCCTTCCCCATACCGTCTTTCCGATCGTCCGGGCACAGGATGCCTTTCGCCACATGGCCCAGGGAAGGCACATTGGAAAAATCGTTTTCACTTTCGACAACCAGGAGGCCACGCCTGAACCAAAACTGCTCCGCGACCCATTTGCACTCAGCAGCGAAGGCACCTATCTCATCACAGGAGGAACGCACGGATTCGGGCTGGAGGTGGCCGCGTTTCTTGCCGAACGGGGAGCCCGCCACCTCGTTCTCGCAAGTCGTTCCGGAGGTGATATTCACAAACAAAACAACCTGCCGGACGCGCTCACCTCGAGTCAAATGCAGGTCGAGTTCCGGGCCTGTGATGTTTCCTCTCCCGGGGAACTCGAAGCCTTGCTTTCCTCCATTCGCGAATGCATGCCGCCGCTTAAGGGAATCTTTCACGCGGCGATGGTTCTCCGGGACGAAGTTCTGACAAGAATGACCGGGGAACAGGTAGAGGAAGTGGCCGCTCCGAAAATAGCGGGAGCGTGGAACCTCCACCGGCAAACGAAGAAGGATCCGATTGATCACTTCGTTTTGTTCTCGTCGATCAGTGTTCTCGTTGGAAACCCGGGGCAGGCCAACTACGTCTCCGCCAACGCATTTCTCGACGGACTGGCTATCTACCGAAGACAAACCGGATTGCCGGGGCTCTCCATCGCCTGGGACCGCCTCAACGAATCAGGATATGCAGCCAGAACGGAAGGGCTTGCCGAACACTTTGATCGTCTCGGCTGGAAGGGATTGAACAATCGCGAAGCACTGCGCGGACTTGAACTGCTGATGCAGAACGAAGCGGTGCACATGGCGGTGTCCAACGTGGATTGGTCCAAGTGGCAAAGTGCCGCAGGACTTTCCGGTCGCATCCCGTTCTACGAAAATCTCATCACGGAAGACTCCGGAGACGGTACAGGAGGAGATCTCGCCGACCGGGTTCGGCAGCAGTTCTTTGCCGCTGCACCGGAGGAACGGATCGAACTCGTCGAAGGATTCATCATCGAACAGGTAGCCAAGGTGCTGCGCATTTCCCCGAACCGCCTTTCCAAAACCAAGCCACTCAACGAACAGGGACTTGACTCTCTCATGGCAGTGGAGTTGTTCGGAGTGCTTGAGAATCAGCTGGGTGTTCCCATTCCCCCTTCCCAACTGATCGAAAATCCCACCGTGGAAAAAGCAGCCGTCTCGATCGCCCACATTCTCGAAACCCAGGAGGCTTCGCCCACTTCCCATCAGGGGACCGAAAGTTCAATCGCAGAACCTCCCGCCGAAATCCCGATCACTCCACAGGAGGATCTCGATCAGCTTTCCAATACAATTCGGGTTGATTGCAGACCTGACGGCCCCGCCCTGTCGCAATCGCCCCGGAATATTTTTCTGACGGGTGTGACCGGGCTCTTCGGACCTCATCTTCTCCACTCTCTTCTCAAAACAACCGATGCAAGGATTCACTGCCTCGTTCGCTCCAAAACAGCGACCGCAGGTCTAAGGAGGATCCGGGCAAGAATGAGCGAAGCCGGATTGAAACTATCCCGCAAGACCTGGTCCGATCGGGTTTGCGCTGTCGCAGGTGACCTCTCGCTCCCCACTCTGGGACTTTCCGAAAAACGTTGGAATCACCTGGCCGAAGAAACGGACACGATCATTCATGGCGCTGCCACCGTAAACCACTCCGCTCCCTATTCCGAAATTCGATCCTCTGATGTGTTGGGTACCGTTGAGTTGATCCGTCTGGCCTCACAGAAGCGAACCAAACATCTCCACTACCTCTCCAGTCTGGCTGTCTTCAGCACGAACAGCTCCTCTGTATTCAGCCGAAAGGAGACCGATCTTCCCGACCAGGTCGACGAACTCTTTAATGGATACGGCCAGGGCAAGGCCGTGTCGGAAACCCTCCTCCGAACTGCGGAGGAATTGGGCATCCCCGTCTCCATCTTCCGAATGGGCCATCTTGTCAGCGCATCGGAGCCTCTCGCCTCTGCGTCGAAGCAGGCACTCTGGCTCGTTTTGCGTGCCTGCCTCTATCTCGAATTCGCACCGAACTATCGCAGCAATCTTCAGATCACTCCGGTTGACTGGGCCGCCGAAACGATTGCCCGGGCCGTCCAGACCCGAATTCCTCCTGCAACCCGACACGTCGCGAGCTCTTTCGTAAAGTCGTTCGAAGATCTTCTCTCTTTCGCCCGCTCCCTCGGCTACGAAGTGGAAACCCTTGATAGATCGGACTGGGTCTCCCGACTCAATCAACTGGAAGAGGCACAACACTCCAGTCTCTATGGTCGTTTCTTTCCGAAGATGGAAATTGCCGCCATTCCCGTTTCTGATGCGGGCCTTCTCGACGATCGTCAGTTTCGCCGCTTTCTCGATCAGCTTCCGGAGGACGAATCGAGTTTCCCATCCGAATCATGGGATGCAGAAGGCCTCGTCAGGGCGCTGCAGGAGTTAGGGTTCTTCCCGGAAAAGCCTTCCAAGCATTCACCCAATTCAGAACGAACTGCGGCAAGCCTCTGACCCCCACTTTCAGGACGCCACTATGTTTGTTAATAAAAATCAGCTGGAGCATCTCCTCAAACCGGATCACTACACCTCGGAAGACTTTTTTCAGAAAGAGCTGACGTGCCTCTTCCTCCCCGGCTGGCATCTTGTCGGGGCCAAAGGTGAGTTGGCGAAACCGGGATCATTCATCACCGCCGAACTCTTCGACACTCCTGTGATCATCTACAACTTCGACGGCGATCTCGCGGCCTTTCTGAACGTTTGCTCTCACCGGCATTGCCTGATCAACAGCGAGCGAAGCGGGTGCATGAAAAACTTCAAATGCCAATACCACGGTTGGGAATACAAAGCAGACGGCTCCACCGGACGGATTCCGGAGGCCAATTGCTTTCGCCCCTTTGACAGGGAAAACGCGAGGCTGAAGAAATTCCCCATCGCCACCTGCGGAGACCTCGTTTTTGTCTCCTTTGCCGAAGACCCGCCTCCCATCGAAGAGTTCATCGGAGACAGTTTCGATGAGATCGCCGAACGATTTTGCGAACCCTCCCGTTTTGCAATGTCGTGGGACTACCACTACGGGACCAACTGGAAAGTCCCTGTCGAGAATACTCTGGAGGCCTACCACATTCCTGAACTTCACCCCACCTCCTTTCTCGGAGTGTATCCCGGCGAAGATTATTCAACGCACATTCTCGACGAAAAATTCACGAGGCTCGAATACAACATGCGCGAATACTGGCTGGTCTATCGACTGCTCCGGCGCGGCGCGCTCCTGCTCGGAGCAAAACTAACAAACACCTATATCCATCACCACATTCATCCCAACTTCGTGGTGATCTTTGTCGATCTCCACGCGTATGCTTTCTCCTACATACCGGTCACTGCCGGCACTTCGAAAGTCAGGCTTGTCACCTATTGCTTCCGCGGCAAAAGAAAAAATCCGATTTCGTGGATCACCTGGTTGATTTCCCGCTTCTTCGGAAAGCGGTCGGTCCTCAAAATCGCGCTCGAGGACGCCGCCATCTTTGCCGATCAACAGAGGGGCCTTGAGAAATCGCCTCACCCGGGAGTCATTGGAACGCTTGAAGAGCGGCTCTACTGCTTTCAGAAATATGTTCTCGAAAAGTGTGGAGAAGCCACGGAATAAGGATGTTCAGCGAAATTGCCAAAAGCTCCCCCGCGATCTTGATCAGTATCGTTGTCCTTTACTTCCTCGCGATTGTTCTGGACTGGATCTGGAGCGAAGTCCGCCACCGTCCCGCCTATTCCGTCAAGGATGTCGCCGCCAATGCTGTAATTCTTATCACGGGACTCCTTTCCCGCTTTCTCTTTGCTGGATGGGTGGTCCTCTGCCTCACCTGGTTCTCCACTTTTGCGCCCTTCCATTTCCCTGAAAACGCACTCGGATTTTTCCTCTCCTTCCTGCTCTCGGATTTCCTCTACTATTGGCAGCACCGACTCAAGCACATCCATCCGTTCTTCTGGGCCTTCCATGTCGTCCACCATTCAAGCAAACAACTCAATTTCACGACCGGGTTCCGGCTCAGTTGGTTTGACCCGCTGATTAAGCCATTTCTCTACGCTCCCGCCGTTCTAATCGGTGCCCACCCTTCCGCGATCCTCGCCAGCCTGGTCCTCAATCTCCTGTTTCAATTCTGGGTTCACAATACCAACATTGGAAAACTCGGTTTCCTCGAAGGGATTATCAATACGCCCTCTGCCCACCGCGTTCACCACGGTAGAAACAAAAACTATCTCGACCGGAATTTCGGCGGAGTATTGTTGATCTGGGACCGGATCTTCGGCACTTATGTCAGGGAAAGGGAGGAGCCGGAATTCGGGATCACCGGTGACTTTGAAAGCTACAACCCGCTCCGGATACAGCTTCACGGATTCGCCGATTTCTTTCGCGGGAAAAAGAAGACAAGGGGCTGATTCACCCTTCCGTTTCTTTTTCTTCCGTTGAGCCGCTTCGTGAAATGGCCAGTGCCTCAATGACACTTGCTTGCTCCTCCTCCCCGCGAATCATGCCGTAGGTTTCTTCCACTTCATCACGATAGGTTTGCGATTTTTTGCACATCTCTCCATGAACCCCCATGAGATGGTAATGCGGAATATTCGGATAGATGTGATGCACAATATGAACATCGTTTCCATAGCCGAGCAGTGCCCATCGTAGAACCGGGTTTACATGAATGACCCGGGAGTTACTGATTTCGCCCCGGTCCGCATTGGCATGCTGGAAGACTTCCCGCACGAGCATCAAATGGGGAAATACATAAACCAGAGGAAGAATCCAAAAAAGAAGCACGTAACCGCCCACCCACCATCCCGAGAGAATCTCTGTAATATTGATCGCGACAAACAAAACCGAATAGAAAGTCAGTCGCAGAATACCGGACGTTTTCGGAGAATAGGACAGTTTCCCTCCCGGATCATAGAACGAGGATACGGGCAGGAAACTCCAAACCAGAACAGCCGCCCCCCAAACCAATGGCGCGAAAATCAGAAGAAATTGGAATCCCTGCTGTCTTGCCGAATGGAGAACGGCAATCAACAAGACAAAGTAAACCACCCCATAAACAGTCGCATTTCGAAGAAAAGGCCGTTTCGCCCGCGACCCCGCCCCCGAAACCTGATTGCCCGGGAACAACGAGAAGCCGGTATCAACCAAAGCAACTCGAAGTAAGTCGAAGAAGTTCGATAGGACTGCGGGGGGCCAGAGAAACTTGAGAAAGAAGCGTCTCAAAAACGCGTCTTCCTCCATCGGAAATTTTGCGTAGAGCTTTTCGGCCCTCCTCCCTGCCAGGTTGGTATCTCTATCCGGGTCGTTCGTATAAAGATGATGCGCCAGATGCCTCGCACGATACTGGGAAAAAATGGCAAACAAGGGGGAAAAACAAAACAGCTCCGCGATGGCATCATTCAATCGCCGGTTCGGATGGACAAGATAGTGGGACGCCTCATGCCCCATCAGGGCAATCCGATGCTGGATCGCACCGACCAGAAGGATCGAAAGGAACCCTGCGGGAACACACCACAACCAGTGAAGTCCCCAGCCTCCGCGCAGCTCGAAAAAAGCAATCACACCTGCCAGGACAAGGCAGGCTGACATCAAGTCGATCAGCAGGAACAGCAAATTCCGAAACGGGCTGACGACAGACCAGTCTCGAATTCTCTTCGATTCCAGGAAGACTGTTTTCATGAAGGTTCCAATTCTGCTCCTATTCTAGCAAACCGTTGGCGAAGAAGTCCATTTCCGAAACGCGCCTGCCCATCGATTCCCCGAAAACCCACCTGTCCAAAACGGCACAAATTCCGGCCATCGAAATCAAGAAGGAAGGGCCAATTCCCGCTACCATGGGCTCATTCCAACACTTTCTTTGCAAAACATGAGTATCCCTATTGAGAAACCCCGCATCGCGATCATTGGCCTTGGCTTTGGCGCCGAATTCATTCCCATTTATCAGCTTCACCCGAATGCCGACATCGTCGCGCTCTGCCAGCGAAATCCCGAATCCCTGAATGAACTCGCGGACAAGTTCGGTATCGAAAAGCGCTTCACTGATTACGACGAGTTGCTCGCCGATCCTGACATCGACGCTGTCCATATCAACACACCCATTCCCGACCACGCCGAACACACCCTCAAGGCGATGCGCGCCGGAAAACACGTTGCCTGCACCGTGCCCATGGCGACCAGCGAAGAAGACTGCAAAGCCATCGTCGAACTGAGCGCGGAAACCGGTCTCCACTACATGATGATGGAAACAGTCGTCTACGCCCGGGAATTCCTCTACATGAAGGAGCTCTTCGACACCGGGGATCTCGGAAAACTGCAATTTCTCAAAGCCAGCCACCAGCAGGACATGGACGGCTGGCCCGGATACTGGCCCGGCCTCCCCCCGATGCACTATGCGACCCACTGCGTGGGACCGGTTCTCGGTTTGGCTCGAAATGAAGCGGAATACGTGAGCTGTTTTCCCAGCGGCACGATCCGGGAGGAAATGCACGACTGCTACGGATCGCCCTACGCCGTCGAGACGACCCACATCAAGTTTCACAAGAGTGACCTCAGCGCTCAGGTCTACCGGTCTCTCTTCGACGTCGCCCGTCAATATCGGGAAAGCTTCGAAGTCTATGGATCGAAGAAGGCAGTCGAGTGGCCTCTCATCGAAGGCGAACCACTCGTCGTTCACACCGCGAAAAAGCCGGAACCGGAAATTCCCGAAGAAACGAAATGCCCTGACTATGGTCACCTTCTTCCCGATGAAATCGCCCCGTTCACCCAGGGCGGAGTCTATGGAGGAGATGACGGAGAAGAGCATCTCAGCTTCACGCAGGGAGCCGGGCACGGAGGATCTCACCCGCATCTCGTTCACCAGTTTGTCGAGTTGCTGCGAGGCTCAGGGGAAGGCTACCCCAATGCCATTCAATCTGCTAACATCACCCTGACGGGTATTCTTTCTCACGAAAGCGCACAAAAAGGCGGCGAGATCGTGCGATTGCCGGAGTGGAGTCTTTCGTCCTGACAGAACCACCTAACAGGGTTGGGTCGTGGACCTGACCCTGTTGAATCCCCCTCTCCCACCTGGGGAAAAAAATGAAAAAACACCTCCTTCTCCCGCTCCTGTTGTCCCTCTTCTCATTCGGAAGCTCCGAATTTCTATACGCGGAGGAAAAAGCAAAAGTCGTCTTCCTATCCGGAAAGCCGAGTCACGGTCCGATGGCGCACGAACATCGCGCCGGGAACCTGCTTCTCGCGAAACGGCTGAACGAATCCAATCTCGGCGTCGAGGCAGTGGTCCTGCCTGACGTTGGGTATCCCGAAGACGCGAGCGTTCTGGAAGACGCTGCCACGATCGTGATTTTCTGCACCGGGCATCGCGGGCATTTGCTGAATCCGCATCTCGAAGCCTTCGACGCATTCATGAAGAACGGCACTGGAGTCGTCATGATCCACTGGGCCACCGAAGCGGAGATTGGAATGCCGGCGAAGAAATTTCTCGAATGGATGGGCGGATATTGCGACTTGAACTGGTCCGTCAATCCGCACTGGAAGCCAAATTTCTCGACCTTTCCGGATCACCCGATCGCCAATGGGTTGGAGCCTTTCAGTGTGCACGATGAGTGGTATTACCACATGCGCTTCGTGGGGGATCTGGAGGGCGTCACCCCCATTCTCTCCGATCTGCCTCCGCCGGAAACTCTGAAGCGCCCCGACGGTGAGAGAAGCGGAAATCCGGATGTGCGCAAAGCGGTTGCCAAGGGAGAAAGCCAACATGTGGGTTGGGCCTATGAACGTCCCGACGGCAAAGGACGCGGATTCGGTTTCACCGGAGCTCACAATCATGTCAGCTGGAAGAACGACATGTTTCGCAAGGTCGTGTTAAACGCAATCCTCTGGACCGCCAATGTCGAAGTACCGGAAAATGGCGTCGCTTCCCCCACCCCATCGGAGGAAGAGCTGAAGCAGAATCTGGATCTAAAGCCGGCACGAAAACCGAAGCCGAAACCAGCAGCTCAGCCAAAACCTGCCGCGAGAGCGGAACCGCCCGCGAAGCAGGTAAAATATGCGGCATTCGATGCCCGATTGGTCGATCGGGAAGCATCCCGACTCTTGTTCGAGAAGCAGCGCGAGTTGCAAGTGGTCAAACTGGATTCGACCGCAACGCTGAATCTCTTGATCAAAACGCTGGGCCAGACTTCAGACGCGGCAACCCGGGAAGGACTGTTACGCGGAATCGTGCGCGGTTTGGAAGGACGTCGTTCCGTGACCAAACCGGAAGGATGGACCGCAGTAAGTGCCAAGCTTCAGGCTTCACCGATCAGCAGGATCCGGGAGATCACTCAGCAACTCGACCAGGTCTTTGGAGACGAGGCGGCGGCGGCGCTTGCCATTACAAAGCTAAAGGACGTCAATGTTCCCGACGAAGAACGCAAGACCCTACTGAGATCTCTCGTCACCCAGCAGAACCCGCAGGTGAAGGAACTATTGCCGTTGTTGCTGGATGACCAGCCGATGCGCATCGCTGCAATTCGAGCCTTTGGCGCGATCAACGATCCACGTGCGCCGGGCCTGCTCCTGGATCGCTATGCCAACTGGGATCCACCGGCCAAACGGGCCGCGGTCGAGACCCTCGCGATGCGGAAGAGTTACGCCACCGCGCTGCTTGCCGCATTGAAGGAAAACAGGCTGCCGAAGGAGGACATACCGGCGCACGTCGCACGGCCGCTTTCGAGTTTGTTAGGCAGCGCATTTGTCGATGTGTTTGGTGATCTGGACGAAATGTCGAAAGACAAGGTCGAGCTGATGGCCCACTACACCAAATTGCTGACCCCGGGGAATCTGGCCAAGGCCGACGCCTCGAAAGGTCGCCTGATCTTCACCTCGTCCTGTGCGGCCTGCCACCAGCTCTACGGCGAAGGGGGTGTCTTAGGGCCGGACCTGACAGGATCGAACCGGGCCGACCTCAGCTACATCCTGCTCAACATGATTGAACCCAGCGCCGACATTCCGGAGGCGTATCAGCTGGTCACTCTGCATACGAAAACGGGACAAGTGTTAGGTGGCATGGTGGCGCAGGAGGACGATCAGCGAGTCGTTCTCAACCTGGTCGGCCAGACTACCACCGTGTTGAAAAGTGATATCGAGAAGCGGGAAGTTTCCCCCATGTCCATGATGCCTGAAGGCCTGCTCACGACCCTGCAGGATGAGCAAGTGGTAGACCTCGTCAAATACCTCCAGACCACCCAACAAGTCGACCTGCCGAAATGAAATCCACCTTTCTCGGGGCCATCGCCCTTTTCGCCGCTACGCCTGCTGTTTTCGGCCAGCTCAAACAGCACAAAACCAGCGACGCCCCGTTTCTGAAACCGAAAGAGGCGGTCGCCAAAATGGAGATCGCGGACGATTTCCAGATCGACATTTTCGCCGCCGAACCGGACATCGGAGAACCCATCGCATTTACCTTCGATGATCGCGGCCGTATCTGGGTCGTGGAGAATTACAACTACGTCGATCGCCGAAGTCACACCGACGAAAAGCCGTTGACGCGGATTCAGATTTTCGAGGATACCGACAGCGACGGCGTGTTCGACACCAAAAAGCTGTTTACGGACAAGCTCACTTTCAGTTCCGGGATCGCGACAGGGTTCGGCGGTGTTTTTGTCGGCACGCCACCGAACCTGCTCTTCATCCCGGACGCAGATGGCGATGATCAGCCGGATGGCGAGCCCGAGGTGCTGCTCGATGGCTGGGGAATTCAGGATCGTCACGAGACGCTGAACAGTTTCATCTGGGGGCCGGACGGCTGGCTCTACGGCTGCCACGGAGTCTTCACCTCATCGATGGTCGGCAAGCCCGGCACCCCGGATGAGGATCGCTTGTTCATCGATGGCGGGATCTGGCGCTTCCACCCAACCAAGAAAGAGTTCGAGGTGTTTGCGAGGGGATTATCGAATCCGTGGGGCTTTGATTTCAATGACGTCGGCCAGAGTTTCGCGACCTGCTGCGTCATTCCCCATCTCTTTCACATCGTGCAGGGTGGCTACTACCACAAACAGAGCAAGGCGCACCTGAATCCGTACATCTATGACTACATCACGACGATAAGAGACCACACCCACCTCTCCGCACACGGGGGCGCACGATTCTATCTCGCCGATGTCTTCCCTGAAAAGTATCGCGATCACTTATTCATGTGCAACATCCACCAACATCAGGTCCTGACCGATATCATGGTCCCGAGCGGCTCCAGCTTTATCGGAACCCACGGCGAGGATTTCATGACAACGAATGATCTGGCCTGGGTGGGCTTCAGTGTCGAGGTGGGTCCGGATGGGGGTGTCTACATTCTCGACTGGCACGACACCGATATCTGCGGGAACAAAATCGACTTCCCCAACAGCGGACGGATTTATCGAATCATGCCAAAAGGCGTAGCACCGATCGCGAGCCCCAACATTGGGGCTCTGTCCGATGCTGACCTCGTCGCGATGCAGGATCACACGAACGACTGGTATGTGCGGGCCGCACGGCTGAATTTGCAGATGCGAGCGGCGAGCGGAAACCTCGATCCAGAAGCAGGAACCTGGCTTCGTGAGATGTTGGGCAACTCGACTACTTCTCCGAAGCGGCTTCGCGCGCTGTGGGCGCTGCATGTGACGGGCAGCCTGGGCGAGGCGGCGCTGCTGGCGTTTCTCGATCATAAAGACGAATATGTGAGGGCTTTCACGATCCAGTTTTTGTGCGAGGACAAGAACGCGTCGCAAGCCGCTTTGGACCGATTCGCAGAGCTCGCGAAGAGTGACCCGTCTCCCATCGTTCGGCTTTATCTCGCCGCTGCGCTGCAACGAGTCGAGTACGATGAGCGCTGGCCAATTCTCGCAAATCTGGCACAGCATTCGAAAGACGCGGAGGACAACAACATTCCCCGAATGCTCTGGTTCGCCCTTGAGCCGATGGTTCCCCTCCAGCCAGAAAAGTCACTCAAACTCGTGACCAAAAGCAAGCTCACCAACCTCCAGGAACACGTCGCCCGCCGCCTCGTCAGTGGCGACCTCCCGCCTGCCTCACACCGGAATCATCAGAAGGCCGGCATCGCTCCCGAAGCCGCGCAGAAGATTCTGCAACGCGTTGCACCCGGCTTCCAGGTCCGCGACGTCGGTGAAGGAGGTGTGAAGCCACAGCCGGAGTTTCGCAATGAATTCGCGGTCCAGACCCACCCACTCAGCCGCAAGATGCCCTGCGTCCTCAGCCGCCATCTCGATGTTCCGAAAGGCAAAACGACCAAACTGCGAATCCGTGCCAGCTACCATCCGCACGGCAACTGGCAGCTCCGTGTCCTTGCTAACAAGAAAGTCATTCACGATCAGATCGTGAGTTATGAAACGGTGAAAAGCGAGTGGCTCGAACTCGAACTCGACCTCACCGAATTCGCGGGGAAACACGTCGACCTGGAGATCGAGAATCGCGCGAACGACTGGTCATGGGAGTTTGGCTTCTGGGGCAAAGTGGAGGTGGTGACGAAGCCATGATCATTCGCATCCTCTTCTTTCTGGTAATCATGCCGGGGAGCGCCTTCGCTCGGGAGCGCCCCAACATCCTCTTCTGCATCTCCGATGACCAGAGTTATGCCCACACCGGTGCGAATGGCGATCCGGTGGTGCAAACACCTGGGTTCGACCGGATTGCGCGGGAAGGCCTGCGGTTTCTCCATGCCTTTTGCGATGCGCCAACCTGCGGCCCTTCGCGCAGCGCCATCTTGACGGGTCAGTCGATCTGGCGGCTGGAAGAAGCAGGAAACATTCACAGCACGCTACCCGCCAGGTTCGCCACCTACACGGAGATGTTGAACGAAGCGGGCTACTTCGTAGGATACACCGGCAAAGGCTGGAGCCCGGGTCGACTCGAACCAGGCGGGCGCACTGAAAATCCGGCAGGAGCCGAATTTCAGTCCAGGAAACTCAAGCCGCCGTTCAAGGCGATCCGGAACACGGACTACGCGGCTAACTTCGCCGATTTCCTCGCGAGAATGCCGGAAGGCAGCCCCTTCTGTTTCTGGCTCGGGACATTCGAACCGCATCGGGCCTACGAGTTGGGCGCTGGCAAACGAACGGGGAAAGATCTTAACAAAGTCATCGTCCCACCGATTTTTCCCGACAACGAAATCGTGCGCAGCGACATCCTCGATTACCTCGTCGAAGTCGAGCATTTCGATTTGATGGTATCTCGGGCGATCGCAATGCTGGAAGAATCCGGGCAATTGGAAAATACGATAATCGTGGTAACGAGTGATCACGGAATGCCGTTTCCCCGCGCCAAGGCGAGCCTCTACGATGGCGGCACTCGAGTTCCACTGGCGATTCGCTGGCCTAACGGAATCACTGATCCAGGCCGAACCGTCGATGCCTTCGTCAACCTCAGCGACCTCGCGCCGACCTTTCTCCAAGCTGCCGGGCTGAAGCCGCCGACAATGATGACAGCCCGGAGCCTGCTCGGAATTTTCCGCGATGAAGAACCGGAGAATCGCGACGCCGCGTTCATCGCGATGGAGCGGCACGACGGCTGCCGCGAAGGGGGCAAGGGCTACCCCTGCCGCGCGATTCGAACGGCGGAGTTTCTCTACATTCACAATTTCGAACCGACACGCTGGCCGTCCGGATCACCGGATCCTTCGGTCTGCGCCCGTTCCATTCCCTTCGGTGAGATCGACTCCTCTCCCACCAAGACCTTTCTCATGGAGCATCGCAACGAGCACGGCGTCGCCCGCCTCGCGGAGCTGGCCTTCGGCATGCGCCCTGCCGAGGAGCTCTACGACCTGAAGACCGATCCCCACCAGATGGTGAACCTGGCAGGCTCAATTCGCATGGCCGAAACGCAGGCCGCGTTGCGGAAGCGACTCTTCGACCATCTCGAATCCACCGGCGACCCCCGTGTCGCCGGTGGCCCCGTGGAATGGGACTATTACCCCTACTACGGCCAGATCAGCACCCGGGGCTGGAACGTCGATCCGAAACCGGACCGAAACGAACCAAAATGATGAGCCGAATCTCACTTACCTGCCTCACCCTGTTTTTCTGCGGCATCGCCGGGGCGAAATCACCCAACATCGTCTTCTTCCTCGTCGACGATCTCGGGTGGAGCGATGTCGGCTGCTACGGGAGCACTTTCTACGACACCCCTCATATTGACGCTCTTGCGGCGGAGGGCGTCCGCTTCACCGATGCCTACGCAACCTGCCACGTCTGCTCTCCCTCCCGGGCCTCGATTCTTACCGGGAAATATCCGGCCCGCCTTCACCTGACCGACTGGATCAGCGGCCGGAAGGATTTTCCCTTTCAGAGTCTCCGGCAGCCGGAGAACAGACCGGCCCTGCCGCTGGAGGAATCCACCCTCGCTGAAATTCTCAAGGCCCACGGCTATGCGACAGGGCACTTTGGAAAATGGCACCTCGGAGAGAATCCTGCCGGCCCTATGCAGCAGGGCTTCGACCTCATGGTGCCTCAAAACTGGTTCAAAGGGTGGCCGAAGGCCGGATACCATGCGCCGTTCCAGCTCGAAGGCCTCCCCGGGGAACCGGGAGACTACCTCACCGACCGTCTCACCGACGAGGCACTCGGTTTTATCGAAGAGAGCAGGGACGAGCCCTTTTTTCTTTACCTGAGTCATTTCGCTGTGCACGATCCAATCGATGGACGCCCCGACCTTGTCAAAAAATACGAAGACAGGCTCGCTCAAATCGAACCACCCGAAGGACCCGGGTTCATCCTCGAAGGAAACCCCGACGATCCAGATCCCCTGACACGCGACGAACTGGATCAATTGCTCAATAGGCCCTCCCATTCAGGCTTCAAGGTACTCCCGAACCGGACCGTGAAAATCAAGCAACACCAGGACAATCCACAGTTTGCGGCCATGGTCGAGGCGATGGATGAAAGCCTCGGACGGGTCGTGGCAAAACTGGAGGAACTCAATCTGACAAAAAATACCCTCGTCATCTTCACTTCCGACAATGGTGGCATGTCGGGAGGTAATTTCGGAAATCCCAAGCGTGTCGTCGCAAAAGACAAATTGGATCGTGCCTTTTCCACCTCCAACCTCCCCCTCCGCGGGGCCAAAGGGTGGCTCTATGAGGGTGGCATTCGCGTGCCCGCAATCATCAAGTGGCCGGGCAGAGTGGCCGCAGGAACGACCTGCGACGAACCCGTCACCGGAACGGACTATTTTCCGACAGTCCTGGAAGCAGTGGGCATCAGCAAGCGTCCCGGCACCGAAATCGACGGAGTCAGTTTAGTACACTTGATGGAGAAGAAGTCATTTGAACGCGGCCCTCTGTTCTGGCACTTCCCCCACTACAGCAACCATGGCATGCAAAGTCCCGGCGGGGCGGTTCGCGACGGAGACTTTAAATTGATTGAGTATTTTGAAAACGGATCTGTCCAGCTCTTCAACCTGAAAGAAGATCCCAGTGAGAATCGGGATCTCAGCAAAGAATATCCTGAAAAGACCCGGGAACTCCTTACCGCGCTCCGCCAATGGAGGGAGAACACCGGAGCTTCGATGCCAACCAGAAAACAGTGATGCCTACCTCCCGGAAATTCTTCCTCCTGGCAACCCTACCTCTGGTGATCTCCACCGTGGCCGCAGACCAATGGAAAACGACATCCCTGCTGTCTGACTTCTATGCCGAAGGAGCCGGAGTGGGAGATCTCAACGGAGACGGCAAGGTCGACATTACTTATGGCCCCTTCTGGTTCGCCGGTCCGGATTTTCAAAAGCAGACGCGCTTCGCTGACGGTGAACCCTTCGATGGAGGAAGCGGTTACTCCGACAATTTTTTCAGCTTTGTCAGGGACTTCAACGCAGACGGAAAGAACGACATACTTGTTTTCGGCTTCCCCGGAAAATCCGCCCGCCTCTATCTGAACAGCGATCAAGAGCGATGGGAAATGGTCGAAGTGGCTGATCAAGTCGCGAACGAATCCCCTCACCTTGTCGACCTCATTCCCGGAGGGCATCCCGAAATTGTCTGTGCGAGGGAGAAAGCCTACGGCTACTTCGAAGCCAGCGACGATGCGACAAAGCCCTGGACCTGGCACGCGATCTCGCCAACCGGCGAAGCGGCTACCCCCTTTGGTCACGGACTGGGCGTTGGGGACATCAACGGTGACGGCCGTGCCGATGTCATCGAGAAGATGCACTGGTATGAGCAACCCGAAGACGGCTCCGCCGGCCCCTGGAAAAAACACAAGTGGGCACTGATCCCCTACGGCGGTGGCGGTTCCCAAATCCTGATCGATGATCTCGATCAGGATGGTGACAACGACATCATCACTTCTCTCAATGCGCACGGCTACGGCATCGCCTGGTTCAAGCAGCACGCTCCCGGCAAGTTCTCCCGACACAACATCGTCGGGGAAAGCTCGACTGAAAATCCCTACGGCGTCGCGTTTTCTCAACCTCACGCGCTTGCCCTCGCCGACATGGATGGCGACGGGCGAAATGATTTTGTCACCGGCAAACGCTACTTTGCCCACCAGGGTCGTGACCCGGGCGGACTCCAGGAAGCGGTTCTCTACTGGTTTCGGAATACGGAAAAGGACGGTGCCATTGATTGGGTTCCGCATCTTGTTGACCATGATTCCGGGGTGGGCGTCGAGGTGAAGGTAACCGATCTCGACGGCGATCAAAAGCCTGACATTGTCACCAGCAGCAAAAAGGGCCTCCTCGTTCATACGCGAATCGCCGGTGGCAAGATATCAGCACTGCCGAAATGGAGTCACGGAGAACACCTGCCGCAGGATCAGTACAAAAACAATCTCTCCCCGGAAGAGGCACGCGAGCAGGCTTCGCCTCCCGACGGATTCACGATCGATCTCATCGCGGCCGAACCCGTCCTGACTCAGCCCATTGCCATGACCTTCGATGCGCGCGGCCGCATCTGGGTGATCGAAGGTCATACCTATCCGGTGCGGGACGAGGGTAACTTCAACGAGGGGAAAGACCGCATCCTCATTTTTGAAGACGCTGATTCCAACGGCAGCTTCGAAACCCGCAAGGTCTTCGCCGAGAACATCAATCTCGCCAGCGGAATCGAAATCGGATTCGGAGGTGTCTACGTCGGCGCCGCGCCCTACCTCCTTTTCTATCCTGACAAAGATCAAAACGACCAACCCGACGGCGAACCCGAGATTCTTCTCGATGGCTGGGGCTGGCAGGATACTCACGAAACGCTGAATGCATTCACCTGGGGACCCGACGGCTGGCTCTACGGCTGCCATGGCGTCTTTACCCATTCCAAAGTCGGGAAGCCGGGCACACCGGATGAACAGCGTATCCCCATCAATGCGGGGGTGTGGCGCTTTCATCCTGTCTCCAAAGAGTTTGAGGTCTACGCCCACGGAACGAGCAATCCCTGGGGCGTCGACTTCAACGAATACGGGGACTTCTTCGTCAGCGCCTGCGTCATTCCCCATTTCTATCACTTGAGCCATGGTGGTCGATATTTCCGACAGGCCGGTCAGCATTTCGATCCCTTCACCTTTGATGACATCAAGACGATTGCGGATCACAGTCACTACACCGGCAACATGAGGATCCTCTGGACCGAGTGGAGGGGAAACAAAGGGGACGAGCCGGAAGAGGAAATTAATTTCACCAACACGGTCGGCGGCGGCCATGCCCACTGCGGGCTGGTCTACTACGATGCCCCGGAATTTCCTGCCTCCTATCGCCGGCAGATGTATTTCCACAACCTGCACGGACACCGCATCGTGCGGGAGGACCTCGGCGTCGACGGATCGGGCTACCTCGCGAGGCACCGTCCGGATTTCCTCCTGACAAATAATCATGACACCGTCGGAGTGGGAGTCATGCAGGGACCCGACGGGGCGCTCTACTATTCCGATTGGGTCGACGGGCAAACCTGCCACCACCGCGATGTCGAAGCCTGGGACCGAAGCAACGGACGCATCTTCCGGGTTCGTCATGGCGATGCCAAAACGACGGCGCTGGATCTGCCGGAGCGCGACGATGAGGCTCTCGTGGCTTTGTTAGCATCAGAAAACACCTTTCACGCTCGGCAGGCGCAACGCCTTCTTCAAGAGCGCGCCGCGGTCGTCTCTCTCGACCACAAAGCCGTCGCAGCCGCCCTGACAGAGTTTGAAAATGAACACTCCCGTGAGACTCCCTTTCGGCTCCGGGCGCTCTGGACTCGTCACGTCACGGGAACGGTCGACGAAAAGCATTTGATGGCGGCACTCTCCGACCCGGATGAACACATCCGTGGATGGGCCATACAGATTGCCGTTGCCAATGAAGGCACCCTCCCCCGCCTCATCGAAATGTCGAAGACCGAAGAGTCGTTGGTCGTTCGTCGCTATCTCGCCTCGAAGCTGCAGACACTGCCCCTGGAGCAACGCTGGGAATTGGCACGGGGACTGATTGCGCACGGTCGCAGCGAGCGCGATCGAAACATTCCCTACCTGACCTGGTACGGAATCGCACCCCTTGTCGAAGCCGATCCGGGCAGGGCGCTCGAACTGGTCAGCCGGACATCGTGGCCCATGCTGAAGGACTTCCTCACTCGTCGTGCCGCAGTTTTCCCGGAAGGTCGTTCCGCCATCATGGATTCCCTGTCGAAGGCGCAAATGAAGGATTGGACGGGGCAGGCCAACCAACTGCTCACCGCTTTGGAAAGTCTTCCCCCGGTTGAGAGGCCGGATGGCTGGGAGGAAGCAAAGAAACAGGGTCGATCCTTTAGCACCGGTCATGGGCAGGAAACTCTTCTTCGGAAAATGGGCGCTCGATTTGGTGATCCCGAATTTTTCCCGCATTGGAGAACGGTCGCCCGCAACGAGAAGACCGGCCCCGGGCAACGCATCGAAGCGCTCGAACTGCTTACGGTCGGACGCGACCCCGAACTTGGAGCCCTCGCCCGTGAACTTCTGCCGGTAGCGCCCCTTCGCCCCGCTGCGATCGCGGCTCTGCGACGGCACCCCGGTTCCGAGACCGCCAACGCAATCGTGGCGGTTCTTCCCGGCTTGCCACTGAAGCAGCGGAATGAAGCAATCAACCTCCTCGCCTCCCGTCCTGAAATGGCGCTGGCTCTTCTCGAAGCGGTTGATGGAAAGAAGCTCGAATCCTCACTTGTTTCCCCCGTCATGCTCGACCAGTTCGAGCGGTTCGAAAATGAGAAGATCACCGCACTGATCGATAAAAACTGGCTTCGTGGAGGCGGTGGTGTCGACATTGCCGGGCTCACGGCTGCCATCGAAGAATGGAAAAAGAAATTGAATCCCAAGGTCATGGCGAAGGCCGACGCCTCCCGCGGCCGACAGACCTACACCATGACTTGCGGAACCTGCCACCAGCTTTTCGGAGAGGGCATTGCACTCGGCCCTGACCTAACCGGATCCAATCGTGCTGACCTCGCCTATCTGTTGGAGAATGTTCTCGCTCCGAGTTCCGTAGTCGGAAGAGAATACCTGCTGAACATTTTCACAATGAAGGACGGCTCCACCATCAGCGGGATGGTGAAAGCGGAGACACCGGAGTTCGTCACCGTATCCATGCCCGGCGGCACCGATACCGACGTGAAGATCACTGAGATCAAGGAGCGGCAGCAGATGGCCCAATCCCTCATGCCTGCCGGCCTTTTCGACACGATGAAGATCGAACAGGTCGCCGACCTCGTGAAGTATCTGGCAAGCTCCCAACAGGTGCCATTGCCTGGAGAAAAGAAGCCGGTTTCGCAAGCAAGTGAAGTCCCTCCCCCGGCAAAGGGAGTCACGCGGATCGAAGCCGAATCGCTTGTCGAAAACTTTGCGCCAAAGTCCGGCCAACTGAGACCTCAAGGCATGTCCAACTTCGGCCCGGCCTGGTCCGGGAGCCACCAGCTCTGGTGGACCGGCGCACAACCGGGCGACATTCTCACCTTAAAACTCGAGGGTCTCAAACCCGGCAATCACAACCTGGTCCTTTTCCCGACGACAGCAAAAGACTACGCCCAGGTGAAAATCGCCATCAACGGACAGCTTCGTGAGGTGGACTTCTACACGGAAACTGTTCTCCCCGGTGAACCGATTCGATTTGAGAACGTAAACATCAGTCCCAGTGAACCGCTCCAGATTGACGTCCATATCACCGGAAAGAATCCGGAAGCGCTGCCCAGCTACATGGTCGGAATAGATCGGATCGAAGTGAAGTAGTCTTCCCCAAAAGGCCGGTTCAGGAGGGGCACGCTTCGGCCTCCGCCCGCGAAGGCTGCTTTGCAAGCCTTCCGACGAGGCCGGATTTGCGGCGAGTCAACGATTGCATCGATTTCCAACAGCTCCTTATCCTGAGGCATGAATCACCGCCCTTCTTCCCGTCGCTACGGTATCGAAAGACGTTCCTTTCTCGCCTACCTTGCCACTGTTTCCGCGATTCCCTATGCTGCGCTCCGCGCCGAAGGCAGAATCAACGAAAAGCCGAAATTCAGCGACAATCCTTTCACCCTGGGAGTTGCCTCCGGCGATCCGGAGCCGGACGGTGTCGTTCTATGGACCCGACTCGCTCCGAAACCGCTTGATGGCGGAGGGATGGATCCGGAACCGGTCCGGGTCCGCTGGGAGATCGCCACCGATGAGCAGTTCAAGAATCTTGCCAAGGCGGGCGATGCACTCGCGATGCCGCAACTGGGTCACTCGGTTCACGTTGAGGTGGACGGTCTCGGATCTCATCGCTGGTATTACTACCGTTTTCATGCCGGAAACGAAACCAGTCCGATCGGCCGGACTCGAACCGCGCCGGCTCACGATGCCTCGCCGGACCTCGTTCGTTTTGCCTTTACCTCCTGCCAGCATTTCGAAAGCGGTTATTTCAACGGCTATCCTCACATGCAGAAGGAGGACCTCGATCTCGTCGTTCACCTTGGCGACTACATCTATGAATATGGCGGAATCGACAATCGTCCCCGGAAACACATCGGCAAGGAGGTCGAAACGCTCGACGAGTACCGGACCCGCTACGCTCAGTATCGGCTCGACGAAACACTGCAGGAAACGCACCGCCTCTTTCCCTGGCTCGTGACCTGGGATGATCATGAGTTTGATAACAATTGCGCCAACCTCGTTTCTGAAGAGGACGGGGTGTCCCCGGAAGTCTTTCTCCAGCGACGCATGGATGCCTACCAGGCCTACTATGAATTCATGCCACTGCGACGGCGTTCTTTCCCTCAGGGTCCTGACATGACACTCTACCGGGAGTGTCGTTACGGCCGACTCGCCAACTTCCAGGTTCTCGATACCCGTCAGTATCGGACCGACCAGCCCAACGGCGATCACCAGAAGCCGATGGAAGGAAAGGTTTTCGATCCGAAAGCGACGATGCTCGGAAGAAGGCAGGAAAACTGGCTCATGCGAAACCTTCTCGAGTCCGAATCGAATTGGAACGTGCTCGCGCAGCAGGTCATGATGGCTCCCCTCAACCGGGGCGAGGGTGAGGAAAAGCTCTACAGCATGGACCAGTGGCCCGGTTATGAAGTGAGTCGGCGGCGACTTCTGCGGTTCTTTCACGATCGAAAGATATCGAACCCGGTCGTCCTCACCGGCGACATTCATCTGAACTGGGTCAACGATCTCCAACTCGATTTCGAAGATCCGAAGTCTCCCATTGTCGGCACGGAATTTGTCGGCACCTCAATGACCTCAGCCGGGAACGGCGGCAACGTGATCCCCGAATACGAGCGGGCCGCCGCGCAGAATGATTTCGTAAAGTTCTACAATTCCAATCGCGGCTACGTCTCCTGCGAAATCACTCCGGAAACCTGGACCACCTTTCTCCGGACCACACCTTACGTGGACAAGCCGGGAGCACCGGTGGAGACCAAGGCCACCTTCGTCGTCGAAAGCGGCCGACCGGGCGCGCAAAAGATAGCGGGCTAGGCGAATTACCGGGCCGCTTTTTCGTCGAGTTCCGACAGTTTGAACCGGACACTGACGATGTAGGGTTCCTCCCCTTCCACCCAGTGTCCGTAGGTCGTCGTGACGAAGGTTCCATCCGGGAGAATCTCCACCGGAGGATAGGCGCAGTCGGCTCCCTTCGTGTTGTCCATCAGGCGAACCCGATATTGCCCGGGCGCTCCGGATACCAAGTCCTCGTAGGTGCCGACCCAACCGACCCAGTCTCCCGCTGTGGGACTTTGCCAGGATTTGGGAGTTCGGTCGCGGAAGGAAATAAAGAGTCGTCCGTCCGGACCGTATTTTCCCGTGTGCCGGTCTCCGGTGAGTGAATTCGGAAGCTCCCTCGGTTTCGTCCAGGTTTTCCCCTCGTCATCGGAAAAGATGATGTGCGAATTTTTCGTTCGGGAATTTTCCCGCAACAATACCGCGAGTTGCTTTCCATCGGGACTGCGAATGATCCCCGGTTCGCAGAGATGAACCTCGTTGCTGTTTTGAATCTCGATCGGGTCCGACCAGGTCAGGCCTCCGTCCTCCGACAGGGTTTTGAAAAGGCGGAAACGAACCGGCTTTTCCTGCTTCGGCTCTGATGTCAGAAACCGTCCGTCGTCGTGAAACATGGCCATGTAGTGACCCGGACCGGTTTTCAGATCGATGTGGCAACCCATCACCACGATTCCCCCCCAGTCTCCGACCGGTGCCAGTTCGCTCCAGGTCTTCCCATCGTCCTCCGTCACGGACATCCGCGTCGGATAGAGTCCCGAGAACATGATGATGCGTTTTTTGCCCTCCGCATCGATCACGCGATGCAGGGTCGGGACCTCCCGGGACGTTGCCCAACTCTCCGGTGTCGGAAGCCTTTCGCTCCAGGTGAGTCCCGCGTCCGTGCTGCGCTTGTAGACGATGCCCCCTTTTCCATGTCCCTTCGGATAGACAATCAGCATCGTTTTGTTGTCCTCAAATAGAACTGTGGTGGGATGCCCGAGGTACTGGCCTTTTTCCCGGTCCACAACGATTTGGCGATCCGTCTCCCCGCTCAGGTCGATGATCGGAATGCCGAAGACGTTTTCAGCGGCGAAGGAAAATACCGGTACGATGGATATCAAAAAGAGAGTCGCGAGAGCTTTCATGACTCCTTTCTGCCGAAATCACGAAACGATTGCACGGAGATTCGGGGCCTTATCCACGCCGCTACGCGTTTAGGCTGGCCGAAACCGGGCGATTTTCGTTTATCATACGGAGGACGACACCTGTCTCCTCGCCACCTTTCCAAAGATGAAACGCCTTCTTTTCTTTCTTGCCTGCCTCCTCCCGATCCTTTCCCCCGCCGCAGAGAAGCCCAACCTCGTGCTGATCTTCGTCGACGACCTCGGCTACGGGGATCTCGCCTGCTATGGAAACAAAAAGGTGAAGACACCGAACCTCGACCGGCTTGCTGCCGAAGGTCAGCGATGGACCAGCTTTTACGCAGCCGGTTCCACCTGCGTTCCCAGCCGCCGGGGACTCATGAGCGGAAGGCACCCGACCCTGCTCAAGGACCAGCCCATTGGCATCCGGGAGCAGGATATCCTGCTGCCTTCCATGCTGAAGCGCCAGGGCTACACCAATGCCATTCTGGGAAAGTGGCACCTCGCCGGCTATCCAGAGGATTTTGGAAATGCCACCATGCATCCGCTGAATTGCGGGTTCGATTCCCATTTCGGCACACCGGGGAGCAACGATGTCCCTCCGCCTCCCGGGAAAAAGCAAACCCGCGCCGTTTTTGATACAGCGGACAAATTCTCCTTTCCCGTTCCTCTCATTCGCGGACGGGAAGTGGTGGAGTTTCCAGTGAATCAGGAACTCCTGACAAAACGCTATACCGAGGAGGCCGTGAAATGGATCGGGGAACAAAAGGACGGACCCTTCTTTCTCTACCTGGCGCACAATATGCCGCACGCGCCAATCTTTGCTTCGCCGGAGTTTCAGGGAAAAAGTGAGGATGGTCGATTCGGTGACGTCGTCGAGGAAATCGACTGGTCGGTTGGGCAGGTTCGCAAAGCGATCGATGAAGCCGGCATCGCCGGAAACACGCTCCTTGTTTTCACGAGCGACAACGGTCCCTGGACCGCCTTCGGTCCTCACGGGGGAGTTGCGACTCCGCTGCGCGGCGAAAAATCCACTTCCTGGGAAGGTGGGTTCCGTGTCCCTGCCATCTTCCATTGGCCCGGGAAAATTGCTCCGGCCACGGTCGACGGGATGGGGGCCAATCTCGACCTCTACGCCACCTTTGCCACGCTAGCCGGATCCGACGATCTCCCCTCAGAAAAGCCGGGCTGGATGTCGACGGACCTGACCCCCGCGCTCCTCGAAGGAAAACCGAGCCCGAGGACAAACTGGCTCTACAATCGAAGTGTCTACCGCTCCGGAAAACACAAAATTCACTACGTGACGAAGCATCCAACGAACGCAGAGACCCGCAAGAAATCACCCATGACGAAACACGACCCTCCGCTCCTTTACGATCTGGACGCGGATATCAGTGAGACCACGAATTTGACCGGAGATCATCCGGGAATTGTAGAACAACTCACCGCTGAGTTGGAGGCTTTGACTCGCTGAGGCTTCAGTCTCCCGCTCCGAGATTCTCATACGCCGCCACTAGGCTCATTCCCATGAGCACGTAGTCATGGGACTCCGCGCGCATGTCCCGAATGTAATTGGGGAGGCGAACCAGTTCTTTGAACCCGGCCGTCGCCATCGACTCGATGGCCACTTTGCGTTCCCCGTTGATCTCGGATTCCAGCTTGGTTAGGCCCAACTCGGCGGACACCTCGACAATGATCGAAAGGAGATGATCGATCAATCCAAGCCCGCGATAATCAGGATGAGTCAGGAAATGAACCTTCCCAATATGTCGTTTCCACCCGCCCAGTCGCTGATGCAGCGAACCGGTCGCGACGAGTTTTCCATCGACGAATGCCATCAGCGGAATGTGCTCTCCGCTTTCCGGATCGGACATCCACTCCCGGAAAAGACTACCATCCTTGATCCTCGAACGAATAAACAACTGCTCCTCCTCCGGAATGACGGCATGAAAGTCACGGAAGCCGGGTTCGTCGCCGTCCTGCATCATTCGAATGGTGCACGCGGTTCCATCGCTCAATTCAACCCGTACTGGAAATCGCTCTACAACAAGTTCAATCATAGTTCATTAGGGAAAGCATTTCATGTGCCAGCTCCGGGAATGACTTCTTCAACAAACAGATCATTCTTCGAAACGCTGCGGCACGAATTGTGCAACAGGCAGGCTTAATCCTTTCCTCCTCATTCCAATCCCAATGAAATTCCGAATTTCAAGAGCCGACACCCGCGCCGAATACAGACGGATCCTGGGACACCTCGAATTCGACTCCGGAGCCGCCTTCCTGAAAGTGATTCTCTGCTTTCTTGCGGCCGCACTTACCGCCTTCCTCCCGAACTATCCGGGCCTCGAGGAGTCCGCCCGCTGGAGCCTTGCCATTGTCGCGTTCTGTGGACTCCTCTGGATGACGGAAGCAATCCCGGCGTTCGCCGTCGCCCTGCTCGGAATCGGATTGCAAATCATCATCCTCGGCGCGCCCGGCGGCGTCATGGCCGTCGACGGAGACAGCAAGAGTTGGCAGCAATTTGTCGAACCCTGGGCGAGCCCCTCGATGTGGCTCTTTTTCGGGGGATTCATTCTGGCACGTGCCTCTTCGAGAACCGGATTGGACCGTGATCTCGCAGACCGGCTTCTTCGACTCGCCGGAGCGAAACCCGAGCGCATTCTGCTGGTTGCAATGCTCACCACCTTCGTCTTTTCGATGTTCCTTTCGAACACGGCAACGGCGGCAATGATGATAGCCATCCTCGGCCCCATGCTCGCTTCATCGCAATCGTCCAGCGCGGCGAGGACCCTGACCATCGGCGGCGCTTTCTCCGCAAACCTGGGTGGAATGGGAACGATTATCGGAACGCCTCCCAACGCGATTGCCTCGGGCCTTCTCAACGAAGTCTACGAGGTCGACTTTCTCCGGTGGATGCTGTTCGGCCTTCCTCCTGCGATGCTTCTCCTGGGCGGACTCTTTTTTGTTCTTCAAAAGAAGGTCAGGGGAGCGGAACTCCACCTCGGCGGAAATGTCTCGGATGGGCCTGAGGCGATCCCCGAGTCCGGTGCCGGTCTCGCGGAACCCCGCCTGCTTCCCCGTTGGCAAAGATGGACCGTTCTCGTCGTCTTTCTCGCCACGGTATCGCTCTGGCTTTCCGGAAGCTGGCACGGAATTCCCACAGCGGTGGTTTCGTTCCTTCCGATTGTCGTTTTCTCCATCACCGGTGTCATTCGTGCAGAGGAAATCCGGACGCTCGACTGGGACATTCTCATTCTTCTCGCCGGCGGCCTCTCTCTCGGGGTGGGCGTCGCCGAAAGTGGACTGGCGAGCTGGCTCGCGAGTCAATTGGCCACGCTCCCCATCCAGCCATGGGCGATGGCGATGGTGTTTTCTCTTCTCACCCTGCTGCTTTCCAACTTCATGAGCAACACGGCCGCGGCCAACATTCTCATTCCCATCGGAATCGCGGCAGGCACATCGCTCGCCGGCGCCAAAGAAGCCGCCGCTTTTGCTATCCCGATGGCCCTGAGCGCGTCTGCTGCGATGTGCCTTCCGATTTCCACACCGCCGAATGCGATCGCCTTTGCCGGCGGCCAGGTCCGCTCCCGGGATTTTATCCTTCCCGGCGCCGTGATCGGACTTTGTGCGTTCCCATTGACCTCGGTCTGGAGCCGCCTCCTCCTCCAATGGATGGGGTAACCCGTGGAACCGAAATCTACAAAACGCAGTCTGCTTTCTCAAGAGGACTGAATTGCCGGTTCGGAAGACATCCCTATACTATTGGGCTCCCACTGGTCGAAGTGGGGAGCTGATTTCTATGAATGCGAAACGAATTCTTCTCTTCCTCGTCACCTGCTTCTCTTTCGCAAGTGCCTCGGAAAAGCCCAATGTTCTTCTTCTTCTCGTCGACGACCTGAAGCCCGCACTCGGTTCCTACGGCGATCCGCTCGCGATCACGCCCCATATTGACCGGCTTGCTGGGAAAGGAGTGCGTTTTGAAAAAGCCTACTGCAACCAGGCCGTCTGCGCGCCATCCCGGTTTACCCTGATGCTAGGCGCACACTCGACTTCGACCGGACTCTATGGACTCGGAAGCGAACTGCGAAAGGCCATTCCCAATGCGGTGACAATGCCGCAGCACTTCGCGAAGCACGGATACCGAACCGAATCTCTCGGGAAGATTTTTCACATCGGTCACGGGAACGAAGGAGACCCCGAATCATTCTCGGTACCTCATTTCAAAGAGAAGGTCATCGAATACGTCGATCCCAAGTCGAAACCCGACGGTAAGCTTACCCGCGAAGAAGCGATGTTCCAAAACATCCCGGCCCCTCCCGGCGGGATGAACACGCTCCCCCGTGGTGCCGCCTTTGAATCCCCTGACGTCGATGACGAAGCCTATGCTGACGGGCGAGTCGCGGCGGAAACAGGACGCCGCCTCGAAGCGGCGAAGGAACGGTTCAAAAAGGACGGAACTCCTTTTTTCATCGCAGCCGGCTTCGCCCGCCCTCACCTGCCTTTCTCCGCCCCGAAAAAATACTGGGACCTCTATGATCCGGAGAAGTTTGAACTGGCACCCAATCAGGATCTGCCGGCCGGCTCCCCTCCCGTGGCCGGAAAACGAGGTGGGGAGATTCGAAACTATTTTCCTGTTCCCGACAAAAATGACCCGGCAGAAATCAGTGACGAAGTCGCACTTCAATTGATCCACGGCTACTACGCGAGCACCAGCTACGTCGACACCCAGATTGGAAAAGTCGTACAAAAACTGGAGGATCTCGGTCTCGCCGAAAATACGATTGTGGTTTTGTGGGGAGATCACGGTTTCCACCTGGGCGACCTCGGCATCTGGACCAAACACACCAACTACGAACAGGCGAATCGCATTCCCCTTCTCTTCTCCGGACCGGGAATCACTGCCGGGTCCACCACCGGCCAACTCGCAGAGAGTGTCGATGTTTTCCCGACCCTGGCAGAACTGGCAGGGCTCCCCGCTCCGAAAGGGCCGCAACCCATCGACGGGGTATCCCTCGTTCCCGCGCTCAAGGATCCCGATGCCAGGGTTCGCGATCATGCGTTTCATGCCTATCCGAAAGGAAAGCTTGGACGAGCCATTCGAACCGATCAGTACCGTCTCGTGGAATGGAAAACGCCGGGTGACAGACCGGAGAATGCGGAGCTGGAACTCTACGACTACGAGTCCGCCCCCCTCGAATCAAAGAATCTCGCGACCGAAAAACCGAAGGTTGTTTCCGAACTGAGAAAAATTTTGAGTCGCTACCCCGAAGCGGTTGGCAGAAACAAAAAGACGACTCCGTCAAAGAAGCCGGGCCCGGCAGCCTCGATTGCCGGGAAACCGATCCACATCGTCGCCGAGGTGAATATTCGGGGCGAAAACAACAAGGCCAACGGAGTCGTCGTGGCTCACGGTGGAAATCAAAACGGATACAGCCTCTATTTCGTCGACGGAAAACTGCGGTTCGAAGTGCGAACAAAGGGGAAGAGCACCAGGATTGAGACGATGGAGCCAATCACCGGCACCAATCGAATCGAAGCGGATCTCGGACCGAAGAAGATGAAGCTCTCGATCAATGGAGGAACACCCCTGACAAAACCATCACCTGGTCTCATTCCCGTGGAGCCGCTCGATCCCTTCACCGTCGGCCACGAAACGGATTCTTCCGTGGGCGACTACCGATCCCCATTTCCGTTCTCCCATACCATCGTAGGAACGAGAGTCGATATCGCAGGCAGGATGGCCCCGGTTCCACCTACGACCCCCCGCGATACAATCGTTTCGTCCCTCGCGTCCCATGACCGGGCCTTTCACGTTACCAACGATTGGATTCGGGATCCCTACATCGTGACCGGTCCTGATGGAACCTACTACCTCACCGGCACAGCGCCCAATCCAGGGGACGAGCGGGAACAATCCGATCCCTACAATACAGGCCTCGGGGAAACCTCGCTGGTCGGGTGGAAGGCCAAAGTCTGGAAGAGCGCAGATCTGATCGACTGGGAACCTTATGGGGAAAACGGAACTCCCTACTCCCTTCTCGATGGAATCTGGCCACAGGCAAATCCGGAGGCACACGCAGGAGACGACCGATCCCAGTGGAGGCTTTGGGCTCCCGAACTGCACTGGATTGATCATCTTGGCAAATGGGCTCTTACTCACACCAGCCCCGGTCCCGTCAAGGGAGCGAACCTGTCTCTTTCGGCAGGGCCCGAACCCAAGGGTCCCTGGAGCAACCCCTTCGGCGCCGAACTGGGGCGCAAGCACGACCCTTCGCTTTTCCAGGACGACGACGGAACCTGGTATCTGGTCTGGGGAGCGACCTCCATAGCGCCTTTGAAGCCGGACTTTTCCGGTTTCGCCTCTCCCCCTATCCAGATATCTCCGGCCCCTTCTCCTGACATTGGTTCCAAGATGGGACACGAAGGCTGCCTCATCATGAAAATCGAAGGGAAATACGTGCTCTTCGGAACCGGCTGGTCGACGAACCTGATGAGGCGCGGCAGCTACAACCTCTACTACGCCACGGCGGACAAAATCGAAGGCCCCTACAGCGAACGGAAGTTCGCCGGTCGATTTCTAGGCCACGGAACGCCCTTTCAAGACAGCGATGACCGCTGGTGGTGCACCGCCTTTTACAACGCGAACATTCCGCCCGTT
Source organism: Verrucomicrobiales bacterium (assembly GCA_029213265.1). Taxonomy (GTDB): domain Bacteria; phylum Verrucomicrobiota; class Verrucomicrobiia; order Verrucomicrobiales; family DEV007; genus Arctic95D-9. Next base: position 162,422 of record JARGNG010000001.1, on the reverse strand, counting down.
CCCCGGGAAGGCATCGAGACGAGAGATCTCTCAGTGACCGCACAAACGATCAACGAGCGGGGAGTTACGTTGGTACCAATGGAAGTGGAGACGCTCAAAAATGGAGAGCTTCACATTCGCGCGAAGGATCCCGCGTATGCCAATCCAGGGCCGGATGAAGATCAGAAGTTTTGAAGTTCGAACGGGTCCCCTCTTGCTGAGAAAGTGAGTGGACCGGTCGGACTGCCATCCCGCAAAGGCCGGTCGTCCGTCGTGTGTCTCGCTCATGCTCGCACCTACCCCAGTTCCGCCATCACGGCTTCGATAGCGCCTTCGTCGCGTTGATTCCGTCGATCGGCGTGACGTTGCAGCCATTCCAAATCGGCCGGTCGTCCGTCGTGTGTCTCGCTCACGCTCGCACCTACCCCAGTTCCGCCATCACGGTTTCGATCAGCTTCTTCGTCGCGTTAATTCCGTCGATCGGCGCGACGTCGTGCCCTTCGAATTCGATCCCGATGGATCCGCTATAGCCGCTGTCTTTCACGATCTTAAGCATGCGCCGGTAGTCGACATTCACTTCGTTCCCGCTCTCATCGAACTTTTTTGACTTGGCGCAGACAATCTTGGCCCAGGGCATCATTTCCTCGACGCCCCGGTAGGGATCGTAGTCGGTGAAATTCTGGAAATCAGGCAGGGTGCCGCAGTTGTCATCGCCCACCGCTTTCATCACCTCTGCCACCCAGGCGCCATTGCTCGAATGATTGCCGTGATTCTCCACCACGATGTCGAGACCGTAGTCCGCATCCGCCACCTTCGTGAGCGCCTGCAATCCGGCGACGGCATGCGCCTTCTGCTCTTCGGGGTCGCCCGGCGAGCGGACGTCGACGCGAATGCACTGGCCGCCAAGAATCTTCATCGCTTCGAGCCAGGGGCGGTAGCCTTCCACGGCCGCAGTTCGTTCTTGGGAATCTGCCGAATCAAGCGCGGCTTCACTTCGACACAGGATCATCGTATTCACCGCGCCCAGATCATCGGTGCGCTTTCTCAAGTCCTCGAAGAAAGCCGTATCTCCGGCTTTGTCTTCCATATGCCCATTGAAATACTCGAGAGCTTTGATCCCTGTGCCTTCGACAACTGTCTTCGGATACTCCGGAATGGTCAGTTCACCGGACCGGAGCTGGTGATTGAAACTGTATTGCTGGACCGCAAGCGTGAGCCAGGGCTTCGATTTTTCCCCGGCAGAAAGCGGGGAGGAAACGAGCGGCGAGACAGCGCCGCCCGCAAGAATTTGGAGTGATTGCCTTCGATTCATAAATTCTGTTTCTTGGTTGGTCAGGAATTCCCGATCAGGGTTGCTTCGCCCGTTTCGCCTCCAGCTCCTTCTTTCGAGCGAGTCCCCGCTTTCGAATCTCTTTCGAATGGAAGTGCATATCTACATTGGTGAGATCCTGTTTCTGATTTTCAGGCACCTCATATTGCCCGCGCAATGTCTCCAACTCTCTGTGTAATCGCTCGACTACTTTGGCGTATTCGGGATTCTCGTACTGGTTCTTCATTTCCTGTGGATCCTTTTTCAGGTCGTAGAGTTCCCACTCCTCCAGATCATAGAAATTCATCAGCTTGTAACGGCCGTCATAAACTCCTTCGTGACGGTGCACCATGTGCCAGCCCGGATACTCATAGTAATGGTAGTAATGCGAGGACCGCCAATCTTCCGGCGTCTCCCCTTTCAAAATCGGAACAAGACTCTCTCCCTGCATGTCGCCGGGCAATTCTGCGCCGGCGATATCGAGGAAAGTCTGGGCGAAATCCAGATTCGAAACGAGATCGTCATTTCTGCTACCGGCCTTCACGACGCCGGGCCAGCGAACCATGAGCGGGGTGCGGTAGGATTCATCGAACATGAACCGCTTGTCGAACCAGCCGTGCTCGCCAAGGTAGAATCCCTGATCGCTTGAATAGATAAAGACAGTGTCTTCGGCGAGGCCTGCATTTTCCAGAAATTCCTGCAGTTCTCCAATGCTGTCATCCACCGATTTGATGCAGCGAAGGTAGTCCTTGATGTATCGTTGATACTTCCAGCGGACGAGATCCTTCCCTTTCAAATTTGCAGCGAGCATGGCCTCGTTCTTTTTCTGGTAGGCCGCGTCCCACTCCGCCTGCTGGATCGGAGTCATCCGTCCGTAGGCACTGCTCATGAACTGCCCTGTCTCATCGAGTTCTTTCACCTTTAAATCCCGCCCCATCGTCATCGTTTTTTCGATGGTCATGTCCTGCTCTTTCGCAGCCGTCCCGCGATTGGAGTAGTCGTCAAAGAGCGTCTCCGGCTCGGGCATTTCCACATCATCAAACGCCGTCAGATATTTTGGAGCCGGATCCCAGGCGCGGTGCGGAGCTTTGTGCTGCACCATGAGAATGAAAGGTTTTTCGGGGTCACGCTCTTTGGTCATCCACTTCTTCGCTTTCTCCGTGATCACTTCACTGACATAGCCTTCCACCCGATACTTGCCATCGGGATTGATAAAATCCGGATTGTAGTAGCTCCCCTGACCGGGAAGGATATCCCAGTGGTCAAAGCCGGTTGGATCGCTCGCGAGATGCCACTTTCCGATCACTGCCGTCTCATAGCCGGCCTTTTGGAGGAGCTTGGGAAAGGTCTGCTGCGATCCGTCAAAGCGGGTTTTCTCATTCTGAAAGAAACCATTCTTGTGGCTGTACTTCCCCGTCAGGATCGTGGCCCTGCTCGGACCGCAAATGGAATTGGTCACCATGCACCGTTGAAACAGCATTCCCTCCGCAGCCATCCGGTCCAGATTCGGAGTCGGGGCAATCTTCGCGAGTGGCCCGCCATAGGCACTGATTGCCTGCGTGGCGTGGTCGTCCGAGAAAACAAACACGATATTGGGTCGATCCGCTGCGAGGCCGGCGACGGAAAAAAGGGTGGCCGCGCCAGCGAGGGCACCGGAAACAATTCGGGGGAGCTTGAAAATCATAGGCCGGCAAGAGTACCACAAAGAAAGGCAGAAATCACCCCGCGTGATTGAACTGCCACAGAAATTCAGACACAATGTGGAATGTCCTCCCCTACCGGCACGCCCCCGCTGCCCCCCAAGACGGAATCGAATCGCCGTCTCCTCGGCATTCTTTTCTTCTTCGAGCTGATCCTCGGCGCAGCCTGGACCTTGATTCTCATTACACCGGCAGGGCATGAATCGGTTTACGAACCGATCGCTTTCTTTTTCCTGATCTACCCGCTTCAGCTTCTCTGCATGATCGGAGGCGGAATCTCCCTCTGGAAGCACCGGCCGAATTTGAACTTCGCCATTCTTGTTCTCATTGCCCCGCTGATTTTTTCGGTGGCCCCGTTCCTGATCAATGTTCTTGCCGGAGGCGCGCCCGCTCTTCGAGAGCCGAAAGTGATCCAAATCATCACTCTCGGATTGTTCGTCGGTGCAGTGATCATCACTCTCGTATTCCCGAGACGAATCTCTTTTTACCTCCCGAAGTTCCTCCTCAAAAGCTTCTGGCTCAATCTTCTCTTTCTACTGATCCCTCTCCTGATCTACCTTACCGCAGCCGCGGCGGTGTATCAGTGGGCCAATCTTTTTTCCAAAGCCAAAGATGACAGTGCCGGCTATTTGGTGGCCTACGGAGTCCTCTTTGCCTACATCTTCGCTGCAATCACCCTGGTTCCCGCCACTCTCATCTTTCTTTACAGCTACCTGAGCCTGTTTCAAAAACACGAAACCCGTCGGAAGGGAATGCGTGTCACTCAGCTCATTTTGTCCGTTCCGGCAGTGGCCGTCGGGATCTGGCTTCTGATTCGAATTTTGGAGGAATTTTCTGCGCAGGCCTAGTATCTGGACGATGGAAAGAGTTCCCGCGCTGTCCCCGTCGCAATCTTCCACAATCGTACTCATCTACAGCCGAACGCAGATTCAGACAGAGCGGGAGCTCTGTCCTCCTGGTCAACCGCAACCGGAGTCGGAAGTTTCGATGACCAACTTAACTGGTTCGTCGCACTCGAAAACCTTGAACTACTTCCCTCCCTTCCGATAGCCTTTCACTATGCCCACCTCTGGAAGATCCAGCCCAACGAAATGGTTTTTAAAGAAACTCGCCGCAACTCCGGCCGCGTGGATCGGGCTTGCCGCAGGAGTGGCGGCCGGATTCGCCTTTTCCGGGCAGGGGCCCACAAGCGGAGCCATCGGGTTCGGAACGATGACTGCGCTAGCAGTGGGGATCATGGCCTTTTCCGCATCCACAATCATCAAGGCCGCCCATCAGCAGGCTGTCGGCGGAATTGCCCAAAAAAGTCTGCGTGCAGCCACTTTTCGAAATTTGGAAAAAGCAGGATTAGATCGCGAGAAGTCCTTTCTCTCTGCGATGCTGGAAGACCGCGAATTGATTGTATCCGCACTCTCTTCCCGGGAGGTCACCCAACAGTCCTCCTCCACTTTGGACCTGGTCGACTCGTTGGTCGCATCCGCCTTTCGCAGCGCCGACGAACTGGCGGACCTCGCTCGCCGCAGTGCGGACCCCCTTCTCGAGTCTCCGGAAAACGGTGAGACCAAGATAGATGCGATCAAACAGGAACTCGAGCAGGCTTTCCGCACAGTTGCCAATGCACGAAGTGAACAGCGCGTGCAGGCGACCCATCAAAAGAGCGATCCGCTTTCTGCAGGCGAAGACGCCTCCGAGTCCGACCTCGCTGCTTTGACTGGAAAACTCCGGAAGGAAACAGACATCTCCGGCAAAGTCCGGAAACGTCTCGAACCGGAGGAATTTTCCGGAACAATTGTGATGGATGATCTTCCGCAGGAAGATGACCCGCTCGAAAGTGAATCCGAATCGTCCTGACATGAGCACCACCACCACACCGAAAACAGTTGTCTGCTTCGGAGATTCCAATACCTGGGGATTCATTCCCGGGAGTGATTGCGAACGCTTCCCCTACGGGAAGCGATGGCCCGGTGTTATGGCCTCCCGACTCGGTAGCGACTGGCGGGTCATTGAGGAGGGACAGAACGGTCGCATGACAGTTTGGGACGACCCCTTTGAACCCGGCATCAGCAAATGCGGGCTCGACCATCTTCCCGTCGTGTTGGAGACCCATCAGCCGATTGACCTGGTCATCCTCATGCTGGGGACAAATGACCTGAAGCACCACATGGCTCACGCGCCCGCCGACATCGCCCATGCCGTCGGCGTTCTCGTTGATGTCGTTCTGCAAAGTGATGCCGGCCCCGGGAAGAAGCCGCCCGGGGTTCTCGTGGTCAGCCCGGCCGCCGTCAATCCGGGCCCCTGTCCTTTCTGGCACCTCTTTAAAGGAGCGGCAGAGAAGTCTCTCGAATTCCCCCGTTACTATTCGGAAATGGCGGAGGACAAAGGGGTCGCGTTTCTGAACGCGGCGGAGTTCGCAAGTTGCCCGGTTCCCGACTCCATTCACATCGACGAAGAAAGCTTGCTCGCGTTCGGAAAAGCAATGGCGGACAAGGTGCTATCCCTTTCCAATCTTTGACCTGCCTATGAAACGCAAGCTTCCATTCCTCATTGCCATTCTATTGATTGGCTTTCCCGCATTCTCCTCGGAAGTCATCGATGAAATCGATGGCATTGTTCTCATCGAGTCCGAATCAACCGGATCCCCTCTCGGCAAGTGGAAAAAGAAGACCGACCTCGATGGCTTCCGCGGCGATGCCTACCTTGAATTCACCGGCAACTCTCCCACGAACGGCCCCTCGACCTCTCCCCTGACTTTTCGTTTTCGAATTTCCAAAGGAGGCCTCTACTATTTGCACCTGCGGTGTGCGCGGGAAAAAGTCGGGGACCGGAACGATCTCGCCAACGACGGTTATGTCCGTCTCGAAGGGGATTTGGGGACCGGCCCGAATCCGGGTGACAAGCACGGTGCCGATGCTCCTCTCGAAATGCTGAAAAAGGATACCAAATTCTTCGGGGGCAACGATCGAAAGTTTGTCTGGGCCTCCGGAAACCGGCTCGACCCGGGAGGTCACAACAACAAGCGCGTCGCGGTCTATTCTCTCAAGGCCGGCGGGGAATACACACTCGTCCTTTCGGGACGCTCTCAAAAATTCAAGGTCGATCAAATCCTTTTCCGGCACGAAGAAGTTCCCGCGAAAGAAGCGGAGAAATAGGATTCCGGCGACAATCACAATTCCTTTTCCCCTCTCGCATCTCTTCGAACTTTCGCTAGAGTCCCCGCATGAATACCGATTGGACCGACAAGATCGTCATCGTCACCGGTGGTGGCGGTGGAATGGGAAAAGCAGCGGCGGAGCGTTTTGCCAAAGCGGGGGCAAAGACCTTTGTTTTCGGACGAACCCTGGAGTCGCTTCAGGAGGCCGCGGCTCTTTCGGACAACATCATTCCTGTGACCTGTGACGTGGCGGATACGACCAGCATCTCCGCCGCCCTCGAAACGGTATTGGAATCGGGTGCCCCCGACCTTCTCATTCACACGGCCGGTATCAATACGGCCGACCGTTTCATGGCCCACGAAGATCCGTCCCGCATTGCCGGAGAAGAGACCTGGAAGAAGATGCTCGATATCAATGTGCTCGGTGTGGTCAACATGATCCAGGCAGTCTCCAAGCCGATGGCGGAGAACGGCGGAGGAAAGATCGTGGTCGTCTCCTCCACTGCCGGACACGGCTTTGATTCCTTTGCCGGAATCCCCTACACCGCCGGAAAGTGGGCTGTCCATGGCCTGCTCTTCACGGCCCGCCCGCAGCTCGCCAAACAGGGAATCGTCCTTTCCGAATATGCTCCCGGGGAAGCCAATACTCCTCTTGTCGACCAGCGCCCCGTGCTTCCCGTCGAGAAACATCGCAAGGCGATGATCCAGTGCGAAGACTGTGGAGACACGCTTTTCTTCATGGCCTCCCAGGCCCACAGCATGAGCGTGATCCAGCTTCCGACCTATCAGCCCTTCGGCGGTATGCCTCCGGAGATTCCAGCGCCCTGGCTCGAGGGATTGGCAATCGGGCCGAAGTGAAGAGCGGCGGTTAAACTCACTTCCCTTCCGCGGCCCACTTGCGCATCAGCGCGATGTTCTTTTCGATCGTGGCGAGATGCGCAGGATCGTTGTTGCGCTTCCGCAACGAATCGAGATACACGGCCATATCGCTGTCGAACATTTCCTTTGATTCCGGCTCGCGGCCCTTGTCGCCGCTTTCCTCCATCCAGGTATCGAGTCGTGCCCGCATCTCTTCCAAGGTGTCCGCAAACGCAGGGTCGCCGGCGAGATTGTGAATTTCGTGGGGATCTGCATTCACATCGTAGAGTTCCTCGACCGGACGCAACTCGCGGAAAAGAAGCTCCTGAGCCGGATCGAGTTTTCCGGCCGCATGATATTCCCGCAAGGCCTTGAGAACGTTCTTGGCATCCTTGTACGCGCAAGGCTGAAGATAGGGGCGATTCGGGAGAAAGTTCCGGATGTATTTGAAATTCTTCGTTCGAACCGAACGCATGTGATCCACGGTTTCATCGCAGCGGTCACGGGCTGCAAATACCGCCTCGCGGGCCTCGTAGTCGGCGGCCAGAATATCCTGTGCCTGCATGACTTTCGGAATTTCAATTCCCGCGGCGGCGAGTGACAAAGCGGCAATATCGATGTGCTCGACGACATCCTCTCTCACCGTGTCCGGCTTTACTCCGGGGCCGGCGATGACCAGTGGCACGTGCAGGCCTTCGTCATACATAAATTGCTTTCCGCGCCCGTGACTGATTCCATGATCGGTCATGAAAAGGACGAGCGTATTTTCCAGAACCCCTTCTTTCTCGAGACGGGCGATCACTTCGCCGACCATGTGATCCGTCAAGCGAACGGAGTCGAGATAGGCGGCCCAGTCTCGAACAATGTCAGGGTGACCCGGATAGTAGGGGGGCAGCTTTACCTTGTCGTTGGAAATACGATTCCCGAACACTTTCCCGGCATCGCTTTGAACCTTCTCCCATCCGGATTCATCCTTGCCGCGGAGCTTCCCTCCCGGAGTCTGGATCTGGGCAAAGAAGGGCTGTCCTTCTTTTCTGTCCGACCAGTCAGCACCATCGTAGACCGCCTGATCCCACTCGAAGTTGTAGTCCGTCTTCCCGAGTCGGCCCTTTTTCCCCGGCCATCCGGTGATCGAGGTGTGATAGCCGGCCTCTTGAAAAAGCTGCGGTACGAGCTTCACGTCTTGCGGCAAGAGAATTTTCTTTTCCCCCCGACCGCTTCGATGATGGTGCGCGCCGATGCTGGTTTGATACATCCCGGTGATAAAAGCGGATCGACAGGTCGAGCAAACCGGAGCCGTGACATAGGCGTTCGTGAACTTCACTCCGCGCGAGGCAAGCTTGTCGACATTCGGCGTCTCAATCGCGGTTTCCCCGTAGCAGGAGAAATTCGCCGACATGTCGTCGGGAATGATCCAGACGATGTTGGGCCGATCATCGGCCAAGGCAGTCAGGCCGATGAGACAAAATGCGAGAGTGGCGAAGAATTTCATAGAGGACGGAAGTTGGGTTGAATTGGACAGGCCGTCAAACCTTGAGCCGAACGACATAACGTAAAAGCTCTTGGGACCACAGGATGGCTACCCCTTTTTTTCCCCGATGTAGATCCGATGGATCGCACGCTTCGCCTTCTTGTGGGCCTTTGCGGAAACCTCTTCGGCGAAAAATCCGGCCTTGCGAAGTTTCTTCGGAAACCGGGGTTCCGGATCGGCAGACCAGAAGGCCACCCGCCCACCCGGCTTCAAGGCATTGTAGAGCAGACCGAGACCATTAGCATCGTAGAGCCGGTCGTTGTCTGGTTGAATGGTGAAAGAGGGCCCATTGTCGACATCCAGTAAGATGGCATCAAAGGCGGCCTTCCCTGCCTCGGCGATGCAATTGTAGACATCGCCGACGTAGACCTTCACACGAGGTTCTTCGAGGAGAGGCCCGTTGATTTCCTGCAGGAATTCCCGGTTCCATTCGATTACTTCAGGCAGCAGTTCCGCAACCCGGACCGTCGCCTCGGCATCGACGAGTTCAAGAACCCGCTTCAGGCTGAACCCGAGCCCCATCCCGCCGATCACGACATGCGGGGCCGGATGCGGTTTTTTGAAACGACAGGCTTCATCGGCCAGAAGTAGTTCCGACTCGGTCCAGCCCGAAGTCATCAGCTGCGTTCCGTTGTATTTCAGAGAGAAATCCCCGTCATGCTCATGCAGCGAGAAACGGGATCCGTCCGGTGTGTGTGTTTCAGCGAGGGTTCGAAATGGTTTCATGAAGTGGGCATTCTCTTTCGCCTATTTCCCTTTCCCGGGCGACTTTTTCTTTTTGGTTTTCCCGGAGTTGAAGGCGGCAATTCGTTTTTCCCATGCCGCAAATTCTGACTGAAGCCCGGATGCTTTCTCCGGGCTCTCTTCGATCAGGTTCTGAAGCTCCGTCCCGTCAGTGGACAAATCGTAGAGCTCCCAGGGCCCTTTGCCATCGGAAACCAGCTTCCAATCCCCCTTCCGGATCGCACGCCCTTTCGCATGCGCCCAGTAAATTGATCTCCCTTCCACAGTGACATTCGATTCCCCTTTTATACTGGATAGAAGAGACTTCCCTTCCCACGGTGCCGGCTTCTGCTCCAGGGCATCGGCTCCGGCCAGTTCCAGCAGCGTTGGCATCATATCAATGGAGTGACAAATCTCTTTCGCGAGCCCTCCCTTTCGATCTTCGGCGATTCCGGAAGGCCAAGAAACAATGAGAGGAGATCGAGTGCCCCCTTCGTGGTCGTGTTGTTTGAAAAGTCGAAACGGAGTGTTGGAGGCATTGGCCCATCCGTAGCCATAGGATTGGAAGGTCGATTGAGGCCCGGGCATGACGCCGGGAACATTCCCCGGAACAATCGGAGTGTCTTTTCCATCCGTGGTCGTTTCCCGGGTCCAGGAGCCGGTCCGGTCCGGGCCGTATTCAACATGGCATCCACCGTTGTCGTGCTGAAATAGAAAGAGCGTATTTTCAAAGTCGCCACTCTCCTTGAGATGGGCAACGATCCTTCCGATATTCCGGTCCATGCAGGTAACCTGGGCGGCGTAGACTTCCATGCGACGCTGCTGCCAGGCTTTGTCGCCGGCGTCTGTCCAGGCAGGAACGTCCGGATGGCGCGGTGAGAGATCCCAGGCAGGATCGACGACTCCCAGTTCCTTCATTTTTTCGTGACGCTGCAAACGGAGTTCGTCCCACCCCTCCGCATACCGCCCCTCGTACTGAGCGATATCTTCAGGATGCGCGTGGAGTGGCCAATGGGCTGCCGTGTAGGCGACGTAAAGAAAAAACGGCATCTCCCCGTCCGCTTCCTTCAGGAATTTCACGGCGTAGTCTGTGATCGTATCGGTGTAGTAGTAGTCGGATCGCCCCTCCCATTCGTGAGTCCTGCTTTTGCCGTTGAGCTGCAGATCATCCGGAGCAAAGAAATCGGACGCTCCGTGAATCGTCCCGTAAAACTGATCAAAGCCCCGATGGTGAGGCGCATGGACTCCATCCGGCTCACTTGCAGAGGAGAGATGCCACTTGCCTGACATGAAGGTTTCGTACCCCGTCGCTTGAAGTGCCTCCGGCAAAGTCGTCGCGTCCGGATGCAATCCCCCGTCTGCACCTCCATTTTTCGGCAGCGCCATTTTGGGATAGAGTCCCGTCATCAGGCTCGCGCGGGTCGGCCAGCACATATTGTTCACGTAGTAGTTCGTGAAACGAATACCCCCTTCAGCGAGGGCGTCCAGATTCGGCGTTTCGATCTCTCCTCCGTAGCACCCGAGATCGGAGTATCCCATGTCGTCGGAAACGATGAGGACAATATTGGGAGCCGCTGAAGCATTCGAAATCAGGAAAATTGCGCAGAGGCTGCCGAGCAGGAGGGAAGGAAAATTCATCGGGACAGGTGGAGAAAATCGGGCCGCCACTTTGAAGGAAAGTGCGCCGAAGCACAATCAACGAATTGCAACGCTCCAAATTTCAGAGGGGACCTGTTTCAGTGATTGGCGGCTCCGATTGATTCCCCTAAGTTGAATCAACTATGAAACTGCGTTGCGCTTCCATTTCCCTGTTTCTTCCGCTCATCACTCTGACCATCGTCCAAGCAGGCGATACGAAACCTTTTCAGGGCAGGACCCACATCATCCCCGGTCTCATCGAGGCGGAGCACTGGGACGAAGGCGCTGCTGGAGTCGCCTATTCCGATGTGGATCCCGAAAACAAAGGCGAAGCCTATCGGGAAGCCACCGAAGTCGATATCGAGAAACGTTCCGACGCTTCCAACGGCCACGGAATCGGATGGACCAAAGCAGGCGAATGGCTCATCTACACGGTGGAGGTAAAGGAGTCCGGGACCTACTGCATTGAGATGCCTGTCGCTTCGAAAAAGAAGGGCGGAGAATTCATGATTGAATTCAACGGGAAAGACGTCACCGGCGAAATCTCCGTCCCCGATACCGGCGCGTGGACAAAGCTGGAAATGCTGACCCACAAGGACGTAAAATTGGAAGCAGGGACCTATCAAATGAAGGTGACCATGCTGAGGGAAGGGCCATCGACGAGCATTGCGGACATCGACTACTTCAAGTTCGTGAAGCAGTAGGCCTGCTTCCAGGAAAGCCACTGAAAACCCATTTCATGAAGGCACGCCGAACCTCCCTCTTTTTCGCCGCTGTCACAGCGGCGACCACCGGCGCTTCCTTTTCCCTTATCGCGCAGAGCGAAGAACACTTCGGAACGCTGATTTTCGAAGACCACTTTGAGAGAAACGAGTCACAGGAAGCAAAAGATGAACCCGGCAACGGATGGACGACCAGCAGTGACAAAACCGCAAAGGGATACAAGCAGGTCGACCTCCGCGACGGAGCCGTCTACATCTACACCCATGCCGAGGCCAACCACGCGACGTCCTTTCGACACGAATTTGCATTTCAGGACGGGACGATTGGACTTCGCTTCCAACTGGAGGACAAAGCTGATTCAGTGATGCTGAACTTCGCCGACCTTGGTCTCAAGTCCGTCCACGCAGGCCACCTCTTCAAGGTTCTCATCGGGACGTCAAGCGTCCTCATCACCGACCAGAAAACCGGGGAAATGAATCTGGAGGTTCGCAACGCAAGAAAGGCGGGAACCCTGACCGAAGCGCAGAAAAAATCTCTGGCCGGGAAATCGAAGCGATTCAGCCATCCCTTGAAAACGAATGCATGGCATCAGGTTTTTGTGACCGTAAAAGGTGACGCGCTCACCTGCCGAATCAATGGAGAGGAAATCGGCACGTTTTCCTCCGAAGGGTTTGCCCACGAAACAAAGACGCTCTTGCGCCTTCTCATTGCAAAAAATGCCTTTATTGATGATGTGAAAATCTGGAGACTGCGATAATGCCACGCTACGTTTTCCCCCTTCTGCTCTTTCTCTGTGCCGCGCTATCTCCGGGTGAGTCACAGTCCGCTCCGCGCCCCAACATCCTTTACATTCTCGCTGACGACCTCGGTTTCAGCGATCTCGGATGTTTCGGAGGGGAAATCGAAACTCCCGTTCTCGACACCCTCGCTGAAGGAGGAGTTCGCCTGACACAATTCTACAACACCGGACGCTGCTGCCCAAGTCGGGCGGCGCTCCTCTCCGGCCAGTACCCCCACCGGGTCGGGCTTGGCCACATGACCACGAACGACCTCGGTCGACCCGGTTATCGCGGTGTGATCTCGGATGAGGCACAGACTATCGGACAGGCGCTCGCCCCGACCGGATACCGCTCCTTCATTTCCGGCAAATGGCACCTCGGCACTCCCGATCCGACGAAGAACGGCTTCGAGGAATTCTATGGAACGCTCGTCAGCGCAAAGCGCTTCTTCGATCCCGATCATCTCGTCCGTTTTCCCGAAGGACGAAAAATGCGCGAGTATCCGGAAGGCGAATTTTACGCGACTGATGCAGTAACCGATCATGCGATCGACTTTCTCCATCTCGCCCGGGAGACGCCGGAGAAGCCCTGGTTTCTTTACCTCGCCTACCATGCTCCCCATTTTCCTCTGCATGCTCCGAAGAAGGAAATCGCCAGGTATGCAGATCGCTATCACAACGGTTGGGACAATCTCCGCGAGGAACGGCTCCAGCGGATGAAGCAACAGGGTATCATCCCCGACTCAACCCTGCTAAGTCCCCGCTCGACCTGGCAAAACTACGGCGAAACCAAAACGGGAACCAATCCCGCCTGGGACTCTTTACCGGAGGATCGCCGACTCGACCTCGCCCGGCGAATGGCGATCTATGCCGCCATGATTGATCGTCTCGATCAGCAAATCGGGCGCATCGTCGAAGATCTGAAAGCGGCCGGCGAGTGGGAGAACACACTCATTGTTTTCACCTCCGACAATGGAGCCTGCTTCGAGTGGGACCCCTTCGGATTTGATATTGTATCGAGCAACCAGAATATCCTCCACAAGGGCGAGATGATCGAAACCATGGGTGAACCCGGAACCTTCCACAGCGTCGGATCGGGATGGGCCAACGCCGGTAACACCCCGTGGCGGATGTACAAACATTTCAATCATGAGGGCGGAATCGCTTCCCCCGGAATCGTCCACTGGCCTGCAGGCTTACAGGCAGATCCGGGCTCAATCCATCACGAACCGGCTCACATCATCGACCTGCTTCCTACCGCTGTAGCAGTCGCCGGAGCCACCTACGAAGGGAAACTTTCCCTCCCCGGAGTTGATCTCATTGAGCAGATCAACCACGGCACGGCCGAAGAACGCACTCTCTTTTTTGAACACCAGGGCAACCGCGCCGTTCGCCGGGGGAAGTGGAAACTTGTCGCGCTCGATGACCAACCCTGGGAACTCTACGACTTCTCCGTCGACCGCACCGAAATGAATGATCTTGCAGGGAAGTATCCCGAGCGCGTTGCAGAGATGAACAAGGCCTGGGAAACATGGGGCGCCGAAAACCAGGTCACTCCGCTGCCAGATGATCTCGGTGTCAAGTATCTGAAGCCGGATTGAGGGAGTGATTCCCGGATTTCTGCGGCTTGAAATTCATGGTAAGATGGGGAATGCCACTTCCGACAAACCACAACCACCATCGTTGCCGGATCGTACTCACCGGGGGGCCGGGCGGAGGGAAAACAACCGCCGCTGACATGTTTCGCCGCGAAATCGGAGACCGCGTTGTCGTAGTTCCGGAAGCCGCCACGATGATGTTCACGGGCGGATTTCCGCGATACGAAGAGAGATACGCAGTGCATGCCGCGCAACGGGCAATCTACCATGTGCAGCAGAATCTGGAGGATGTTCAGGCTGCTGAATATCCGGGACGAATCCTGCTTTGCGACCGCGGCACCCTCGATGGGGCTGCCTATTGGCCGGGGCCTCCCAATGAGTTCTTTGAGGAAATGAGAACCACCATGGACAAAGAGCTCGCCCGCTACGACGGCGTCATTTTCTTTGAAAGTGCCGCCGTGGGAGGGCTTTCGATCGAAGGCGGAAATCCCGCCCGCCTCGAATCGATCGGCAAAGCGGCGGAGCTCGATGCCGAACTGCGGACCGTCTGGTCCCGGCATCCAAATTTCCGGCTCGTCCGCCATCAGGATTCATTTCTCAAAAAGATCACGACGGGATTTGAAATGCTCGAGGAAATGGTAAGCGATCTGTTTCAAGGGTCGGAAGCAGATTGATTCAGACACGCTCCCGTCCCCACCAACAGCCTACCCGGCCAGATGGTCGAAGGGGCTGCTTCACACAACTTCGATGGGTGCCGGGCCGAGATTGAGAGTTGCAGAAAATGGCTCCTGCCTGTATCACGATCCCGATGCTTCAAGGAATCTTCCCCGTAATACCCACTCTGTTCACGGATCAGGATGATCCCGATTTCGATGCTCAACGCGCTGTTGTCCGCTTTGCCCTTGAGGCCGGTGCTCACGGAGTCGTCTTTCCCGGAGTTGCCAGCGAATACAATTTTCTAACTCCCGATGAACGTGGGGCTTTGATCGCTCTCGTCGCGAAGGAAGTCGACGGCCGCGTTCCCATCGTCGGAGGAGCCAGCGCGGCAACAGCAGAGGAAGTGATCGTCGCGGGTCAGCAGGCGGAGGCAAACGGAATCCACCACCTCATGATCATGGCACCGGCCGGTCTTGGGGACGATCTGGAGGCTCATCAGAGATTTTTCTCGGAGATCTCAACCGCCCTGCCCGACGCAGAAATCATTCTGCAAAATGCTCCTTCTCCGATCGGGGCGGGACTGAATGCGAACGCCATGGCGGAACTCGCAACGGGAAATGAATCCCTTACCTATATCAAGGAAGAGACACTGCCCTCAGGTCCGGCCATCACTTCCCTTCTCGCGACTGACAGTCCTCATCTGAAAGCGATCTTTGGGGGAGGCGGAGCGCGTTACATCATCGATGAATTGGACCGCGGTGCACTCGGGGCCATGCCTGCGGTCGAGTTGACCGATCTTCACGTAGCGATTTGGGACGCTCACAAATGCGGCGATCATCCCCGGGCGCGCGAGTTGTATCGACTGAGCCTGCCCCTGCTCGTTTCACAAGCCGTCTACCGAATGCGCTTTACCAAGTATCTTCTGAAAAGAAGGGGCGTCGCCGACGCGCTTCATGTGCGCGCCCCGCTTCCTGAACTGGACGAATTCACGCAACGCGATATTGATCTCATGCTTTCGGATCTTCAGGCTGTTTTTCCATGAGCTTGCTCGAATCACAGGACCGGATCGCCAGCGTCGAAATTTTCGTCGTCGACCTCAGCCAGGACACGCCCTACCTCGGATCACTCCGCGAAGGGGAATCCGTCAATCGCTCCGGCTATTTTGTGCGAAAGGGCAATCGCACCGTCTACCCCAGGAAAAACCGCTCTCTTGTCGTGCGGCTTCGGACGGCGGATGGCGTCGAAGGATGGGGCGAAACCTATGGACTTGTCGCTCCCCTGGCGACCGCATCCATCATCAGTGACCTGCTGACCGATTTCGTAGTCGGCCGTGATCCGGGTGATGTCGAAATCATTCATGACGACCTCTACGACTTGATGCGAGTCCGCGGATACACCGGAGGTTTCTACCTCGACGCTCTTGCTGCAATCGACATCGCCCTTTGGGACATCACCGGAAAAATCGCGAATCAATCGATCAGTGAGCTGCTCGGCGGAACGCTCCACGAGAAGATTCCCGCTTACGTTTCCGGCCTTCCCGAAGACACCCTGACAAAACGCTGCGAACTCGCCGCTTCCTGGAAAGAGCGCGGTTTTGATGCCGTGAAATTTGCTCTTCCGGTCGCGGATGAAGGGGGCGTCGCAGAACTTACCGGCCTTCGAAATACGCTTGGCGGAGAGGCGAAGATCGCCATTGATCTCCACTGGTCTCTCACCGAACAAAATGCCATCGACCTCGCCAAAGAACTGGAACCTCACGGCCCCTGGTTCCTCGAAGCACCCGTTCCGACAGAAGAGATTGAAGCACTGGCGAGAGTAGCGGAAACCTCGGGGCAGCGAATCGCGGTGGGAGAGGAGTGGCGAACTTTCTACGACGCCCGACTCCGCATCCGCCGGAACGCCTGTCACATCGTGCAGCCTGAGATGGGGCATACCGGGATCACTGAGTTCATGCGAATCAGTCGCCTTGCCATGGAACACGGACTCGAAGTGATGCCCCACGCGACGATCGGGTCCGGCATCTTTCTCGCCGCCAGCCTGCAGGCGAGCGCCGCCCTACCCTGCGTCACCGCCCATGAATTCCAGCATTCCATCTTCGAGCCCTTTCGTCATTTCACCGGAGACGCGATGCGCTGTGAAGAGGGATCCTATTTCGTGGCGAACTCTGCCGGCCTCGGGGTGGAACCTTCCGAAGCGATGCGGGCGAACATGACCCTGATTCCGGCATGACCACCCCCGACTACCTCACTCTCCTTCTTTATGTCGCGGGGATCTTCGTGATCAGCACCTTCTCCGCACGGAGGACGAAGAGCCAGAAAGAGATGTTCTCGGCCGGGCGGAGCTCTCCCTGGTGGGCGTCCGGTCTTAGCGGGTTCATGACGATGTTTTCCGCCGGCACTTTTGTAGTCTGGGGAGGAATCGCCTACGAACTCGGTTTCGTCGCGGTAGCGATCAATACCTGCTACGGAATCGCCGCGCTTCTGGTCGGCTACTTCGTTGCCGGGAAGTGGAACCAACTCGGCGTCTCGACGCCTGCTGAATTCGTGCAACTCCGCTTCGGAACAACCGGACTCCATTTCTTCACGTGGACTATGTTGATCAAACGGATCCTTGGAGTTTCCGTTTCTCTCTACGCCCTTGCCATTTTGTTAGTGGCCCTGATGCCGATCGATCTCACCTGGGCGATCATTCTCTTCGGGACCATAGTCGTTCTCTATACGATGCAGGGTGGTCTCTGGGCCGTTCTCATGACCGACGTGCTTCAGTTCATTGTTCTGACGGTCGTCGTTTTCATGGTGGCCATCCTCATGATCTCGGGAATGGACATGGCCACCTACGCGGAATCTGTTCCCGCTCATTTTTTCGATCCCGTCGCAGGCAAATACGGCTGGTTCTTTCTCTTTGGCTGGGTCACGATTCACTTTTTCATGATCGGGGCGGAGTGGGCCTTCGTGCAGCGCTTTCTCGCAGTTCGGAGTCCGCGGGAAGCAAAAAAATCCTCCTGGCTGTTTGGTATCATGTATTTGGTGACTCCGCTTTTCTGGCTCCTGCCTCCCCTGCTCTACCGGGGGCAGGTGGAAGGGGTCAACAAGGAACAGGCCTACATTCTCGCGGCACAGTCGGTGCTTCCCCCCGGCGTACTCGGACTCATGTTCGCAGCCATGTTTTCCGCCACCGCGAGCATGGTCAGCTCTCAGCTGAATGTCTTTGCAGGTGTTCTTACAAACGACTTCTACAAGGCCTTTCTCAACCCGGGAGCAACGGAGTTGAAGCTTGTCAGGATCGGTCGTATTTTTACAGTTGTGTTAGGAGGACTGCTTGTCTTTACAGCCATTATGGTTCCGAAAATGGGAGGAGCCGAAAAGCTGATCATCTCCATCAATTCGCTGCTCGTCGTTCCCCTCTTCGCACCCACCCTGTGGGGGCTTTTCAGCCGGAAAATTGGAATTCATGACATGATCGTTATTGCCCTGACAAGTTTCACGATCGGACTGGCCCTGCGATTCGGGATTGCGACCAATCCTGCAATCGCTGAGGATTCATCGCTCTACCCGGCCCAACTCTATCTTCTGGAAAATTCCAAAAATGTGGAGGTCCTCGTGGGAGTCATCCTACCTCTTCTCATGCTGATTTTCTTCGAGTGGGCAAGACAGGGAAAGGACGACGGCGCATCGCGTATCGAAGAGCACCAGGCCAAACAAACCCGTCAGGAAGATAGCGTAACTTCCCCGGTCCGGTTTGACCCCTTCGCCGCACGAATGGTGATGTTCAGCCTACTTGTCATCGGAGCCTGGATGATCCTTCTGGGCCTGATCGAAAAAGAAGGAAGGCTTGTCCTATTCGGATTCGGAACCTTTCTAATACTGGCCGGGGGTGCCGTTCAAGCGGCCATCAGGAAGTTGATAAAAAGACATCTCACCTGCAATGAGTCATGACCCGATAGAATGGATCGCAGCGGACTGGGGCACTACCAATCTCCGTTGCTGGGCCATGTCCTCATCCGGCCATGTTCTCTTTCGCGCCGAATCAGAGAGCGGTATGAATTCGATCGTGAAAAGCGGAGGGAATTTCGAAACGGCCTTACTGGAACTCATTCGGCCCTGGCTTCGCGAAGGCGAAACGATTCGAGTGGAAGCCTGCGGAATGGTCGGCGCAAAGCAGGGATGGATCGAAGCTCCGTATTGCGAAACCCCGTGCTCCCCCGCCACTCTTCGCAGCAAGGCGCCCTCCAGTGACGACGGAATTGAAGTCTGGATTCGTTCGGGTGTGAAACAGTCCGCCCCGCCCGATGTGATGCGGGGAGAGGAAACTCAAATTGCGGGTCTTCTCTCGCTACATCCGGAATTTGAAGGCCTTGTCTGCCTGCCCGGAACGCATACCAAGTGGGCTCAAGTCCGAAACAAAGAGATCCAGAGCTTTCAAACCTTTTTCACCGGTGAGGTGTTTTCGTTGCTCGCCAACCAATCCGTCCTGCGGCTTACCCTCGCTCCGGAGGGCACGGACGAAACGGCTTTCCTGCAAGGCGTCACCACTTCCTTTCAGTCCCCGGAGTCACTTCTCTCCGATGGCTTCCGCCTGCGAGCGGAGGCTCTTCTCGAAGAGCTCGACGGGGTGGAAGCCCGATCCCGACTCTCGGGATTGTTACTCGGTCACGAGTTGGCCGGAGTTTTCAAAGCTTCCGATCAACCGGAGTTTGTGTTTCTGGTCGGCTCTGACGAGTTGGTCGAATTGTATCGGGTCGCCTTGAGCTCCTTGTCGATCACACACCGGTCCATCACCAACGAATCCGCCATTCTGGGTGGTCTTTCGAAAATCTGAGACCGGTTTTCCCGGCCTCCACTACAAGGGGATTTCACTTGATGAATTTCGAGGGTTCGACTTATATTTCCATGAGCGAGGGAACTCTTCTTCCCTCTACCTCGTATCCAAACAACCTAAATTATGAAAAACCTCCAAAACATTCTTTTCGCAGCCGCAGCTCTCGCCCTCAGCTCAACCTTTGTCTCATGCACTCCCGGAGAGCGCGGAGCGGTAGTCGGTGGTGGAGTCGGAGCAGGTCTCGGTGCAGCTGTCGCCGGAAGCGGAAATCGTGCCACGGGAGCTCTCATTGGGGGAGCTGTTGGTGCCGTCGCCGGTTCCGAAATGTCCAAAAACCGGGCGCATCGAAACCACGGCTATCGGGATCAGCAAGGCTACAACCGCTACTAGAATACGGTTCGAAATACTCTACTTCTGTGCTTTAAAACAGAAGGCGCAAACAGGGAGCCTTCGCTCCCTGTTTTTGTGTCCTGAAACGATGGCTGCGAATTTGGAGATGGCGATTTGCTTACTCCGCCTCCGGCGCCAACTTCCAGATTTTCAAATCATCGACGACCGCGTGCTTCGCCACCGCGAAGACAAACTGACGCTTTGTCCCGTGCCCGAACCCCGGGGACGTGTGAGTCCCGACCTCGTCTCCATCGATGTATACCTTCAGAGTGTCGCCGTCATGCCAGGTCACGACTTCATGCCATTCACCCGCCTCAAGGTCAAGAGGGAAGGTTTTGTCAGTCGATTTCAGCGCCTCTTCCAAAGCGGCCTTCCCCTCGGGAGTCTCCTTCCCATTGCGAAGATCGAGTCGAAAACGACCCTCCCGTTCATCGGATAGAGTGAGACGCTCCGGCGTCATGATGACTCCATTGATGTGTCCCGCCCAAACTGACTTCTCCTCCTTGTCATTGTAGGCAAGCTTGAGTTGGTCGCCTTCTTCCAGTTTCATTCGCAGGGATACAACCGCATCTCCGTAGGGCTCGGCGGTATTGTGAACCGTGGAAATGGCGTGGTCCGCCTTCGGGGAAATGGTCATGACCAGCTCTCCCTCGACGAGATCATTCTGCTTGGCACCCTGAGCGCGACTCTGGCTGTTGGTCGTCCAGCTGGTTCCCAGATCATCGCTTTCATCGGAATCCTCGCGGTTGAAATCATCTTCGAATAAAAGCGTTCCCCTCGCTTCCACAACCGACGCCACAGAATCCGGCAACGCAACCGCGCCGCCCCCATCGGCTTCCTTCCCCTGCGATGCAATCCAGACCTGATCGTCATCGGAAAGCGATGCAATCGGAATCGTAAAGCGCCGCCCGTCAGCTTCGCGGCGAACGGTTACGTGAGTTTCCGTAGTGCTGACAAATTCCGCCTCCAGTGCTTTTCCCTCTTTCGACGTGAAGGTCCGGGCGCATAGCGAAGCGTGAATCAAGAGAATCAATGACAGGGCAAGAGGGATTTTCATGGAAAGAAACTACACCCGATCCGGAGTCTGTGAATTCCATTTTGAGATCGTCTTCCGGTGTCCGGAGCGCGCCTGCCCTTCCGTATTACGCTCCAATTCCCCACGCAAATAGGCACTCGACCCTCATGCGTGAGTGAAGCATGGTTAGTAACTCCATGAGAACCTCCTCCCATCATTCCTTTTCGAAAGCAGTGGGTGCCGCGTTTTTTGTTTTCTCACTGGTCTCTTTTTCTTCGGCACTCGATTTTGAAAAGGATGTGTTCCCTATTCTGGAAGCCAACTGTCTCGACTGTCACGATGGTGAGACTTTGAAGGGCGGAATCGGGCTGGATTCCTTTTACCACGCCACCAGACCGACGGATGCCGGCGAAGCGCTTTTCGTCGCAGGGAAGCCGGAGGAGTCCGTTCTGCTTCATGTTGTTGAGGAGGCCGATCCGGAGAAACGAATGCCTCCAAAGGGAGATCCGCTTTCGAAAAAAGAGATCGAGACGCTGAAGCACTGGATCGAAGCGGGCGCAGTCTGGCCCGATGACGGATGGCGACCTCCTGTGCACTGGTCGTTTCTTCCTCCGGAAAAATCCGCTCTCCCTGAAGAAGGGGCGAAGATGCTGGAGGGCCGCTCGCCCAATGAGATCGATCATTTCATCGCGGCCCGACTGGCCGGAGAAGGCCTTTCTCTGAATCCGGAAGCAGAACCGGCGCGGCTCATTCGCCGGGCCTATCTCGATCTGATCGGCCTTCCGCCCACCCCCGCCCAGGTGGGCGACTTTCTCGAAGATCCGTCCCTGGCCAACTATGGCAGGATCGTCGACGAGCTTCTTGCCTCTCCCGCCTTTGGCGAAAAGTGGGCCGTTCAGTGGCTCGACCTCGCCCGCTACGCCGATTCCGAAGGCTACCAGCGCGATGCGCCCCGGACGATGTGGCCATGGCGGGACTGGGTCATCGAAGCACTCAATTCGGACATGCCTTTCGACCGGTTTTCCATTGAACAACTAGCCGGAGACCTCCTCCCCGAACCAACCGAATCCCAAATCGTCGCAACGGGATTTCATCGCAATTCCCCGATGAATCTCGAAGCGGGAACCGATCCAAGAGAAGACCACTACAAGCGCAACGTGGACCGGACCAACACCACGGGCACAATCTGGCTTGGGCTGACGGTGGGATGCGCCCAGTGCCACAACCACAAGTATGATCCTCTCTCGGCGAAGGAATACTACGAGCTCTACGCTTTCTTCAACAACACCCCGATGGAATCGAAGCAGCAGGGGGAGAAAATGGGCATGTCCGGAATGGTTCACATCGGACCGACTCTCAAAGTCGGCAAAGGCAAGATCGACAAAGCCAACGAAGCCGCCGCCGAAAAGGAATTCGAAAATCTCCTCGGCGAAATTCGCGATGACATTCTCGCCCGGGTCGAATTGAAAATTGCCGACCACCCGAAAGGCCGGGAAAGCCTTCCCGAAGACGTCCGGAAAATTCTCGATTCCAAAAAGGAAATGAACCTTACCCAGTGCCGGACCGTTTCCAAAAAATTGATCCCCAAGGACGCGGACATGAGTCGACGCCTGGATGAGGCCGGCATCCAGAACTCGAGGCTGTCCGAGATTCGGAAGAAAGAAACGCGTGTCATGGAGGAAATGGAGAAACCACGGGACACCTTCATTGCCAAGCGGGGGGATTTCCTGAGTAAAGGAAACCAGGTTTCTCCCGCCACCCCTGCTTCTCTTCACCGCTTTTCCGGGGAACTCCCCCGCAACCGCCTCGGACTGGCAAAATGGCTCGTTGATCCATCGAACCCGCTTGTCGGACGAACCTTTATCAACCGCCTCTGGATTGAAGTTTTCGGGCAGGGACTCGTCACCACTCCGGAGGACTTCGGAACCCAGGGAGAGCTCCCGACTCATCCCGAATTGCTCGACTGGCTCGCAGTTGCTTTCATCGAGGACGATCAATGGTCCCTGAAGAAAGCCCTTCGTCGCATCGCTCTTTCAACGACCTATCGTCAATCGATCACGATCAACAAGGCATACTCCGAAGTGGACCCCCGCAATCAACTGCTTTGGCGGCACCCCGGCCACCGCCTCGGAGCCGAAGTCATTCGCGATCAGGCGCTTGCCATCGGCGGCTTGCTCTCCGAAAAACAATTCGGCGTAAACGTCCGCCCCTATCAGCCCGCTACCTTCTGGAGAAAAACGGCTGGCGCATCGGAGACCTACTACATTCCCTCGACGGGGGAAGATGCCTATCGGCGCGGCGTCTACACGCTCTGGCGTCGCAACGCGCATTACCCCAGCTTTGCAAACTTCGACGCTCCCGACCGTTCCGCCTGTGTCGTGCAACGCGACATCTCCAATACTCCTCTGCAGTCCCTGACTCTGCTCAACGATCCGGTCTACGTCGAGATTGCAGACGCCTTTGCGAATCGAATTTCTCTGGAAGGCGGAGAGACGATCGAAGACCGAATCGACTGGGCTTTCCGCACTGCCCTCGCAAGAAACCCGCGCGAGTCGGAATTGCAGTTGCTCCACTCGGCATTCACCTCTGTCCTCGGAGAAAGCCAATCCGAAGAAAAGGCCTATCGTGAAATTGCAACCATCCTCCTGAATCTGCACGAAACCATTACCCGCGGCTAACCAGATGAAAGACCAAATCGACAGCCTTATGAACCGGCGACGGTTCCTCTCCCGAAGCGGAGCGGGGGTCGGTTCGCTCGCCCTCGGCTCACTCCTCCAGAACGACGCGCTTGCCACGGTTCCGAAAGCCTTTCAGAAAGTGGCTCCGAAAGCTCGCAGCGTCATTTTCTTTCACATGACCGGGGCTCCCTCGCACCTCGATCTTTTTGACTACAAGCCTGTCCTGCAGAAATACGACCGGCAGCTTGCACCGAAGGAATTGTTTGAAGGAAAGCGTTTCTCGTTTCTCCGCGGACATCCCAAGCTTCTCGGAACGCCCTACGAATTCACGAAGCATGGGGAAGGTGGAAACGAACTCTCCTCCCTTCTTCCTCACCTCGGCACTGTCGCCGACGAAATGTGTATCGTGAAATCGATGCACACGACCGAGTTCAACCACGGTCCCGCCCAACTCGTTTTCCACACCGGTCTCAATCGCCAGGGAAATCCATCGATTGGATCGTGGACCACCTACGGTCTCGGAAGCGAATCGGAGAACCTGCCCGCCTATGTTGTTTTCCTGACAGGCAATACTCCCGGGGCCGGAGCCAATCTTTGGAAATCCGGATTTCTTCCGAGCGTTCACCAGGGGGTTCAGCTTCGCGGTCAGGGAGACCCCGTTCTCTTTCTCAACAATCCCGAACACACTTCGAGGGAGGAGCGGCGCAGAACACTCGATTCGATCGAGGCTCTCAATCAGCAGAATTTCGAGTTGGTGGGAGATCCGGAAATTCAAACGAGGATCAATCAGTACGAGATGGCTTTCCGGATGCAGGCTTCCGTTCCCGATCTCGTTGATCTGTCGCAGGAAAGTCCGGCCACCCTGGAAATGTATGGCAATGGAGAATTCGCCAGCCAGTGTCTCAAAGCACGGCGACTCGTCGAGCGCGGAGTCCGCTTTGTTGAACTTTTCAACGGCGACTGGGATTCCCATGCCAACCAACACGGCAGCCTCAGTAGAAACTGCAAAAACGTAGATCAACCGATCGCCGCCCTGATCCGTGATCTTAAGCAGCGTGGCCTGCTCGATTCCACACTCGTTGTCTGGGGTGCCGAATTTGGAAGGACGCCCATGCTGCAGGGGACGGAAGATCCCAACAAATGCGGTCGCGATCACCAGAAGGACGCCTACTCCATCTGGATGGCAGGCGGTGGTGTCAAAGGCGGCGTGACCCATGGCAGCACCAACGATCTCGGAAACGAAGTTGCGGAAAATCCGACCGAGGTGCGGGATCTGCACGCGACCATGATGCACTTGTTAGGTATCGACCACGAGAGGCTGACCTACAAATTCCAGGGATTCGATCAGAGGCTGACCGGAGTGGAGGAAGCGCATGTGATCCGGGAGATTCTCGCCTAAAAAATCGTATCGCAAGTAGCCGCCTTCGCAAGAAGGTGGTTTCGCCGGTTCAAAAATCGTCTCGCGTGACAAACCCACGCCCACGCCCACGCTCTTGCGAGCGCGGCTACATCTACCTACTTCGCCTTGCCCGGAGGTGGAGTCCCCTCACTGTCCGGATCGACCAGATTGATCTTCCTCGCCCAGATATTCCGATAGCGGACCGGATTCCCGTGATCCTGTAGAGAAAGCCCGCCCGAGGGAGTCTTTCCGCCGGTTTCGCGGGCAAAGTGAACGACGATTCCATTGTGAAGAACGGTGATCGAACCGGGCTGCGTCACCTTTCCACTTTCATCCTTCTTTTCCCGCACCACAACGATGTCATAGGTCTGCCACTCACCCGGTTTCCGGCTCGCGTTCACCATCGGGGGATACTGAGAATAGAGCGCCGAGGCCTGACCGTCCGGATAGGTGTCGTTTTGGTAGGAATCCAGAACCTGCACTTCCGGATAGCCCCCGATGAAAACCCCGCTGTTCCCCCGGCCCTGGCTGTTGCCCTTCACTTCCGAAGGCGCGCACCACTCAACGTGCCACTGTGCATCACCTTCGATCTGGTCTTTCGTCTGAATCGGACCGGTCCCCCTGACGACTTCCATGTATCCATTTTCGACCTTCCATTTGGCGGCCTCGTTTCCGTCATCCGATTTTTTCTGCGCCTTCCACCCGGAAAGGTCCGTTCCATCGAAAAACACGACGGCATCTGAGGGCGCTTGCCCGGCCGTTTCCTGAGAAGAGAATCCGGGAGGATCAACCACCCGGGGACGGGGCCGCTCCATGCTGCCTTTCGGCCAGACACCTCCGGGAGTGAGCGGCTTGGGTTTCGGTTTGTCTTCGCCCATCAGAAGAGACGACGAAAGAGAAAGCAGAAAGGTAGCGAGGACGATTTTTTTCATAACTTACGGATGCTCCGAAAAGGAGTGGATTCTGGCAAGCTTTCAGACCTGCCCCGGCAGACAAACACACGCCACACGATCTCCTTGCTCCCGCGGGCAATCATAGCGTAGTCTCGCGCACCATGTTTCGACCTCTTCTACTTTCCCTTCTGATTGCCTCCTTTGCAGCAGCTGCCGAAAAACCCAACATCATCCTGATCATGTCAGACGATATGGGGTGGTCTGACATCGGGTGTTACGGAGGAGAAATCAATACACCGAACCTGGATGCGCTCGCGAAAGAGGGCGTTCGCTTCACCCAGTTCTACAATACCGGACGCTGTTGCCCCACCCGGGCTTCCCTGCTGACCGGATTGTATCCCCACCAGGCCGGTGTCGGTCACATGACGGGAGACTACGGTCTGCCCTCCTACCAGGGAGAGCTAAATCGGGAATGCGTCACCATCGCCGAAGCACTGAAACCGGCAGGATATCGAACCTACATGGCGGGCAAATGGCACGTCACGCCCTACCAGGGAAACGAGTTGGAAAATCCCGACCGTTCCAACTGGCCGCGGCAACGTGGCTTTGATCGATTCTTCGGAACGATCCACGGAGCCGGCTCCTTCTTCGACCCCAACTCCCTCACCCGCGACAACACCTACATCACCCCCGAAAACGATCACGAATATCAGCCCGAAGGAACATGGTACTACACGGACGCGATTTCCGACAACACGGTTCGTTACATCAAGGACCACGCGAAGAGCCACGCTGATCAGCCCTTCTTTCACTATGTCGCCTACACCGCGGCGCACTGGCCGATGCATGCGCTTCCGGAAGATATCGCCAGGTATGAAGGCAAATACGACGGTGGATATGCTCCGACCCATGCTGCGCGGATTCAGAAGCTCAAGGACATGAAACTTCTTCCCGACCACTGGGAACCCGCTCCACTCGTTGGAAACTGGGAGGAAGTTCAACTCAAGGAATGGGAAGCCGCCTGCATGGAAGTCTACGCGGCCATGGTCGACAACATGGACCAGGGCATCGGGCGCATCGTCAGCGCTCTCAAGGAGACAGGACAATACGAAAACACCTTGATCCTCTTTCTGCAGGACAACGGAGGCTGCGCCGAAACCTTTGGAAGAGGAAAACTGGTAGGCCCGCTCGAGCGGCCTGACAACCCCACCCTTCCGGCGATGGGAAGAGATGAATTGCAGACTGAAATGATCCCTCCCCAGTCGCGCGATGGATACCCCCTCCGCCGCGGTGACGGTGTCATGCCGGGCCCCTATCCGGAAGTGGAGATCGGCTACGGAAAGAACTGGGCCAATATTTCCAACACTCCGTTCCGGGAATACAAGCACTACGTTCACGAAGGCGGAATCAGCACTCCACTCATCGCTCACTGGCCAGAAGGAATCGCGAAGGAAGGAACCGCCTTTCGTGAAACGGGCGAAGGCCCGCTTCACGACGCCCCGTCCCACCTCATTGACGTTCTCGCCACAGCGATTGATCTGGCCGGGGCGGCATATCCGGAGAAAGTCGATGAACAGTCGATCAAGCCGGTGGAAGGCGTTTCTCTCCGCTCCGCGCTTCAAGGGAGAGACCTGAAGCGTGGCAATCCCATCTTCTTCGAGCACGAAGGCAACCGCGCGGTTCGCGACGGAAAATGGAAGCTTGTCTCCAAAGGAGTCAACAGTCCCTGGGAACTCTACGACATGGAGGAAGACCGGACCGAGATGAACAATCTCATTGCCGATCAGCCTGACACATCCACCAAAATGATCGCCCAATACGAAGCGTGGACACAGCGCGCCGGTGTTGTGCCGTTTGGTTCCTGGAAGAAAGAGAAAGCCGCTTCGCAAAAATCATTTTCCCTGAGGGCGGGTGACAGTCTCCCCGGAGAACAATCTCCGGCGGTGAAGAACCGTCCCTTCGAAATCACCGCAAAGGTCTCCGGACTCCCCGCGGAGGGAGTGATTGCGTCGCAGGGCGGCAGTGCTATGGGCTGGTCGCTATTTATCAAAGACGGAAAACTCCAATTCGCGACCCGGAATCAAAAAACCGTCCATCTCGCCTCGGCATTGTTACCGGATGGCGCAGCGCAGGAGTTTCACGTCAAAGTAACCAAAGACAAGATCCTGCTTCGGGCGAACAAAATGCGTATCGCGGTCGAGCCGTGTGCCCCTCTTCTCAAGGGACATCCTATCGACGGAGTCGAAATCGGCCATGACCTCGGGGGCACGGTGGCGAATTTCGGTGACCGGTTCTCCGGCACGATCGAAGCCGTAGCGATTGAAGTGAAATAGTCACCGCACTCCAAATCAACCCTGACACATCACAAGACTCCGGGCGACTTCCCCGTTTTCCAAATCGGCATAGGCGTCATTGATCGCACTGAGCGGATAGGTCCGGGTCAAAAGCTCATCGAGCATGAGTCGCCCGGCTCGATGCAGTTCAATCAAGCGGAGAAGATCGATGCGGGGGCGAGTGGAACCGTAAATGGATCCCTTCAGCGTTTTCTCCGCGTAGACGAGGGCATTCACATTGATCTTTGCCCGGGCTGCCGGTGGGGAAATTCCAACGACGACACAGGTACCGCCCTTTCTGGTCGCGTCGTAGGCCTGTTCAATTGGCTCGGGAAGTCCAATCGCCTCAAAAGCAAAGTCGACGCCCAGATTGCCCGTGAGCTCATGGATCGCTTCGACCGGGTTCACCTCCGAGGCATTGATCACATCCGTCGCACCAAACTGCTTCGCGTAGTCCAATTTTTTCGGAACAGTATCCACCGCGATGATTCTCACCGCTCCAGCGAGTCTCGCCGACTGAACGATATTCAATCCGATTCCGCCGCAACCAAACACGGCAACCGTGTCTCCCGCCGTCACATCCCCCGCGTTGAACACGGCCCCAAATCCGGTGATGACACCGCAACCGATCAAGGCGGCGAACTCGAGAGGAAAGTCTTTCGGGATTTTCACAACCGCTCCTTCCGGCATGGTCGACAACTCCGAAAAAGTCGAGACCCCGGCGTAGTGCAGAATTTCCGCGCCGCCCGCGGTCTGAAAACGCGTTTTTCCATCGGGCATCCGGCCCGTAAAGCGCAACGCGGTTCCCACATCGCACAGAGCCGGCCGACCGCCGAGGCAGTATTCGCAGGTTCCGCAGGACATTCTCCAGATTGGAATGACGTGGTCCCCCTCCTCGACCGAAGTGACGCCGTCCCCGACCGCCTCCACCACGCCGGATCCTTCGTGCCCGAGAATGATGGGCATTTTCATCGGTTGGTCGCCTTTCATGACGTGCAAATCACTATGGCAAACCCCGGCAGCATACATTCGAATCTGGACCTCCCCCCGTCCCGGTGGCAGGACCGTGACAGGTTCAAATCGTAACGGGGTTCCGGGTTCGTAAAGAACAGCTGCATTGGCTTCCATGAGGGTAGTGGAGCGAACCCGGTGAGCCAAAGCAAGGCAAATTCGATCCGGAGTATGGGCTTCCTTTCGCCCCTTCTCCCCGATACGATTTCTCCCATGAAGATCCCTCGAATCGCGGCGCTCGCCCCTGCCCTCGTGTTTCTGCTTTTCCTGATCGCCCCGACTGAATCTGTTGACGGCCAATTTCATTCGAAAAGGGCAGCCGAAATTCCCGTAGGTGTCGCCTCCATCGACATCACACCGGAATCACCGATTCGCCTGAGCGGGTATGGCTCACGGACCGTCCCGTCGGAAGGGGTCGAACAGCGGCTCTTTGCAAAGGCGATCAGCATCGGCGGACACACTGCCGAATCCCCTCTCTCGATTCTCCTGACGGTGGACACCATCGGAGTCCCGACCTGGGTCACCAAAAAAGTCGGACAGCGATTGTCGGAAGAGACTGGAGTGCAACGAGCGAACTTTGCGCTTTGCTCGACCCATTCCCATACCGCTCCGACCTTGCACGGGACCTTACCCTACATGTTTCCGT
The DNA here is from genome assembly GCA_029213265.1 of Verrucomicrobiales bacterium. Taxonomy (GTDB): domain Bacteria; phylum Verrucomicrobiota; class Verrucomicrobiia; order Verrucomicrobiales; family DEV007; genus Arctic95D-9. The sequence goes on along the minus strand of JARGNG010000001.1, from coordinate 132,594 downwards.
CAGGACTTTCCGATGAGGAGAAAAGCATGATCAAAACCTACACCGACGACCTCATTGAGAAATTGGTCGAGGTCGCTCTGGAAGCCTGCAAAGATCCCCAACCCGCACGGGTCCATTGGGGAAAGGGTGAACTCACTTTCGCTGCGAACCGACGGTTGCTCGAAAACGGCACCTGGAAGGGGTTTGGCGTTCAGAAGGACGGTCCGGTCGACCACTCTTTCCCCCTCATGAAATTTGAGTCTCTCCAAGGAGATCTCCTCGCTGTCTTTGCGAACTACGCCTGCCATTGCACCACTCTCGGAGGTGACTTCAACCGCATTCACGGAGACTGGGCCGGCGTCGCTCAGGGAGAAATTGAAAGGCGGCACCCCGGAACGACGGCTCTCATTGCGATCGGATGCGGAGCGGATCAGAATCCGGAACCAAGGGGCAAACTGCCCATGGCCATTGCCCACGGCAAGGCGCTCGCTGACGAAGTGGACCGACTTCTTGCCAAATCGCTCAAGCCTTTGAAAACGAGTCCTTCAGGTACCTTCCGGGAGATTTCCCTCCCTCTCGAAGAACCGCCCGCCCGTGGTGTCTGGGAAGAACAGGTTCGCAAGAAACTGAAAGGCCATCACTTCGCCGAGGCCATGCTGGAGAAACTCGATCGGGGCGAGCCTCTTGAAACCGAAGTGACCTACCCGATCCAGACCTGGACTTTCGGAGACGACCTCGCCATGGTCTTTCTGGGAGGGGAAGTCGTGGTGGACTACGCGCATCGATTCTACGGGGAATTCGATTCCGCGCGACTCTGGATCAACGCCTACAGCAACGACGTCCCCTGTTACCTGCCGTCGAAACGCATCTACGGAGAGAAAGGCTATGAGGTCGACTACTCCATGGTGTACTACGGCAAGCCGGCCCGGCTCGCTTTCGACACGGAGGACCGAATTGCCGACGAAGTGCTCAAGCAGATCCCGCCTTCGTTCTATTCAGAGGAAACAAAGAAGCAGTTTCCACCGCCGGTGGAAAAAGCGGAGGCCCTCGAAACCATTCGTGTTCCCGAGGGCTACGAGGTTGAACTCTTCGCATCCGAGCCACACGTTTTCGATCCGGTCGACATGGCCTGGGATCGCCACGGGAATGTCTGGGTGGTCGAAATGGCTGACTATCCCACCGGAGTCGACGGAAAGCCCGGCGGACGCGTGCGACGCCTCCTCCAGCCTACCGCCATTCCGTTTTTGGGTGACCTGCCAGGGAGTCCAAAATTTCTGTTCCGCGAATCCACCGTGTTTCTCGCAGGGCTCAAATTCCCCAATAGCGTTCTTCCCTGGCAGGATGGAGTGCTCGTTGTCACCGCCGACCGGATCCTTTTTGCCCGTGATACCGATGGTGACGGAGGGGCGGATGAGCAAAAGGCGATCATCACCGGCTTCGACTCCGGAAATGCGCAGCATCAGCTCGGCGGGCTCGAATGGGGTCTCGACGGCTGGGTTCACGTCGGCAATGGAGGCAGCCATGGAGCCCTGACATCCACGATCACGGGACAAAGTGTGGAGCTGGGATCACGCGATTTCCGCTTTCGACCAGATACCGGGGAAATCGAACTTCTGTCCGGCGAGGCTCAGTATGGCCTGACCCGGGACGATTGGGGCAACTGGTTTGCCTGCAACAACTCAAAGCCCTGGTGGCACTACGCGCTTGCGGATGAATACCTCCGACGCAATCCTCACGTTCGCTATCCCGACACCAAAGTCCTTCTCGGAACCGAACCCGTCGCCGGACCGGTTTTTCCGACAAGCAAAACCGTCAGTCGATTCAACGACTACGACGCCGCCAACCGCTTCACCTCGGCCTGCGGACTGAACTTTCATCGGGATGAGCTACCTGGACAAGAGGGTGCCGGGCAGCTCTTCGTCGCCGAGCCGGTCCACAATCTCGTCTCACGCCTCGCCTTGTCCCCGGGCGGAGCTACTTTCGAGGGTTCCCGTCTCCCCGGCGAGGTAAGCTCGGAGTTCTTTTCCTCGACCGACAACTGGTGCCGGCCCACCTCGATCCGGACGGGACCCGACGGCGCCGTCTATGTCGTCGATATGTATCGTCACGTCATCGAACACCCCCAGTGGATTCCCGAAATCCGGCAGCGGCGGATCAACCTCCGCGAAGGCCACGACCGTGGACGAATTTATCGAATTTCTTCCGGAGCAGAGGAACGTGAGCCGCGTCGCCCGGTCGCGTCGATCCCCCTCGAGGAATTGGCGGCCGCCCTCGACGATCGCAACGGAACCTACCGGGACCTGATTCATCAGGAACTTCTCTATCGAAATGACAAAGCTGTGGCCACCGAGTTGCGAGAACTCGCCCTCTCCGCCTCCCATCCGGAAGCGAGAGCGCAGGCCCTCGCCGCTCTGGAAGGACTCGGAGCACTGGATCCCCCCACCTTGACCACGTCACTCACTGACTCTCATCCGGGCGTTCGCAAACACGCCATCAAGATGGCCGGGGCCTTTCCTGATTCCGAACCCATCCTGAATGTGCTCACCTCGCTCACGGAGGAAGCGAACGCACAGGTCCTGCAACAACTCGCTTACACCCTTGGTGAAATACCCTCCCCCCGGGCGGGCAAAGCTCTTGGAGAAATCCTGACAAACACCTCAGACACGTACATCATTTTCGCAGGATTGAGCAGCCTGCCCCTCCACACCGGGACGGTCGCGAGGGCAGCAGCCCCTCATTTCGCCACCCTTCCCGATTCCACCCTGGAGGGAATTTTTCGCACCGCAAAAGGAGTCGGAGACGAAGACTCTCTCGCGCTGCTACTCTCCCGGGTCGACTCTCTTTCGGCCCTCGCCCGCGCGCTGAACGCCATCGACCTGAAAGCCCTTGCCAAAACCGGGAATCCTGAATTGAAACATGCTCTGGCCGGACTCGACGCACTCTTTGCTTCGGCCGGGACCAGGCTGCAATCGGACCAATCCACCCTCACCGAAAAGCAGGATGCCGTCCGGGTCATGGGAGCGTCGGCCAAACACTTCGACCCGGATATCGCCGCTTTGATTTCCCAACTGAAAGCGACCCGCCCCGGCGAACTACAAATGGCAGCCGCCTCCCGCCTCGAAGTGCTGGGGAGTGATCATATCCCGGAGAAGGTCTTTGCAATCCGGGATCAGATCGGCTCGACCGCCTGGACAGCATTTCTCGACGCCACGACGCGAAGAAATTCCTGGACCCGGAAGTTGCTCGAAGAGGCTTCTACACACGCGGACATCGTCCGGGCGATCACCCCCACGCAACGCATCGCGCTTTTGCATCATCGCGATGAAACGGTGCGCGAACAGGCGGAGCAGATTTTCCAATCCGATTCCGGATCTTCGCGCGCGGAGGTTTTGGACCGGTTTCAATCCTCCCTGGAGCGAAAAGGAGACATCGGACAGGGTCAGGTGCACTTTACAACCCTGTGCAGTTCCTGTCACAAGGTGGAGGAGACCGGATTCCATGTCGGTCCTGATCTGACGGCGCTGACCAACAAATCAAAGGAAGCGCTCCTCCTCGGAATCATCGACCCAAATGCCGCCGTCGAAGGCAAATATGCGCTTCACGTCGCGGAGACCACTGATGGACAAAGCCTCTCCGGCGTTCTCTCTTCCGAAACCGGGACGAGCCTGACACTCCTTGGCGCAGGTGGCCTTTCCCGGTCAATCCTCCGAAATGAACTTACTTCCCTGAAGAACACGGGCCTCTCCCTCATGCCGGAGGGCCTCGAGGCTGCTCTCAATGAACAGGGAATGGCGGACCTGCTCGCATTTCTTCAGAACACCGGATCCGGCAATCGTGTCGTTCCGGATCAACACGGCTCGATTAATCTGACCAGTCAAAAGGCCAGTGCTTCCGGACCGATGCTGCACCATGATGCCACCACCGATGCCTTCAGTCGTATCACCAGGAAGGATTCGCTCACCTGGTCCGTGTCATCGCTGCCGGTAGGACGCTACGCGATCTTTTTTCATGCCGGCCTCGATGCAGCCGAGATTCCTGCCAGTGATTCCTTCCAACTCCAATTCGGCGACGAAACCGTTTTCGGCACAGTAGAAAAAACCGGCTCTCTCCGCCGCATGAGAAAACGTCAGTTCGGGGAAGTCACTGTTCCCAACGCAAAAGGCGAAACCCAAATCACCTTTCGTCACGAGTTGACCAAAGGCCAGGTTTCGATTCGGGAGATTGTGTTGATTCCGGTGCGGTAACTCGAGTATCCCTTTCCTACTTCAAGTGATAGGTCTCCACGACGACCCGCCGACTGTATTGCAACGCGGCCTCGGAATCTTTGCTCTTCCAGGCATCGCGACTTTCGGATTGTTCGTCCCCTTTCGCGGTCAGTTCTGCCTTGAGATCTTCGGCTACGTCTCCCTTGAAAATCGCATCGCGAACATTTTCGGTCCGATGAATCGTAAGCGCCCGGTTCAGCGAGTAGCTTCCACGGTAATCCGCGTAGCCCGTCACATACAAGATCGTGCGCTCTCTCTTGCAGCGTTCGATCGCCCACTCGATTTGGTGACGGTCTTCGGCGCGTATCTCCGCTGATCCGGTTTGGAAATAGAACAACAATGGGCCTCCCGGGTCGGACCCGTGATCGGCGATTTCCACCGCCTTCTTTTCCGGCATCGTTTCTTTCACCACTTTCTTCGTGGGTGGCTTTGCTTTCGGTTCAGGCGCAGGCTTCGGCTTTTCCACGCTCACGACAACCGTCTTCGGCTCCGAAGCGGATTCGACTTTCGGTGCTTCCGGTGAGGTCGCTTCGCGCATGGCTACAGGCTTCGTCGTTTTCGCAATTGCGACGACAGGAGGACTCGGGGCTTCCTCTTTCACAGGCACCGGACCCAGATATTCTAGATCCTTTTTCGCTTTCGGGATTTCCACCACGATTGGATTCGGTGCTTTCGGCTGAAGTGGCATTTCCGGAGCGGGAGCGTCGGCCTTCGCAGGAGCCGACGCTACTTTTTTAAGATCCACCTCGACCGAATCTTCCGGAACTTGTTTTGCCGGGACCATGCGAACCCCTTTCACCGTAAGGCGGTCTTCAAAAACAAGACTCTTCGGGGCCTCTTCGTAGATTTCCCCGCGAAGAACTTCATACTTCTTACGATCCCCAATTTCGCCCTGCAGAATGATTTTGCCATCCACGATCGTGAAATCGGCGTCTCCGGGAGAGAATTCGAGGAAGTTGGTGATCAAATCCGGCAGGTCATCAATCCAGGGCTCGGAAACGGTTTCGACTGAGAGCTTGAGATGATTCTCCACATTCTCTTCGCCGAGAGCTTTCACAGCCGCCTGGTAGATCGCTTCTTTCTGTTCCAGGGAAGGGATTGACCCCTGGAGGACGACGCCATCTCCATCGGGACTCAGATTGAGTACAAAAGGAAGGACCGCCTCGCCCTGGCGGCCGAATGCTCCATGCAGGGAGAACGCAAAAAGGATGATGCTCAGGTAGAAACCTCTCATGGGTGTGCTCGTAGTTCAGGTTGAACCGTGATCCCTCCAGATTGAAGGATTTTTTTTCAAAAATTGCTCTTCATAGTCCCGCAATTCCGCCTCCTTCCAAATCCGACACAAATTCGGATGCACCTTACGCACATTCGTATCGCGAGTTTCCGTATTAGCCGAATCGGATTGTTGCCCGTAACGTGGTACTGTGAACCTACGAAGTATTACTTTCGCTTACGCTCTCGCAATTGGGATGTCGTGCTTCTCCGCACATGCTGCGGTGGATTTTGCTCATGACGTCGTCCCGATACTCGAGAAACACTGCACCGAATGCCACGGAGGCGAAGAGGCTGAGGGCGGCTTCTCCCTCAACACGCGCGATCTTTTCCTCGATGACGAAACGGCCGTTCCGGGAAGGGCGGATGAATCCTATTTCATCGATCTGATTCTCGACACGGATCCCGACTACCAAATGCCCCCCGAAAAGAAGAAGCGGGTTCCCGACGAACAACTGGCCGTGCTCAAGCAGTGGGTCAATGAAGGAATGAAATGGGAGCCGGGCTTTACCTTTGGAGAACCTGCTTACGAACCGCGGTTTGCTCCGCGCCGACCGGAATTGCCTGCCGTGACGGATGGACGAACGAATCCAGTCGACCGGATCATGGATCACTATCTCGCCACGGAGAAACTGGAACGGCCCGACCCGGTAGATGACGCAACCTTTTTTCGACGGGTTTCTCTCGATCTTATCGGCCTTCTTCCCTCCGCGGAAGAAACCCGTAAGTTTCTCGCCGATACCGCCCCTGACAAACGAACGAAGGTGATTGACGAATTTCTCTCCCGTGACCTCTCCTACACGGATCACTGGCTCACCTTCTGGAACGACCTGCTCCGGAATGACTACGGCGGGACCGGGTTCATCACCGGCGGGCGAACTCAAATCAGCACGTGGCTCTACGACTCGCTGAAAACGAACAAGCCCTTCGACGCGATGGTACGCGAGCTGATCGCTCCACCGAACAAAGAGAGCGCCGGCTTCATCAACGGGATCAAATGGCGGGGAACCGTCAGCGCCGGCCAGACTCTTCCGATTCAGTTTTCCCAGTCAATTTCGCAATCCTTTCTCGGCATCAACATGAAGTGTGCATCCTGCCACGACAGCTTCATTGATCGCTGGACGCTCGCTGACGCGTACGGCCTTGCCGCGATCTATGCAGAAGAGGACCTCGAAATCCATCGATGTGACAAACCGATCAATGAGACGGCCAGGGCCGCCTGGCTGTTCCCGGAGATCGGCCAGGTCGATGCAAAGGCAGACAAAGAGGAGAGGCTCAAGCAGTTGGCCAATCTTATGACGCATCCGGAAAACGGGCGCGTCCCCCGGACTCTCGTGAACCGGCTCTGGGGGCAACTCATGGGACGGGGAATCGTCCATCCGCTCGATGCGATGCAAACAGAACCCTGGAACGTCGATCTTCTCGACTGGCTTGCGAGTGACTTCCAGGAAAACGGCTACGACCTGAAACATACGCTCCGGACGATTGCCACCTCCGCGGCCTATCAAAGCGCCACTTCGAACGAGTTCGACGAAACCGGTTCCGATGCCTACCGCTACAGCGGTCCTCTTCCGAAGCGGCTTACTGCGGAACAGTTTGTCGACGCCACCTGGCAGATCACGCAGGCCGCTCCTACTTCCTATCACGCACCGATCGTACGCGGCATTGTGCCTCCGGAGTTGGTGGATCGACTCAGTTTCCCGAGCAGTTGGGTATGGGGACCTTCCGTCGACCAGGGCCTGCCCCCGCATGGCGAAAAGATTTTGCTCCGACGGGAATTCATTCCCTCCAAGCCGGTTCGCGCTGCAGGTGTTATTGCCGCTGCAGACAACGCGTTTGTTCTCCACCTGAATCATCAACAGATCTTGAGTGGAGAACGATGGTCTGACCTTGAAGCGGCGCCCGTCACCCAGAAAATCAGCAAGGGCACCAACCTGATTCTCATGGTCGCGGAAAATCGCGGTCCGAAACCGAATGCCGCAGGGGCCTTTTGCGCGGTCCGCCTCGAGTATGAGGATGGCACCGATGAAATCATCGTCACCGACGACAAGTGGACGGTCAGCGAAACTGTCCCTAACGGAAACCGGACCGGCCAGTGGAAGCTGAAGGAAATGAAGTGGGAACCGGCCCGGGTTCTTCCCAATACGACCTGGAAGAAACAGACCGATGCCCGGATTGGACAAACTCTCGCCGAAGCATCTGTCGGTTCCGATCACATGGTCCGGGCGGCCCTTCTCAAGGCCGATGATTTAATGCGCTCTCTCGGACGGCCCAACCGGGACCAGATTGTGACTTCGCGACCGAACGAACTCACCACTCTCGAGGCGGTCGACCTTTCCACCAGCGAAACGCTGATCCGGAACCTGAAGAAAGGAGCCGAAACACTGATGTCTCAGCCCGATCTCGCTCCGGCGCAACTCATTGAAGAACTCTACCTCACCACTCTGACACGCTTCCCAACCGAAGAAGAGTCGTCGGTCCTGAAGGAGGCCCTCGGGACCAAACCTACCGTCGAAGACGTAACCGATATTCTCTGGGCGCTCACGATGACTCCCGAGTTTCTCATTACTCGATGACTGAACCCTGTTACCTCTCTGACCCGACCCTCTTGGTTCCCGCCCCCTTACGACCATGAAATTTGAAATCGACCCCGAAGCTCCGGACAGCATCGTCCGCCGCGACTTTCTCAAGAAGCTGGGTGCAGCCTCCACCGCTGCGTGGATGTCCGGCGCCCCTCAAATCGTCCGGGGAAAGGACCTCGAACACCCCGAAGCCAAAGCAGACGCCTGCATTTTGCTCTGGATGGGCGGAGGAATGGCAGCTCCGGAAACCTTCGACCCGAAACGCTACGCTCCTTTTGAAAAGGGAATGGCCGTCGACTCGGTCCTGAGCACCTTCCCGTCGATCGACACCTCCGTCGACAACATCAAGATCTGCGCCGGATTGGAGAACATTGCCAAAGTGATGGACCGTGGAACCCTGATCCGTTCCGCTATGCAACCGGACCTCGGAAGTATTCTCCACTCGCGTCATCAATATCACTGGCACACCGGATACGTACCGCCACAGACCGTTGCCGCCCCCCACCTCGGTTCCTGGATGGCACGGGTGTTAGGACCCAACAACGACGTCATGCCGGCCTTCATCAATGTCGGGCAAAGACTCGAAGGCGTCGGGGAAAAAGAGGAGCTCAAGGCGTTCACAACCGCAGGATTCTTCGGCAGCGAGTACGGCCCCATGAATCTCCCCTTTCCCGAGCAGGCGGCACAGTCCGTCCGTCCTCCTGAGGGAATGACGCAGGACCGCTTTGCCAATCGAAACAAGCTTTTCCGAAAGCTGGTCGATCAAAACCCGCATCGCGACTACGCGAGCAGCCACCAGCAGGAATCGCTGATGCGCTCGATGGACAACGCCTATCGCCTCCTCCAATCGAAAGAACGTGAGGCATTCGACATTGAACAGGAACCGAAAGAAGTCCGCGAGATCTACGACACCGGTCGCTTCGGTCGCGGCTGCCTGCTCGCCCGGCGTCTCGTCGAAAACGGAGCGCGTTTTGTCGAAGTAACGACCGAATATGTTCCGTTTCTTCACTGGGACACGCATGCCAACGGACATGACACCGTCGACCGTCTCCACAAGGAAATTGATCGCCCGATTTCGCAGCTCATTCTGGATTTGGAAGAACGCGGACTTCTTGACCGGACCCTCGTCATCATTGCCTCGGAGTTCAGCCGGGATGCAATCATGGAAGGAAAGCCGGGATCAACCGCAAACGACCAGGCAACCCACAAGGTCGACCAGATTACCGAGGCGAAACACTACGGCCTGCACCGTCATTTTACTGCCGGAACGAGCGTCGCCCTGTTTGGCGGCGGAGTGAAGAAAGGATACCTTTACGGAAAGACAGCCGACGAACGCCCTCTCGTCGCGGTGGAAAACCCGGTCACGGTGACCGATCTCCACGCAACGATCATGACGGCCATGGGGGTCAGTCCGAAGACTGAGTTTACGATCGAGGGACGCCCGTTCTATGTGACGGAGGACGGGAAAGGGAAGCCGGTCATGGACATCTTTGCCTGAGCTCCCGTTCTCGACACCGGCAGCCTTCTTCCGGATCTCCTGATCTCGTTGTGAGCCGCTTGACGGTTCGATCGATCGGGGGTTCATTTACTTTGGAAATAGGTAGATAAACTTTGCTGCCGTTCCGAAACGAAACACAGAGGAATCAGACGATGCCAGAGAAAGACTCATCCACCAAGAAGGAGCCGGAAGATGCTTCGATTGCCGATGCCGAAAAGCATTTCCAGTCGAGCAAAGCTCACGCTGAGGAAGCGGCACGCGAATTGCGACTAGCCGCCGCTGAAAAGGCGAAGGAACTTCGGGAGGCCGCGCTCCAAGCGAAGGAGGAATATCAGAAGCTCGTCCGCGAGCATGCGGAACAATTCCAGAATGAGGCGACCGAAAAAGCCCATCAATACAAGGATCTCGCAGAGGAAAGCTTTTTCGAGGCCCAGGAGAAAATGGAGGACTACCAGAAGAAGGGGGAAGACTACGTCCGTGAAAACCCTCTCAAATCTGTCCTCCTTGCTCTTGGTGTAGGTTTCATCATTGCGAAGATCTTCCGCTCCTGACCGGGAAAGCCGATCAGGCCCCTTTTCTCCCCGCTTCAACCCGTTCGAACGAGGGTTGAAATGACGCCATTCATGGACCCTTCCTCTCCATCTGAAAATTCCGGACCACGGGGTTTTGGAGACGCCGTGAGCGAAACTCTCATCGGCTTTGCCCGGTACTGCCATGCACGGCTCAATCTTCTTCAGTTCGAAGCTAAAGAGGCCGGAACTGATCTCGGCATTCGTTTGGTCTGCTTCCTCGTCGCCGGTCTCTTCTGCGTCGTCTGCTACCTTGCTACCCTGGTAGGGGTAATAGCCTGGATCTCGATCAGTCAGGACTGGTCCTGGTATCTGGTGACACTCGCGGCCGCCGCTTTGCACCTCCTTGTGGCAGTAATCCTCGTGGCCGTCGGAAAACGCCGCTTCGGGCGCCCCCCTTTTCGCGACTCGATCGCAGAACTGAAACGGGACCAAGAATGGCTTGAGGAAATGCGCCGCCACCCATGAAGGCCCAAACGGAACGGGAACGACTCCTCGAAGAAGTCCACAGATCACGGAGCGAGTTGCAAGGTGGTTTGTCGGATACGCGTAAGGCCGTCGATTTCTCCAGCCGAATCGAAGCATCGATGAAGAAGAATCTCTTGTGGTGGATCGGAGGTTCTCTCGCCGCCGGAATAGTCATCGCTTCGGCGACGGGCCGGAGCAGCGAAGATCAAGAGGCCGGCGGCAAAAACAGAAAGACCGGCATTTCTTCCAATGCGTTTTTTAAATCTCTGCTCAAGCTCGGGGGGCTTCTTCTTTCCTTTTCCGGCCCTCTCCTTAAGACATTCCTGACACGGGAAATTCTTGAGATCCTCACGAATCGGGACCGGGCCGACAACTAGAGCTTTCCCACTCTCATTTTCGCATGAATCGCATCGTTGCCTTTTTTCTCCTCCTCTCCGGCCTGTCGCTTGCTGACGAACGTCCCAATTTCGTTCTCCTGATTTCGGACGACATCAGCTACAATGACCTCGGTTGCTACGGCAGCGTTGACGCCCGAACCCCTCATATCGACGACCTTGCAAAGGAGGGAATTCTTTTTACAAACGCCTACCTCACCACCAGCAGTTGCAGCCCGAGCCGGTCGAGCATCATCACTGGCCGCTATCCTCATAACACCGGGGAGGCCTCGGAATTGCATCGCCCCATTTCCTGGCACATCCCTTCATTTCCCGGGTCGCTCCGTGACGCGGGCTACTACACCGCCCTTGCCGGGAAAGATCACATGACCTGGAATCCTGCACCCGAAGGGAAGACTCCCCCAAGGGAGGCCTTCGACAAAAAATTCGGAGCCAAGATCAAAGGTAACTCCGGAGGTCACGGAAACTGGCTCACGGCTCTCGCCGAATGCCCGGAGGAGCAACCGTTCTTTCTCTGGCTCGCCGCCCTCGATGCCCATCGCGTCTGGGATGGAAGGCACGAATGGGATGAATCGCTCTACGGACCAAAATACGATCCGGCCCAACTCACTCTTCCCCCTGCCTTCGTAGATACCCCGGCAACGCGCGAAGACTTCGCCGCCTACCTTCTCGAAGTGACTCGCTTTGACTACTTCGTCGGGCAGGTCGTGGACCAACTCAAAAAAGACGGGAAGTTTGAAAACACCTATCTCTTTGTCGTTGCTGACAACGGCAGGCCGTTTCCCCGCGCCAAAACCCGCCTGATCGACGACGGCATGAAGACCTATTTTGTTGCCTCGGGACCTTCGATCGAGGCACCCGGTACGATCAGTCGCTCACTGATCAGTGTGATAGACATTGCCCCGACCGTTGCAGAACTCGCCGGGATCGAAAAGCCGGAGACTTTTCAAGGCCGCTCCCTCACCCCGGTCTACGCAGACACAACCGCTTCGATTCGTCCTTTTGCCTTCTCCGAACACAACTGGCACGACTATGAAGCGCATGGTCGATCCATCAGAGATGGCCGTTGGCTCTACATGCGGAACTCACGACCGCAGCTCGCGCTCCAGGGACCAGCTGATTCGAACAAGTCGCCAACCTATCAGGATCTTCTCTCCGCAGCCGAATCTTCCGAACCACTGACTCCCATTCAGTCCGATGTGATTCTCACTCCGCGCCCTGAAGTCGAACTTTTTGACACGCAGGGCGATCCTCATCAAATCCACAACCTTGCCGGCGATCCTGCCTACTCCACCATCGAATCGCGGCTCTCCGCCGCTCTCGATCACTGGATCGAAAAAACAGGAGACTCGGCTCCCGCTGACATCAGCATGGATGGATTCGACCGTCGGACCGGCGATCAAACCTTTCAAAGCCGGGATGACTACCAACGCGCTCCCGCCGGTTCCGACCGAGGCGCTGACAAGGTGAATCACGAAGGACTCTGAGATTATTCTTCAGGCGAGAATATCTTTCATCACATGCGCCTCTTCGACGCCGGTGAGGCGCTGATTGAGCCCCCGGAATTTGAAAGTAAACCGCTCATGATCAATTCCTAACAGGTGCAGAATCGTCGCGTTTAAATCCCGAATGTGGACCGGATTTTCGGCAACGTTGTAGGAAAAATCGTCAGTCATACCGTAATCAAATCCCGCTTTGACTCCGCCGCCTGCCATCCAGGTGGTAAAGCACCGTCCATGGTGATCACGGCCCGATGTAGGAGCGTCGAATTGCCCCTGGCTGTAAACCGTTCGCCCGAATTCCCCTCCCCAGATCACGAGAGTATCGTCGAGCATGCCGTTTCTCTTTAGATCGTGAATCAGAGCAGCCGAGGCCTGATCAACATCCTGACACTGACGCGGTAACTGGTTCCGGATCGAAATGTGCTGATCCCATCCCCGGTGGAAAAGCTGGATGAAACGCACCCCGCGTTGCGCCATGCGACGTGCCATGAGGCAGTTTGCCGCAAAGGTTCCCGGACGTCTCGCCTCTTCCCCGTAGAGTTGAAACGTAGACTCCGGCTCATCGGAAAAATCGGTCAGATCCGGCACCGAAGTTTGCATCCGATAGGCCATCTCATAGGCTTCGATCCGGGCGAGCGTTTCCGGATCTCCCGCTACTTCGGCGTGCTGACGATTGAGATCCCCCAGCGTATCAAGCAGGCGTCGGCGCGAGTCTCTCGAAACACCGTCCGGGTTCTTCAAATACAGCACCGGGTTCGCGCCCGGCCGAAGCATAACCCCCTGGTGACTCGAGGGAAGATATCCGCTTCCCCAAAGTCGGGAGAAAAGCGGTTGGCCCGGATTTTTCCCGGTCCCCTGACTCAGAAGAACCATGTAGGCGGGAAAGTTTTCGTTCTCCCTGCCCAGCCCGTAACTGAGCCATGCCCCCATCGAAGGGTGGCCCATTTGCTGGGATCCCGTATTGATGTAGGTCACGCCGGGATCATGGTTGATCGCTTCGGTCCACATCGAACGAATGATCGTCATCTCATCCGCAATGCCCTGCATGTGCGGAATGATGTTGCCCATCCAGGTCCCGTGCGCCCCGCAACGCTTCCCGCCCCAGAGTGAATTCACGACCGGAAAACTCGCCTGACGGGCGGTCATGCCGGTGAGACGCTGGTCTCCCCGGACAGACGGAGGAAGATCGCTTCCATGATGCTTTTCGAGGAAGTCTTTTCCATCATAGAGGTCAACATGGCTCGGCCCGCCGGACTGGAATAGATAGATAACCCGTTTTGCCTTCGGCGCAAAATGGGGAAGCCCGGGGATTCCCTCCGATGAACCGGTATCGCCAACATCGAGAAGCGCGCCCTGCCCCTGCGATGACATCATCTGGCTGAGAGCAACACCCCCGAGACCAGTTGCCGTTTTTCCAAAAAGAGATCGTCGCGTCAGCAACTGACGCTGTATCTCGTCGAAGGTGGAGGCCAAAGGAATTCGTTTCATGGCTGGGTCGTTGGGTTGGGAAACATCTGATCCAAATTTTCGTGAAAGGTTTCTACCAGTTCGGGATTCCTGTCCGCGACATTGGTGGCTTCGTCAGGATCGGAACCAAGGTCGAAGAGTTGCACCGGAACCCGATCCCAGTCATGCACCGTGAGATACCGGGTCGAATCAATGCCCTCATGGCGCCGGAGGAATTTCCAATCGCCCTTGCGAAGCCAGGAATACTGCAGCGTTTCGAACGGCTTCCCGGGTGTCATGTTGTGAATCGAATAGGCCGCCCCGATGACCTGGTCCCGGCTATTCCGGGTTAGATCCACTCCCGGGAGCTCTCCGGGAACTTCGAACCCGCAAAGCGAAACAATCGTCGGAAAGAGATCGAGAGAACTGGCAAGACTCTTTTCCCGCTTTGGTTCGATCTTTCCGGGAAAGAAAAAGAAAATCGGCGTACGAATCCCAAGCTCGTAAGGCGAGCCTTTCGACTTGGGAGCATAGGAAGGCCACCAGCCTTCCGGCAGAGTAATTTTCGAGTCGGGAGCAGCCAACCAGCCATTGTCACACACGTAAACAATCAGGGTATTTTCGCGGATCCCGCGCCGGTCGAGGGAACCGATCAGCTCACCGCAGGTGGCGTCAAACCATTCGCACATTGCAAAGTAGTTCGCCGTGTCCTCGCTCAGATCTTTGCCCTCATATTTCTTCAGCAGGTCGGCCGGAGGATTGTGCGGTGTGTGCGGCAGAAACGGTGCGTACCAGAGAAAGAACGGTTTTTCCTCTTTCTGCGCTGTGTCCATAAACGCCTCAATCGGTGCCATTCCCTGCCGACCAATGGTCAGCCCCACATCACCATGCCGTCCCCCCTTGAGAGGATTGCCGTGGGTCATCCCGTGAGTAAATCCTCCATCCTTCCAGGAGCCCTCCCACCACTTTCCGCACTGAAAGGCGAGATACCCGCGATCGACCAGAAAACGAATCAACCCCGGGTGTTGATGAAACGCTTCCACAACCGGACGATCTTCGGTATACCGCGCCCCCTTCCTTGCCGGACTGACATCGTTTCCAACCACGCCATGTTGATGGGGATGCAAACCTGAAACCATCGAGGCAAGTGAGGGTCGACACAGGGGGGAGACTACGTACCCGTTTTCAAAGAGCCAACTTTGCGAAGCCAGCTTGTCGAGATTCGGAGTCTGAACCACCTCATGCCCCATGAAACCGTAGTCTCCCCAGCCCTGATCATCCGAAAGAATAAAGACTACATTGGGAGGTGCGTCCCCCCGGCAAAGGAGGGGAAATAGAAGGCCCAGGAAAATGGTGAAAATCCGTTTCAAATTACAGTCGTGTCAGGGTTTCACTCAAATTAAACAAAAGGCTCGAAACCTGTGTCCAGACAGCCTGATCAACCGGTGAATGCGCCCGATCCACCTCTGCTTCTCCCGTCGCAATCAGACTTCGGGCCGCCTCCTCGTCCGACTCGAAGCGCGCTCTCTCATCCGTTAGAAAAGAACCCAACGTATTCAGCTCCGCATCGGTTGCGGGACGACCGGTGATCTTTTCAAAAGCACGATTCAATCGCTCCTGTTCCTTCGCCCCCTTCGTCTCCTCGAGGAGCTTCGCGGCAAAAACGCGGGAAGCTTCGACAAACTGGGGATCATTCAAAGTAACCAGCGCCTGGAGCGGCGTATTCGTCACGCCCCTCTCGGTGATGCACATTTCCCGGTTGGGAGCATCAAAGGCCGACATGCGCGGGTGAGGGCTTGTCCGCTTCACAATCGTATAAAGACTTCGGCGATACAGTTTTTCACCCCGATCCTGCACGAAGACCTGCTTCGTCGCCGGAGTGCTCCCGAAGTGGCTGACCTCTTTCCAAAGGCCGGCCGGCTGATAGGGCTGAACACTGGGACCACCTACCCTCGGCACTAACAATCCACTCACCGCGAGCACATTATCTCTCACGAACTCGGCCGCGAGTCGGAAGCGGGGGCCACGGGCGAGTAGGCGGTTGTTCGGATCCAGTTCCCGCAACGCCGGCGTTTCGTCGGAATTCTGACGATAGGTCGCGCTCGAGACAATCTTGCGAATGAGAGCCTTCTGGTCCCACCCGCTTTCGATGAAGTCGCGTGCGAGCCAGTCAATCAATCCCGGGTGACTGGGCCACTCTCCCTGCGATCCGAAGTCTGCCGTCGTCGCGACAATTCCGGTACCAAAGAAGATCTGCCAGATCCGATTCACCGTGACCCTGGCCGTCAGGGGATTCTCCGGATCCGTCATCCACTTCGCCAGATCGAGACGGGTTGCCTTCTCCGAAACCGGAAGTGGCGGAAGAACCGCGGGAGTGTTCGAACTCACCTTGTCCATCGGTGCGTCATACTGCCCCCGGTTCAAAACAAAGGTCTCCCTTGGCTGCGGCGCCGTATCCATCACCATCGTAGAGTGCTGTCCCGTGAGAACATCAATCCGTTCCTCGAAGTTGGCCATACGAATCCGGAGAGCCTCCAGGGAAGAGGCGTCACGGCGAAACTCTTCCAGCATTTGATTCCGTTCCCGATCCGTCCACTTCTCTTCCGGCACCCCGAGAAGCGAGCTTACGTGAGCCGGGAATCGCGAGTCGGTGTCGACCCCGGAAAACCCTTCGATTTGCCAGTGATGGGGGAGCGAACCCGACCGCCCAAAGAAGATCATGACGGTTACATAGGGCGATTCAGCCGGCTGGATCGGTTCTGCAAATGTCAGGGTCAGTTGCGGCTCCTTGTCCTCCGGACTCGGCTGCCACCAACCCACATTCCGTTCGTCGAGAACATTGGACGGCACAGCGGAGGGAATCGACGAACTGGCGGTGGCACGGGCGAGCACATTCTGATTGTAGATCTCGACCTGTTTGGCGGCCTGCGAACCACTGGAAACGAGCACGGTCGTGACGATGGGAACACCCGGATCATGGGGAGTGAGTTTGCCGGTTTTTGCGTCGGGACGAAACCGAATTCGAATTCCGTTGATCACATCAACGACGGGCAACTCCAAAGCATGGCTGAAGGCATTGAGCCCGCCACTTGGCTGACTCAAATAGATACTTCCATCTTCCCGAATCTCGTAGGGACCGGGACGGTTCGGACTGGACGCATCGAGAGTCGCGAGGGGAAACGCCCGGAACTTCTGTCCCCTTGCCTTCTCTTCTTCACGAGCCACTTTCAGCCATCCGTCAAAACCATCTGTGGTTGTGCTCAGCTTTTCATGAAGCACTTCCAATTCGCGCTGTAGGTCAGGCAGTTCGTCATCCGGGATCACCGACTCCGCCATCAGGCTTGGCTTCGCATTGACTCCGGCATTTCCGTCGTTCCCCTTGTCGGAGAGTTCATTGAAGAAGGAGAAGAATTGATAGTATTCCTTTGTCGAGATCGGGTCATACTTGTGATCGTGACACTGGGCGCAGGCCATCGTCAGCCCGAGAAATACCTCGCTGGTTGTTTTGACCCGGTCCGCAACGTAGTTTGTAAGGTTTTCCTGAGGAATCGTTCCCCCCTCGTGAGTGATCATGTGATTCCGGTTGAAGCCCGTCGCCACGATCTGGGCCGGAGTCGCATCCGGCAGCAGGTCGCCCGCCAGTTGTTCGATCACAAATTGATCAAAGGGTTTGTTCTCGTTGTAGGACTGAATGACCCAGTCTCTCCACAACCACATGTGACGCCCGCCATCAATCGAGTAGCCGTTCGTGTCGGCGTAGCGGGCCTGATCCAGCCACGGAGTCGCCATTCGCTCGCCGAAATGCTTCGAGGCAAGGAGACGGTCAATTGCACTCTGCCAGCTTGTCTCGGAGTCCTTTGCGTAGTCGGCAACAAATGACTCCACCTCGTCCGGAGTCGGTGGAAGTCCCGTCAGGTCGAAGGTGAGTCGACGAATCAAAGTGCGCGGGTCAGCTTCCTCCGAAGGCTTCAGCCCCTCCTCTTGAAGACGGGCGAAGACAAACTGATCGATCTCATTGCGGGCTCCATCGACGTTCGGAGGCGTCTGTTTCTCCGGGGAGTCATAGGCCCAGTGGCCCTCATATTGAGCCCCTTCCTCAATCCAGCGCTTGATGAGTTGCTTCTGTTTTTCTGTCAAAACCAAATGCGATTCCGGCGGAGGCATCAACTCCTCTTCATCGTCAGAAATGATGCGCCACCACGCTTCACTTTTTTCCACGTCTCCCGGAACGATCGCAACCGTCCCATCAAGGTCGGTGGTCGCCCCTTCCAGCGAATCAAGACGCAAGTCAGCGCGACGACCGTGTTCATCCGGACCATGACAGTGAAAACAGGTCTCGGAGAGAATCGGGCGAATATCGCGATTGAATTTGACCGGTCGATTCGAAGCGACTGCCGGAACCGGCTTTTCCTTCAGACCAGGGTGCTGCACCGAACCCGTCGCGTTGATAACTTTCCAGGGGTCCTTCACCGCCGGGCCCGCTTCAGCGATCTTCACCTCCGGCTCAGAAATGCGGGGAGCTTCCGCAACGGGCGCATCCTCACTGGCAGATGGGTTTGCTTGAAACCAATAGACCACACCGATCGTCAGCAAGGCTGCCGCCGCCACCCCGACACCCCAATACCGCCTTCGGGAAGAGCTTGAAGCCGAGTTTTCTCCATCCATCCGCTGCCTCACAATGGCTGGATCACTTTGAACGAAAGAATCCCCTGCTGCTGTCAGCCAGGTCTCCATATCACAATGATCGAGATACTCGTCAAGAGCGTCCGGCGATTCCCGCAACCGTTCGCGAAACTCTTCCGTTTCCTGCTCATTGAGAGGACGCTCCGCGAGGATCGCAATCCACTCCGCCATTTTTCTGTCTTCGTTCATGGTGTCAAATTTCCTGTAGCTCGTCGCCTTCCAGTCCGCGGTGGGACTCCTGGCGAACACATCGAATCAAATTCTGGCGGGCGCGGTGGAGAACCTGCGCCACCGCATTCACCTTCCGGTTGGTCTCGCGCCCGACATCTTCGAGGCTGAAACCCTCGAGGTAAAATTTCTCAACGGCTTCCCGCTGCTTCTCCGGCAGCTTTTCCAAACAAATCTGCAGAAGCCGCCTCTTTCTTGAATCCTCCTTCTCCCGCTCCTCATGACGGGACTCCACCATATGTTCGAGATCGGAGTCGAGCAGCGGCACCGTATTCCGGGAGCGCCTTTTCCGGCTTTCGTTGCGGTAGTGATTTCGCGCAATCGCACGCATCCAGGCTACGGCATCGGTTCCGGATTCGAACGAATCCCGCTTCTCCCAGGCCGTGAGATTGGTCTGCTGGAGTAAATCCCGCGCATCCGTGACGTTGCCGGAAAGGCGCACCAGATACCCCAAAATCGGGACCTGTGCACTTCTCAGTTCCTCAGCAAACGAGTCTGGAGATTCCTGTCGCAAAGCATTCACTCTGATAAGGAATGTAACCGACGGGAAAAAAATTACCTTTTCTCCTCCCCGGAAAGGCTCCGCAATCGCGTGTAGTAGAAATTCTACCCGGCAGGATCGACCGCACGATAGGCGTCAATCACGGCCTGCTCGCCTTCGACGCCCTTCATGGAATTCCCATGCTCCATTCCCACGATGCCGTCAAAACCGGCCTCATGAACGTGCTGAAAAACTTTCGTGTAGTTGATTTCGCCAGTTCCGGGTTCCTTGCGACCGGGGTTGTCCCCTGCCTGCAGGTAGCCGATTTGATCACGACACAAATCAAAGAGAGGGATCAAGTTTCCTCCCGCAATCTGCTGATGATACAGGTCGTAGAGCACTTTGCAGTTCGGATGATCAACCGCTTTGCAGATGAGATACCCTTCTGTAACCGTTTGCAAAAAGGAACCCGGATGATTCTGAAACCGGTTCAAGGGCTCCATCACCATCGTGATGTTGTGAGGCTCTACTATTTCGACAGCCCGCCGCAGTAACTCAATGCAGTTCGCGAATTGAATTTCGCGGGGCCAGCGGGGATCGACCTGACCGGACACCAGCGTCATATAGCCGGCGTTGACCCGCTTCGCGACTTCGACCGTGCTCTCGATCTGGTCGAGAACGACCTTCCAGGCTTCCTCGTCTTTCGATGCAAAATTCAGTTCCTTGATGCCCGTCTTTGCTGAAACCACCCCCATCCGCATGCCGAGCTGTTGCATCAACGAAGCAATCGCATCCTGATCCTCGATGGAACGCGCGCTCATTCCGTTGTCCTCCCATGCCCGGAATCCGTGATCATAGGCGAACTGCAGTTCATCGAGCAGTCCTCCGGGAGCAGACTCCCGGAACATTCCGAAGTGCGGAGCATAATTCAAGGTGAAGGCCTCCGAAGTTTCCCGGGCCAGACCCATCCCGGCCCAACCGGCAATCCCGGCCACGGCACCCTTCGCTAAAAAATCACGTCGTTCCATGGGGCGATCCAATCACTTCCGTGGCGCAAAGGTCAATGGCGTTTCCGGAGTTTCCGCCGGAAGCCTTCCCTGGTCGACATTCAATTTGGTCGTGTCGAGACGGGGAAGGACATGCTTGGCAAAGAGTTCGCACTCATCGATATGGGGATATCCGGAGAAGATAAATGCTCTCATTCCCATATCGATGTAGCGCTGCAATTTTTCGTAGACCTGATCCGGATTTCCGACAATGGCGCTGCCACAACCGGAGCGGGCCCGACCCACGCCGGACCAGACGTGATCTTCGATGTAGTCGTTTTCCGACTGGGCACGCAATTCGTCCTGCCGCTGCACCCCGGCGGATTTACTGTCCTGAGAGCGATTCTTAATCTCCTCGCCTTTGTCCGCGTCCAGCTTCGAAATGAGACGGTCGGCTGCAGCTCTCGCTTCCTCTTCGGTTTCGCGGACGATCATGTGGATCCGCAAACCGAAATCGATTTTCCTACCAAAACCGGAGGCCAGATGACTCATTTCACTCATCGTCTCAGCAAGGCGCTTCTCGGTCTCCGGCCACATCAGAAAAACATCGCAATGCTCCGCACAGAGAGCTTTCGCTCCCGGAGAAATCCCCCCGAAGTAGAGAAGCGGCCCGCCATTCTGCTGGTAGGGCTTCACGGCATCGGTGCTCGGGATTTGCAGATTGTAAAATTCACCGGAAAAATTCACTTCCTCCTGCGTCCAGCACTGCTTGAGAATTTCGATGACTTCACGACCGCGCGCATAGCGTTTTTCGCTCTCGATTCGCTCACCGGGAAGATCCGAGGAAATGATATTCACAGCGAGTCGACCTTTGGCAATATGGTCGATCGTGGCGAGGTGACGGGCCAACATGGGAGGATGAATCTCCCCCATGCGAACGGCAATCAGCTGATTGATTTGCTCCGTTTGCGCCGCCATCGCCGCGGCAAAAGGGAGAGGCTCCTGGCCGACCACAAATCCTGACGGAAGCAGAATATTCTGATAGCCGAGCCGATCAGAAGTCTTCACGATATTGCCGCAGTGCTCATAGCTGCTGCGAAGTTTTCCATCCGGAACTCCCAAAAACTCGTAGTCGTCCGCACAAAGAGCAGAGAACCAGGCTACTTCGACCTTTCGATCGGGCGTTCGGATTTCAATGGGGGGAAAGGAATTAGACATAATAGTGTGTTAGGTTTTTGTGAATGTTAGAATAAGGCTCTCACCAAAGGGAGAACAAAGAGCGCAACAATGAGAGATCCAACTACGGCCGCCGCAACCGGGCGCCATCCGATCTCGCGAGCCTGTGAAAAGCGGGTTTGAAATCCGACTCCGACCATTCCTGCTGCGAGAAAGAAAGACGAACTTGCCTTGAGTAGGGAAGTCGTATCAAACGCAACCATTTGGCCGCCAAAAACCCCTTTTGCCTCCCAGGCCATTTCCACATTCGGAAGAAGCCCCAGAGTTCGAACGGCCGCAAAAAGGAGAAACCCGACCGCGAAGCCGGGGAGAAGGGAATACCATTTCCAGGAAATTCCTCCCGTCCCGGAACGCCGTTTCATCCACCATCCCAGTCCCACCGCAACCGGGGCGAGCAGGCAGACCCGGGCAAGCTTGGCAACCGTGGCGACCTGCCCTGCTTCTTCTCCGTAGGCAAAACCTGCCGCAATCACCTGCGGCGTCTGGTGGATCGTCAGTCCGGCGAGAAGTCCAAATTGCGTCTGCGTGAAGCCGAACCAATCCGCAACCGGAGGAAGAAGAATCATTGCGGCCAGCCCCACCAAAGTCACCAGTCCGACGCCCACGAGAATATCCCGCTCCTTCGCCCTGAGAATCGGTGCGATCGCAACAATCGCGGTTCCTCCACATATGCCCGTTCCAACGCCCAGCAAACAGGCAAGGTCACGCTCAAGTCCCAGAAGACGACCCAGGCCGTAGAGCGATATCATCGCCAGACCCACGACACCGAGACTCATCGCAAGACCGGGCAATCCAATTCGCATGGCCTCAAGGAAGTCCATCCTCGCACCGAGGAGAATAATTCCGAACGGGAGAAGTTTCCGAACCGCCATGCTGACACCGGGCAGGAAT
The DNA here is from genome assembly GCA_029213265.1 of Verrucomicrobiales bacterium. Taxonomy (GTDB): domain Bacteria; phylum Verrucomicrobiota; class Verrucomicrobiia; order Verrucomicrobiales; family DEV007; genus Arctic95D-9. The sequence continues at coordinate 110,113 of JARGNG010000001.1, read as the reverse complement.
AGGCTCCTTCCTGACAAGTTCCCTACCAGCAGTCCCAGCAGCATACTGAGAAGGACCGGGTCGAACAGCTTCGCAAAAGTAGAGCCCGATTCACGCACCGCGTAACCGGTTCCAAACGCCAGTGCCGCCAGTGCCACGACGAGACATAACCCCGGCCAAACCGACTCCTTCGGCTTCGCTTCGACCGGCTCGCCCCCTTCCATCCAAATGAGATGCTCGGCCCAGGGATAGCCAGGCTGGCTCGAGGCATTCTGATTCGTGGGAGTCGTTGTCATTTTCCGTCGCGTAAAAAGGGAATACCCTTTATTAATTTCATTTGCAACAAATTATTCTTTTGCGTATACCTTTTTCCTGATACACAAGCAGTTCATGACTTTCCCAACCGAAAACCCTTTCCTGACCCGGCGGCAGTTGCTTGAGAATTCGTCCACTCTTTCCGCCGCCTCCATCACGCTTGCTCTCGCATCGAGTCAGCATGTCCATGCTGCCAGCGGGACGGACACTTTGAAACTCGGATTGGTCGGATGTGGCGGGCGCGGAGCCGGGGCAGCGAATCAGGCACTCACCGCCGACGACCAGGTGACGCTTCACGCCATGTGCGACGTCAATCGCGAAGTCATGGGGAAAGCCCGCGAAATTCTTGAGAAGAACCAACCGGGACGCCTCGACGTTCCTGAAGACAGGCAATACCCGGATTTCGAGGGATACAAGCGCGTCATCGCCGATTGCGATGTGGTCATTCTCGCGACTTCGCCCGGCTTTCGCCCTCAGCATTTCGAAGAAGCCGTCGCCCAGGGAAAACATGTCTTCATGGAGAAACCGGTCGCGAGCGATGTGAACGGGATCAAGAAGGTACTCGAAGCTGGAAAAGCTGCGAAAGCGAAGAACCTCAAAGTCGCCGTAGGCCTGCAGCGCCGTCACCAGCCCGGCTATCAGGAATGGATCAAGCGAATTCAGGATGGAGCGATCGGCGACGTTCTCACGATTCGCGCTCTTTGGAACGGCTCGTCCCGTCCCGGAAAACCGAGAGCAGAGGGCGAGACAGAACTTGAGTATCAGATCCGGAACTGGTACTACTTCACCTGGCTATCCGGTGATCACAATGTCGAGCAGCACGTCCACAATCTCGACGTCGCCAACTGGATTAAAGGGGAAACGCATCCGGTCAAAGCACGGGGTATGGGAGGTCGCGAAGTCCGCAACGCCCCCGAAAACGGACAAATCTACGATCACCATTTTGTCGAATACGAATACGCCGACGGTACGCTCCTCTACAGTCAGGCGAGGCAGATCCCGAACTGCCTCCGCGACATCAGTGAATCGGCCATCGGCACCCTCGGACGTGCCAATCTGATGCAGCGGGAATTTACGATCAGCGGCCCGAACGCGGACACGATGCGCTTCCGCAAGAACGAAGACGGTCACCAGTTGGAGCACTACCCTTTCTTCGAAGCGATCCGAAAGGACCTTCCCTACAACGAAGCCGAGCGCGGTGCGACCGCCACGATGACCGCCATTCTCGGCCGCATGTCGAACTACTCCGGTCAGGACGTCACCTGGGAGGATGCGATGGCCTCCAACCAAACGCTCGTTCCGGACGACCTCGTCGACTTTTCCTCTCCCGCTCCCGTCCAACCCGATAACGAAGGCCGCTACCCGGTCGCCGTGCCCGGAATCAGCGATCCTTTCCAAGTCTGGTATTGACGTCCCTGATCACGCCTGACACAACAGGGTTTACCGGATGACCGAACCCTGTTACATCACTCTTTCGCCGAATTCCCTTTCACGCTAACCGACCATGTCCAACCAACTCGATTCTAACACTAAGTGGTATTCAGGAATCACTCGCTACGAGTGGCTCGTTCTCATCATCGCCTCAGCCGGATGGATCTTCGACGTTTACGAAGGCCAGATTTTCAACCTGACCAGAGGGGACATGCTCGCCGACATCCTTGGTCAGGAACTGGGAAGTTCGGATGTGAAAAAATACGGGGAGTGGTTTCTTTCGATCTTCCTGATTGGAGGAACCTTTGGAGGAATCCTGTTTGGCATCCTCGCGGACCGCTATGGTCGCCGCTCTATCATGATCATCACGATCCTGATGTATTCCATCTTCTCGGGGCTCACCTTCTTTGCCACTGAACTCTGGCACGTGTCTACTCTTCGTTTCCTCGTCGCCATGGGCGTGGGAGGGGAATGGGCGGTCGCCGCAGCACTCGTCTCGGAGGTTTTCCCGAAAAAGGCTCGCGCCCAGGCTTCCAGTATTTTCCATGCTTCGTCGGTGGTGGGCACCTGGCTTGCCGCCATCGCCGCCTACCTCGTGAACACGAACTGGCAATACGCCTACCTCGTAGGGGTGCTCCCGGCGTTCTTAATCGTGTGGGTTCGAATCTCGGTAAAAGAGCCTGAGAAATGGAAAGAGGCTCGTGCTGCAGCTGCCTCGGGCGAACAAAAACAAGGAAGCCTGATCGAACTGTTTTCGGTGGCTCCGTGGAACGGAAGAGCCATCGGAGCGATGCTGATGGCGGCCGTCGGTCTCGGAACTTTTTGGGCGGTAACGATTGCCGGCCAGGATCTCGCCCGGGAACGGCTCATCGCCGACGGAATCGATCCGGCGGAAGCCTCGCAAAAAGCCAAGCTTGCCTACGGAATCATTCAAACCATCGGAGGAGGACTCGGACTCATCCTGTTCGGCCCGATCTCTGCAAAAATCGGACGAAAGAAGGCGTTCATCTTCTTTCACATCGCAGCCTTCATCATCACACCAATCGCCTGCTTCGTTCCGACGAGCTACACGATGCTCCTTGTGATCCTGCCTGTGTTCGGATTTTTCACGCTGGGTATGCATGCAGGGTATGCCGTCTACTTCCCGGAGCTGTTTCCGAATCGCCTCCGTGCCACCGGCATGAGCGTGGGTTTCAATGGAGGACGCATTATTGCCGCCCTCACCATCCTGGGCCTCTCGGGTAGTATGAAATCCTCCATGGAGCTGACGCACGCGGTGAGTTACCTCGGTGGATTTTTCCTCCTTGGAGCCATCATCATTCTATTCCTGCCGGAGACCAAAGGTCAGGAGCTGCCTGAGTAAAGGAAGGGCAGCCAACCATTCCCAATGGATCCGGCAACGCTGGAAGGCCTCATCGTCCGGGAGCTCCGGAAGGCCAGCGAAATCTCGCGCCGGGATCTCGCTGTGCGACTCGATGTAGCCCGCTCCACCGCCGGTCGCCGGGTCGACAGCCTGATCGAACGGGGACTGATCCGCGAAAAGGGAATCGAGGAGAAATCCGGAGTGGGCCGACCGAAGCGGTTTCTCGAGCTTTGTGGAAATCACGGGGCGTTTCTCGGCTTCGACTTTGATGCCCGCTTTCTTTTTGTTGCTCTGGTCGACTTTGCTCAGAAAACGATTCTGGAAAAACGGATTCAGCTCCCCCCTCATCCGACGAAAAATGCAGTTCTCGCCCTGCTACGGGAAATCGCGGAGGAGGTTTCCTCCCGGTCCCCCACCCCGATCCTGGGCTATGGAATCGGCGTCCCCGGCCGGGTGCGGCAAGAGGAGCGAATCGCCCTTGGATACCCTTACATTCGAGACTGGGAAAATGTGGATCTCGCATCTGAATTGGAGATTCCGATCGAACGCCTTTCCATTGAAAACAACACCCGTACCATTGCCCTGGGAGAATATTGGCTCGGCAATCCGGCAGCGATCGAGAACCTCGTCTGTCTCAGTGTTCGGACGGGAATCTCCACTGCGGTAATCTCCGATGGAAGAATTCTTCGCGGGCATCACGAGACGGCCGGCGAAATTCGCGGATGGACCGTTCCCGGAATCATGGGGAAATCAAGAGCCTGGCTCGAGGACGAGGCTACCGTTCGACGAATTGGAAAAGACGGGGAAACTACTCCTGACGAATGGGCAGAATTTGTTCAGGGATGCCAAAGCAGAGAAAGGAAAGAATTGGAAATCATCGTGTCGCACCACGCCGACGCCATTGCCCGCCTCGTCCAGCTCTCCGATCCCGAACTCGTCATTGTCGCGGGAGCCTTCAATGAGTTGGGGGAAGTCTATCTGAATTCTCTCCGCAGGGAGGTAGCGATCAACCTGGCGGATCACTATTTCCCCGCCCCGGAGATCCGGTTTGCTTTCAAAGGAGAGTTCTCCGGAGCCCACGGAGCCGCTGCGCTTGCCGCTCAGGACTATCGTCCCGAAGCCGTTTGAGCTCAGGCCTTCGAACCTGACATACGCAAGATCGAAGCAAGGATCAGGATGGCTCCGACAATCTGCAGAGGTATCAAATACTCTTCGAAGAGAATCCAACCACCGAAGGTCGTCGCGACGGGCCAGAGCATCTGCATCGACGCGCCGTTCGATACGGAAAGGCAACGATACCCCTCGTTCATGGAAAGCTGACCAAATCCGGCCGCAACCGCTGCAGCGATCAGCAGGGCCCAATCATTGGGTTCGAGATCCGGAAGCAGGGGACCCGCGACAAAAACCAGGGGAAGAAAAATCCAGACGCACTGAGCAAGGTAGATCGTTCCGATAGAATGATCCGCAACCAACCGCCTCACCAACACAACCGACCAGGCTGCAAGGATCGCGCCCGCGAGGGCTATCCATTCGTAGACGCCGAAGGAAAACCCCTCCACCTCCGCATTCGGACCTATCAAAAGCACAATTCCGACAAAGGCGGCAGCCAGCCAGGCAAAACGCGTTTTCGTCAATTTTTCCCCGAGAGCCAATACCGCAATGATCGATGCGAAGATCACATAGGTATTGCAGATCAAGGTCGCCATCCCAGCACCCAGTTGCGGCACCGTCCAGTAGTAGGCTGCCGTCCCGAGTAGTCCGGTAATTCCCCTCAGGATGAGAAGCCGCTGCGTGAAGACCGGCTTGATCCGCGTCGGTCTCCTCCCCCGAAAAAACAGAAGCACGATGAGCATTCCCACCGCCGCCCGGAAGAGGAGCGGAACTTCCGGCGGGATTCCGCGCGAAGCACCCGAAAGGTAGCGGAGCAAAAGCGTATTCACCGTGAACGCCGAAACCGAAATCGACATCACGATGATCCCGCGGCGAATCGTCGCTGCGGGAAGAGTCGTGAGATCAGGAGTTTGCGTTTTCATAGGAAAGAAGGCCTCGAACCGGGAGGTCGATCATTCCAAAACGCGGGAGAAAACAGATACAAAAATGCGAAGACAGAAAATCAAACCTCGAGTCGGAATCAGCGAATGCCAATACCTCGCCACGCCAAAACGGCGACAGCGCCAATGACGGGAATTCGTTTGAGGTGAAGTGAAAGATTCATGTATCTGCTTGAGGATTACGGCGATTTCCAGTAGTGCGCAATCGAAAAAGGAGAGAGACCAGAAACTCCCTGCGGTCAGCGAATCCGGAGAGTTCGCTACTCCCACTTGTAGGGACCGCCCTTGAGCCTTTCGATTTTACGAATCAGCCAGAGGTTCTGCTCTTCCACGGCGCTGAGACTCGGGTCGGTCGCAGAAGCCTCGCGCACATAGTAGGGCTTGCGGCCGAAGAACTCCTGTAGCTCCCTCGACTTAAATGGATAGCCGTGTCGGGCAAAGATTTCGTTTCTCGCAATGGAAAGATCCCGCAATGACAGATTCTGAACCGCAACCCGGGAAAGAGGCTCACTGGAAGAATATGGAAATAAATCGGGCACTGTATCCACCCCGATGTCGAGCCCGGTGATCACGACGTTTCCATGAGGGGCAAAGGGGCCTCCCTTTTGCTTTTCCACCTTCACTATGGCATCAATGTTCGCTTCCTCCACGTCGGACAAGCGGGGGTTCTTCTCGCCCTCTTTCCGCTCATACCAGAACCGGTCGCCGAAGTAGTAGTTCAAGAGTGGCGTGGAGAAATCAAAGCCGTGTCTTGCGACTATCTCGTTCCGGGCAAAGTAGAGTTGATGAAGAGTCATCCCCATCAACTCGTCTTCGCCAATGATTCGCGTATCAGAATCCGGGATGATAAATTTCACAGTTCGGGGCACCGAAGCATCCGGATTCCGTTCGTCGAAGGAAGGGCTTGCGAGGCTGTAGGCGAGGGGGCGCTGCGGCTGCAGCGCCGGATCACCGAGACTTCTGATTTCATCGGAAGTCTCCTGAAGCACCCGGGTCTGCGTTCGCTGAAAGACTTTGTCCCAGGATTTGTAGCGCTGCATGTCGGAGGCGAGGTTGACAGTCAGAAAGCCGCCCCGCTCGGTCCCGAAGGCGTCCTGCCCGGGCGATGCTGCCGTGATATTCACAAACCCCTCGTGCAAGCGGAAGAGATAGTAGAATGAATTCCACGGATTCACCTCCTCGGGTCCCTCCGCCAGTTCCCTGACCGGATAGCTCGAGCAACAGTCGGTGATCAGAATCTTCAGCCGCGCCGGCAGGTTTTCGATTTTCCCCGCCCACTCGGCCCTGCTTCGGGCTTCGAGATCGCAGAACTGCAGGAACTGCTCATTGGCAGTCGGGTCCGGAATGACCCCGTGCCCCGAATAATGAATGTAGACGGTGTCATCCGGGGACACTTCCCGGGAAAATTCCTCGAACCGCTTCATCACATTGTCGGCCGTCGCCTCCTCCCCTTCCACTTCCGTGATTTCCAAAGTCACCCCCCAGGCCTGCTCGGAAATATTGTCACGCAGGAGACTCTTCACAATGTAACTGTCCGTCGTAACACTGGAATTGATTCCGCCCGCCTCGGCGGGGTAGCCGTTGCAGAACACCAGAAATGCCCGAATCGAAGGCTGCGCCACCCCGGTCGTAATCGTTCCGGACAGCAGCGCAATCAAGCCAACCGTCATCCGCGCCTTTCTGAAAATGAGTCTGCTCATGAGAATGCGAAAACTCCCTCGCCTATGAATCTTACACCTGCCTTTCAGCGATCAAAAGAAAAACCCGGCCGGCCTACTGATACTCCCCGCCATTCAAACTATGGATGACAGAATCCATCCACTCGGCCAGTGCGGTTTTCATTTTCTTCGCGATCTCCGGATGATCCGCGGCCACATCCTTCTCTTCCCTCGGATCCTTCCCGAGATCATACAGTTCAAAACTGATCTCACCTGACTTCCTGTTCACAATACGATGCAGTTTCCAGTCTCCATCGATCCAGGCGGAATGCCCGGACACGGATTCGACGGTCTCCGCGGGATCGGAAAGCTTCATCGCCGCGACGACGGCTTCGTTGGGAGGAAGATCCTTTCCTTCGGCCTGAGCGGCCTTCAATCCCTGCATCCAGTCCTCACTCGGCGTTCCGATGCCTCTTCTTGCGGAATGCCAGAATCCCATTGACCGACTTCTTGAGTCGGCGGCCCCGGAAATGAGAGGCACGAGGCTCTCGCCGTCCAGCACATGTTTGCCGGGAGTTTCAATTCCAAGCACATCGAGAACCGTCGGAAAAATGTCGAAGGTATTCCCGCGTCCCTTCACGACACGATGATCGGGAAATTTGGCCGGCCACTCAAGGATCGAAGGCACTAACAATCCACCCTCATAGACCAGTCCCTTATTGCCGCGATATCCACCGGTACTCCCGATCTTCGGAAGAGCCCCGTTGTCGCTGCAGTACCACAGGAGCGTGTTGTCGCGGATGCCCATCGCATCGAGCTCTTCACCCAATTTTCCGTAGGCCCGATCCATGCCCGAAATCTCGCCATAAAAGTGCCGGAGCTTTTCCTCCTCGTCAGCATAAATCGCAAGATCCTCGTCTGCGGCAATGTGGGGACCGTGAGGCGACCCGAACCAGATCACGGCGAAGATCGGCTTCTCCTCCTCCAGGGCCCCTTTTATCCAGTCCAGCGCGCAGCCCACGGCAATGAAGGAACTTTCGACGCCCTCGTAGGTCACGGCCGTGCCTTCATCCGAAAGGGTCCCTCCATTCTCATAAAAGTTGGGGGCACTGACCCAACGGTCAAAGCCGTGATTGCCCGGTTTCGACTCACTGGTATTGCGAACTGATCCGAGATGCCACTTTCCGAAATGGCCGGTGGTGTATCCGTTTTCCTTAAGCACTTCCGCAATCGTCATCTCCTGCGGCCGAATCGGATACCCCCACTGGTAAACTCCGAGGCGATTCGGATTCCGTCCCGTCAAAACACTGGCGCGAGTCGGCGAGCACACCGGCGCAGCCGCATAGAAATGATCAAAACGAATGCCGCTCGCGGCCGCCTCGTCGAAATTCGGAGTCTGAATCACCGGATGACCATTGTAGCCCATGTCCCCCCACCCCTGATCATCCGCCATGACAAGTATCACATGGGGGCGATCGCCCGCGAATCCTGAGACTGCAAAAAGGCTCGAGACAATAACGATCAAACTTCGAAGGGCAAAGGTCATGCCCTCACTCTACGTCGCAACGAGCGATCGTGACAAACCGGCACCTGAATCCGTTATGACGTTTTCCCGTCCCCATCTGGAGGGGAAATGTCTTTACGGTCGACCGCAAGCAAACACAGACTCAGGGTATGAGATTTCCCTGCCTTCGAGTCGTTTTGACTTTCCTTTTTCCCGCGGCCCTTCTGCCGAGCCTCAGTGAAGCACAAATCGAAGCCGGACTCGCTGCCGTCGAAATTACACCACCGGAATGGCCGGTGACATTGCGTGGCTCTTTTAATCCCAAGAAAGCGGAATCAGCGAATGATCCGCTTCGCGCTCGCAGCTTCGCCTTCCGCAACGGCGACGGTCGCGCGGTCATCACGATCGTTGACATTCTCTACCTGCAGCAGGACCTGCTCGATGAGATCAAGGCGGAGGCGGCCAAGCGAACCGGGTGGAAAGCGACGGAGATGCTGATCGCGGGAACTCACACCCACTCCGCTCCTTCCGCCTCCGGTGGGAGTGAAGAACCCGCCGAGGTGGCCTTTCGCGCTCATGCTTTTGAGGGAATCGTAAAATCGATTGAAACAGCCATCGTAAATCTCGAACCGGCCCGCCTCGGTTTCGGTTCGGATGAAGAGCCGTCCGAGGTTTACAATCGGCGCTGGTACCTGAAGGAAGGATCCATGCCACCGAATCCGTTTGGTGGAATCGACAAAGTGAAAATGAATCCTCCGCGCAACCTCATTGTAAAGCCGGCGGGACCGACGGACCCCGAAGTTGCCGTGATCTCGATTCAACGACGCAACGGAAAAGCATTGGGACTCTTTGCCAACTATGCGCTCCACTATGTGGGATCCGTTCCCGGGGGCCAGGTATCGGCCGACTACTTCGGGGAATTTGCCAGAGTTCTTCCATTCAAACTCGCAGGCCGGACACCTCCTCCGGAATTTGTCGCGATTCTCTCCAACGGGACGAGCGGGGACATCAACAACATCGATTTTCACGGCAAGCGCCCTCCTCGTGCCCCCTTTGAGCAAATCCGGCAGGTCGCCTCGAAGGTTTCCGACGCCGCCTGGCGGGCCACGCGGGAATTGGAATATGAAAGCGATTTACCGGTCGGAATTCTTGAACGTCGCGTCACTCTGAAAAATCGAAAGCCGGATCCGGGACTCGTCGAAAAGGCGAAAGCGATTCTCGAAATGACGGGAGAAGAACTGAAGAATGAACCCCGCCTCGCTTCTCACTACGCTCTTCGCACTCTGAAGCTAAACGAAGTTCCCGAAGCCACAGAGGTCGCGATCCAGGCGATTCGAATCGGAGATCAGGCGATCCTCGCGATGCCTTTCGAGGTTCTCGTGGAAATCGGACTCGACCTGAAAAAGCGCAGCCCGTTCTCCCGCACTCTCATCGTGGAATTGGCCAACGGCGGATTCGGTTACCTTCCTCCACCCCAACAGCATGAGCTCGGTGGTTACGAAACCTGGCTGGGAACCAGCAAAATGGAAAAGCAGGCGTCGGTCATTTTGACCGATCACCTGCTTGAAATGCTCGACGAGCTGAAAAAGAACTGACGGAGATCAGTTTTTTTCTTCCCCGGTTTCCTCGGAGGGAGACCACTCTTCGTTGGCCTCCTCTGCGGCAACTTCCGGTTGCTCTTCGGTAATCGTTGGCTGCTCCACTTCATCGCTGGATTCCGTTTTGGTAGATTCGGCTTCCACCGCTGGCTCTACCGGAGCTTCTGCAGCAGCGGTCTCTTCGGCAGGAGTTTCCGGCTTCGCTTCTTCAGCCGGAGTCTCTTCAGCGGTTGCCTCCTCTACAGGCGCGGCCTGAGGAGCACCAGAACTACCTGTCACCTTCAGCTGATTGCCCATGAAAGCCTTTCCGTGAAGCAGTTCCACGGCCTTCTGGGCTTCGGCGACTTCCGAAAACTCGATTTGAAAATCCTTGGTTACGGCTCCTTCTTTTCCTTCGATGGCAGAACGATTGGAAACAGTTCCAATTCCGCTAAAGAGGTCGCCCAGATCTTCATCCGTGGCTTCGGCATTCACATTCGCGACAAGAAGACTGGTAGAAGTGATGACTTCCACTTCCACCGGCTTGACCTGATGCGTCGGCTTTTCAATTCGATCTCCGCGATCTCCACGATCTCCTCTGCCCTTGCGCTCACGACCTCCGGAACGCTCGCGACTGGAGCCATCACGGGAACGACGATCTCCGGACCGGCCTTCCGATCTTTCCCGACCTCCTTCACGACGCTCCCCCCGGGAGGAGTCGCGACTGTCGGAGCTGTCACGGCGGGGCTTTTCCGCCTTCGCACCGGTCACCAGCATCTGGCGACCTTTCAGCTCCTGATCATTCAGCTTGGAAACAGCCGCCTTCGCCTCGTCGAGGCTGCCCATTTCGACAAAGGCAAAGCCCTTTGATCGTCCCGATCCGCCATGACGAACCACTGCGGCTTCTTTCACGGTTCCCACGGGCTCAAAAACTTCGGACAACTCCTCGTCAGTTACTTCGTAGTTGAGATTGCCTACGTAAAGCCGGGGAGTGGTTGGCTCAACCGCCACCGGCTTACGCCGGGGCTTGGAAGAGGAGCGGTCTCCGCCTCCTTCCTTAGCTCCGGAGCGACGGTCGCCGGGACGCCGACCGCCCGAGGCCCGGTCGCTCGAACGTGATTTCTTAGCCGATTTTGCGGGATCGACCAGACCGAAGGTGATCGCTTTCACAAACTTTTGGAAGCCGCTCAGTTTCGGCTCAGGTCTGCGCGAACTCGATCGGCTGCGCCCGCCCTCCTGACGATTCCGGTTTCCACTGCGATTTCCGCTGCGATTTCTTGAACGGGACGGCCCTCCACTTCGGGAGCCTCCACTGCGATTCCGGTCTTCCCCGGATGATGATTGAGACATAATGCTTTTATTGGGCGTTTTTGACACGGAACGGAGTCAGAACTAAAACGGGATATCGTCGTCTTCTCCGTGACCTGCAGGAGGCTCGCTGAGATGAGAAGGAGGGGCACCTTCGTCGATGAATCCCCCTTCGGCCGGAGCAGCTCCTCCGCCCCCGCCCGCTTTTTCAAGCTTCCAGGCGTTCAGGTTCACGAAGTAGCGACCGTTGTATTCATTTCCACGAATGTCGAAAGTAACTTTAACCGGGTCACCGGTGTTGAGGCCATCGGTGAGAGCCGTCTTGTCCTTTACACATTCAAATTTGACCATCTGAGGATATTTGCCGTCCTCAACTTCCACGACAAATTCCCGCTTTGAAAATCCGCTCGCGAAAGTCTGGACCTCGTTGATCAATTTGATGGTTCCTTCCAGTTCGAAATTCTTTGCCATATGCTGATAGGGTGAAGGAATTCGTTCGTCCCGAATTGCCCGGAACGAAAGTGGAAATTTCCCTTTCTTCGAGACCCGTTCAACCCTCGATCATGTGATCGTCAGCCGTCCCGGACCTGATTTGAGGGCCTAACTCGGCATTTCTCTCACTAATCTGCGTGTTCAAGGTGCAGTAATCGTAGGCATATCCGATCAGGAACAAGCCGCCTGTACAGAGATAAAGGATTCCCGTGAACCATTTGCCCATATACATCCGGTGAACTCCGAAGGGTCCAAGGAACGTCTGAAGAATCCATGCCACGGTGTAGTCGATCGGGCCTTCTTTGTATCGAAATTCAGCCTTTCGCTCCATCGAAGGGATCAAAAACAAGTCAATGATCCAGCCCACCCCGAGCAAGCCGGCCGTACAGAGCCAGATCACCCCGGTAATGGGTCTTCCGAAGTAAAAGCGATGAGACCCGGTAAATCCGAAAATCCAGAGGACGTATCCAATTGCTTTGCTGTGAGTTTGTTCTCTCATGGCTCGATAATCGCTCTTTCCACAGCGATTACCAATTACAAACCCGAAACATTTTTAGAATGCTGAACTCCGGATTCCGGTCAGCTCAACACTTCCTTCACGACCCGGCCGTGAACATCAGTGAGCCGGAAATCTCTGCCTTGAAACCGGAAGGTGAGTTTCTCGTGATCAAATCCCAACTGATGCAAAATCGTCGCGTGGAGATCGTGCACGTGAATCTTTTGATCCACCACTTCATACCCAAAGTCATCGGTTTTCCCAAAGGTCATCCCGGGCCGGAAACCTCCGCCGGCCGCCCACATTGTGAAGGCGTCGATGTGGTGATCCCGTCCGCCGATCTTTCCGTCGCGGGTTTCCCCCATCGGAGTTCGTCCAAATTCCCCACCCCAGACTACGATGGTGTCCTCCAGCAATCCCCGTTGTTTCAGATCCAGAACCAGCGCTGCAGATGCCTGATCGACCTGTTGGGTCACCTTTTCGAGGTCTTTTCCCAGTGTCTGTCCCGGACCTCCATGATGATCCCAATCCGTGTGGTAGAGCTGCACAAAACGGACCCCGCGCTCAATCAGGCGCCGGGCCAGGAGACAGTTATTGGCATAGGAATTTCCTCCCCGCTCCGCTCCGTAGAGATCGAGAGTTGCCTGCGACTCTCCGCTCAGATCCATCAATTCCGGTGCACTGCTCTGCATCCGATACGCCATTTCGTAAGCGTTGATCCGCGTGGAGATCTCCGGATCTTTCGTCACCGCTAGTCGTTCCCGATTCAGCTTTCCAACCACATCAAAAAAGTCTCGTTGTCGCTCCCCGGTAATTCCGTCCGGATTGGCCAGATTCAAAATCGGATCCCCACTACCGCGAAACGGAACCCCCTGGTAACTGGAAGGCAGGAAGCCGGCCGACCAGAGGGCATTCCCGGCACGCGGTCCCCTCGGACCGGATTGCAGGACCACGAACCCGGGCAGGTCGCGCGACTCGCTTCCGATTCCGTAGGTCACCCACGATCCCATACTGGGCCGCCCCGGGACCTGGAAACCGGTGTTCATGAAGAGTTTGGCCGGACCATGATTGAACACATCGGTCTTCATCCCCCGCAGCCAGCAGACATCGTCGACGATCTTCTGATGATTGGGAAAGAGCTCGCTCAGTTGCATGCGGGACTCCCCGTAGGCTTCGAACTTTCTCTCCGAACCGAGCAGCCTCGCTCCCTCACCAAGGAAGGCAAAGCGCTTGCCCTTGACGAGCGATTCGGGCGGCAACTGCCCGTGGAATTCGCGAAGTTTGGGTTTGTCCTCGAAGAGCTCCAAATGGCTCGGACCTCCCGCCATGAAGAGAAAAATGACGTTCTTCGCCTTTGCTTTGTAGGGAGGTTTCCGCAAGGCCATCGGATCACCGGATCGGGACGGGGCCGCCAATCCATCACGCATCATCAGATCGCTCAATGCAATCGAGCCCAGGCCGACTCCACACTTTTCGAAAAAATGACGTCTCGTTTGTTGCTGCAAAAATGAATCCATCCTAACCAATCCTTATTCCCGCGTGATAAACTCGTCCGTATTCATAAGCGCCCGGGCGAGGGCGCTCCACGATGCTGCGGTCGCGGCATCAAAGCCTTCGGGAACCTCTTCCGGAACAAAAGCCCCGGCACCCTCCTCATCGGCCGCGAACGAGGCGCGTTGTTTTTCCTGAAACTCCACCAATGCCTCCAACTCGCCTTCCGACGGGGGGCGAGAATAACAAAGCAGGAAAGCCCGCCGAATCCGATCACGATTCGCTGTCGAATCGGTTCCCGCGACCTCGCGAAGCAGTTTCGCGCCAAGGCCCTGCGCCAACTCGATCATTGCTTCGTCATTAGCGAGAGTGAGAGATTGCAGCGGAGTATTCGAGCGAACCCGTGCCGTGCAGACACTTTGAAAATCAGGAGAATCAAAGGTCGTCAGCAGCGGATACGGTGCACTCCGGTAGAACTTGGTATAGAGAGCGCGACGATAGCGATCGGGCCCCTTCGCGGCGACCCAACTCACTTTCCTTTGTGTGAAAGCATAAACCCCGTCGGGTTGCGGAGGCATCACCCCCGGCCCGCCAATCTTCGGATGGAGAAGTCCGCTCGCCGAAAGGGCCGCATCACGAACGATTTCCGCCTCCACCCGAATACGTGCCTGCCTTGCGAGCAAATGATTCAAGGGATCCTTCTTCGCCGAATCATTGGAAATCGAAGACTGGCGATAGGTTGCAGAGGTGAGGATGAGCTTGTGCAAATGCTTCATCGACCAGCCATTCCCGACGAAGTTCCCTGCGAGCCAATCGAGCAGTTCCGGATGGGTCGGATACGCCCCCTGCGTTCCGAAATCATTCTCCGTTTCCACAATCCCGCGCCCGAAGTAACGCATCCAGACCCGGTTCACCGTAACCCTGGGTGTGAGCGGATGATCTTCACGAACCAGCCAATGAGCAAGGTCGAGACGATTCCTTCGTCGCTCCGGATCTTCCAACTTCGGCAACTCAGGAAGAACCGCCGGGACCCCGGGGCTGACCGGACCGGTCTCCTCGTCATGACGGAGAAAGTCACCCCGCAAATGGACAAATGTTTCACGCGGTTCGGCCCGGTCCTTCATGATCATCGTCCTCACCTCTCTGCCGATTCCCAGGTTCGAGCGGGCCTCCGAAATCGCAGCCAACGCGGCCCGCTTCTCGACGTCCAACCTCGCAAACTCGGCCGCCAGAAATTTCTTATCCGCATCGCTTCGTTCCTTCGCGGGAACTCGCAGGGAAGTGAGCAGCTTCTCATCCCGCATCACCGGAGGCGCGGTTTCTGATCGCTCCCAGGCAAAGCGCCCGATGTTGTAGGAAGCATTCTTCTCGTGGTAAAGGACCACGTCCATCTCCGAGCCCGCCGGAATGGATTCAGCAAAAATAAATCGAATCTCGTGCTCGGCGTTCATTTTCACGCCCGGAGCCGTTCCCTTCCCCACATTGATCGCCCAACCCGTTTCCGGATTTCCATCAATCGTAAAGGCTCCCGAAAATCCGGGCTGCGCATGATCGTGCTCTGCCTCTTTCACCACGACCGGCTTTCCCTCGCGAAAGAACTCCACTCTCGTCAAAACGATATTTCCGTTCGAAGCGAGCCCGGGTCCATTCTTCGGAAGTGACTCATGTGGCAAAAGTCGAAGCCGCATCGCGGCCGTCGGCGTCTTTGCGGAAGGCAGCGAGACACGATACTCCTCCATCGGGGCACCGGGGGCGGCAAGAAGCGAATCATCCTCGAGAACCTTCAAAATATCGCCTCCGAGAGCAGAAAACTGCGAAGGCTTGATCCGGTTCCACTTCGCGACGCCTGTCGTTGCCTTTGCTTCCAAAATTGATTTTTCCCAGACCTTCTGTCGAGCCGCCTTCGACTTCTCCAGGGTCGCCAACTCCGCCTTCGCGGCATCCAGCGCTTTTGTCTTCTCCGGGTCGGGGTTCTCCAAAAACAATTCCCCCTCCCCTACCTCAATCGTCGTCGAGACGTTGTTGATGTCCTCGCCTTGATTGAAAAACGCGAACATCTCGAAATATTCCCGGTGTGAAATCGGATCGTATTTGTGAGTGTGACACTGCGCGCAGCCCAGGGTGAGCCCCATCCAGACGGCTCCGGTCGTATTGACCCGGTCGACCATTTCCTCGTTGCGAAACTGCTCATCATCGGTTCCGCCCTCCTGGTTGATGAGCGTATTCCGGTGAAACCCGGTCGCGACCAGGGTGGCTTTGTCAGGATCAGGAAGAAGATCGCCGGCTATTTGTTTGATCGTAAATTCATCAAACGGCATATCTTCGTTGACCGCGCGGATGACCCAGTCCCGATACGGCCACATCGTGCGTTCCCCATCAATCGTGTATCCATTCGAATCGGCATATCGGGCCTGATCCAGCCAATGACGCCCCCAGCGCTCACCGTAGTGTTTCGAGGCAAGCATTTCATCCACATACCCTGACACAGCGAAATCCGAATCTTGATTCCACTCCGCAACGAAGGACTCAACCCTGTCGGGCGCAGGAAGCAACCCTGTTAGATCCAGGGCAATGCGCCGTGCGAGAGTATGCGGATCCGCCTCGGGGGAGAGCGTAAGGCCCTTATCCTCCAGCCTCGAAAGGATGAATCGATCGATCGGATGATTTACTTTCGAATTCTCCGACAATTCCGGAGCCGCCATCGAAGCAATCGGTTCGAAAGCCCAGTGCCCTGCATATTCGGCTCCCTCATCAATCCAGCGGCGCAGCAACTCCGCCTCTTCTGTCGTGAGCGGCTTCTTCACTTTCGGAGGAGGCATGATGTCGTCGGTGTCTTTCGTGAGAATTCGCGCGATCAATTCGCTTCCGTCGGCATTCCCGGGAATAATTGCTTCCTCCCTCACGGCAGAGTCACGCTGGTCCAATCGCAAACCGGCCTCCAGCGTTTCCTCGTCCGGGCCGTGGCACTGAAAGCACTTGTCCGAAAGAATTGGCCGAATGTCGCGATTGAAGTCCACAGCGTCCTCCGACCTCGCAGTGGCAACCGCAAGGCCGAAAATCAGACAGATCGAGATCTGCAACCATTTCCCAAAGTACATCGGGAGAAACCTACGAGTATCCCCCCTCTTCGCCAAGCACGGACCTGCGTGCCGCCTCCCGAAGAAGCGGTATGCGGGATCGCGACAAGGAAAGCACTCGACAGGTGCTGGGGGACTTTCCACAATCCCCTTCTATGGCCGCTGTCGACTGGATTATTCTCGCACTCTACGCTCTCTCCACAATCGGGCTGGGGTGGTATTTCGGACGCAAGCAGGAGGACACCTCCGAATACTTTGTCGGCTCGGGTGCAATGAATCCCCTGCTCATTGGAGTCTCCCTTTTCGCAACCCTCCTGAGCACGATCAGCTATCTCGCCATCCCCGGGGAAATCGCAGGAAAGGGGCCCGGGATCATGTGGAACTATCTCACCTATCCATTTGTCTTCCTCGTAATTGGATTTGTCATTCTTCCTGTCTACATGAGGCAGCGGGTCACGAGCGCCTACGAGTTGTTGGAGGATAAACTGGGGCTCAGCATTCGGCTTCTCGGGGGCGCCATGTTTCTCGCTCTCCGCCTTTTCTGGATGTCACTGCTCATCTACATGACGTCGAAAGCGATCGCCACGATGATCGGAGTGGGCGATCAGCACATCCCCTGGATCGTGCTCGTCACAGGGATCTTTGCGATCACCTACACGTCTCTCGGCGGAATGCGGGCCGTCGTGATCACCGACACTCTGCAGACACTGCTTCTCTACGGAGGCGCTCTTCTCGTCATTGGTACCATCACCTGGAAGATGGGCGGCTTTGGCTGGTTTCCCACAGAGTGGAAAAGCAATGTCTGGGATGAGCAGCCATTCTTCAGCTTTGATCCCTCGACCCGGATCACGGTTCTCGGTTCGATGATCTCCATGTTTCTCTGGATGGTGTGCACCTCAGCCGGTGATCAGGTTTCCATTCAAAGATACATGTCGACCAAAGACGCGAAAACCGCTCGTCGTGCCATCGGGATGCAACTCAGCGTCGGGCTGGTCGTGGGAGTCACCCTCGGGTTTGTGGGCTTTGCTCTGCTGGGATATTTCGACGCCAATCAGGATCTTCTCCCGGCGGAGGGTTCACTCAAGGATCAGGCAGATCAGCTCTTCCCCCATTTTATTGCCTTTCATCTTCCACCGGTTGTGACAGGGCTGGTTGTATCCGGACTCTTCGCTGCCGCAATGTCGAGCGTTGACTCCGGGGTGAACTCGATCACTGCCGTGGTCATGACCGATTATCTCGACCGCTTTGGGAAGAAGCCCAAAACTGAGGCCAGGCACCTCCGCTTTGCACGCTGTCTCGCCGTCACCATCGGAGCCATTGTCATTTGCCTGAGCACCATCGTCGGCAAAGTGGAAGGGAACTTTTTCGAGGTGACCAACAAGGTCGTGAATCTGCTTACCGTTCCGATTTCGCTGCTCTTTTTCTTTGCGCTCTTTGTGCCCTTCGCCAACGCAAAGGGGGTATGGATCGCGACCATCTGCAGCGTAACCGTCGCCATTCTCGTGGCCTTCTCCGGGGACATCTGGGGAATGGATCCGGAAACAGGTTTTGCCCCGGTCAGTTTTCAATTGATCGCCCCTGCTGCCCTCGTCGTCGGCGTGGTCGTCGGGCTGATCGCCTGCCGAATCTTTGCGCCCTCTTCCCGCTCCGAATCATGAATTCCATCCCCATCCAAATCAGGCTGCTCCCATTGATTGCCATTCTATTCTCCTCCGTCTTCACGAAGGCAGACGAGGCATGGAAACTCAACGATGAAACGCGTGAAAAATGCCTCGAAGTGCTTCGAGATGGATTCCGGGACGACGACTTCTGGCCCGCTATGCACGCCGCCGAGGCGCTCACTCTGGCCGGACAGGGCATGGAGGTTCGCCCCGTTCTCGAACCGAAAATCAAGACGGAAACGGACGATCAGATGCGCTGCGGATTAGCGCGGGAACTGGTTCGGGCCGGTGACCGGAAGAAGGAAGACATTCTCTTTTCCATTTTAAAAGGAGACGATCCCCACGGCCATGTCCATGCCGCCGAGAGCCTATACAAAGTAGGATTCGATACGGATCCGAAGCCCCTTGAACTGCGCTTTCAAAATACGGCCGATATTCGACTCAAACTAATGGCCGCAGCCGCGCTCGCAAAACATGGACGGGATCCGGTTCGTTCAGAGGCATTCGCGTTCCTCCGGAAGGTGCTCTCGACCGAACCTGATCCGGATACCTTTCGACTCTCCGCCTGGGTGCTCGGGCGAATCGGCGACCCGTCTGACATCGCCAGAATCCGCGCACGGCTTGATGACGCGAAAGAACCACTCCAGGAATCCTTTCTTCAGAATTCCCTCGCCGTGCTGGGAGACATTGAAGCCAGGCGGGACGTTATGAAAAACCTTGAGTCAAAAGACCCGGATATTCGTACCTACGCCGCTATCTTTGCCGGGGAAGCCGGAATCTTCGAAGCCGCATCGCTCCTGACAAAACAACTTTCCGATGATGATCTCGACGCCCGCATTCGGGCAGCGCAGGGCCTCATCGTCCTTTCCCAATAATTTCAATTCTATGAGAAAATCAAAAACGCTCGCCCGCATCCGTGCCGGTGAACCCATCCGCACCTGTGTCCTCGGGCACTACATCCCTGCTTTCATCTGCCACGCTGCGAGAGCCGGTTACGACTGTCTCTGGCTCGACCTCGAGCACCGGGCCCTCACGATCCGCGAACTCCAGGCACTTCTCGCTTTTTCCCATCTCTATGACATCGACATCATGGTTCGACCTCCCACCCTGGAGAAAACGGGGCTCTACCGCTTTCTCGAAGACGGAGCGGCCGGGCTTTTGATCCCTCACGTCTCCACTCCCGAAAAAGCAAAGATGCTGGTGGATTCCGTGAAATTCCCACCCCTCGGTGATCGGGGAATCGACAACGCCGGACTCGATGCGGATTTCCACATCCATGACCCTGACGAATACATTCAATGGGCCAACAAGGAGACCTTTCTCTGTGTTCAAATTGAAACCCCCGAAGGGGTTCGCAATGCGGAAGCGATTGCGGCGGTGGAAGGTGTCGACATGCTCTTTGTCGGACCCGGCGATCTCGGGCTCCGACTTCGCCAGACCAAAGAGATGACGCTCGACGATGCCTGGCAGATTGTCGCGGACGCCTGTAGAAAGCACGGGAAGGCATTCGGAGGACCAGCTATGCCGGAGGAGGAAATGAAGAAACGCCATTCGATGGGCGCCCAGCTTCTCGTCAACGCGAGCGAGTTCGGTGCCTTCTCCTCCGCACTGGCGGAAAACATTCGTCAGTTTGATGAACTCACCTGACTTGATCAGCCTAACAGGAAAGCGGGCCCTCGTAACCGGTGCCGGTCGCGGCATCGGAAAAGGATGTGCACTCGAACTGGCGCGCGCCGGAGCCGAGCTGATCCTGAACGATCGCCCCGGAAGCGACGAACTCGATGCAACGGCCGAAGAAATTCGGAGCTTCGGTCGCGAATGCTGGACCGTCGAAGCCGATGTCTTCTCGGTCGAAGGCGCCCACGGTCTTGTTGACCGGGCCATTTCCGAAGCGGGAGGCATTGATATTCTCGTCAGCAACCCCGCCTACGGCCGTAGAGGCGGCTTTCTTGATTTCCCCCCGGAAGAATTCGACCGGGTCATTGACGGGACTTTCAAATCCGGCTTTCACCTGAGCCAGGCCGTCGCCCGTCACCTGGTGGAGCGGGGTGAAGGTGGAAAAATTCTTTTCATTAGCAGCGTCCAGGCCGAAATGCCATTCGAACGAAGCGCACCCTACGGCGCCGCGAAAGCGGCACTCAATCATCTTACCCAGACGATTGCGGTGGAGTTGTTCCCGCACCGGATCAACGTCAATGCGATTGAGCCGGGCTGGATCGATACTCCGAACGAACGGGTCACCTTCTCCGATGAGGTTCTCGAAGCCGCGGGAAAGGAACTCCCGTGGGGGAGACTTGGATTGCCGGGGGATATCGGTCGTACGGCGGCCTTTCTCTGCTCCGACGCCGCCGACTACATTACCGGAACGATCCTTCCCGTTGATGGAGGATTTCGACTCAAGGACATGCGGGCAGAGAAACTGGCCGAGGAGACCAACCCGGAGTAAGCAATGAGTGAGTCTCCTCCCTTTCCCCTGTTCCGCTTTGGTGGAAACAAGCCCGGCCCCCGCCTTCTCATTTCCGCCGGCGTTCATGGTGACGAATATCTGCCCATGCTGGCGGTGCAAAAACTGGTGCAGCATTTCGAGGAAAGCCCCGCGCTTTCGGATTCTCTTGCCGGTACCCTAACTCTGATTCCTGTTGTGAACGAATCTGCCTTCTCATTGGGAAGGCGTTGCGGTGAAGACGGAAAAGACCTGGCCCGCACTTGTCCCGGATCCCCTAAGGGAACCATCACGGAGCGGGTTGCAGCCGCACTCAGTCGCGAAATCAAATCTGCCGATTTCTATGTCGATCTGCATACCGGCGGCACTGAGCTCTCCGTCTTTCCGCTCGCCGGCTACGTCCTCCACCCTGACCAGACCATTTTGGAAAAACAACGGGAACTCGCGCGGTCCTTCCAACTCCCCTTTTGCTGGGGAACCTCTGCAGGATTGAAAGGGCGGTCTCTTTCCGTAGCCCGGGACGAAAATGTTCCCGCCATCTACGTGGAATACTTCGGAGCCCATCGCGAGCTCTCCGAAGCGACCCGGGGAATCAGCCTGGACCACACCCTCGTTCACGGCTGTCTCAATGTGGCCCGCCATCTCGGACTTTTTGCCGAAGAAGAGTCCACCAGGATTGCGCCCGAATTCATCGAGGACACCCGCCCCGATTCCGGGCACATGCAAGTTTGCCACCCCGCACCCGCGACCGGCTTTTTCCGATCGCGTGTCGAACTGGGGCAGGAAGTCGGAAACGGAGCCCTACTCGCTCAGATCACGCCCCCCGAATCCGGGGAGACCATCGAAGTGCGGGCCAATCGCGCCGGAAAAGTGATCGTCCTGAGAGACTACCCCCGCATCAAACAGGGCGACGCCATTGCCGTGATTGCCGACCCATTTCCGCAAGTATGAGCGTCTGGGACCACACGGACTACTACGAGTCGTCGGTATCGGAAGAATTCCGGATCAGTCTCGGCGAAGGAAATACGTCGCTGATTGCATCGCGCTCCATCGGGCCTTCGGTCGGCCTGGAGAATCTTTTTTTCAAACTCGAGTCAGGCAACCCGACCGGTTCCTACAAAGATCGCTTCGCAGCGCTTGGCATCAGCCATATGAAGCTAAGCGGAGATAACACCTGTCTCGCCACCTCGAGCGGAAATACAGGAGCTGCTCTCGCTGCCTACTGCGCCGCGGCACAAATCCGCTGTCGGATTGCCGTAGTCGAGACCGCACCGATTGCGAAGTTGCAACAAATGCTCGCCTACGGTGCCGAGATCGAGCGTGTTCGCGGATTCGGACCGGACGCCGCCGTTACGCAGCAAGTGATCGAGTGCCTCCATAGGAAAGCGGAAGAGCCCGGACACGCGCTCCAGGTCAGTGCCTTTCACTGGAGCCCGCTCGGCATGCAGGGCGTCCAGAGCATCGCCTACGAATTGAACGAACAAATGGAGAAGCACATCGACCATGTTTTCTCTCCTGCCGGAGGAGGGGGACTCACTCTCGCTGTCGCCCGGGGATTCTCTCCCGCCTACTCAACCGCAGTCCACTGCGTTCAACCCGAAGGCAACGACACCATTGCGAGCGCGCTCCGCTCAGGGCTCGATGCGGCTCAGGATGTCGAATGCACCACGAAGATCAGCGGGCTCCAGGTGGCCAATGTGATCGACGGACACGAAGTGATCGCCGCGTGCCGGACATCAGGTGGAACCGGTCACGTCGTTTGCGACGAGGAAGTCTACGCCGCTCAGAAGCGACTGGCCCGCGAAGAGGGTATCTTCAGTGAACCTGCCGGCGGAGTCGCTCTCGCCGGCATTCTGAAGGCCGCAAAACATGGGGACATCCCCCCTTCCGCGCGCGTGGTGGCCCTGATCACCGGAAGCGGGTTCAAGGACGCTCACTCGATCGAATCGATGAATGCCGGGAACGAATGTCCGCTCGTCGATCCCGATCAGCTTTTCGCCTGACTGAAATTCTACTCAATCTCGGCGATTCTTTTCTCCGCTTCTGCGGTGGCTTTCTTCATCGCGGAGGAAAGCGCGACGGACGCCCCGTCCTGTCGTTTGCTCTCATCAGCCGCCTCCATGAAGGCATAGATTTCGAGGGTCTCTTTCGGCTCCACGGGAATCTTTCCGGAATCGAAATACTTACAAATCTCAACGACGAGAGGGGCATAGCCGGGATAGGACCCCACTTCGCTTTCGCCCTTCTCCCCTTTTGCGTTTCCTCCATAGCCTTTCCGTTCCTCAAAAACCCCCGTCCGTCCATCGCCCCAGTCACCCGTTACTCGAATCATGCCTTCGTCGGATGTGCTGCGAACGACCGACTGACAACCGGTGCCCATCACCGTGAAGAGCGACTCGACTCCGTGAATGCCATACCAGAACAAGTCCGGATGCGTCTTCTCAATCGAAGCAGGACTCCCCGTTTGCGCATGAAGAACTCTCCCGATCGATCCGGCTCTTACTTCCTGCGACTTCGGCCCGTATCGTAGGGACGAAGAGGAAAACAGAGGGACCCCATACTTCTCCGCCGCTTTGAAAATGAGAATGGAATCGGCAAGCGATGCCGCAATCGGCTTGTCGATGAATACCCGTTTCCCCGCTTTCAAAACCGGAATGACCTGCTCCAGATGAGGCCGGCCATCATTCGTTTCGAGCAGAACCGCATCAACCTTTTCGAGAAGTGCTGGAATCGAATCCACGATCTCCACGCCGAACTCCTGGATTTCCTTCGTGTATTTGGGAACGCGACTGACGCTTGACTCAATGTCAGGACTTCCTTTCGGATACGCAGCAACAACGCGACACTTGGCGAGAGCACCCTCGGCGGCCGGATCATTCATCGTTTTGGTAAACGCGATGACATGCCCGGTGTCCAAACCTATGATCCCCACCCGGATTTCATCCGCCGCTCGTGCGCCCGGATTCAAAAGGAGGAGAAGAGTGAAAAAGGCGACGCTAAGAGATTTCAACAGGGTTCGATACATGGGTCAACAGGGTTGGGTATTTCTCTACCGTTTCAGCTTACCACGGGATTGTCACGGTTTCGAAACGGCGTGATCCTGTAGCTCAGCGTGGATGCATTGCGCCTCGCAGCATGCTTGACCTCGTAGCCCCGAACCTGCTCCCCTTGGAAATGCGTTTCGCCATCCTGTTTTGCCTCTTCGCCGTCAATGCTGCATTCCCGAACGAGCCGGTTCATCGGCTGACCCTCGCGGAATACGAAGCCACGCTCTCCTACTGGACGGAAAAGCATCCTGACAAGCTCACCACAGAAAAGATTGGGACAACGCGTGAGGGAATGGCGATTCATCTTCTCAAGATTACGGACAGCAATATCCCCGCCCGCAACAAACAGCATTCCCTCATCACCGCATTGCATGGCGGACCGGAACGATCAGGAACAACCGGGTGCCTTCGCGTTGTTGAATGGCTCCTGAGCGACGATCCCCTCGCTGTCAAAACCAGGAAGAAGCAGGAAGTCTGGTTGATTCCGATCATGAATCCCTATGCCTACTTCTCCACCGACCGGTTTGGCAACTCTCTCAAAATCGACCCCTACACCGGTGGCGGCATCACAAACTGGGACCTGAAAACGATGTCCTTTTCCGCGCTCGATCGCGCACCGGAAATGAAAGCCTTTCTCGAAACCGTCGATCGTTTTCAACCTGAGGCCCATCTCGATTTGCACGGAACCGGACTGCAGGAATACCCCGATGAGAAACTTGGATCGCGACAGCGATACGATGGCCAGATCATGACCGAAATCACAGGATCAGCCTATTCCAACTTTGTCCTCCGCCCCTGGGACTGGCGAATCACTGAGGCCATGATTCGCGGCGGCGAGGAAGCGGGCTTTCCCTCTGACCGATTTGAAGCCGATGCACAGCGTCTTCTGGTCGGATCACTTGCCGCCCCTCTCGCGAAACAGCACTGGAGGGGGCGAGCCCAATTTTATTCCGCACAATATGGCTACACCAAATACCACACCCTGATCGCCGCTCTCGAAATCGCGTGGGAGGAAAGTGCACTCGCCCGGACGAAAGCGTGGCTGCGATTCGGAAATGAAGTTCCGGCAGGCGAAAATGCATCAGGATATCCGGTTGACCGGGTGAAGGCTTTTGTCGGCCACTTCGTTACCGCATCCGGAACCAGCGCGGAAGAACGTCGCAAAAGCCGGATTCGTCTGTGGCAATGTCAGGGAAGCTTCTCCCAGGGATTCCTTTATCCGCAAACGGATGGGCGCATTCTCTACGCCGTCTCGACGGGGTCTTCGACTGGCGAACTTCTCTCTTCGGAGATTCCTGAGTTTCTAACCAACACCGCCTCCCGTTTCGGGGACGACGCGAGTTCCATCAAGGCTTTTGTCGAGGCAGGACCCGAAATCAAGCTCGCGGTTGAAAAGGGAGGAGAACTGCCCGGCTTTGTCGAGGAAGGATTGGACCCCGCGGAATTCGGAATCGGATTCCGGCTTCGAATCCCCTATCCGAATGCCAAGGTAGATCAAATTACCCTGAACGGGGCCGCTCTCCCCGATGCGGCGGTCGACGGTTACCAATCTTTTCCAGGAAACGGATTCACCCAGATTCAAATTGATCTCAGCCCGGAGAAAGCACTTCAGGCCAAACACCTGTATGTAATCACCTGCCACTACACTCCCCCTTCGAGGAGAAGGGTTGGCTGGACTCCGCCGAAAGAAGTTTTGCAACAACTAAATCCCTGACCACACTTTTCCATTCTCATGAAAATTCGACTCCGATCTTTCCTGCTCCTTGCATGGCTCCTTTTGCAGACTCAGGCATTCCACGCCGGGGAACTCAAGGCCGGGGTCGGTAAAATGGACATCACCCGACCGGGACACGACGCAGGCGACAATCCACCCTTTGCGAAAGCCCTCGTCCTCAGTTCGGGAGATACCCATGCTGTCATTATCGCCGTCGACGCGGTCGCTACTGCGGAAATCGGCTCGATCCGGGATCCCTATCTGGCGAACGTCCGGGCGGCGCTTCGGGAAAACTTCGGAATTGCTCCGGAGTCGGTTGTCATCAACGCGAGCCACTGCCACGCCGTCGTCGCGGAAAATGTTGAGGCCCTCACGATCGAAGCGGTCGAGAAGGCCTGGGCGGCCCGAGTCCCCGTCCGGGCAGGGAGCGGGAAAGGTCACGAGGATCAGATCATGATCAATCGACGGATCGCTTTGAAAGATGGTTCCACCGTTGACGAAAGGCATGCCTATTCGCTTCCGCCAAGTGAATCCGTCGACTCGGTCGGCCCCATTGATCCGGAAATCGGGATCCTGAGACTGGACCGAATCGACAACGGGCAACCGCTCGCGTTGGTTTATCAGTTTGCCTGTCATCCCATCCAGGGAATTCCGTCCGGAGGGAACACCGCCGATATCCCGGGCTTCGCTTCGAAGATCATCGAAGAGAATCTGGGAGACGGCTCGGCCATGGCCATCTTTCTCCAGGGATGCGGAGGCGACATCAATCCAGTTCTCTATAAGTCAGTCACGCTACCTCGAAACGGCGAATGGCACGGAACGAAGCTCGCACTTTCCACTTTGCAGGCGGCCAGAAAGATCGAAGCGAGTGACGACGCTCTACTTTCCATCTCAAGTCGAACCCTCGAAGTTCCGCTCGCTGACCTCGCGGAACGCATCGCCCAAATGGAGGAGGAAATTGACACGCTGACAAAGGCACTCAAGGGGACCACTTTGAATTTCGAAACCTTCCTTCCCCTCTACGTGAAATATCATCTGTCCGAAAACTACCCTTCAGAGTCCGCCCATCGTTACCTCCAGGATGAGCTACTCGGAAAAGCAGATTGGAAAACGCTCGATCAGAATAACAAGGCGGCACTCGATGCCTACATCGCCAACATCCGAACGATGGAGAAGCTGACAAGACATCAGATCAATCTCGCACTTTTGAAAAAGCACCACGCGCGCAACAGGGAATCCGGACCAACCGCATCCGCCGAAGTCGCCGCGCTCCGGGTAGGCGATTTCCGTCTCGTCACCTTCCCCGCTGAAGTCACCGTTCCGATTGGATTGAAAATCAAAAAGAGGTGCGGCCTACCAAACGCATTCGTTTCCGGATACACCAATGGCTATCTTTACTACGCTCCCACGGCTGCACAGATGAAAAACCGGGGAGGGGCGCAGGAGGACAGTGACTGCCTCCTTGCGCCCGGGTGGGAGAAGCAATTCACCGAAGCCGCTGTCTCGCTGTTGAAGTCCCTTTGAGAAATCAATTACGCAAGAATCGGTTTGATCAAATGACCAAACACATCAGTGAGTCGGAAGTCCCTTCCCTGAAAACGGAAGGTGAGCCGTTTGTGATTCACACCTAACAAGTGCAACATCGTCGCATGAAGATCGTGGACGTGGACCGGATCTTCGACTGCCGCGTAGCCCAACTCATCGGTAGCTCCGTGAGTCACCCCGCCCTGAATTCCTCCGCCGCAAAGGAACATGGAAAAGGCGTTGATGTGATGATCGCGCCCACTTCCCTGCGCCATCGGAGTTCTTCCGAATTCACCACCGAAAATGATGAGCGTGTCTTCGAGCATGCCCCGATCCTTCAGATCCCGAATCAAAGCAGCAGTTCCCTGATCGACGAGCTTCGCCGTTTTCTCAAATCCTCCCTTGATTCCGCCGTGGTGATCCCATCCGCGATGATAGAGCTGGATGAAGCGAACACCCCGTTCGGCGAGACGTCGTGCGAGAAGACAGTTCGCCGCGTAGGAGCCGTCCCCCGGAGTGCAGCCATACATCTCCAGCGTTTCCGGTTTTTCGCCGGTCACATCCATGAGCCCAGGAACCGAAGCCTGCATCTTGAAAGCCATTTCATACTGGGCAATGCGGCCTTCGATCTCGGGATCGAGTCTCTTTTTCCCGAGAAGCCGGTTCAGCTGATTCACCGAATCGACAAGTTCCTCCTGCGCTTCGCGGGTCACGCCGGGAGGGTTGGTCACATAGTGGACCGCATCCCCCTTTGACTGAAACTGAACCCCCTGATACTGGCTCGGAAGAAAGCCATTGCTCCATTGTCGCGAGGAAATGGGCTGGCCCTGACCTCCGCCCTCACTGGTCAGAACGACAAAGCCGGGCAGATCCTCGGATTCGCTACCGATACCGTAGGTAACCCAGGCTCCCATGCTGGGACGACCGGGAATGATCGAACCGGTATTCATGAAGGTGTGGGCCGGGTCGTGATTGATTTGTTCCGTCTGCATTGAACGAATGATCGCAATCTCATCCGCGACTTCGCCTAGGTGGGGAAACACCGAACTGATCTCCTGCCCGGATTTGCCGCATTTCTTGAATTCAAACTGCGGCCCCATGCACTTCAGCTTTCCGGCGCTCTTCTGCAGTTGCGCGAGTTGCTGCCCTTTCGTGAATGACTCCGGCATGGCCCGCCCATCGAGCTCAGCCAGCTTTGGTTTGTAGTCGAAACTTTCGAGATGGGACTGCCCCCCTGCCATGCAAAGATGGATGACGCGCTTCACCTTGACCGGCACATGACGCTTACCTCCGAGAATGCCGCTTCCGTTCTTTTCGACCGGAAGACCGGTTGGCGCACCAAAGACTTTCGAACCACCTCCTAACAAACCCGCAAGGGCAACCGAACCCAGGCCGGTCATCGAATTTTCCAGAAACGCACGGCGCTTCAGTTCATTGAGAAAAACAGAATCCATAATCAATAGCGGGTGATGGTTTCGTGAAGGTTGAGAATAGCGCGGGCCACCGAAGTTCGTGCGCCCAGTTCGATGGAATCAGCGGTCTTCACCTCTTTCAACCCAACGGAAAGCAATTGATTCGCCGCACCCGCCGCCCCCTTGAGCCTTGCCTTCTCGGACTCGAACAGTGCCGTCAGAACGGTGAGTTCCTCTTCCGAAGGACGTCGCGTCAGGACCCTGACAAACATATCGACTACATCCTCACTTTCCGCGGCCAGTGACTTTGCCGCCTCGACAAAAGAGGGATCATTGAGAAGAACCAGCGCCTGCAGCGGCGTACTGGAATGCTCCCGCTCCATGGTGCACTCCTCCCGGGAAGGTGCGTCGAAAGCCTTCATCGCAGGGTGCAGAAAAGTCCGCTGCCAGTGTGTGTAGAGTCCGCGGCGGTACTGATTTTCATTCTGATCAGCCTGATACTTTCGCCGGGGAAAATTGAGGTGCTGGTAGTACCCTTCCGGCTGATAGGGCTTCACACTTCGTCCCCCCACCGCCGGATTGAGAAGCCCGCTCACTGTCAGCGCGTTGTCGCGGACCAACTCGGCCGGAAGACGGATACCGGACTGGCGGGCGAGCAGAGAATTGTAGGGATCCTTCTCCTGAAGCGCCGGCGTGCTGTCCGACGACTGCGCATAGGTATCACTGAGCACGATTGTTTTGACGAGGCGCTTCACATCCCATCCGCTTTCCACAAATTCGGCGGCGAGCCAATCGAGGAGTTCAGGATGGGTCGGCCACTGCCCCTGCGACCCGAGGTCGTCCACCACGGTGGAGATCCCGTTTCCAAACAGGCTCGCCCAGAAACGGTTCACATAGGTCCGCGCCGTGAGCGGATTTTCCGGCGAAGCGATCCAATGGGCCAGTTCCAGTCGTGTCCCGGCACCGGACTTCTCTTTGACCTCGGGAAGAAAATGCGGAGTCCCCGGCTCAACCACCTGACCGCTCTTGTCCATCCAGTTTCCCCGCGGGAGGATTCGAATTTCGCGCGGCTTTGCGGCGATCGTTGCCGGCACCGTGCGGATTTGTTTCTTCAGATTCTCCAACTCGGATTCCAATTGTGCTACCTCCGTGCGAACTGACCGAAGCTCCGGGGCGATTTCCCGGTAATGAGCAAGCAGCAGACTGCGATCCTCATCAGTTCGCGCCCCTTCCGCTTTGGTCAGGATTTTCTGAATAGGTTGAGGAAGGTCAGCCAATCGATACGCCGCAGCTGAAGTGTGGATCCCTGCCGTATCCCAATAGGCAAGTCCACCGAACTGTGTGAAAGCCAGTTGGGTGATCTTGTCGCCCGACTTCAGGTTCAGCTCCGAGATCGGCACTTCCAGACGAACCCATTTTCCGGTCCCGGGCAGGCTGCCCAGTTTGCGATGACGATGATCGCTCGTTGACCGGCCGTAAGAGATGAGAGCTTCGGTGCCCCACCAGGCACGATGATTCCACCCTGCTTTTTCATGATGAAACTGCAACATGATCTGCCTGGGCGGATTCTTCTCGTCGAGCCAGACGTATGAAAACAGAACACTCCCTTCGCTGACAACGAGCGGCTTTTTCGAACCATCGACGATGTGCTGCACCAGTTCACCTGACGACTGTGACCGGGCGAAGCCGCCCTGATACACCTTCCCGTCCCCGTCTGTCACAAACTTGACTCCAGCCGTTTTGATTTCGTTCTTCTCTCCCTTGTCCTCGAGATAGACATAGTCAACCGGATCACTGGAGCCGAGATTCTTTGCCCGTTTGGCGGCCCACTTCTGTGCACTTGCCTCCAACTCCGGGGTCGTCTTCTGCAGTTCCTTTTTCGCTGCGTTCAATTTCGTCCGCAGAGAGTCACGCATTTGCCGTTCTTCATCACTCGGCACTTCGAGTTGCGGCCCCCGCCCGGTGAAAACAACCCCTTCGCGTTCATATGGCTTCGTACCCTCCTGATAGGATCCATCCCCGGTATAAGCGCCTTTTTCGAGGATATCGGCAAAGTAGGCCGCGAATCCATAGAAGTCTGCGGCCGTGTAGGGATCGAACTTATGGTCATGGCACTCCGCGCAGGCCAGGGTCGCACCGAGCCATGCCGTCGCCGTCGTCCGCACGCGTTCGGCCTGGTATTTGGCGAGGTATTCGGCGTCCTGAATCCCCCCTTCGTTGCTACTCTGACCGAGTCGATTGTAGGCCGCCGCCACCTTTTGCTCGAGAGTTGCGTCGGGTAGCAGATCTCCGGCAATCTGCTCAATCGTGAATTGATCAAAGGGCTTGTTTTCGTTGAACGAATTAATCACCCAGTCGCGAAACGCGGACACCTCAAGCGTCTGATCTCCGTGATATCCCACCGTGTCGGCATAGCGAACCGCATCGAGCCAGTCGATCGCCATTCGTTCTCCAAAGTGGGGCGAAGCGAGCAGTTCATCCACATAAGCGCTCTTTCCCATTCTCTGAAAGCGGTTCAAATCCTCCGGTGCCGGAGGAAGCCCGGTGATGTCGAAATGAAGTCGTCGCAGCAAGGTGACCTCCTCCGCCGGCGAGGATATTTTCAGGCCTTCTTTCTGCAGTCGTTTCGCTACAAATCCATCCACCGCATTTTCCACCCCCTCAGGAATTTCCGGCCTGGTCACGGGGAGGTAGGCCCAGTGCGCTTCGTATTCAGCCCCCTCTTCGATCCAGCGAGTGATCAATTTCTTTTCCTCTTCGGAAAGGGATTTGTGGGACTCGGGAGGAGGCATGAGTTCCTCCTCATCGTCGGAAAGGATTCTCCAGTAACTTTCGCTCGCCTTGACATCACCCGGAACGATCGCCTCCATTTCGAGCGCGGCCTCTCTCACATCAAGACGCAAGTCTGCCTCTCGCGTGTTTTTGTCAGGACCATGACAGGAAAAACACTTGTCTGACAGAATGGGACGAATGTCGCGATTGAAAGAGAGCTTCTCTTCCGCGATAGCGGGGAGAACGAGAAATCCCGCAACAAGAGCAAGGTGGAATGATCGAAAGGAAATCATGGTTTTGTCACGCAAAGAACCCAATTGGGACCCTTACCGGTATCGAGAATCTGAATGCTGGTCAATTCTCCCGAATCCTGATTGATCCGGAACACTTCCAGCTTGGAAGCAGTCTGACCGGCAGCGTAGAGATATTCGCCAGCCCGGTCGATCGCAAATGATCGGGGAACCTGAGGGCAATGGGTGTGTCCAATCAGGGTCAACAGGCCGGACTCCGGATCGACCCGGAATCCCACGATGGAACTTTTCCCGGTGAGCGCCTTACGATCCGTCAGATCCCGGTTGGAAACGTAGAGAAATTTCGAGTCGGGAGTGAGATGCAGGTCCGCCGTTGTGATGCTGCCCTCAAAGCCCTCCGGAATTGTGATGAGGTTTTGCAGCAAGGTGAGATGCCCGCTCTCTTCGTCCCAGGACCAAACGCCAACGCCCGGTGATTCACGTTCCAGCGTCGTATAGGCGATCTTTCCATTTGGATGAAAGCGAATGTGCCTCGGCTGCTGCGCCGTTCCCTCCCCGGTGGGTCCCGAAACAGAAGCGGGATCGTTCGGCTTCAGAGCCCCGGTCTTTTCATCAAAACGGATCTGGAAAACCTTGTTGGGAGTCGTTGCCGGAACGATAAGAAATCCGTTGCCCGGCGAGAAGTGAGAGGAATGAGCGGCTTTCTCCAGAGCCATTTCTGAAACCGGATTCCCCTTCGCGATCCCGTCCTCACCGATCTGCCAAACCGCGACACTCCCGCCACCGTAGTCGCTGCCCGCGAGAAAACGCTCCGTCGCATCGAGCCCGAGAAAGCCCCCTTTCGCCTCGGTCGGCTCTTTTCCCATGGATTTCAGTTTCCCGTTTTTCTGAATCCGGTAGCTTTCGACTTCTTTTCCACCCACCCGGTAAAGACGATTCTGCTTCTTCGTGATCGCCGTCAGGCCAGAGCCTTCGTTCTTTTGGAATTCAGAAAGCAGCCCCGTCTCCAGATCCACCTCGTATACCGTGACACTTCCCCCGGCAGAGAGATAAACGAACCGATTCTCTGCCGAAGCCGTGAAACCGAACAGTGTCGTAAGGAGGAGGGTCGAATAAAAAACAAGTCGCTTCATGTTGAGAATGAGAAGATGCTGCACGGGGAAACGTTTCACATGGCAACGAGGTGGGCAAATGGCGTAATTCTACTGATCAAAGATGGCAAAGAAGCGTAAGATCAAAGACGAAGACCTGGCCGGCCCTGCTCTCATCAAGGAAACGGCCCGCAGAATCCGTCTCGCCCGAACCTATTGGGACGCTCACAAAAACGGGGCCTGCCGCATGGAACGGGATCGGGCCTCCAGGCTCTATGAGCGGCTCAGCAAAGAGGAAAAGGAACAGATTCCACAGGTGCTTCGGGTTTGGCTGCGGTATCGAAGCGAAAAATATTTCGGGGATCACCGCACCCCGCCCGGGACGGGGAGACGGAGGAAATGATCAAACGAAGGTTCGCCCTTACTGACTCACCAGCGCATCCAGAGGCGGAAACTTGAACGACTCCGAGATGGTTCGCTCCGACTTCATGAGTCCCTCGATTTTGTTGAGCACACCGGGATGCTGATCTGCGACATTGGTGCTCTCGGACGGGTCCGCATCGAGATCAAACAACTCGATTGCGAGAGGATCCGGATTGTCCTTCTTCAGTAAGTTGGTCCGAATCCCCTTCCAGCGGTTCCCCATCCAGACCGATTGCTGTCCGCCGTAACCGAGAAACTCACGGTAGAGAAACTCGCGTTCCCCCTGGCCTTTCCCCAACAAGGTGGGAGCGATGCTGACGCCGTCGATCCCGGCCGGAACTTTCGTTTCCGCACCAATCAGATCCAACATCGTCGGCATCCAGTCTTCGAAACCGGTCACAAAATCAGTTACCGTTCCGGGCTTCACTTTTCCGGGCCACTTCACGATTTGAGGAACGCGAATTCCGCCCTCGTAGAGCTCCCCTTTCAAACCGCGCAGCTCACCCACGCTGGCAAAGAATTCGAAGTCCGCCTCCCCTTTGAGATGGGTGGTCCCGTTATCCGAAGTGAACACGACGATGGTATTCTCACTCAGTCCGAGTTCCTCGATCAGATCGAGAACCTTTCCGACATAGGTGTCGAGTCGCGTAATCATCGCCGCATAGGCCGCACGCGGGGTGAAGTGGGGGGTGTAGCCATACCCGCCTTCACGGGTGAAGGGAGGATCGTTCCATTTCTGCGCGAGATACGGTTCGAGATGCTCGTCGGGGATATGAAGCGCGACGTGCGGGATCAGGCTCGGATAGTAGAGAAAAAATGGCTGGTCCTTGTTCTTTTTGATAAATGCGAGGGCCTGGTCATTGATGTGGTCCGATGAGTAATCCTGCCCTTTGAACACGTTGTAACTGGCAGGATTCAAAGGATCAGCGCCTTTTGCCAGAGAGGCATGGCCGGGAACGGGAGGATTGTTCTGGAGGAGGAATTCCCGGTCGTTGTCCCGAAGATAGGCCGGGTAGTAGGAGTGGGCGTGGGACTGGCAGTTGTAGCCAAAGAACTTTTCAAACCCCTGGTCGTTCGGATCCCCTTCCGACCAGATATTGCCCAAACCCCATTTGCCGAAGGCTCCGCAGACATACCCCTCCTGA
Organism: Verrucomicrobiales bacterium; assembly: GCA_029213265.1. Taxonomy (GTDB): domain Bacteria; phylum Verrucomicrobiota; class Verrucomicrobiia; order Verrucomicrobiales; family DEV007; genus Arctic95D-9. Next base: position 75,888 of record JARGNG010000001.1, on the reverse strand, counting down.
ACGAGCAACTCAGCGATCGTGATCTCGGAGTCCGGAATCGGATGATTGCCCTCCGGCTTCACCCCGCGGTTGTTGCGCACCTCTGCGTGACCGGGGTGCCGGCCTGTCATGAGGACACAGCGGGACGGGGCACAGACTGCGTTTCCGGAGTAAGCGCGGGTGAAGCGCATTCCTTCCGCAGCGAGTTGGTCGATGCGGGGCGTCTTGATTTTCTCCTGCCCGTAGCATCCCAACTCCCGAAATCCAAGGTCATCCGCTAGAATGAAAATGATATTCGGCTTTCCTGAATCACGAGCCTCGACAAACCCGAAACCGGCGGAGACTAACAGAACCAGAGAGAAAGAAAGAAAACGTTTCATCATGACACGATTAGAACGTGGATTAGCAGGGTGGTAAAGGGCGATTGAACCGAAATCGTGTCATGCAAAAGCCGGATGCCCACTTTTCAGACGGCCTCCGATCGTTCATAGTAGAGCTATGCCGATTCATCTTGATTCCGTTTCCCGGAGAACCTTCCTCCGGACTTCCGCCCTCTTTTCGACCGCGCCTGCCTTTCTCTCCGCAGCCGATTCCTCCGCTTCCGAAACGACCTGGGCGCTGCTCTCCGATACCCATATTGCCGCCGATAAAGCACTGAAGTCGAGGCAGGGAACCAACATGGCGCAGAATCTGAAGAGGGTCGTCGCCGAGGTCCTTGCCGAAAAAGACTCTTTGTCAGGCATCATTGTGGACGGAGACGTTGCCTATCTCGATGGACAAGCGGGTGATTACGAAACCCTTTCGGATCTCCTCCAACCCCTCACCGAAGCCGGTCTACCGATCCATTTCACTCTCGGAAATCACGACGACCGCACTGTGTTTTTTGAAGCCTTGAATGAGAAGAGCGGGAACTCCCCGGTCGAGAGCAAACATTGCAGTGTCGTTTCAACGCCGCATGCCAACTGGGTCCTGCTGGACACGCTTCGTTTCGTTAACAAGGTGGAAGGCGAAATTGGCGAAGCCCAGCTTGCTTGGCTCAAAGACTTTCTCGATCAAAATATCGACAAACCTGCCATCATCGTCGGCCATCACTATCCTCAGGTCTTCCGTACGGATGTGATTCCGTCGGAAGAAAAAATCAAAATCAGTGGACTCATCGACAGCGAACCACTTCTCACGCTTCTCGAAACCCATCCGGCTGCGAAAGCCTATATTTTCGGCCACAGCCACAATTGGAAGGTGAACCCCGATTCCGCGAAACTTCATCAGATCAACCTGCCGCCGACGGCCTACGTCTTCGACGAAAGCCGCCCCAATGGATGGGTTCGGGCGACTCTTTCACCGACGAATCTGCAACTGGAGCTTCGCGCCCTCGACCCCTCCCACGGGCAGCATGGCGACACACACGAACTCACGTGGTGAAAGTGAAGGAACAAAATTCGAGCATTTTCCGCGGCCCCGTTTACCCTGATTGATGGCCGCCCTGGGAAAGACCAATCACCTCATCATCGTCCGGGATTCCGATTTTGGATTCTACCTCGATGGTGGAGACCTCGGTGAAATCCTTCTTCCCAACGCAGAGGTGCCGGACGATGTCGAACAGGGGGACGAAGTCGAGGTTTTCGTGGCGCGGGACTCGGAGGACCGCATTGTCGCGACAACGCAGAAACCAATTTGCGAAGTGGGACAATTTGCGGCTCTCGAAGTGAAGTCCGTGAACCAGAATGTCGGAGCTTTTCTCGACTGGGGGCTCCCCAAGGATCTACTTCTCCCCTTCCGGGAACAGGTGTTTCCAGTGCGGGCAGGCCAGCGAATCATCGTTCGCGTCGCGCTCGACGAAGTCTCCAACCGAATCATCGCGTCCACGAGAACGAACCGGTATTTGAACCAGAGCCGACCTCGCTATGACAGCGGCGACGCTGTGAAACTCATCATTCAGGAACGAACCCCGCTCGGCTACATGGCCATCGTCGATCAGCAGTTCCGGGGGCTGCTTCACGAAAGTCGGATTCAGCGTCCGCTCCGGGTCGGCGAAGAGATCGATGGATTCATCGCTGCGCTCAAGGAAGACGACAAGATCGACCTCTCGCTGGAACCGGTCGGCTACGGGCGAGTCACGGATCTGAGCGGCAAAATCCTTGCCCTGCTGGAAGAGAAAGGCGGTCGGATCAATCTCGGTGACAAGAGTTCTCCCGAGGAAATTCAGCGGGTTTTTGGAACCAGCAAAAAAGCGTTCAAACAGGCTCTGGGGGCGCTCTACCGGGAGCGGAAGATTCGGATGGTCGACGGCGGTATCGAAAAGGCCTGACTCCCCAACCGCCGATCGTCTTCTGTTGCGGCGTTGAAGCGCCGAAAATTCACTTGGCAGCCTCTCCGGCTCGATCCACGATCAAAGCCTCCATGAAACGAAGAAAATTTCTCACCGGCTCCGCTTCCCTGGCGGCTGGCGCAACCGTTCTCCCCTCCGCGCTTGCCGATCCTGACATTCTCAAATTCAGCGAATATTTTGCTCCGACGCGAGCGATCACCAAAGGCCCTCTGTTCCACTGGTTCGGATACTACGATAAATTTCAGTTCGACCCTTCGAATCGATTTGTTCTCTCCAATCAGGTTTCCTTCGAAGGGCGCACCCCGACCGCATCCGACCGGATTCAGGTAGGCATGGTCGATCTCGAAAGCGAAGACGAATGGATCGAGTTGGGCAAGAGTGATGCCTGGGGGTGGCAACAGGGTTGCATGTTGCAGTGGCTGCCCGGTTCAAAAAATCAGGTCGTCTGGAACGACCGCGAAAAAGATCGTTTCGTCTGCCGGATCAAAAATATCGATACAGGAGAAACGAAAACCATTCCCCGTCCGATCTATGCGCTCTCGCAGGATGGGAAATGGGGAGTCTCCGCTGACTTCGCGAGAATTCAGAATCTCAGGCCCGGCTACGGATATCAAGGCGTCGATGATCCGGTTCGTGATCAGCGCAATCCGGTAAACTCCGGAATCTGGCGGGTCAATATGGAGACGGGAGAATCGGATTTGATCCTCTCTCTCGCGCAGCTTTCGGAGATTCCATACAAAGGAAAGCCTCTCACCGACCAGTGGAACTACGTTAACCATCTACTCGTCAGTCCCGACAGCAAACGATTCATCTTTCTCCATCGGTGGCGTGCCAAGGGGCCCGACGATGCCGAATTTGCAGTGAACAACGGATTCGTCACCCGCATGTTCACCGCCAATCTCGACGGCAGCGATCTCTACGTTCTGGATCCGTCAGGATTTACTTCGCACTTTATCTGGAAGGATTCGGAGCACGTTTGTGCCTGGACGAAGCCGGAAGGAGAGAATTCCGCCTTCTATCTTTTCAAAGACAAAACGGAACAGGTCGAAGTGGTCGGAAAGGAAACGATGCCCGTAAACGGCCACAACACCTACCTGCCTGTCGGGAACGGCGTTGATTGGATTCTCAACGACACCTATCCGCGCGGGGTGCGGCGGCATCAGACCCCCTATATTTATCACGTTCCGACCGACACGAGACACGACATCGCTCATCTCCACTCCCCGAAACTCTACAGTGGCGAGTGGCGTTGCGATGCGCACCCCCGTTCGAGCAACGATGGCAAACTCGTCTGCGTCGACTCGCCTCACGGAGGCAACGGACGCCAACTCTGGCTCTTCGAGATTGAAAAACTTCTTTCCTGACACACCTACCCACTCTAATGATCCGACGTTCACTTTTGTCCCCATCCGTCGCGCTTGTGCTTGCGGCACCATTTCTCTCGCAGGCCGAAGAATCCTTCTCCTTTCGGGACAAAGATCCGAAGCGTCACCAACTTTCGGCACGGGCCAGCGAAATTGATTCCCTTGCAAAGCCCCATCCCGAAATCGGTTTTGTCTTTGAAAACAAAGATGGAAAGCCTGCTGATGTGCAGCAGGCCTCCGTCGATACCTCGGTCAAACCACGCGGAAAGCTCGTGATCTGGCTGATGGGACACAACGAAGAGCTTTTCAAACGCCTCAACAGCTACGGACTCCATGCGATTCAGCCTCACTATGCGAACAAATGGTTCGGCATCGTTTGTCAGGAAAAACCGGTCGGCCCGCAGTGCCGTGGCAATGTCCGATTGGAAGCCGCTACCGGCGAGGACTTCAGTGACGAAGTCACCATTCCCAAACCCGATGGAATGATGGAGCGCAGCCTCCAGTTCGTAAAGTGGCTCGACAAAGAAAACCCGGAGGGAAACTGGGGCTGGTTTCTCAATGAGGAAAAAGACGATCTTCGCTGGACGGATGTCATCGTGTCAGGCTCCTCCCACGGTTCCACCACGGCGACCCGGTTCTCCAAGCACGTGGAAGTGAGCCGTGTCGTGGCTCTCTGCGGTCCCCGCGATAACTATCAAACCTGGCAATCGCTCCCTTCGAAAACACCGGCCAACCGTGTCTTCGGATTCTCCCATGTCCTCGATGGCGGCTGGACCGCGGATCACTACTGCCGATCCTGGGAACTGCTCGGCCTTCACCAGTTCGGTCGCATCGTCAACGTCGACAAGACGCCCTTCCCCTTTAAAAACAGCCGCCGGCTCATCACTGATTGTGACGTCGGAGGCGATGCCAAGAAAGCTCACGGCGCAGTGACCCCGGGACGGAATTCCGGCAAAGATGCCGAGGGCAACTTTCTGCACGAAGATGTCTGGCGCTACCTTTACACCCATCCGGTTGATCAAGTCGGGGAAGCCGTCCCGATGGACGACAATTGCCTGAAGGACCAGCCGCAGTAGCGGGAATCCCGACTTGTCGATTTCGGCACGCTGTCCTACCATCCCCCGCCCGCTATGAGCGAAGAATCCGATACTCCCCCACTCGACCCCCTTTCCCTGCGACTCGCCGCTGCCAATGCGCTGATCCGCCGACGACGCACCATCAAGCCGCAGGACATGTCGGAGAAGCTCATTGAGAACACCCACCTCGCAGCGATTCTGGAGAACGCCAACTGGGCTCCGAGCCACGGTATGACAGAACCCTGGCGGTTTTTCATTTTCTCCGGCGATGGACGGCAGAGGCTCGCCGATTTCTGTCAGTCCCTCTACCGAAAAGTGACGCCTGAAGATGCCGTGCGGCCTGACAAACTCGAAAAGCTGGGCACGCAACCCCTTCTCGCCCCGGTTGTGATCGCGGTCGGAATGAAACGGCAGGAGATCGAAAAGATTCCTGAAATCGAGGAAATCGAAGCCGTTGCCTGCGCTGTGCAAAACATGCATCTAACAGCCTCCGCCCTGGGTATGGCGGCGTTCTGGTCTTCCCCGCCGATTGTCTATACTGATGAAATGAGGGAGTGGCTCGGTCTGAGTGATGCCCGCGACAAGTGCCTCGGTTTTTTCTATCTAGGCTGGCCCAAAGGCGAGGAATGGCCGGAATCGAAGCGGGGTGATATCACCGAAAAAGTGACCATGGTTCCATCCTGAGATGCCCCGTTCGTCACGGGCAATTTTCTTGCAAAAAGGAAAGCTGCTTGGTAGTTAAGGTATCCGAAACTTATCTGCCGCTATAAAAATTCGAACTCTCGTACCCGCGATCGTTGCGGGTTGTTCTCTCGTCACCCTCACCAGTTGTGTGTCCAACTCGGGAGGAGGCTCCTCGTCCGGCGGCAGCGGAATTAACGACACGGCAAGGTATCTCGCCGGCATGAGTGGAAGCGCGAGAAGCGAACTGGCTCTCAGTCGAAACTCTTCCGAGTGGAAGGGCCATCAATCCCGCATGGATGGACTCTGGTCGAATCACTCCGGTCGACGCAGTCACATTCGCGGGTTTCGATCCAACCTCTCCGGGCTGATTTCTCCGGGAGTTCTCTTCTATCCTTTTGGCGGACCGGACTATCTCCACGCCGGTGCTCTCTTTCCGGGCGCCGGCCACTATGTGCTTGTCGGTCTGGAAGGCACGGATGCCATGCCCGATCTTTCCACCCTCAGCGCAAGCGAATTGAGCCGCGGGCTTGGTGGCATTGCCGGATCTCTCCGCACCGTTACCGGCGCAAGCTACTTCATCACCAGGGAAATGCGCGTTGATCTGCAAAGCACCTCGTTGCGGGGAACGCTGCCTCTTCTCCTCGCTCAGATCGCGAGAAACGGCCAGCCTGTTTCCTCCGTTTCCGCAGTGGGCATCGGTCCCGGCGGGAACCTCACTTCCCGGTCCGCCGGATCGGCCTGCCCCGGGTGGCACATCCGTGCGGGCGGAAAAATATTTACTACTTCAAGGAAGACCTCTCCAACGGTGGGCTGGGAGATCGCCGACCTCTTCAGTTTGTCAGCAGCAAAGGATCACCTGTCACCTTCGTGAAAAGCGCGAGCTATCTGATGCACGGAAGCAGTTTCTCTTCGGTCCGCGACTACATTGTTAAAAACACCCGGGGCATCGTTCAGCCCCCCCCGGCATTCCCTACCGCTACCTGAAAGACAGCGGCATGCGGATCACCCTCTACGATAACTACCAGGGCCCGATTGGCACCTTCAGTTCGCAGCACCCACCTGATTTGGTAGCCGCCTACCAAAACGGCTCTCCTCCGGTCAAGCCGATGTCCTTCGGCATGGGGTATCTGCTCAACCCGGGCCGCGCCTGCATCATTGTCGCACGTCGATAAGGCGTTACAGTGCCACAAATGAAACTGGCACGAATGCCGGACGGCCGTCCGGAAATTTTTTATACTCTGCAGGGAGAGGGACGAAACACGGGTAAGCCTTCCGTTTTCATTCGTTCTTCGCTCTGCAACCTCCACTGCGTGTGGTGCGATACGCCGTATACCTGGAATTGGGAAGACACCACCTACCAACACGAGTCCGATGCGAAGTATCGCCGCGAAGAACAGATCATCGACTTCAGCATCGAGGAAATTTGCGAAGCAGTTACTGCGTATCCCTGTCAGAACTACGTCCTCACGGGAGGGGAGCCCCTTCTCCAGGAAAATGCATGGCTTACACTGATGGGGGTCTTGTCAGGCTCCTTTGAAATCGAAACGAACGGGACCCTTCTTCCCGGGGCGGAATTTCTCGAAAAAATTTCCCAGATCAATGTCTCCCCCAAGTTGGCGAATTCCGGGGTAACTCTCGAAGACCGGTGGAAGCCCGACGTTCTTTCCTCCCTCGCTTCCACCGGGAAAGCGGACTTTAAGTTTGTGATTGCCACTCCCGAAGACTTCACTGAAGTGACCTCACTCGTGAGAGACTCGGGGATTCCCGGCGATCACGTCTTTCTTATGGCGAAGGCCGGCACCGCTGAGGAGTTGGAGAAGAATCAGGGCTTTGTTGCCGATCTTGCCATGGACGAGGGCTTTCACTACTCCGACCGCCTCCACCTGCGCCTCTTCGGATCCGGGAGAGGAGTCTGAGTGTTTTTACTTCACAGACGCCTTGCGCAACTTATCGAGAATGGCCTTTCCGACCCCGCGATCCGGGAACGGTTCAGAGATGATTTCATCCACATCGAGTTGGTCCAGCTGACGGATCATATGGAAAAGACGAATGCCTGCTTCGGCAACCCGGCCTGAACCGGGACTCAATACGACTACTTCCGCCCAGTCGTGCAGGTCGATAAATCCATCCTTGGGCTGCCCGCGATAACTGAGCAGCGCATAGGTCTTTCCGTCCTCCGGAACAAAATCCTCCGGGCACTCCAGCAGACGCAAGGGCTTTTGCGGAGCATAGTGATTCGCCAGCATTCCCGGAGCCTCCGGAACCGAATTCTCGACGTCTTCATTTCTTTCCGCAAAAACAACTTTCCCGAATTTCTTCAACTCAATCTCGGTGATGGGTCCGGGACGGAGCACCTCGATGACAGGCTTTTTCTCTCCCGGAAGAACCCGCACGATTGTAGACTCGAGCCCGCGGGCACAGGCTCCACCGTCGACGATCAGGGGAATTCTCCCCTCCATCTGATCCATCACGGCCTGGGCGGAAGTGGGACTCAGTTGGCCGAAAAGATTGGCACTCGGAGCGGCGACCGGCCCTCCGAAATTTCGCAGGATTCGATGGAAGACAGGATGATGAGACTGACGAACTGCAACCGTCGCGAGACCACCAGTGACAATATCCGGAATGACCGGCTTTCTCGGGAGAACCAGCGTCAGCGGCCCCGGCCAAAACGTCTCGATCAACTGCACGACCGTCTTGTGAATTTCCTTCGGCACTTCCGCCACTTCGTAGACGTTATCCTTGTGCGGCAGGTGAACGATAAGCGGGTCAAAATGGGGACGACCCTTGGCGGCGAAAACCTTTTCGACAGCGTCCGGATCAAGGGCATCGGCTGCCAGCCCATAGACCGTTTCCGTCGGTAACGCGACCACGTCTCCGGACTGCAACAGGCCGACGGCACTGCGCACTGCCTCGTTGGTATTGACTTCGTTATCTGTTGTCGCGATTTCTGTTTCCATGGATTGATACGGCGAGAGGGAAAAGAACCCCATCCTCGGAAAATCCGAAAATGTTGGGAATCCGCCTCAATCTCGCTATGCTTAGGGTAGTGAATACGACACACCAGCGGAGTCGCAATCTGATTTTGATCGGATTTATGGGCACGGGGAAAACCACGATCGGAAAACGCGTGGCGAAAAGCCTTGGGTTCCGCTTTGTTGATACGGATCAATTGGTCGCAAAAAGGGCCGGGAAGAAGATTCCAAAAATTTTTGAGGAAGATGGCGAAGAGGCCTTCCGAAAGCTCGAAACAGAAGTCCTTCAAGACTGCGCTGCCGGGGTCGATCAGGTCATTTCCACCGGAGGAGGTATCATCACTCGTCCGGAAAACCTGGAGATCCTGAAGAAAGCCGGCTATGTCATTTGGCTGAAGGCTTCTCCGGAAACGATCTACGAACGGGTTCAAAGAAACCGGAACCGGCCCCTCCTTCAGACGGACGACCCGGAGGAAACGATTCGGAATCTGCTCGACGAACGTGTCGGCCTCTACGAAAAGGCGAACGATCTATCCGTGGCGACCGATGGGCTGACCCTGGATGAAACTTCGTTTGGAGTGACGGAGTCCACGAGAGTCGCATTGGGAATGGGGTGAAGCAGCTGGCGCCCGTGCCCGACCGGCCGCCTTCTTTTCGAAGGTGCCTACTTTTCTGCGGCGAACACCTTTTTCAATCCGTCCAGATTTTCCTGAAGAGTTTCCGCACTATCGGTCTCGTTGCGGTGGTCCAGAATCCCGATTGGACCCTCGTAGCCTCTCTCGATGACCCCTTTGATCATCTGCGCTTCCTCCGTTCCTTCGCCAATCGTCAGAATCTTTTTCCCCGCCTTGTCCCCGGCGGGAACGATTCCATTGAGATTGAGACAGAGGAGATAAGGCTTTATCCCGGCAAAGGACTCGTCCCAGTCCTCGAGATGATCATGGGCATGGTGAAAGTTGTAAACGATTCCGACGTGCCCGTGACCTCTCTTCCGCAGTTCTAAACAAACCGCGATCAGGTTGTCCGGCTCCCCGCCCCAGCCTCCGTGATTGTAGAGGCCGAAAGCACAGCCGGCTTCTCCCGATCTCCTGGCAAGGGGTTCCATCGCATCGGCAGCTGATTGCACTTTTTCCTCCTGAGAGGTACCCTTTTCCCCGGAAAGTGTCCTCCAAATCTGTGGATGGATTTCGTATTTCTCGAAAAGCGCGAAGGCATCCTCGTGACCTCCCCAGAATGCGAACATCTCGATGCCATGTTTTTGGTAGGCGAGAATCTCCTCCTCAAAGGTGGGGATGTGCTCCTTCCTCCAGTCATAGGCAACGCGGCTAATCCCCAGTGCATGGACCATCTCAGCCCGCGCTTCAGGACCTCGTTTCTTCGCGTCAAAGGGGACGATGCACCACGCGACCAGACTCTCTTTTCGAAAATTCCCCGGGATCTCGCCGGAGTCGGCTGAAAAGGAAACCAGACAGAAAAGAAAAGTGAGCAGGTGTCGTTTCATTCCTCTTTCTTCTCTTCTGTTTTGGGTGGCCCCTTTGCTGCGGCCTTCGCAATTTGCTCCACCTCATCACGATGATTCCGAGTGAGACTGGCAAGCGGGTAGTCAACCGGCTTCGATTTCCCCGGAATGAGCATACGCACCTTGCCTTCACGAATCACTTCAACGGGCCCCTCTTCGCCCGGATTCGGCGCGGAAAAGGCCAGCAATCGCGCCTGGATCGTTTTCCCATCGATGTTTGTCCAGTCCTGGACCGGTGTCACCGCGACGTATTGCACCACCACCGTTCGCTTCGAAGGATCCGTCTTCGCGCCTGTCGCTGTTCCCAAATCCCCGCCTCCCCCGAGACTTCTCTTCGATGTTCCACCCGATTCTTTCGGAACCAGGGGGTTCGCCGGGATGGTTTGTGCGTGAACCGGGATGCCAATGAATGTCACCACCAAGGTGAGACTCAGGATTCCAAAGGCTTGCTTCATCATGTCTTGAGAATAGTGGACCTCGTTCTCCAAGTCGATTCCAATTCAGACCTCGCCAATCCGGCGTTTCAAGAAAAGCGGCAACTGCCAGTACTGACAGTTGCCGCGTTCTAACAATCTCTCAAAAAATTGAATCAGAGAACTTCCGGAACCACAAACGGCTTACGGTATTCTCTCCGCGCCAGAATGTTGGCCGGCTCGTCGAGCTCGCCGTTTCCTTCGGCCCATTCCGTTTCCGGATTGAATTTTACCATCGGCCCGAGAACCACTTTCTTCTCATCGACCTTGACTCCGTTCTTCCCAAGATGATCTGACATCGACTGATAGCGATCGGTCAGGGTAGCGTCGTCTTTGATGGACTCGAGAATCTCATCGTTGGTCATCTGCGATCCAAGGCGATGGGAGATCAGGCCGGTGTGACAAAGCGCACTGGAAATGTGTGTCTCTTCACAATCAGCATACTGCTCTTCAACCTTTCGGCTCTTCACGGCACTGATGAAGTTGGTGAAAATGTCTTCGGTGTCGAAGGCCTTCGGTGCCTCCATTTCGTTTCCTTCAGCATCTTTCATCTTCACCTTGCCACCGGCATTGGTGTAAACACAGCCGCCCTCGCATACCACGACGACGGAAATGCCGCTCTCTCCCGGAAACTCATCGGGCTGGTTCATATTCTTACCCCAGTTGTCTTCCTGATACTTCTTCTCGCTGGGAAGTCCGCGAGTCTCGAAGATCAGCGGGGCGGCATCGTAGTCGTGATACACGATCTGAGTGTTCGGCGTTTCCCCGTCATCATCGTAGCCAAGGCGGCCTCCAATACTCATCGAGCGGGGGGCAATCTTGTCCTCGCCCAGATACCACCGGGCCACATCCATCTGGTGGATCCCCTGGTTACCCATGTCGCCGTTTCCGTATTCGTAAAACCAGTGCCAGTCGTAGTGGAAACGCCTCCGACCGAGCGGTGATTCCTGATTGGCCGGTCCGCACCAGAGATTGTAGTCAACGCCCTCGGGGATCTCGCCTCCGCCACCTTTACCAATCGAAGTCCGTGGCTTGTAGCACATTCCTTTCACATACTTGATTTTGCCGAGCTTGCCGTCCTGCACAAATTTCACCGCAGCCTGAATGGATCCCATGGAGCGACTCTGCGTTCCGCCCTGACAGATTTTCCCATTTTTGCGTGCGAGCTTCACCAATTGACGACCTTCCCAGACGTTGTGTGAAATCGGCTTTTCTACATAGGCGTCTTTTCCTGCCTGAATGGCCCAGAACCCGGCGAGCGTATGCCAGTGGTTCGGGGTCGCCGTCGACATGGCATCAATTTCTCCACCGTCGAACATTTCACGCATGTCAGCGAAGCCCTGCACAGTGATCTTCTGCTGGTCCGCCATTTTATTCACCCGCGCATCGAGAACAGCCGGATCGCAATCACAAAGTGCAGTGACGCGAACCCCATTCATCTTGGCGAAGGCGTCCATGTGTGACTTTCCGCGACCGTTCACGCCGATGATACCGACGCGAATGTCTTCATTGGCCCCGATGACTTTCGAGTTGGGCCAGGCAAGGGCAAGTCCGAAGCCGGCTCCGTACTTGAGAACTTTGCGGCGGTCGATGGAAGATGGTTGGTCGGGTGTTTTCATAAGATTCTGAATGTTGTCTGAAAAATAGGAAATCCCGCACCCCGCGGCAATGCCGAATACCTCGCGCATACGTGGTGCAGTTTCCGCACTGCGTTCCTGTTGGACGGACACAAAAAAGCCGCCGGGGTTTCTCCCGGCGGCATTCTCAAAACAACAGCAACAGATCAGTCCCGGCCAAAGGCGAGGAAAATCCGAAGGATGTAGAAGAAAAGAAGAGCCACGCTCGCGAACAAACCAAGCGCCGCCGATACGGACTGATCGGGCCGGTAGTGGTGAATGATGTTCGAGGTGTTATACAAAATACTGACGGAAGCAAAAATCGCCATCGCTCCCGCAAAGATCGTTCCGAGATTGAATCCGAAAATGATGGATACAACGATGATGCCAAGGGCAACAAAGCCACCCACCATGAGAAAGCTGCGAAGGAACGAGAAGTCTTTCCGCGTCGCGAAAGCAGCAAAGGTGAGCCCGCCAAAAATAAATCCGGTCGTGATGCCGGCTTTCAAAATCACCTGTCCATCGGCCGCGAAATTCGCCGCAATGAAAAGAAGCGGCAGGAAGATAAAGGCCTCGGCAATCACGAAGATAAAGAGCCCCAGGTATTGCACCCCCTTAGATGTCTCGGAGCGGGCGAATCGATCCGCAATCCAGGAAACGGCCATAAAGGCGCCAAGAACGACGAGCCAACCCATTCCTGACATCTTGCTTACGAGGGCCGGAGTCCAGCTTTGCCCGAGGAGAAAAGCAGTCACCCCGATGAAGGCGAGAATGGCGATTCCCAGATGCATGTAGGTGCTCCGGATAAAAGCGGCGCGCTCGGAAGGAGCCGCATCGGCAACAGTATAAGGATTGGCGTAACCAGTATTCATTGAGGTTTCGGTATCAGATAAAATGGATTTTGACAACGGAAGACGGAGAAAATCCGCCATCGAATCAACTCCTTGGAAACACGGAGTCGAAATTCGTTCAATTATTCAACCGTGGCGGGTCATCTCAAGGTAGCCGCGCTCGCGAGAGCGTGGTTTCGCAGTCCACCGGCCACCTTCTTGCGA
>JARGNG010000001.1:0-62721 GCA_029213265.1 Verrucomicrobiales bacterium | reverse complement strand
GCCACCTTCTTGCGAAGGCAGCTACCTTTTTCCTGAATGGTAGCCGCGCTCGCGAGAGCGTGGTTTCGCAGTCCACCGGCCACCTTCTTGCGAAGGCAGCTACCTTTTTCCTGAATGGTAGCCGCGCTCGCGAAAGTGTGGTTTCGCAATCCACCGGCCACCTTCTTGCGAAGGCAGCTACGTTTTCACTGAAATGGTAACCGCGCTCGCGAAAGTGTGGTTTCGCAATCCACGGGCCACCTCACTTTCAAAAAGTTTACAAAGTGTTTACAAAGTAAATCATTTTTGATACAAGCGAAGAATGAAATCGGAACCCCTTACCCCCTTGCCAGCCGCCCCCTCTTTCCGGGCTTTTACTCTCATTGAACTGCTTGCGGTCGTCACCATTATCGGAATTCTCGCCGGACTGATGTATCCCGCCTCCCACGCGATCATGAAAAAAGTCCGGATGTCCCGAACCGAAACGACCGCGCTCCACCTGAAAAACGCGATCAATACCTACCTTACCGAATACCGGAAGCTTCCCGTTCGGCAATCAATCGCCGGTGAACCGGAAATTCATCTCATGTCAGACGGTGAATTGATGGACGTTCTCTGCGCCTCCCCCTCAGAGACTGGTACGAATGGATTGAACCCGAAAAAAATCGTCTTCTTCACCGGAGGCACCGCCCGGCCCATGGGAGAGGGAAAATACCGGAATGGAGTCCGGATCACATCGGATGGAACTGCCGAGTTATTCGATTCCTGGGGAAATCATTTCTTTGTCATCCTGGACGGAGACAGCAACGGCCGCGTTCCCAAACCGAAGTGGGACGAGCGGACCGATTCCGCGGAGATTCTCCATTCCATCCTCGTTTGGAGCTCCGGCCCCGATTCGGACAACGCGACCGGATCGGACAATGTGCCCACCTGGTGAGGATTGACCCGTGACGCAGCTGCGGGTTGTTCGAGGCTTGCCCCCTGTCTCCCGGACTGGTATCTGGAAAGGAGAAATGAAGTTCTCCATCCCCCTTTCCACTCTCGCCGTTCTCTTCCTGAACAACCTTTCCTTCGCCGAACTTCCTGAGTTCAAATGGAGTGAGAAAGAGATCGATCAGATTGAAATCGGTTACGGCCTCCAACTGACCGATGTCAACGGCGACGGAAAGACAGATATTCTCCTCGCCGACAAAAGCACTGTCCAGTGGTATAAAAATCCGACCTGGGAAAAACACATCATCGCCGAAAAGCTGACCCTTCGTGACAATGTGTGCGTGGCAGCCCGCGATCTCGACGGTGACGGAAAATGCGAAATCGCGGTGGGCGGACAGTGGAACTTTCGCGAGACACTCAAGGATGGTGCCGTGCACTATCTAGTCGCCCCGGAAGACAGAACCCAACGTTGGAAGCCGGTCAAACTTTACAATGACCCGAGCACCCATCGCATGCACTGGATCAAAGGCCCCGCGGGAAAATTCTCCCTCGCCGTGAAACCTCTACGAGGCAAAGGCAGCATCGACGGGATCGGGCCGGGCCTCCGCATTCTCAACTACCACATGCCGGAAGATCCTGCGGACGAGTGGGAAACGGAAGTGATCAGTGACTTTCTTCACCTTTCCCACAACTTTCATCCCGTGAACTGGGACGAAGACCCGGAAGAGGAATTGATCGTCGCCGCCAAAGAAGGAGTCTGGCATCACGATCTCGTCGACGGCACCTGGAAGGCGACCCAGTTGACGACTGATTTTGCCGGCGAGGTTCGCGACGGAAAACTCCCCAACGGAAAGCGATTCATCGCCACAGTCGAACCGATGCACGGCTCGTCCTGCGCCGCTCATGCCGAGCCCGATGGCGACTCCGGACTCTGGACCAGGCTGGCGGTTCTCGATGACAAGATCAAAGACGGGCACGCAGTTGCCTGTGCGGACTTTCTCGGAGTAGGCTCCGATCAAATCATCGTCGGTTGGCGGGCGATGCATCCAAAGGAAGTTCCCGGCGATCCCGGAATCAAACTGTTCGCCCCGAGCAATGAGGACGGCACAGAATGGCGGGAAACAAAAATCTCCGGCCCCGAAGTCGCGGTCGAAGACATCAAGGTGGCTGACCTCAATGGCGACGGAAAGCCGGACATCGTCGCGGCTGCGCGGCAGACCAAGAACCTGCGGATCTTTTTCAACGAGAGCTGAGCCATGGGAGGGCGGGCGGCCCTCCCTGTCTCTACTGCTTTCCGATCAACGCCGCCGCCTTCTCCGCCATTCGCTCTCCGAAGATCTTGTATCCCTCCGCTGAGTAGTGGAGATCATTGCTGATCTTTTTCCCCTTTCGGTTCACGCCGTCGTTCAGGTCGTCCGTGTCGACCCAGTCGAACTTCGGATCTGATTTGGCGACCTTCACCTGGATCTCCCGAACCTTGGTCCACTCGGGGTATTTCTGATTCTTCATATCGAAATCGGAAAGCCGGCCGATGATGAAATAGATGTCATCACGCTTTAGATCCTTCGATAGCTGCTCGTAAATTCCGAGAAGGCTCTCTTCGTAGACATCTCCCCATTTCATCTTCGCGTCCCGCTCTCCCTGCATCCAGAAGAAGCTGACGGAAGCAAGTTTCTTTCCCTTGATTGCCGGACGGACCTTCGAGAGCAGTCGGTCATACAAATCCCCGGTCTTCTCCGGCGTTTCGCCGGACGGGGATTTCCAGCCTTTGTACCATCTCTGAATGGGCTGGCCTCCAAGCGCATCCTGCACAACGACAACTCGCTCCTTCCCGAACGCTTTTTCCACCGCAGGGGTGAACGCCTCATCCGGACGGTGCCCTTGCATATTGGATTGACCGGAAAGAATGAAGAGATGGACGGCCGGTTCGTCGGCACGAAGTCCTCCCGCCAAAAGCATCGAAACAAAAAGAAACAGAGAAACCTTCATTCCGGCAATTCTACGGGGAATTGCCAGCCTGCCAACACGAATCGTGCGATCCAAATACGAAGTGACGGCGTTCGGCATAAAAGAGCAACCGCCGACAGCCAAGACACCGTATTGGTTTCACGACTTCTATTCCTGCAATTCCTGCCTGAAAACGCAATTCGCGCTTGCCTGTGCCAACGAATCGCGTTTGCTCTCCGACATGGCCGCTCCAACCCAGCCCCGCTTTCTTGATTACCCGACCGCCCAGGCCGTTGCGGAGAATTTCGGCACGCCCGTCTATGTCTATGACCAGGCTGCACTCGAGGCCAACGCGGCTGCCGTACTCGCCTTTCCCAACGCCTTTGGCCTGACTGCCCGCTACGCCATGAAGGCGGCTCCCAATGCAGCTATCCTGAAAGTTTTCGCAGCGGCCGGACTCCACATTGATGCCTCCTCCGGTCATGAAGTGCACCGCGCCATGGCGGCCGGGATTGCCGCCGAAAAGATCAGTTTGAGTACCCAGGAACTGCCTGTCGACCTGGGCGACCTGCTCGAATTGGGGATTCAGTTCAATGCCTGCTCGCTTGCTCAGTTGGAGCGCCTTGGCAAGCTTTGTCCCGGAACCACCGTTGGCATCCGCATCAATCCGGGCGCCGGTTCCGGAGGCAACAACCGCACCAATGTGGGAGGGCCATCCTCCAGTTTCGGAATCTGGCATGAGTCGATTCCAGAGGTCAAAGAGCTTCTTAAGGAATACAATCTCACCGCAACCCGCATCCACACCCATATCGGGTCCGGAAGCGATCCTGACGTCTGGCTCAAGGTGGCAAAAATGAATTTCGACCTCGTTCGTCAGTTTCCGGATGCGGTCACGCTCAATCTCGGCGGCGGATTCAAAGTCGCACGGATGCCCGATGAAGTAGCGACAGATCTCCAGGTAGTCGGTCAGCCGGTGAAAGAGAAGTTCGAGGAGTTTGCCGCCGAAACAGGTCGGGAAATCCATCTCGAAATCGAGCCCGGCACCTTTCTCGTGGCAAACGCCTGCGCGTTGCTCTCCTCGGTGCAGGATGTCGTTTCCACCGGGGAGGACGGTTATCACTTCATCAAGCTGGACACCGGTATGACCGAGTTGCTTCGCCCCTCGATCTACGGTTCGCAGCATCCGATCAGCCTGCTGCAAGACCATGAATCCCCCGAAACAAGGGACTACGTCGTTGTCGGGCACTGCTGTGAATCCGGAGATATCCTGACCCCTGCTCCCGGAGATCCCGAGCTTCTCGCGACCCGGGCACTGCCCGTCGCAAAAATCGGTGACTACTGTGTGATCGACGGGACCGGTGCCTATGCGTCATCCATGACCCCCAAGCACTACAACTCCTATCCGGAGGCTGCCGAAGTCATGCTCGACGAGAACAGGGCCCCCCGTCTTATTCGACGGCGGCAAAAGCTCGAAGACATCTGGGCGAACGAGGTGTGAGGTGGGTGGGGCTGTGCTCGCCGGGTTCGCGGACCGTCGGCGAACTTGTGCCCAACGCCCGCCGCAATTGCCCTGCTGCAGAGGAATTCCGGGCGATGGATTCCCGAACTCCGGCTACAGCCGCCGAAGTTGCTTCTTACATTTCGCCAGCTTCTTCTTTGCCCGTAGAATCCGGCTTTTCACCTTCGATTTTTTCGCCTTCTTGAGGGCCTTCAGCAGCTTGGCGCACTGCTTTTTTTTCGCGGCGATGGCCCGGTCGCGAACAAGATCTGTGTTGTAGACCCGGATACTTTTGACCGTTCCCGAAGGATCTTCGCTTCCGTTATCCTGAAAGAAGTGCATCACCTGATCGGTTCCGTTGAAGACCGCAAATCCCCCAGTATCTACAAAGCTCCAGGCACGCCGTCCGTTCACGGTGACGGTAACTTTTCTCGTAACATCATTCCGGGTAATGACCAATCTCAGTTCCTCCCCCGCCTGGGGGAGTTACTGTATCCCGATCCGTCTCGTCATAGTCGTAGAAATAGAAGTAGTTGTCGTAGGCATACATTCCTTCATCGTTCGCGAAATCACTGAAATCAATGAGCCGCTGGTAGCGGCTCATTGATTTTCCAACGTCCGCCGAATCGAGCGAAAATATCATCTCGATTGTATAGGTTCCGCTGACAGAATCTGCCGCGGTTTGAAGGACAGAAACCCCCTCCCCCACGTCGGTAAAGGTGTAACCCTGAGCATCCCGACCGACCGGATTTCCAAAGGTTGCCGTAAGGTTGCTCACTGAATCGGTAGCGCTTTGGGTAAAGTCCCAATCATAGATCAATTCCCCCCGACTCGTGGCGGTTGAAAGAAAAAGAACCGCTATGATTCCTGCTAGCGCTCCCATCGTTCTCTGCCAAGACCAACAGTCGAGGGAATCCTGCTCAATTCGTTCTGGCGATAGTTTTGTTTCGTTCATGAGAAAGTGCACTAACTAACAAAGGTACAACGAGTCGTGGGGCCTAGTCCAGACCGTTTTCCACCTGTTCAAAAACCCGCCCCGGCTACATGCAAGCGAAAGCCAGAGCACTCACCTTACCTGAAGATCACTCCGGACAATGGGTGCATCTCTTCGAAACCACCTCCAAAAACCGCCGATGCGTTGCGACCCGTTTGTCCAACGCCATCTCGCTGGGAGTCTCGAACGTGAAAGAGTCCTTCGAGTAATGCAGATACAACCAGATCGCTTCGGGCCATCCGCCTTCGAGGTCTCTTTCCACAACCTCCCGAAGTGATTCATCGTCGACTTCCCGCTGCATAAGGCCGTTCTGAAAATCGGATCCGTCGACAAGATCAGAAGTCTCGCGCCGGATGAGATCTTCGCAGGCAGAAAGGAGCTTGTCGCCAATGGGCTCACTCCGCGCCAACTCGTAGAGATAGATCCCGGTCGCGTCGTAGTCTTCGTGCAGATTGACCGCCATTTGGAAAGAGCGCCCCTCCAGAAATTCCTGCCACGCACCGATGACCGGAATGTCAGGATTTTGAAAATTCCGGTTCAAGTCCACTCCATCCTGATCCATCCGGGTGTTATCAACAATTCCGACAGGATTGAGGCAGGGAAACAACAGCATCGGTCGACCCTCATCCGCTTCCGTGAGGGACTCGGCCCACTCCAGGAGAGCCCAGGGAGGCGCGCACTCATCTCCGTGAACTCCGGCCGAAACGTAGATACCGTCTTTTCCTCCCTCACTCGCGATCCCGTTTTCGACAGCGAAAACCGGCAGCTCATCCACTTCGGCGATCACAGTCTTTTTCCATCCTCGATCCTCGCAAAGGCGATCCCATTCCTCCACCAGGAAATGAAAATCATGCCCGGATCGAAGCCGGTCTCCCCGAACGATCGCGCTCATTTCCACGCTTCGTTAAAAAAGCCTGCCTCCAGAATTTCTCCGGGAGCATTGTCATCGGGATCGGTTCCCAGGCCAATCACAGCCCAGTCCGGCAACTTGGGATTCTGCTGGGAATTCGTTTTGTCATGCCCCTCGCGAAAAGTGAGCCCACTGTTGATGACGATGTAGCGGTCCGGATTGAGTGGATTGGGGTAAATAAAGACCTCTACCCGATCACCATTCGCAGTCTTTTTTGAACCGACCTTGGGAAGGCGATCGACGATCTCCGCGATCATGGCATTCGAATCCGCGTCCCCCCAGAGAATCAAATTGGCATCGCGGATATCATCGGAGTCCAGTTCATCCGACGATTTCTCGGGAAGATCTCCGCGCATCAGGGCCTTCCAGCGACTCCGGAAATGATCGAGTTCAAACTCAACCCAGCGAGCCAGTTTGGGAGAAGAAGGCTTCCGGTCCGGAGGAACGACAATGAATCGGGTCAGAAAGGCATCGTCAATGGGCCCCTGCACGCCGGGTCGTTTTCGATTCTTGTCAGGCTCTCCCCAGGTCCACTCCCCATCCCTGCGCATCACACTGACCGCCTCGACCGGAAATCCCGGATCCTCCGAAGCAAGTTCGGATCCATTGATCGCGAGTTTCGTTCCCGCCAGGTCGCCTCCCACTCCGGCCACGATCGAGAACGAAGAGACTCCCTCCAGTTCAAGCTCCAGAGAGCGCGCCTCACGATTCCACTCGCCCACTGCCCCGGCCCCCTGCCAGTGCTTCTCAAGGCCCGTCAGTTGAAGCCAGTCATAGCCGGGATACCGCAGCGTTGACGTTTGCCATTTCACCTTTGCCGGCGCCTTCGGGCGTCCTGCTTTCCAGCACTCACGAAGCCACTGCCAGATTTCGCCGACCGACTCTTCGTTGTATTTGTGCCCCATCCCCTCGCCAATTACGTGGCGCATCTCATGATCGACCTTCGCAAGTTCACGCTCCATCAGATCCGCAGCCTGCTTTTGCTTGTCCTCTCCGCCCGAGTAGGCCAAGAGCGGACCATTGAGAAAATTTTGAACGTAATTGGGAACGTTATAAACCTGCCAGAGCGTTTGCACATAGTCAGCCGGGTATTGGTCGGGTGTCAGCTTGTTGTATTCTTTCGTTTCCGCGAAACCGGCGCCCGCGTGCACTGCGCAGAACTGATCCCGATAGTGGGCGCCTATATGCCAGGCACCGGCGCCTCCCATCGAAAACCCGGCCAGAGCAACGCGATCCGGATCGATTGGATAGTCCTCTTTGACCGCTTCGATCGCTTCAAAAAGGTCGGTCTCCCCGGCATGTTTCCATCCAACGCACTGTCGACCAAAGGGGTGCAGGATGATGACCTCCTCCTGGTCTTTCACAAAGCCGCCGAGGGCCTGTGACTTTGTCAGGCAGCGTTTCAGGAAGTGAAGATCGGTCACCTTGTCGCCGCGGCCATGCAGCCAGACAAGTAGTGGAACCGGTTTCGAAAGATCCAGTCCTTCCGGAATCTCCAGACCGTAGGGCTGGTAGGAGTCATCCACTTTTGACCGGAAGCCGCGAACGATCAGCCCCTTTTCCTCGGTCCACGGATGGACGTCGTTCTCATCGATCTCTGTGTGACGAGCCTCCGCCAGATCGAGCATCTCCGTCGCCAGGGGGATCTCCTTTTCGCTGTAGAATTCGTTGTGCTGGAGCGCGTAGTCGACGGCCTTTACCAGAACGCCGACGTCCGCAGCGTGTTCCTTGAAGTCGATTTCCCAAACACGGTCCTTCAGCTCGGAGACTCTCTCTTCCAGCGCCGCCCGGACCTCATCGGGAAGTTCCATCCCGTTCGTCGGAGGAAGCCGCCTCTCAATTGCGGAAATCGGCTCCTCCTGCGAGCTTCCCTGCCCGAACACGAAAAACGAAATCAGGACGGGGAGAAGCCGATTCATTAGATCCGCTCCTCTGTAATGGGATCGATCCAGCCAACAACGCGACCTCCCTGAAGGAGCGCCTTGTAGTTGACGGGGAATTTTCCGAAAATTGTCTTCACCTCGAAGTGGACTGTCACCGTGTCGTAGGTTCCGGAATATTCGCCGGTAATTTTCTCGGAACCGTTCCAGGTAAAGGAGGTTGCTTCCTCCAGAGTCACACTGGCGGCCTCGCCTTTACTGAGGCTGGATTTGACGGGGCCAAACTTGGGATCCCCTCCATCGGAAGCAGCTACCGCAGGCGCCGACTCCCCTTTGAGAACAGCAAGTTTAGCCGGGTTCGCTTCGACCACCTTTTTGATCTGAGCGCGCTTGGTGGTCACGTCAGTTTTCACTTTCACGACGTAGTCATTGTAACGCTTTTCGATCCGTTGTTTAAAATCGGTTTTCTCAACCGGCAGTACGGTGTTCATCCCGGGATTGGCTTTGTTCCCCACCTGCAGTTGACCCGCGTTGAGCCGAATCGGCGTCAGCGGAGTTCCCGGCGCGACGTTGCTGGAACCGATTGCCTGGCCGTTCACGACCAGTTGAAAGGCCACCGTTTCGTTTGCAAAAACCTCAGGTGGAAAGGCCCGCTGCGGGACGTTGTTCCAGTTGTCGACAATCTCGAGCAAAGGAATGATCTCGGGCATCGGATATTTCTCTTCGAGAAGAAGATCGAGCTCCGATTTCTTTTCCGGGGCCGGCTTGGCCTTGGGTGATGCCTTTGAACCGCCACTTGAGGCAGTTTTCGAGGACGCCGCCGGTGCTTTTGGTTTATTACCTGCCGCAGAGGACGACGGTGCCGGGGAATTCCCGGATTCATTGCTGATGAGACTGTCGTCCCCCGCCATCGATGGGCCCTGATTCAAAAGCGGCTTGATGTAGGGTTCGTAGGCATACCAAAGTCCGCCAATCACAAGGCAGACAACGACAAGGGTGGTGAGAAATCCTTTCATGAAAGAGGTCGAGCTAAGTACGGGGTAATCTGACGCCACATCCCCGGATCGCAAGGCGGGATTCCGCTCTACTGACCATCGCCACGAACCGGCTTTCCTATCATCTTTTTCTTTGACCGGGATCGCTTCGCATCGTGAGTAGGTCTCATGCGCATCGTATTTATGGGAACAGGGGAGATTGCGCTCCCCTCGTTCCACTGGCTTTTGGAGAAAGACCCGAATCACGAGGTCGTTGGAGTTTTTACGCAACCGGACAAGAAAATCGGGAGAAAACAGATTCTCACCGCTCCGGAAGTGAAAGTGATTGCGGAGGAAGCCGACCTCCCGGTTTTCCAGCCGCAGAGCTTTCGAAAAGATGAGGAAGCTCTCGCAGCCCTGCGATCACTCGCCCCGGATATCACGATCGTCATGGCCTACGGACAGATACTTCCTCAATCGGTCATCGAAACGCCCTCCCTTGCCTGCGTGAATCTGCACGCCTCGCTACTGCCTCGACACCGGGGCGCCTCCCCGATTCAGGCGGCCATTCGCGAAGGCGATAGCGAGACGGGAATCACCCTGATGCATATCGTCTCGAAGCTGGATGCCGGTGACATCATCCTTCAGGAGTCGATCAAGATCAGCGATACCGACACCGGTGGGAGTCTTCACGATCGTCTTGCTGACCTGGGGCCCTCTGTCCTTCAGCGCGGACTCCCCCTTTTTGCCAACGGGACCGCCGGGGCGTCCCCGCAGGAAGAGTCTCTGGTAACCTATTCCGGCAAACTCGAGCGCGAGGATGGAAAGATCGATTGGAATCGCCCGGCGAAGGATTTGGAACTTCTCATCCGCGCCTACGACCCCTGGCCCGGGACCTACACTGGATTTCCTCATCAGGGGGAAATGAAAAAAGTGAAGGTATTTCCCCACTGCGAAGTCGGAGAATCTGCTTCCGCTGCCCCGGGAACAATCATCGATACCGATGGCGGGATCCGGGTCGCCTGCGCCTCCGGCAGTCTCGTTCTGAAAGGAGAATTGCAACTGGAGGGGAGAAAGCGCCTTCCCGTTACCGAGTTTCTCCGGGGAGTGGAAGCGGCCGGGGGTGTCGTCCTGGGAGGTGTGTAAGAACTCCATCTTCCTGCGATCCGCGCAACTTTGCCCTTTTAAAATTTGCGGAGGTGGTGGAGGATGAAGGAACCAGCGTAACCGCCCTATGTCGAGAGAGTTCAAACGTGTCATCCTAAAACTCAGCGGAGAAGCCCTCCGGGAGCCGGGAAGCCAGGACAATATTTCCCCCGAGATTGTCGAGGGAATCGCCAACCAGATCAAAGCAGCTCACCAAACCGGGCTCGAAATCGCCATCGTTGTCGGGGGGGGAAACTTCTGGCGGGGTGCCGCGGCAGCCGGTCGTGGCATGGACCGCGCCACTGCTGACTACGTCGGCATGCTTGCCACAGTGATGAATGCACTGGCCGTTCAAAGCATGCTCGAAGCGGTTGGAGTCCCCAGTCGCGTTCAGACCGCCATCGAGATGAAAAATGTGGCGGAGTCCTTCATTCGCCGCCTCGCGATCCGGCACCTCGAAAAAGGGCGCGTCGTTATCTTCGGCGGCGGAACCGGAAACCCGTTCTTCACGACCGACACAACCGCTGCGCTTCGAGCCAGTGAGATCGGGGCCGACATCATTTTCAAAGCCACCAATGTCGACGGAGTCTACAACAAGGATCCGCGAACCAATGACGATGCGGAACGCTACGAAACGCTGACATTCAACGACGCCCTTTCCCAGAATCTCAAGGTGATGGATGGAACCGCCTTTACGCTCTGTCAGGACAACAACATTCCGATTGTAGTTTTCGACATGAACGAAGAAGGCAACATTCACAAAGCCCTCACCGGCGCGGATTTGGGAACCATCGTTTGCGATTGATTCCGGTGATTCGCCCCCTTTTCGATCTCAAACCTGCCCGTTTGCGTTCTGAACAATTTTCAATACGTTTTCCCAACAGCCCCCAACTCTTATGGATACCGAAACTTTTCTCCTCGAACTCGACGAAGCGATGCAGAAAGCTGCTGAATTCGTTTCCTCCGAAATGTCCAGCATTCGGACAGGCAAAGCGAGTCCGGCTCTACTCGACAATATCAGCGTAACAGTTGAATCCTACGGCACGACCATGCCGATCAAACAGCTCGCGCTCGTTTCCACCCCCGAGCCCCGCATGCTGACTGTTCAACCGCATGACCCTTCGATCATGGGTGATGTGGAACGTGCCCTCCGCGAGTCGAAGCTGGGAATCACCCCCTCCTCTGATGGACGCCTCATTCGCCTCCCCATCCCCGAGCTCTCCGAAGAGCGTCGTGTCGAGTTGGTGAAGATCATCAAAGACATGGCCGAGCAGGGACGCGTTCGCATCCGCGCCGCCCGGAAAGACGGCATGGACAAACTCAAGACCGCCCTCAAGGACAGCAACATCACCGAGGATGTGTTTCACGATATGGAGAAAGAGGTCCAGAACCTCACCGACAAACACGTGAAATCGATCGATGAGCATCTCGCCGCGAAGGAAGAGGATGTGATGACCGTGTAGGGAAAAATTTCTTTCCCCCCCTCCTGCACCAGAGCCACTCAACCTTGTTGGGTCGGGCACTGGACCCTGTTGGGTCACCCTGTTGAGTGAAAATCCCCGGAGGATAGAGGCCCTGCTCTGTCCACTCGTAACGCCTTTCACTCACCCGGGCAGATTGCCGGTTGGGGCCGGTCCTTTGGGACTTCCCCCTATTCCCCCCTGCCAATATTGCCAGTCCTCTGCTCGAAATTCTCACGAATTCCGCTACCTTGGGAAGGAAGTCTTCCCTGATTATGTTTTCTCCTTCTGACTATCTCGATTTTTCCGAAACCGATCACGGCCTTCTTTTCACGGAGGGAGAACCGGTCTGGGCGGCCCTGGGGAAACTGGAGTCCTATCTCGACCGCCTTCTCAAATCGACCGAAGGGACCCTCGTCCATGGATCGATTCATCCGACCGCAACGGTCGGCTCTCGGGTCTACGTTGCAACCGGGGCCGTCATCGAGGCCAACGCCGTTGTTCAGGGCCCTGCCTGGATTGGCCCCGGAACGGTCGTACGCAGCGGAGCCTATCTTCGCCAGAATGTGATTGCCGGCAGCCACTGTGTCCTCGGCAACTCCTCCGAATTCAAAAACTGCCTCCTCTTCAACGATTGCGAAGTGCCGCATTTCAACTACGTGGGTGATTCCATTCTCGGGCACAGGGCCCATCTCGGTGCCGGGGTGATTTGTTCGAACGTCAGGCTGGATCGAGAAAACGTCCGCCTCCGCCTCGACGACGGAGAAATCGTTGAAACCGGACTTCGAAAATTTGGTGTCATCGTCGGCGACCGGACCGAAGTGGGCTGTAACTCCGTACTCAGCCCCGGTTCGATTCTGGGAAGAGACTGCGTCCTTTACCCCGTGACTCACTGGCAGGGAGTTCTTGAGGAGAACAAGATCGTCAAACACAAGCCCCCGCTCGATGTGGTGGACCGTGACTTGTAGGCCCCAAGTTTCACCTTGTCCAACGCCTTTCCGATCTGGACAAAGTCCGCACCATCGATCAGACTAGAGGTATGAAAAAGTCACTCCTTCTCTGTGGTGCTCTTCTTTTCGCTATGACGTTCAGTCAGGCGGAGTTGAAAATCCCGTCTTCGGTTTTCACGATGGAGGAATTGGAAGAGGCGAAAGCCAAAGCATCCGAAGACGAGGAGCCTTTGATCTTTGTCTACACTGACCCGGGCACAACATGAGGCCCCTGCCTGGCGACCAGTTCGGAAGCCTTTAAGACATTTCGGAGCACGGGAGTTGTTGTTTTTGCCAACTGCCGGACCGAGTCGAGCTCTCTTCCTGCCGGAGCCAAAGCCGTGCGAGGTAAGGCCGGCAACACCATTCCGATGGTGTTTGTGACCACCGCAGACGGGTCCAGCGGAATCGAGGGAATCTCCTACGACATTCTCAAATCGGATATGCGCGATGCGAACCGCGATCTCAGGAAAAAGCTGGAGACGGTTGATGTTGTTGGATCGGGTTCAGAAACTGACTCCGAAGCAACGACAGTTGAAAAAGAGCAGGAAGCCGGAACGGTCCCCGCTTCCGGTTTGCTCGCTGAGGCCCAGGCCTGGTCGAACTCGGATGGAAAAGAAATCACCGCAGCCGTCAAATCAGTCGACGGGGAAAACGTCATTTTTGTGATGAACGGCCGCGAGGTCTCCTACCCTCTTTCCAATCTGTCTGCCGACAGTCGCAGCCGGATTGAGAAGCTCGCCGCTGAGTGAGAATCCTGCCAAACCTGCCATCCAGATCTTTCCGGGTTAGCGAGAAAACATCCGCCCCTGCCCCGGGCCCTTACGGCTCAATCCTGGCGCACCTTTTTCCAGCGCTTGTGCATCCAGATCCACTGCTCAGGATGGCGGAGGACAATTCGCTCCAGCGTTTCGTTGAAGCGCTTCGTGTTTTTGCTGATGATGTCGCGGGTGCGTCCCTCGGTCACAATCTCAACCGGTGGTTCGAAGCGAAGAACATGCTTTCCGTTCGGCTCGCGCCAACTTGAGGCCGGAATCACGGGAGCCCCGGTGCACTGCCCGAGCACAGCAAGACTTTTGAAAGTGTGGGCCTGATGTCCGAAGAATTCGGAGGGGATCCCGTATTTCTTCACCGTGAACTGATCGAAAATCGAAACCACGATCTCGTTGTTCTCCAGTAAGTCGAGGATGTCATCGAGGGAACCTGCCTTGTCGAGCGTACCAAATCCGGCCTTCCGAAAGCGGCGCATCACGAAATCATTCAACCACTTCGGTTTCAGAGGGCGGCGAATGAAGTGGAAGAGTCCGTGATATTCCCTGAACTGGGCGATACCTGCGACGGTCGAGACCTCCCAGTTCCCGAAGTGCCCGGTCAGAAGCAGGACGCCCTTTCCTTTCTCCCGCGCGGCCTCGAGATGCTCCCCGCCCTCGATGCGAATGAGAGCCTCTTTACCGGCCTGCGACAGGAACGGCATGCGGAGAAACTCGCCAAAACACCGGAAGTGATGAGCGTAAAAAGCCTGCGCGATCTTCACGATCTGATCCTGCTCAAGCGTGTTCCCGAAGACACGGTTCAGGTTTTCCAGGACCACTTTGCGGCGAATCGGCAGAGCATGATAGATCAACTTCCCATACCAGGGAGCATGAGTCGGTTTCGACTCCGCAGATGCGATCGCCGTGGCGCTGGAGTCGGTATGCGTCATCGAAAGTCCGATTTCCCGGACCTGATACAAATCCATCACGGCTCGTGCTCTTTCCCCCGGAACGACAGTCGGCTGCCCGTATCCATTGCGCGCCACCGAAAAATCAACCGGCTCGATCGATCCAAGGCAGATCTCTTTCGGAAACAGTTTACAACAAGCTTCTTTGGCCGCGAATCGCGCGGCGAGCTTTTGCGCCCGCCCCGCTCCGGAACCGGCATCGGCCAGCTCGGTTTCGGTGAAAAAATCGAGCAGCGCCTCTTCGTCGAGATCCGCGAGGAGCTTTTCAATCCTCGGAATTTCCACCGTATCAATCCCCTGCCGCATAGTGTCAGAAGGAAATCAGGAAGTAGCGCGCAAAGCAACGACTACATTCATACCGCCGAATCCACGACAGATCACGAGAGCAACATCGCTGCTCGGGGTGACCGATTCTGTGGAGACCGGAAAGTCTCCGATTTCAGGATCGACTTTTTCACAGGTCGGAATTCCGGGAGCAGACTTCCGGCGAAGCGCCTCGAGAGTCATGACAATATCGACGATTCCGGAAGCCGCGATGAGATGTCCATAAGCCCACTTGAATCCCGTAACCGGCGGGATTGCATCCCCAAATACGTGGCGAATCCCAATGGACTCGGTGAGGTCAGAAGCCCGGGTTCCGTTTCCGTGAGCGCAAATCAATCCCACATCCGAAGGGGCCAGATCCGCGTCATCAAGCGCTTGCTCAATGGCACGACGGACACCGTCGCCATCGGGATCGAGATCAAGAATTCCGGTCGCTTCGGAGCAACATCCGAATCCGAGAAATTCGCCGAGCACTTCCGCCCCACGCGCTTCGGCATCGCTTTCTCTCTCCAGCACTACAGAAGCGGCGCCTTCTCCAAAGATAGTTCCAGAACGCTGTTCATCGAACGGCTTCGGTGCCTCCGAAGACATCAATCCGAGCTTGTGATAATACAAAACCATTTCCGGCTCGAAGGGGGAATCGTGTCCTGCTGCGACGATTCGATCGGCCTCCCCGTTCCAGATTGCAGAGGCCGACTCGGCCACGGCCATGATGCCACTGGAGCATTGATTCGTGATACAGGCATTCGTCCCTTTGAGCTGCCCGCGAATACCGACGTGGCAAAGCACGTTGTTGGGAAGGTTTTTCAGCAACCACATGGGGGTGACCATGTTGCTCAGCTCGGATCCAAATTTCTGAAGCGATCCTTCCGCTTCCGTAATCAACGGGAGATAGTCGTAGTTGCTGGAGTAGTTGCCACCGCCCGCCCCAACAATCAATCCGGTTCGGTCGTTGAACGGCCCCTGCTCGGTTTCCTCAAGAGCATCCCGGTGGGCGAGGAGTTCGGATTCCGCGATCGCCTGATCCGCCGCGTAAATTCCGAACATGTCGGTCCGGGAAATCGTTTTGTGGAGTTTCCGATCCGGAACCAATGTCCGGTTGTTCTCCTTCACTTCGGCCGCGACTTGAACCGGCCACTTCTCGCCGTCCCACTGTGAGTAGGGGCCCACTGCGGTTTCCCCGCTTTCGAGAACGGACCACACATCATCGGGAGTGGCCCCGGCGCCGCAGACGATTCCGCGGCCAGTAATGACAATTTTTTCGGAAGCGTTTTTCATGAGACTTCCTTTGAGTTTACATTTTCCGGGTTGCGAAATACGAGCGAACTGTTTGATCCACCGAAGCCAAGAGAGTTGGTCAGTGCCGCCCGAATCCGGCCGGGCCGGGGCTCACCGACTACCAGATTCACGTCGCAGTCGGGGTCTGGATTTTCGTAATTGGCGTTGATCGGTGCGATGCCATCCCGAATCGCGAGACAGCAAACCGCCGCTTCGACGGCTCCCGCCGCCGCAATGAGATGGCCCATGCAACTCTTCGTCGAGCTGACTCTGACCTCGTCGATTCGTTCGCCGAAGACCGCCTTCATCGCCGCACATTCGCTCCGGTCGTTCATCTGCGTCGAGGTGCCGTGAGCATTCACGTAGTCGATTTCCTCTATCGTGGTGTCGGCATCGCCGAGCGCCTGGTGGATCGCCTGGATCGGACCATTTCCGTCGGGCGGAGAATCGGTAATCCGGTAGCAACTGAGTGAATTCCCATCCCCCGCCAACTCGGCGT
This sequence comes from Verrucomicrobiales bacterium, assembly GCA_029213265.1. Classification (GTDB taxonomy): domain Bacteria; phylum Verrucomicrobiota; class Verrucomicrobiia; order Verrucomicrobiales; family DEV007; genus Arctic95D-9. Next base: position 46,190 of record JARGNG010000001.1, on the reverse strand, counting down.
AGATAGTTGCGCCCCGCTCTATTGCCTTGTCCCAGTCTTCGAGCACGAGAAATCCGGACCCTTCTCCGAGGACGAAACCATTGCGTGTTTTGTCAAAAGGACGACTCGCCCCGGTCGGATTGTCATTGTCCGTGGAAAGAGCACCGAGGAGGCAGAATCCGGAAATCCCGATCGGATTGAGCATTGAATCAAAACCTCCCGCCAGCATGAAGTCGCACTGTCCCCGGCGCATCGCTTTTAAGGCCGAACCGATTGCCTGTCCTCCAGAGGCACAGGCCGTATGAACCGAGGTGGCGTAGCCGCGGATCCCGAACTGCTTCGCGAGCAACCCGAGTCCGGCATTCGACTGCCAGCGACAAAAATTCACCGGGCTCGCGGGAAAATCAGGTTTCATCAATCCATCCGCGTCAAAATAGCCGTTCTCATCGGTCGCGTAGTCATGAACGACCTTGAGATCATCGTAGGCGACCGACATCATTCCCGCCCCTACCGCGAGTCCCCAGCGATGGGAATCTTCCGGTGTTGGGGAAATGCCGGCATCCGCCAATGCCTCCGCCGCTGCGGCGAGCGCAAAGCCATGGGACCGGGAAGCGCACTTCAGCAACCTGGGGTCCGGAACGGCCGATGCCGCATCAAATCCCTTTACCTCGGCACCGATCGTGGTGGAAAACCCACTTGCATCAAAATTCGAGATCGGCGCAGCGCCGCTTTTCCCTGCCAGCAACGCAGCCCAGGTTTCTTCGGTGGTATTTCCCACCGGCGTAACCATTCCGATTCCGGTGACCGCAATCCGGCGTTTTTCAGTAGATGCCATGATTTTATGATCGAGAAAGCAGCACGCGAGCGCCGCTGTTTCTTCGTTTTCCCTTGCGACTTTGCACGAATATGGTCGCCTTGTCGCCTTCGATTTCCTCCACTTGTGCCTGCAGAGAAAGTTCCTCTCCCGGCGGCATGAAGGCACGGAGTTTGACGTCGCTCATCCCGGTAGCTTTCCAATTTCCTCCCCCGGGCAAAGTCTCTGCCAGCGAGGAGACAAATTGAAGGTTCAGATTCATCAACAGCGTTCCCGGAAAGACGGGATTCCGGGGGAAATGATCTCCGAAAAATGGAGCTGTAGCCGGAATCTGAAAGAACGCTTCGGCCGATTCGCCGGGAACCAATCCGGTCGTCTCAAATGTGAACTCCGGGACTCCCGGAAAGACACCGACCTCGGCTCCCTCTCCCTTGAGAAGATCGTAACGGGCCCGAACCGCCTCCGGATCATCAAATTCGGCCATCGGAACCATCGGTCCGAGACAATCATGGAGGCGAACGATCGGCTCTCCGTCAACGGTCGCAACGCCTCCATACCCGACCGCTTCTTCATCCGCTTTCACGAGGGTTGCCTCGAGACGCAAGGTCTCACCAGGCTGAACAGGTCGGCAGAAATCGACGCCTCCTGCAATTCCCGCGACCGGACGAAATTGAAAATCGACCGCTTTCATAGAAGACATTGCCGCACATTGTCCGATCGCCTCCGAGACGAGAGACTGTGGAAATGAAGCGATTGTCGACGGAATCGTATACTCCCCGACAATCGACTTTCCGACTTCGTCCGTGAGAATGCGATCCACAAACGAAAAGGCGCGGAAGTGCTCGCTCATCGGGAAAACGTCAAATGGGAACCGGCAGAACTGCCTGCCGGGCGCCGGGCAAACCCCGCCCTGCCGGAAACGCGAACTTACGCGCCCTTCTGTTCGCGAATGACCATCTTGCAAAAGGTCTCCGTCGTGAACAGCTTCGGGATTTCAGCGGATTTGAGAGGACTGGAGATCCGGTCAGCCGGAACTTCCGTCATGTAGGCTTTTACTTTCTCAAAACCGGCATCGGTGACAACGCCACCCTGCTCAAATTCCTCTTCGGAAAGTTCGCCACGTGCTTCTTCGACCGCTTTTCCGCGGGGAATCTTCACTTTGAACTCCCGCTCAAGGCGAAAAACAATATCAAGAAAGTCGATCGACTCTGCGTCGAGGTCATTGATCAGAGAAGAATCGGGCTTCACTTCGTCTTCGTCACAACCGAGCGCGTCGGCAATGATTTCTGCCACTTGAGGGTAGATAGCGTCGATCTCTTCCTGGCTGATGTCTGGATTACTCATGTCTTTTACATTTTAAACCCGCCGTCCACGCTCAAAATCTGTCCGGTGATGTAACTCGCCAGATCAGAACTGAGAAACCAGACGGCGTTTGCGATTTCTGAGGGCTGACCATACCGCTTTAGAACGATATTGGAAGTGATTTCATCGCCCGCCAGATCACGAACTCCCTGCGACATTTCGGTCTCAATTACGCCCGGTGCAACTGCATTCACGAGAATCTTTCGACGACCGACCTCAACCGCAAGCGCTTTGGTGAAAGAATTGATCGCTCCCTTGCTCGCCGCATAGTTGGTTTGGCCCCGTCCGCCTTTCTCCGCGGAAACTGAGCTGATATTGATGATGCGGCCGGAACGCTTCGACATCATGAAGGGAACCGCAGCGCGGCAGAAATTGAAGACACCCTCGATATTGGTTTCAAAAACGGTCGAAAGATCGTCGTCTTCGAGCATGGGGAGAAGATTGTCGCGGATGACCCCGGCGTTGTTGACGAGAACGTCGATCGTATCGACCCGCTCGATCATGGTCTCAATACACTCGCGGGCCGCCTCGGAATCACGCACATCCACCTTTGCCGCCATGATTTTCAGACCCGGATTTTCCGCGATCACTTTTTGAGCCGCTTCCTCGTTGCTGACGTAGGTAAAGGTCACGTCCATACCAGCCTTAGCGAGGCGCTCAACAATGGCGCGACCGATACCTCGGCTGCCGCCGGTCACGAGGGCATTTTTTCCGGCAAGGCCGTCGGCAAAACTGTCTGAAATTTCTTCACTCATACTGAAATCGCGTAACCGCCGTCTACAAACAAAGTGTGTCCCGTTGTCATTTCCGATTCGGGAAGGCAGGGAAGATATCCGGCGCCGGCCAGTTTCAAAGCCGTTGCTTTTCCGATCCCGCGGGATCCCCCGGAGATAAAAGCAAGCTTCCCGGCAAGCGGTTCTGACGATGTTTCGGACATAAAAACGACGCGATTTTCGCGAGTCGTCACCTATAGCGGGGAGGAGCCGCGAGTCAAGAAGCCTTGAAAAAGGGGTTCCGCGAAGAAATGGAGGCTACCTCGATCACCGGTTCGGAATTTTCCTGAATTTTGCAAGGTGGATCACCCGCTGTTGATTCTCCCGTCATTTCCCCGAAAGTCCCCGCATGGTTACCGTAACAGGAAAGCAGTTTTCCCGGTGGGGCGAAGGTCCGGTCTGGCACGACGGGGTTTTGCACTGCGTCGACATCGAAGGGCATCGCGTAAATACCTTCGATCCCGCGACCGGGGAGGAAACTTCCCTCGAAGTGGGGGAGCGGGTTGGTCTCGTCATCCCGCGCGCTCAGGGAGGCTATTTGATCGGAGGAGACAACGGCCTCGCTTTCCTCGATCCGACAACCGGGGAAAAAACGCCCGTCGCGGATCCCGAACCGGACAAAAAACCGCAAAACCGCTTCAACGACGGAAAGTGCGATCCTTCCGGACGACTCTGGGCGGGAACGATCAGTACGGTGAAGCAAACCGGAGATGCCGCCCTCTACTGCCTCGACACCGATCTTACGATTTCGCTCAAGTATCCCAACGTGACCAACTCCAACGGCCTCGCCTGGACAGCGGATACAAAAACATTTTTCTACATCGACACCCCTTCAAAGAAGATCCGGGCGTTCGATTTTGATAATCATTCCGGCGAAATCAGCAACGAAAGAATCGCCATCGACACCGAAACAATCGAGGGCTCACCCGACGGCATGACGATCGATGAAAACGACCACATCTGGGTCGCCTTTTGCCGCGGAAGCGCCGTGATTTGCTTCGATCCGAAGTCCGGAGACATCCTCGATCGCATCGAATTGCCAGTCACCGGGCCAACTTCCTGCACCTTCGGCGGCCCCGATCTCAAGACGCTCTTTATCACCACGGGAAAATTCCCAAACGTCGAGGAGGAAAATGCCGGACGCCTGTTTGCCGCCGAGCCGGGCGTTCGGGGTGTTCCGTCCGTGCCCTTTGCCGGGTAAAGGCGGGGCCATGAGGTTGTCCGGAAAGACAAAGGGGAACCAATGATCTTTCCACGTCACCCCCCCGGTCCCGAAGAGATTGCAGAGCACTACGATTCCCTGGGCCAATTCTACCGCGATGTCTGGGGTGACGATTTGCACCACGGATACTGGAGCGAAGGAAGTGAGCCCACCTCCATCGCGATTGAAGCCCTCGAAAAGGAAATCGCCAATCTCGCGTCCATTTCCCGGGGGGACCGCGTACTCGACGTCGGCTGCGGCTACGGCACGACGGCGATTCGGCTCGCCAGTCAACGGGGTGCGATCGTGACGGGATGGACCGTATCCCCGGCCCAGCAGGAGGCCGCAACGCAGCTCGCGGAGACCATCCCGGACGATGCCCCCAAGCCAACATTCCTTTGCCGGGACTGGATGGAAAACAAGCTCGCGGACGAGTCCTGCGATGCCGTCCTCTCCATCGAATGCTTTTCCCACATTCCCGACAAAGCGGCTTTTCTTGGCGAAGTCGCGCGAGTGCTCAAGCCCGGAGGCCGACTCGCTTTCTCCGATTGGGCGGCCGCTTCGACAACCCGCCCCTGGCAACGGCGGTTCCTTCTGGAACCCATTTGCCGCGAAGGCCGGCTCGCCGGATTGGCCGACCGGAACGAATGGCGGACCATGCTGGAGGGAGCCGGATTGGAAATCACCTGCCTCCGCGAAATTGGAAGAGAGGTTCGAAAGACCTGGCGAATCATCACCTGGCGCATTTTCCGAAAAACCGTGAGCGATCCCCGCTATCGAAAGTTCCTTTTCGAAAACCTGAAGAGCGACCGCATTTTTGCCCTGACGATCCTGCGACTCCTCGCCGGCTACCAGACGGGATGTCTCGAATATGTGCTCGCAGGAGCGAAAAAAACCGGAACCGGGCGCGACCGGGACACAAAAAAGCACCCCGAATTTCTCTGATTGGCAGGAAATCGAGGTGCTTTGATGAAACCCACATGTGTCGTCGCCGATGGTGAAGCCACGTTCCCGTTTCTCAACAGGGCGGGTGCCGCTCATCGACTTTTGCCTTCCAGTGAAGGCCTGACAGCCAACGATTTGCTAAGCTCCCATTAACGTATCAACGGTCCGGGCTTATTATAGATCGGTCAGGGGCGAACACCGCAGGAAAGTCAAAAATCTTCTCGCAGGTCTATGTCTACCGAAAGTCTACGTGTAATCCCGATTTTAGGGAATCCAAAAGTTTCAAATGTGCATTCTCGACCTCGGCGGCCTCGAGGGTGCGGTCCGGAGAACGATAGGTGATCGAGTAGGCGAGAGACTTCTTATCGGCCGGCAACTTCTCCCCGGAAGGGTCCTGGAAGACATCAAACAACTCCACCGATTGCAAGAGGGGCTCCTCGTGCGCTTCCAGAAAGGCCGCCACTTCACCGGCAGCGAGATCCGCCGGAACAACCATCGCCACATCCCGCGAACTACCGGGGAACTTGGGAAGCTCTGCGTAGGTCAGATCCGCGTTGGTCGCTGCGGCCAACTTCTTCAAATTGATCTCCGCCACCATCACGGGTGCTTCGAGATCCAATTCGCGGGCGCGGGCGGGAGAAACAATTCCAGCGAGACCGAGTTTGGCGGACTTTTTCCCGGACCCGATCTCAATACTGCAAGCGCAGAGCATGCGATCATCGTCGACCGGAACCAGGTTCAAGCCAGCTGGACAAAAGGCCTCGAGGACCGCGCGCAGATCGTGGATATCGACGTTCTCCGGCTTTCCATTGACTTTGCCGGAGGCCCAGCTTCGCGGAGCCTTTGCGCCGGTCATGAGGAGAGCGAGGTGCTCATGCTCGACTTCCCCGCCTTTGGGAGTTGCCGTAAAGACACGCCCCATTTCAAAGAGCCGCAGGTCGGGATTCCCAAATCGCACGTTTCGTCCCGCTGTAGCCAGCAAGCCGGGAACAATGCCGGGACGGAGGTAGTCCTGCTCATCATTGAGAGGATTTTTCAACCGGACCGGGCTCATTCCCCGATGGGACGTCGCGACATCATCGGCGAGCTGCGCTTCTGAAATCAGCTTTAAATTCCGGGCCTCGAAGAAGCCAAGACTGCTGAGATGGGACTGGATTTTTGAAGCAAAGTCAAAGGACACATCCGCCTTGGATGCGGCAGAGAACCACGACTTCTGGTTCGCGGGAACTTTATCGAGCCCGTAGACCCGCGCCACTTCCTCGACCAGATCGACCGCACGTGGCAGGTCGAGGCGATAGCTCGGCATTTTCCATTCTCCGGAGCCCTCCTCCATTCCGAGCGATTTCAGAATGGAGGAAATTTCCTCGTTGGTAATTTCCGCCCCGATGACGGAACGGACGTAGTCATTATCGAGTTCGACCGACACAGGAGGTGCGGGAACGCCCCCGCAGGTAACGATCTCGCTTTCCGCCGTTCCACCCGCAAGCTCAAGAATCCATTGCACAGCAAGATCGGAGGCCCCGTTGACCTGATGAGGATCCGCTCCGCGCTCGAAACGATAACTGGAATCGGAATGGAGGTTGAGTCTGCGAGCGGTGCGACGAATTGCCGAAGGCACGAAATACGCCGACTCGATCAGGATATCGGTCGTCGCCTCCGTCACGCCGGAATCATCCCCTCCCATCACGCCCCCGATCGCCACGGCCCTGCTGCCGTCAGCAATGACCATGTCTTCCGCCGTGAGCGCATAGGTCTCCCCATCGAGCGCAAGAAACTCCTCTCCGGCAGCCGCTGCACGAACGTGAATGCCACCGTCGAGCCTGGCCATGTCGAAGGCATGAAGTGGATGCCCCATTTCCATCAACACATAGTTCGTAATATCGACCACATTATTAATCGGACGCAGCCCGATCGACTCGAGCTTTTCTTTCAGCCATGAAGGAGACTCGCCGACCTTCACACCCCGAATCACTCTCGCGGTGTAGTACGGGCAGGACTCCGTGGAAATCTGGATTTCATCGCTTTTGGCCTCACGGGCGGGAGTCTTCGAATTCCCGTGGTGAGCCGATCCACGGAGCGGTTTCCCAGCCAGTGCCGCGAGCTCGCGGGCAACCCCGAGATGGCTGAGGCAATCGGGACGATTGGGTGTGATTTCGAGTTCGAAAACAGCAGGATACACTTCGCTGAGAGGCGTCCCCGGTTTGAGATCGGGTGACAGAATGAGAAGTCCGTCAGCATCATCGGTCAGTCCGATTTCGGCGGCGGCACACATCATGCCGAGAGATTCGACACCACGAAGCTTGCCCTCTTTGATTTCGAAGGTCTTTCCATCCCCGCCGTCGAGCACGCAGCCGGGAAGAGCCAGCGCGACTTTGTCACCGACCTGGTAGTTTTTTGCACCGCAAACAATCTGACGCGGAGTCCCGGAACCGTCATCGACCTGGCAAACAGAGAGCTTATCCGCATCGGGATGGCCCTCGGAGGAAAGAACCTCAGCAACAACAACATGGTCAGGCAGGCTCTGAATCCCCTCGACCTCAATGCCGGTGAAGGTGAGCAAATCGTCCAGTTCAGACATTGAGTATTCCGAGAAATCCACGTGGTCGGACAGCCATTTGAGAGAAACGTTCATGGTAGGGAGGGTTTGGAGTGCGGTGGAATCTTGGATCTTGGATCTTGGATCTTGGATCTTGGATCTTGGATCTTGGATCTTGGGAGGATAAATTAGTTGTCTGGCTTGTTGTGCGAATTTTCGACGGTTTGGATGAACCGGTTCAGTTTTTTCCCGAGTATCTGGTTTCGTTGCAACAAGGACTCGAAAAGTTTGGAATCAGGGAGGGATTTGGATTCAAAAAGAGACTCAAGATGGTCCTCCGTTTCCAGGCAGGAGGCGAAGGCATAATTGAGAAATCGAAGATAATCTGCCTTGTATTTTCGGCGTCCATAACCTTCCACTATGTTGCTGCGAATTGATTTTGAAGATCTGCGGATTTGGGAGCCTTGTTCATACAATTCAAATTTGGGCAAGCTCATCGTCATGGAATGGATATCCAGCGCCAGTTCTTTCGCTTCCTGCCAAATTTGAAGCGTTCGGTAGCTCATTTCCCAATATCAAAAATCCAATATCCAACATCATCAACAAAAACGGCGGCTACGAAAACTGTCCCAGAAACCGCACGTCATTCTCGATCAGCAGCCGCAGATCAGGAATGCCGTACATAATCATGGCGAGGCGATCGAGGCCCATACCGAAGGCGAACCCGCTGATTTCGGACGGGTCGTAGGCGGCATCGCCACGCTGCTTGCTGACTTCACTGAAGACAGCCGGGTCCACGATTCCGCAGCCCGCGATTTCGATCCACTTGGCCGCCTTTCCAGTCGCATGAAGCTTCAGGTCGACCTCGAAGCTGGGCTCGGTAAAAGGAAAGAAATGCGGACGAAAACGAACTTCGGTCTTCGATCCGAAAATCTCCCGGAAGAAATACTCAAGTGTTCCTTTCAAATCAGCGAGAGAGACGTTTTTATCTACGTAAAGGCCTTCCAATTGATGAAACGCACTCAGGTGTGTGGCATCGATCTCGTCCCGGCGGAAAGCACTACCAGGTGCGATGATCCGAACCGGAGGAACTTCTTTTTCCATCGTTCGAATCTGAACGGATGAAGTGTGAGTCCGGAGCAGCTTTCCATTTTCAAAATAGAAAGTGTCGCTCTCGTTGCGGGCGGGATGATCCTCCGGGGTATTCAGCGCATCGAAACAATGCCACTCGGTTTCGATTTCCGGCCCTTCGGCGAGAGCAAATCCCATACGGCGAAGCACGGAGACAGCTTCATTGAGAACGTGGGTGAGAGGATGAAGCCCTCCTTTCGGAAGCGATCGGGCCGGTAGTGTCGGATCAATCGAGGCGAAGGCAGCCGCGTCACGGACGGCGGTGAGGCCGGCTCCTTTTTCTTCCAGGGCCTCGGTGATAGCGGTGCGAACTTCGTTCAGCTTTTGACCGACGTCTTTTTTCTGCTCCCTCGGAACGTCACGCATTCCGGCGCTGGCTGCGGTGAGACGACCTTTCTTGCCGAGAAACCCGACGCGCGCCTCCTCGAGTGCGGATTCGTCGGCAATGGCTTCGATCGCACTCAGGGCGTCGGTTTTGATTTGCTCCAGTTCAGCTAGCATGATGAGTCAACAGGGTTGAACGGGTGACCCAACAGGGTGAAGTCACTCTTTCGAAAATTTGTCTTTCCCCTTTTCTTACTCCTTTTCCTTTTTCCCGCCAGTGAAGAAACCGAAAAAGAAAAGGAGTCGGAAAACGATCCGGACAGTAAAAAAGCCGGGGGGTCACTGAGGCGACCCACCGGCTTTTTGTAAAAGTGTTGCAGGCCTGTTCTAAATCAGGCTGCCTGCTTTGCCTTCTCCTCCAGGGCCGACTTTGCTTTCTCAACAAGAGCCGTAAAAGCGGCTTCGTCTTTGATTGCGATGTCGGACAGGACTTTCCGGTCGAGCTCAATTCCAGCGGCCTTCAGTCCCTCCATAAATCGGGAGTAGTTCATGCCGTTGTTCTTGGCTCCGGCACTGATCCGCTGAATCCAGAGACTGCGGAAGGTGCGTTTGCGGTTTTTCCGGTCGCGGTAAGCCCACTGCTGAGCTTTAAATACTGCGTCCTTGGCGGTACGGAAGAGTTTCGAGCGGGAACCGCGGAAACCTTTCGCTTTTTTTAGTATACGCTTTTTGCGCTTGTGACTTGCGGGCGCATTCGTTGCACGTGGCATAGTTTTATTCCTCTGATCGGGCTGTTGTTTTCTTTAAAACCGGCTGACTCACCTTCTCATTAGGTGACGGTAGGCATTGCTGCCGCGCCACCAGTCAACCTGGTTGTGGATCGAAGAATCGATCCGGGCGTTGGTTCGGAAAATTCTTTCAGCTTAGCTGAAGGGCATTTCCGCTTTTACGTTTTTCTCGTCAGCCTTGGAAACCAGTGTTGGTTGCCCAAGACGACGCATACGTTTGGCGTTCTTACGACGGTTCAGGTGTCTTTTACCCTGTTTCCGACGCAGTACGCGACCGCTGCCTGTCACCTTGAATCTCTTGGCGACACCTTTTCGTGTTTTTGCTTTTCCACCTACTCGTGCCATAGCGTGCCGAGTTTAAGCCGGATAATCACCATTGCAATGGATTATCCCCCGCTTTTTCCACTTTGTTTACCAGGCTGAATCGAACGCCGTTTGAACACGGCATGAGAATCGAACGCGGATGAGACGCTTTCCAGCCATATTTTTCGGTTCCCACGCGGCACGCTACCCGCTACATTCCCGCACACATACCTTATGAGCGAAGATGCCCCTGCCGAAGAAATAGACGCCACAACTGAAGACGAGGCAGATGCAGTTGCCGATCCTGCAGAAAAACCTGTAGAAGAGATGACTCCCGATCTCGAGGAGGAAATGTCAAAGAAACTGGCAGAAGCCCGCGATACCATCGGAGCGGAGTTGAGAAAGGTAATTATCGGACAGGAAGCCGTCGTCGATCAAATGCTGATCGCGCTTCTGGCCGGAGGTCACTGCCTCATTACCGGCGCCCCCGGACTCGCGAAAACGCTGCTGGTCAGCACTCTCGCGAAAGTCTTCGATCTTTCCTTCAACCGGGTCCAGTTCACTCCCGACCTGATGCCCTCCGATATCACCGGAACGGAGATCCTCGAAGAAACCGCCGATGGAAAACGGGAACTGGTTTTCAGTAAGGGCCCGATCTTTGCCAATCTCATTCTCGCGGATGAAATCAACCGAACCCCGCCAAAAACGCAGGCAGCCCTCCTCGAAGCGATGCAGGAGAAACAAGTCTCCGTGGCCGGACAGAGCCTCCAACTCGACAAGCCCTTCTTTGTTCTCGCGACCCAGAACCCGATTGAGATGGAGGGAACCTATCCGCTCCCCGAAGCTCAGCTCGACCGTTTCATGTTCAACATCGTGATCGATTACCTCTCGGAGGATGAAGAAGTCGCGGTGGTCTCGCAGACGACCGGCTCCGGCGCGGGCGAGGTGAAATCGATCTTCTCCGGCGAGGATCTCATGAAATGCCACGAAGTCGTGCGACGGGTTCCCATCGCCGAAGAAGTGGTGCGCTACGCCGTCCGCCTCGCGGCCAACTCCCGTCCCGGACAGGAAAATTCGGGCGACTATATCAACGAATGGGTCAACTGGGGTGCCGGGACCCGCGCCGGACAAAACCTCGTCCTCGGTGCGAAGACCAAAGCCCTTCTCGACGGACGCGCTCATGTGACCTACGAAGACATCCGCGCCATGACCGGGCCTGTTTTCCGTCACCGGATTCTCACGAACTACCGGGCCGAGGCCGAAGGAATTACCATTGATCAGGTCATCGAGAAGCTGATCGAGATGACTCCGGAGAAAGCGTGATTCCAGAAGGAAAAAAGCAGCTATCAGGGGCCAGCCCCCTGACTGCCACTCCCTGACATCCGACCGAATGGCCACCACGAACTACCTCGATCCCTCCGCTCTGATGCGGGTAAAGTCGCTGGAACTTCGTGCCCGCATGGTCATGGAGGGCTTCTGGAAAGGACTCCATCGATCCCCTTTCCACGGCTTCTCGGTGGAGTTCAGCGAATACCGCCCCTACTCCCGGGGTGACGACCCCCGCTTTCTGGATTGGAAAGTGATGGCGAGAAGCGATCGCGCCTTCATCAAAAAGTTCGAGGATGAAACCAATCTTCGCGCTCATCTGCTCCTCGACCGGAGCAAGTCGATGAATTACGGCTCCGGCGATTTCACGAAGGCGGACTATGCCGCGACTCTCGCTGCGACGGTCTCCTATTTCCTGATGGGGCAAAATGATGCCGTTGGGCTGACCACTTTCGACGAGAAGGTCGATCAGCACATCCCCGCCCGCAATCGTCCGGGACAACTGCGCCGCCTCATGCTGCAACTGGATAAAGCACCCTTCGGTCACGGGACGGATCTCGGCGCTGCGATGAAGGGGCTGCATGAACTGATCAAGAAACGCAGTCTTATCATTCTGATGTCCGATCTCCTCGCGCCGATCGAGGAGCTGGAAACACAGATTGGATACCTCGCCGCGGGACGCCACGATCTCGCCATTTTTCAAATTCTCGATCCGCGCGAAATCGACTTCGGCTTCACAAAGGCAACGCACTACCGCGATACCGAAACAGGGAAGGATCTCTACATTGATCCGGCGGCAGCACGGGACGACTATCTGGAGCGGCTGCAGACTCACCTGGATGCCGTTCGAAAAATGTGCGGCAAACATGGTGTTTCCTATCGCCTCATCCCAACGGACGAACCACTTGAGCAAGTCCTCTTTGAATTTGTAACAGACCGGAATAGGTAGACCTTCCACCCACCCTCGACATGTTAACTGACGAACAAAAACAGAAACTCACTACCCTCGCCGGGGAACTCATCAACCAGGAGGCCGCCCGCGTCCTCGTGGAGCCCCAGGACCGCAGCACCGGATACTGGTTCGGCGGCGGAAACGTGATCCAGGATCGCGACGGATCGATTCTCATCTGCGGACGCTACCGCAACTACGGCGACTCCCGGACCGGAGTCGGCGCCGGCGAGCGCGGCCTGGAACTCGCCATTTTCCGCGCTCCCGATGTGAACAGCGAGTTTGAAAAAATCGTTTCTTTTACGAAAGCGGATCTGGCTCACAGCGGAATGCCAATCGTCTCGATTGAGGGCGTCGCCCTGCATCTGACTCTCGATGGAATCGAACTCTTCATCTCGACCGAGAAGGACGCCAAATATCCCGAACGCCTCGCCGACTTTCAAAAGCCCGGTGCCGGTGTCTGGAGCATTGACCGAATTCACGCCAACCGGGTTGAAGATCTGAGCTCATCCAACATCGAGGAAATTATTCCTTTCGGCTCGGACGACCCCGCCCGCCTTCACTGCAAAGACCCTTGGGTATTTGATCTCGAAAACGGCGATCTTGTCCTCGGCTACTGCACGCATCCGTTCACCTGGTCGAGCAGCGGCACGGCTCTCTTTCTCCGCAAAGCAGGCAGCGCCAGCTACGAGAAAATCACGGACGACCTCCTCCGTCGCGGTCCTGTCTGGGACATCGCCGCAGCACGGGTTACCGAACGCCTCGCCGTCCCGAACCTGGGCGCTTTCTCGAATGAGGCGGGCCTCTCTCTCTACTTCTACGACAGTTGCGAATGTCTTCGCCAGCTCGATGAAAACCCCACCGCCGTCTCCCGTCCCCGCGGCTGGTCCTGTGAAGAAATTGGTGGCATCGCGGTCGGCAAGGATCGCGACCTCACCTCCATCGAGAGCCTTTCGATCGAGGGGCCCGCTTTTGTCTCCCCGACCGGAACCGGTTGCTCACGCTACATTGCTACGCTCGTCACTGACGCAGGTATTTTCGCGAACTGGCAGCAAAGTCAGCCCGATTTGAGCCAACCGCTCGTGGGCCATTTTCTGCCGATGGATCGCGTCATCGAAATCCTGAGCTGATTCCCTGCGATGCGCCTTTCTCTGAATTCCTCCACGATCAAGCCGACTCCGCTGATCGATAAAATCAAGATCGCGGGCGAGGCCGGTTATCGCGGTATCGAACTGTGGGCGGTCGACATCTACGAGTATGTCGGTCGGGGTGGAGAAGTTTCCGATGTGGAAAAAGCCCTCTCCGATCACGGGCTGGAGGTGCCTGCTCTCATTGCCGTTCGAAGCTGGGGAGAAACGCAGAATCGAGAGTATGATCTCGCTCTCGACGAAGGACGGCGGCGCTTCGAACTCGCGAACCGGGTGGGCGCCCCCCTCGTGATTTGCACGCCGCCCATCGAACAACCGGGCTTTTCCGATTTCCACGAACGCTACAACGACCTCCTCCGCATCGCGAGGGAAGCGGGTGTGCAGGCGGTGCTGGAATACATCAGTTTCTTTGCCAGCCTCAACAATGTTCCGGATACGGTCAGCGTATTGGAGAAATGCGACCCGGATCTGAATCCGGTCACGATTCTCGATGCCTTTCACAACTGGAACAACAGGACGACCCTGGAGGATATCCGGGCGCTCCCGCTGAAGCAGATTTCCCACTACCACATCAACGATGCCGCTCCCGGAATCCCGAGCGGTGAGCAGGTCGATTCTGATCGGGTCATGGTCGGAGACGGCGTCATCGATCTAAAGGCGGAACTTTCTGTGCTCAGGGAAAAGGGATACGACAAGTGGCTCAGCCTCGAACTCTTTAGCGAAGAATGGTGGGCCAAAGATCCGCTCGAGTGTGCAAAGGTCGGTCTCGAGAGAATGGAACAGGTCTGCTCCGAATCCGGGATACAAGTGACACGGTAGCGGTGGCATCGCCTCCGTTTAGCTGCGCTCCGCTCCGGTTCCTGCCGCCTCCGGAGAATTCACATTGGTTTCATCGTAGATTCACATATCGTTGCGAAGGTGGTTCCATGAATTTCACACGTCGAAGATTCCTCTCCCGTTCTCTCTTTTACGGAACACCGGCCGTCGCCTTCGGCTACGGAAGTCTCATCGAAAAACGCCTCATCGATGTGACGCGAACAGACATCCCCCTGTCAGGCGCGCATTCCCACCTCGACGGAATGAAGATCGCGGTGATGGGAGATTTTCATCATGACGATTTCGGTGACAACCATCTGATCCGCCGGGCCGTCAAAGCGATCAATGACGAGCAGGTCGACCTTGTCATGCTGGTTGGTGATTTTGTTTCCAGCGATCCCCGGGCCCTCGAACCTCTCTGCGCCGAACTGCAGCACCTTCGACCCAACATTCGCAGCTTCGCCGTCTACGGAAACCACGACCGCTGGCACAGCTCGATCAGCCTTTCCCGCATGCTGGCAGAAGCGGAGATCAAACTGCTGACCAACGAGGTGGTGGAGTTTCAGGAATTCGCCGTGGCCGGTCTCGACAGCGTGTGGGGAGGTGCTCCCGATCTTCCCCGAACCTTTGCCAAATGCCCGGAGAACAAACCCATCCTTCTTGGCTGGCACGAGCCGGATACCTTCGACCACTATCAGGACCCGCGGGTAGCTCTGCAAATGTCAGGACACACCCACGGCGGTCAGGTTTGCGCCCCTGTCTACGGACCGATTCTTCTGCCCGAGTATGGGAGAACCTACCCCTACGGCCATTACCGTAAGGAGCAGAGTTCACTCTTCGTGACGCGAGGCATCGGGACTCTGACGATCCCGACGCGGTTTCTCTGCGCCCCGGAAGTTGCCATTTTGACGCTCCGGTCAGGCCGGGATGCCACTGCTATGTGATCAAAGGAAGCGCCCGACCGCACTTCGCACTTTCAAACGCCGTATCGACAATCTGCTGACCGATACGGGACATTTCCACACTGAGCGGCCCCTCGATCGGACGTCCGGACTCCAGGCAATCGATGACGTACTCCACCGGATTCGATCGCGGGGTGAATAACTCCGGAGCTTCGACTCGCTCTCCATTCGGCCAACCGGGAGTCTGCACGGTGATGAACTCATCGTAGTCGTAGCTGGAAATAGTTCCCTCCGTGCCTTTCACGACAAACCCGCACTTCGGTTGCGGCTGCATGATCCAGGGATCAGAAAATGTGCCCCATCGGGTTTCGAATTTGGAGAGGCCTGCCTCGTATCGCGCCACCGTGATGCTGTGTTCGTCGACCTCAAGACCGTTGCTTTTCACATCCCACATCGCCATCACCTCGATCGGCTTTTGTCCTCCGTTGAACCAGGTCCCGAGAGTCGTGCCATAGCCGAGATAATCCTGTAGACTTCCCCCGCCCTCCCCGGCTTTGTAAAACCAGCTCGCGTCTTTATCCTCCTCTGTCGGTTCCTTTTCAATCTTGTCCGCACCGTGCCAGAGCGGTCCGCGATTTCCGTCGTAAAAATGCACCTCCGCGACTTCCCCGATCGCCCCCGAGCGAATCACTTCGTGAGTTTTGGCATGGGATCGGCACCAGACGAGCGGCCAGTTGATCGCGAGTTGCCGGCCGCTTTCCTCCATCGCCGCGATCATTCGATCGGCCTCTGCCAACGAAGCGGCGAACGGTTTCTCCATGATTACATGCCCGCCGAAGGGAGCGACCTTCTCGACCCACTCGGCATGGCGCGCTGCCGCCGGGCAAAGGAGGACGAGATCCGGCCGCGTCGTTTCGAGACACTCCCGATAATCCGTGAACACCTGATCCGGAGTCAGCCCGAAATTGGAACGCGCGCCGAACATGCGGGACTCGTCTTCGTCAGAAATTCCGACCAACTCGGCGTCCGGATGGTTGTGCGCCATCCGGAGCAGATCCCCCATGTGAAAATGATCAAAATTGATCCCGGCAATCTTCCACTTCATCGCATACTGGCTCAGGAAGAGTCACTCAACAGGGTCAGGCCTCCAACCAAACCCTGTTGGATCTGAAATTAGGATTCCCCGATTTCATCTTCACTCACCTTCGTTTTGTCCCAGAAGGTGAAAAAGAAGATCACGGCGATGACGATGGCCATGATCGCCGGAGTCATCCAGAAGACCTTCCATTGCTCCATCGCCTTGCTCAGCAAGGCCGTGTCAATCCCGTCAGGCATGTTGACGGAAAAGATTTTTCCGAGTTTCTGACCGAACGTGAGAGTCTGCTCCCCCCGACCGCCGATGATCGCATCCGTAAGCGCACCGGAATCAGCAAGCTTGCCTGCCTGACCGTCCAGACCGAGCCAGGGCTTTCCGAATACGATGGCGTACCCGATCCACATTCCCAGCCCCTGCGTGACAAACACGAGCAGGCTCTGTGCCTGTCCCCGGACTTCCTTGGGCGCGACATGGTCGGTATACATGAAGCCGGTGACAAAGAAGAAGTCATAGCAGATTCCGTGGAGGGCGATTCCAAGGAACAGCATCCAGGCGACTTGATCCGGAGCACCGAACGCAAACAGGAGATACCGGACAAACCACGCGAGCATTCCCACGATGATCATCCATTTCACCCCGAGGCGCCGGAAGAAAAACGGAATCAAGAGCATGAAGATGATCTCCGACATTTGTCCGATCGTCATCGAGGAGGCGGGCTCTTCAAATCCGGCATTTGCGAGAAACGGCCCCGTCATTCCGAAATAGTAGGCCAGGGGAATGCAGATCAAGCCGGAGCAAATAATGAAAACCAGGAAAGAGGGCTTCGCGAGCAACTTGAGGGCATCCAGCATCAGCAAAGCACGCAGATCGATTTTCTCCCCCTTTGCCGGAGCAGGAGTGTGAGGAAGAAAGAAGCAGAAAACTCCCAACGCGAATGACGCGTAGGCCGCCAACTTCATGATCCCGAGATCAGCGCTCCATCCCAGAGCCCCCACCATAAGTCCCGCCGCGATCCATCCGATCGTCCCCCACACACGGATTTTCGGAAAATCGATCCGCTTGAGATGGGTGAAACCAATGGTGTTTCCGAGCCCAAGAGTCGGCATGTAGCAGAGCATGTGAGCGAGGAAGAGCTTTGACATCAGCGGTCCGTTGCCCGCTTCCGCAGCGTCGCCGGCCAGGTAGATCAGGGTGCCACCGATGAGAAAGAGAACGCCCATGATAAACTGGGACGGGAAAAACCGGTCGGCAATCAAGCCGAGAAAGAGAGGAGCGAAAATTGCTCCCAGCGGAACGGCGGCATAGGCACCGCCAATAAAGTCAGCAAGATCTGCGGCGCCGAGAGCCACATTGATCGTGGAAAACCAGGTCCCCCAGACGAAAAATTGCAGAAACATCATGACGCTGAGAACCAGCATCGGTTTTTTGGTAGAATTGGTGGCCATAAAAGAAGCGGGGATCACAAAGTAAGACGCGATCTTGTCGGAAAATCCCAAGTCGAGCAACGGCGAAATTGCGGGAAATGGGCATTCGCCTGTAGCCGGGGTCTGCGACCCCGGATTGGACGCGATCCTTTCCAACAGCCGCCGTCCGGACTTCCCGCTACACCGGGTAGTCCCGCTTTCCGAAAATCGAGGATCCCACGCGAACCAGAGTCGCCCCTTCTTCGATTGCGACGGGGAAATCATGGCTCATTCCCATGGAAAGGTGCGGAAGACTGGTCTTCGACGAATCTTCGATGCGATCACGCAATTCGCGAAGGCGAGCGAAAAAGGGACGCACTGCTTCCGGGTCGGGATCGAAAGCCGGGACGGTCATGAGGCCCTTGATCCGAAGATTTGCCAGCGCACTCAGGTCGTAAAATGCCTCCTCCAACTCCGCGACAGAAAACCCGAACTTGGCATCATCATCCGCGACATTCACCTGCAGGAGGACTTCCGGATGCAGATCCAGTTCCCCGGCAATCCGATCAACCCGCTCCGCCAAATCCACGGAGTCGATGCTGTGAATCATTGCACAAAGCGGCAGGACCTTTCGCACTTTGTTTTTCTGCAAATGCCCGATGCAGTGCCATTTCAGGTCTGCCGACATGACGGGCACCTTCTCGAGGATTTCCTGCACTTTGTTCTCTCCCAGTACGAACTGCCCCGCGTCGACCACTTCCTGAATGACTTCCACGGGCCAGGTCTTGCTGACCGCAACGAGGGTGACTTCACCGGCATTCCGACCCGCTTTGGCCGTTGCCTCCGTAATCTGCCCGCGAACTTGTTCGAGATTCTCTGCAATACTCATTTCTCAGGAAGGACATCCAAGGTGTCCCGGTTCAGCCTGACAATACGCCACTCGTCGAGGATTTCACCGCCGACATACTCGTAGAGATCAATGGCGTTCTGATTCCAGTCAAGAACGCACCATTCATAACGTCCGGCATTCCTTTCGCGGGCGATCGATCCCACTTCCTGGAGCATTTTTTTGCCAATTCCTCTCTTTCGGAATTCAGGTCGGACATACAAATCCTCGAGCCAAATGCCGGCTCGACCGATAAATGTACTGAAAGTGGAAAAGAAAATTGCGTACCCGACAAATCCATTTTTTTCCTCGGCAACAAGCGCTTCGGCAACCGGAACCGCTCCAAACAGGCTTTCCTCGTAGTCTTCCTTTGTCGCAACTACCTGATCGGCAAGCTTTTCGAATTCAGCGAGCTCAAGCACCATCTCCAGAATCCCGGGAATATCCTCTGGAATGGCGGGGCGAATCGTGATTTCACAGTCTACTGAATTGCTCATCTTTAGGTTCTTTTGCAAAGCACTTGGCATGGCAGGTGCTTTTGAAAGGGAGTTGTCAGACGAGTCTATGACTTTCTGACAAAGGGTTGAAACCAGACGGCAGCCCGGTTGGCACTAGTCTTTTGCAGGTTTTACGGGGGTTTTTCCTGCGCTAGCCGACCGGGTTGCTTGTCTCCCTTCCGGAGAGATCTTAGATCACTCTCAAGCGGTCGCAAGACGAGTCCGGTAGTTATTCCGAAATCGGGCCAGAAGCAAAACAAACGCCCACACCAATGCGATCGCCGCCACTACCGTGATCGGAATTCGCGGATGCTGTTTGATCACTTCGATCCACTGACTCTGTTTCGCGAAACCTGCAGACGGCCAGATGGCATGGACCACAAACGAGTGACCCGGCAGAAGTGCACCGGTTGTGGATACGAGGATCTCCGTCCCTCCCTGCTTAGCCGTGTAGCCGGTATCTTTCGCCGCCGAACGGTGAACTGCAGGAGAAAATCGGGAGAGCTGAACTTCATCCGGAAAACGGAGAATCAATCTCGCCGAATCGATGGGAAGAGTCTGAAACGGGCCACTCACGTCAAAAGCGCCAATCGCTTCGCCGTTTTTGAAGACCCACTCTCCGTCGATGACGCAACGAAAGGTGTATTCGTGAACTCCGGGGTCGAGACGGACAGATTTTTCTCCGCAATAGATCTTATAGGTCCCCTCCCCGATCACCTCCTTAAATGGCTCTGGTTCCCCGTTTCGGAACAATTCGATATCATCGATTCGTTTTTTCAGAACAAGACCGGCCGGGCCATGAAAAACGGCGAGGAAATTCAGGACCGGGCCACGCTGAATTTTGTCTCCCTCTACGAGAACGGTAAAATTGTTTTCGATGGCAACCCGGCCATCACGCTTCACTTCCTGAATGGACTCGAGTGAAAGGACGCGTTCGCCGGCCTGTTCCTCGCAGAAAGCATCGGTGTGAACGAAGGAGAGGGCCGCCGCGAGAAAAAGAAAAAATCGTTTCAAGATGCCGAAATCTACGCCTGAAACGAGGATAAATCGATCAAATTTATAGAAATCGTAATTCTCAGAGAACCTTCAGCAACTTATCGTGAATGCCGCCGAAACCTCCATTGCTGAAGACAACGATCACATCTCCATCTTCCGCCTCTGATTTCAGTCGATCTACGATCGCATCGACATCCGCCTCATAGTAAGCCGGTTTTCCTCCGGACCGGAGCGTTTCCATGAGCAAATCGGTATCGAGGCGTTCGTCTTCGTCCAGTTGATCGGCGCGGGCAACAGCCGCGATACAGACGGCATCCGCTTCTCCCAGCGCGTCAGGAAGGGCTTCCTGAAAAACCTTGCGACGGGTCGTATTCGACCTCGGCTCGAAAACCGCCCACATCCGGGTTCCCGCGTATTTGGCTCGAAGTCCGATGATTGCCTGCTTGATCGCGCTCGGATGATGCCCGAAATCGTCGATCACGGTGATATTGCGACCGGTCACCCCCCGGACCTCCTGACGACGCTTGATCCCGAGAAAAGAGGTCAAAGCAGCTTGAATCGCCTCTGGCGAAACGCCCCCGAAGCGGGCCGCCGTGATCGCCATGGCCGCATTGCGAACATTGAATTCGCCGTTCATCGGCAGCGTGTATCGCTCCCCTTCCAGCACAAAGGTCGAAGTTTCCGCTTCGTATTCTACGTCGGAAATTCGAGCCTCGCAATTCTCCGCAAACCCCACCCGCTTCATCGGCGAATGGCCTTCTTTCGCAAAGACATCGAGGCAGTTCTGATCGTCACCGTTCAGCAAAACTATTCCGTTTCCGGGAACAAGCCGAACCATGTGCCCGAAGGACCGTTTGATCGCGTCGAGGCTGTCGAAAATATCGGCGTGATCAAATTCGATATTGTTCACGATCGCCAGTTCAGGAAGGTAGTGAATGAATTTTGAACGCTTATCGAAAAAAGCGGAATCATACTCATCTCCCTCGAGGACAACGATTTCCGAATCCGTGAACCGTGCGCCCTGTTCCAGGTTTCCCGGGAGCCCTCCAATCACAAATCCGGGGTTTCTCCCTGCGGATTCGAAAATCCAGGTAAGTAGTGAAGCCGTCGTCGTCTTTCCGTGCGTACCCGAAACGACAAAGTTCCGCTTACCGCGGAGGATTCGTTCACTCAGAAGCTGCGGCAGAGAAATGTAGGGGGCCTTGGTCTCAAGAACCGCTTCCACTTCGGGATTGCCGCGGCTCTGGGCGTTTCCAATCACGAAATGATCGACATCGTCAGGAAGATTCCCCGCGTCATATCCGTTGAGAATCTCAATTCCACTGCTCTCGAGGAAGGACTTCATCGGATCATACACCTGCGCGTCTGATCCAGTGACCCGATAGCCGACATCCCGAAACGCAGCCGCGACCGATCCCATCGCAGTTCCGCAGATTCCCATGAAGTAAAGGTGGGTTTCCGATGGAGATTTCTCACTCATATGGCAAAAATTGACTGTTCCGACCGGATTTCATCGCAAATTGGATCGAAAGGAGCGGTTGTTTACGATGAATTCGGGAGTCCCGCAATTTCTTTCCGGTGCGCAACTTCCTTTCCCACGGGGGATTTCCGGCGTTCCCGGAAGCCTGTTCTCGTTCGAATACGTCAGGAAATTTCCTGTATTACTGATAAATTCTGCACGCTAACACGCGATTGATTCTCCATCCCTCTGAGCCGAAGCTGACCCATGAGCACGTTTGTTAAACACGAAGCCCCCAAATCAAAAGGTTCCAAATGGGCCCTTTTCCTCGGAATTCTCTGGCTTGCATTGATCGCTTTCATCTGGTTCGCCTATCGAAACAGCGAAGGGGACGGGGGCGGCATCCTCAATTTCATCGGCAGGTTTCACGTGCTCATTGTTCACGTACCGATCGGGGTGATTTTTCTGGCATTCGGAATGGATATCCTTTCCCGACTGACCGCATTTTCTCAATTGAGAGGAAGTCTTCCTTTTGTTCTCTGGATTTCCTTTCTAAGCGCCTGCGGTGCCACCATCGTTGGTTATCTGTTGATGAGTGTGGAAGGGTTTGCAGGACGGGCAATGGATCTGCACATGTATTTCGGACTCGCCGTGGTCGTGTGCAGCCTGATTGCATTGGTCTTCACCATAAAAGGGAAAACGAATCTCGCGACGCTGGGCCTGGCAGCGGCCGTCTTTACGACCATGGCAAGCGGCCACTTTGGCGGTGCGATGGTTCACGACACGGAATATCTCACCGAGCACGCACCGGAATCGGTTAAGCCTCTGCTTCTCGTCGGAATCGAAACGAATGGCGACGCAGAAGAAATTGCCGAAGCTGGCGGCGCGGAAGCCGCCGAAGTGGCCGAAATCCCTCTCGGCGAGCGAGTCGTCTACACTGACTTCGTGGTCCCGATTCTCGATAAGACATGCAACGAGTGTCACAACGAAAACAAGGTCAAAGGCAAGTTGCGGATGGACACCCACGAACTTCTCCTCGCAGGTTCCGAGGGATCTGATTTTCCGACGGTTGTTCCCGGAAATGCCGAAGAATCTGAAATGATTGTGCGGGTGACTCTCGAAAGCGATCACGATGAGTTTATGCCTACCAAAGGCGATCCTCTCACTCAGGAGGAAATCAAATTGCTGAGCCTCTGGATCGCCGCCGGAGCCAAGCCGGAGACGACCATAGCCGAGCTTGGAGACGATCCCTCGATCGAAGCGACGGCTCTCGCTGTGGAGGCCATTCACGCCGGGGCGGAAGAAGTCGCTGAAACCGCGGTCATCGCTCTCACTTCGGTCTGGGACACCCTGTCTCCCGAAGAGCAGCAGCAGCGCATGGAAGACGTGACCAACGCGTCTGAGAAATATCACTTCTCCCTGATGCCAATCTCAGCAGAAGACGATCGACTGCGAGTCAACGTGATCAATGCCGCGAAAGAATTTGGCGATGAGCAACTTGCCCTCCTCGAGCCGGTCGCTGACCGGATCGTCTGGCTCGATCTGGCACGGAGTCAGATTACGGATGACGGCCTCAAGGTAGTCAGCAAGATGCGTGGACTGGAGCGACTTCACCTCGAAAATACCGCCATCACAGACGCCGGGATTGCGCAGCTCGGCGCCATGACAGAGCTGGAGTATCTCAATCTCTACGGAACGAAAGTCGGAAACGGCATTTTTGAGTCCTTTAAGAAAATGCCGTCTCTCCGCAAAGTGTATCTGTGGCAAACCGAAATCGACCCCGGTGAAGCGAAAGCCTTCGAGCGCTCGGTGAATCTGGAGATCAATACAGGAGTCGATCTCACTGCGATTGCAGCCCCTGCGGAAGCGGCCGAGGAGAAAAAGCCCGAACCGAAAAAGGAAGAACCCAAGCCAGCGGATAAGAAACAGGAACCGAAGCCGGCTCCCAAACCCGCGCCGAAGCCGGCGCCCGCTGCTGAGAAAAAGACGGAAACTCCCAAGCCGGCCACGACAACGCCGCCGGCCAAGCCAGCTCCGAAAGCAACTCCGAAAGCGCAGGACCAGCCCAAGGCATCGAAAGCGCCGTCTCCGAAAAAGGCAGACACACCCCCGAAACCCAAGGCAGCGCCGAAGGCGGAAGCGAAACCTGAAACCAAAGCCGCTCCGAAGGCAACGCAAAAGCCGGCCGAAGCGGCGCCCAAAGCTCCCGCGAAGTCTGCTCCGAAAGCGGCAGAAAAAGCTCCGTAAGCGCACCATTTTTCCTTTGTGGCATCGAATCCCGCGAAAACGGCTTTTTTTTCCAACACAAAAGACGACTTGTCTGTCGTATCAAACATGTCACTGCAGAGGCTTCCTGCCTCTGCCCATTTTCTCATGAACTCCCCCGTAGCCAAGACAGCCCTCTGCCTTTTGTCAGGAACCTTTCTCCTTTCGGCCTGCACCGACTCCGGTCCGGAAGGTCCGGAAATCGTAGAACAGGAACTTCCATCGGCCCATCGCACGTTCAAGCTGGTCGAGACGAGCCGGGAGCGATTCCGCTACCAGACCCGATCCGGGGCGGGAGATGCCCAGGCAGGGTCAGCCGATTCAGGCGCACCGCGCCTTGTCTATGATACGCCGAAAGGCTGGAGCGAGGGAACGAAGTCAATGATGCGGGACATCAATATGACCTTCGGAGAAAACGGCGAAGGCGAATGCTATGTGGCCCGTCTCCCGGGAGCGGGAGGTGGCCTTGCCGCAAACGTCAATCGTTGGCGCGGTCAGATGGGGGCGGAACCTCTCACAGAGGGGGAAATCGCAGCCCTTCCACAAAAAGCCCTGTTTGGTCAGCCCGCTTCCTTCATGAGTGTTGATGGCGACTTCACCGGCATGGGTGGTGCCGGAACAAAGTCCGACTACCGCCTCCTTGGCGTCATCCTCTCCTCCGACGCCGGTGCGGTCTTCGTCAAGATGACCGGTCCACGGGCGCTCGTTGAGGCGAATACGAAAGCCTTCGATCAATTCGTAGGATCACTCGACGTTTCCACCGGCGCACCCGGCTCGTAATTTCCGATCCACATACCTACCATGGCAAAAAAAACCATCGACTGGTCCCCCGGCAACTGGCCGAAGTTGCTTTTCCGCTTCTTCACTTCCTTCAAGCTGGCAACGATTGTCCTCGCCTTGATGACAGTCATCACCCTGTTCGGCACGCTCGACCAGGTCGACAACGGACTGCACGCGGCGAAGGTGAAGTACTTCCACTCCTTTTTTGTGATCCACAAACTCTGGGGCTTTCCCCTTCTTCTTCCCGGAGGCTTGCTGCTCATGCTCGTCCTTTTCGTGAACATGACGATGGGAGCTCTCATCAAAGTTCGCAAGCGATGGAAAGGAGCTGGACTCCTCATTTCCCACTTCGGAATGTTGATGTTGTTAGCCGGGGGCTTTATTACCTGGGCCTTCTCCACCGACGGCTACATGGCGCTTTATCCCGGTATGAAATCGAATCGCGTCGAAAGCTACCGCAACTGGCAGCTCGAAATCATGCCTCTCGACAAGGACGGGAAAACGGAAAAGGCCTGGATTCTCCCGTCGGACGAGTTGCAAAGCATTCGCTCCGACGAGCAGCGCACCTACCAGACGGGGGCATTGCCTTTTGAGATTGTGATCAATGGATTCTCGCAGAATGCGACCCCGATCCCGGTATCCGCGCCGATGGCGGCAGAGGCCGAGGGAAAAGAAATCGACGGGTTCAAGTTGTCGCAGCAAAAAGCTTCCAAAGAAGCAGAACAGAATCTGCCCGGCTGCTACGTGGAATTCCGGCCCGCAGAGGGAGATCCGATCGAAGCCATTCTGTGGTCGGGCTCGTTCCGCTTTGACCCCCGCGAAAACCCGATGCCCTTTACCTTCGAAGTGGGCGATCAAAAATACGGAGCGCTTCTCGCCAAGAAATCCTGGACGGTACCTTTCGAAGTGAAGCTGGACGAATTCATCTTCGAACGGCATCCCGGAGTGAGCACGGCCCGGAATTATGAAAGTCGCGTGACCCGTTTCGAAAGTGACAAGCCTGATACCCCGCTTGAGATCAAAATGAACGAACCGATGCGCTACGCAGGCTATACTTTTTTCCAGGAATCCTTCGGTCCCTCCGGTTCCGAGCCCGGCGACGAAATGTTCTCCCAATTCGCCGTCGCCAACAATCCCGCCGACCAGTGGCCTCTCTGGTCTCTCGTTGTCACCAGCATTGGACTCGGAATCCACTTTGTTATCATGCTGGTCACTTTCACCACCCGCTCGAAGAAAGCCCCCGCCAACGCTGCGTCATGAAATTCCTTTATACTCTACTCATCGCGACCGCACTTTTCGCGACGGAGAGCCTGTCCGCGCGGGAGCTTCCCAAGTCAGATCTCGATTCCTACGAGCCGTGGGATGAAGAGGTAGCACACACCTTTGAAAGCCTCCTCTTGCAGGATGGTGGACGGGTCAAACCGATCTATACCTACGCCCGCTTCACCCTGATGCAGTTCAGCGGCAAGACACAGGCGAAATTCCAGTCCAAAGACGGAGTCGATCACAAATTGCACTATGCCGAGTGGCTTCTCGATGTGCTTTTCCGCGGGGAAGTAGCCAAGGACATCCCGACTTTCGTCGTCGACGACTCCGCCGCCGTTGTCCAGATCGGGGTTTCCCCGAATGAGAAAAAGCGGTCCGTTTATTCCTACAACGATTTGGTTTCCGGTCGGGCCCGCCTCGCCGAACTGGCGGGAGAGTATGCCGAAAAGCAGCGCAAGTATGAGCAGAGTGAGCGACGGGACAAGCAATACGAACTCGGACGGGTCGAGGGAATGATCCTTACCCTCGGACAAAACGTCAGCTCTTTCGAATACCTCATTGGCCAGTTCGGATTCGCCCGCGACGGGCAGATCCTCGTAAACGAAAACATTCTCCCGCCCGCCCTGATTGAGCTCGCCGCGAAAACGAGCCCGGCCGAAATGCTTCGCGAGATGCCGATGCCGGAAATGTCGATTGATCAGTTGGTCGGAATCATCCAGCAACCCGCGAGTCAGAACGAAGAGGAGCGAACTCTCCAGGACGTATTCCGCCTGTATTTTTTCTTCGCGAACACCTCGAGAGGAATCAACCTTTTCCCGCCACAGGAATCCGACAACGAAGTCTGGCTCTCCGCCAGCGACGTAATGTTGAAGGGCCTGGAATCGAAAGATGCACGCCCCTGGGCCGCCGAGCAGTTGCAATCCATTGAGACTCTGGTCGATGCAAGAAATGAAAGCCCCGCCGCTTTTTCCGCAGCTCTGACCACGTTTGCCAAAAACCAGCATTCCATTTCCGACCCGAGGGGAGAAGGGCTCTACTCCGAGCTGGAAGTGAAGCTCTATCGCGGGAAGTATTTCATTTATTCCCTGTACTGCTTTGTCTTCGCTTTCATCGTAATGGCATTCAGTTGGTTGACCCCCGGAAGTAAAATCGGCAAGGGCCTCCTGCTCGCGGCCGGCGGCATTGCCCTGTTTGGTCTGGGATTGGATGCCTATGGCATCACCTTGCGAAGCATCATTCGCCAACGTCCCCCGATCACGAACCTCTATGACACTGTGCTCTTCATCACGGGAACAGCCGTTTTGCTCGGTCTGCTGATCGAACTCTTTACCCGAAAAGGCATCGGCACTCTCGTCGCAATCGTTTCCGGAGTGTTTGGAATGTTTCTATCAATCAAGTACGAAGCCAAAGAAGCCACCGACACGATTACTCAGCTCGTCGCGGTTCTCGACACCAACTTCTGGCTCGCCACTCACGTGACCATTATCAACATCGGCTACGCAGCGGCTCTCGTGGCTGCGATCATCGGGATTGTGTATCTTGTGGCCCGCTTCGTCATGATGATGCTGGGCAGGGAGTCCAAGGACCTTTATCGCAGCCTCACCCGCATGAATTACGGTGTGATCTGCTTCTGTCTTTTCTTCTCGCTCGTCGGGACGGTTCTAGGTGGCATCTGGGCCAACTACAGTTGGGGCCGATTCTGGGGCTGGGATCCTAAGGAAAACGGAGCTCTCATGATCTGTCTCTGGTCCCTCGTCATCCTGCATGGACGCATGGCGGGCTGGATCCGCGACCTTGGAGTGCATATGAACTCGATTATTCTCGCCATCATCACGACTTTCAGTTGGTGGGGTGTGAACAACCTCGGTGTCGGGCTTCACAGCTACGGATTTACGGAAGGAGTCTGGGGAGCCCTCTACACGTCGTGGATGATTCTCGGAATCTTTATGGCTATGGGAGTCATCATCTGGTTTTCTGAGCGAAGCCAGAGAGCATTAAAAAAGCAGGAGAAGAACGCCAACGCAAAAGCGGCGACCGCCTGACGGACACGAAAAGACTACCGATTCCTTGAATCTTACCGTTGGCATTTCCAGAATCCCTGCCTACAATCCCGGCATGGCTATTCTTATTGGAATCGTTGTTGCTGTGGCTTTCCTCTTCGCAGGAGTGCTTGCTTTCAATTACCTCTTGAAGGGTTAATGCCCTTCCAAATTACATCCCGGCGTTAAAACCCTCCGGGAACCTGCTTTTTCGGGAGATCAGCCTCTACTGTCGAATTTCGGCCGCGCCAGTATTCCTAGCCCGTCTCCTTGCGATCTATGGGAGACTTTCGAATTCGAAATGATGTGGGTGCCACCGTGTTCGCCTTTTTCGCGGGACTTTCCACACTCTTCTTTACCGCATGGCTTTTCACGCCAGCCGTGGACGATACGTCACAACCTGTTATTCAGCCTGTCCCCACATCAGGAGGCGAGTCCCGGCTGCAGGCACAGCCTCGACGAAGCCAACTCGCAACTCTCCGCAGAAACGGAAAGACGAGCTCAAATTGCTGCCGAGCTGCAGGAAGGAAAACTGAAATTTAAAGATCTTGAGGCCGGAAACGCAGCCCTGAAGCTTCGTCTTTCCATATTTGACGAAAAATCCGGTCGTGTGAATTCCCTGAAGAGTATGAACGAAGCGCTTCAAGCCAAGCTTACCGCGCAAATTGAAAAA
This sequence comes from Verrucomicrobiales bacterium, assembly GCA_029213265.1. Taxonomy (GTDB): domain Bacteria; phylum Verrucomicrobiota; class Verrucomicrobiia; order Verrucomicrobiales; family DEV007; genus Arctic95D-9. The sequence goes on along the minus strand of JARGNG010000001.1, from coordinate 17,533 downwards.
CTGAGAGCGAAGATCGCCAGAACGAAAAAGGCGGCGATGCCAAAACCGGCCGCGTCAAACCTTCCGAACCTCGACCTTCCCATGCTGGTCAATGATCCTTCAAAACTAGCCCTCGGGTTCTCCGCTCTGTTTACGGAACTGAATCAGGTCAAGGAGGGCCTGATGAGCGCTAGAAAATCTACAAGGAGCTGACGAAAGACGGAAAAACCAAAAATATTCATCTAGTACCGTTCGGTGTCGGACCCGCAAGGGTAACGGCGAATGAGGAGAAGGGCCTGAGTGATCTGCTGAAAAACAGTGACAAAGCAGATCGATTTCTCGTCGTCGGATATGCTTCCAAAGACGGGGACGCCACCTCCTCCAACCACAAGCTTTGCCCGGAACGTGCCTCCAATGTTGCCCAGAAAGTAGCCGCTATGAGTGGTGTCTCTCAGGATAATCTTCAGGCAATCTATTCTGGACACTCCACCCGATTCAATTCTAATTATCTCTCCCCGAACCGGGTCGTGGAAGTGTGGCGCCGGAAGTGACTCTGTTTGTTCTTTTTCCCCGGAAGCAGCTCGACCGTAAGGCAGGCTGCTTTTTTTGTGCCAAAGTAGTGACTGGATCAAACCTCACCTTTCGCTCACCTTAGCCAATCCCGCTTTGGCCTTGAAACTGCTATTTCACACTTCGATGAACAACCGAAAAACCAAAATCATTTCCACCCTCGGTCCCGCAACCGACAGCCCCGAAAAAATCCGCGAGTTGATCGAAGCCGGAGCGAACATCTTCCGACTTAATATGAGCCACGCCTCTCACCCGTGGACGCGCGAGGTGGTTGATCGCATTCGTACTCAGTCCGGGGGATGCGGAATTTCTGTCGCCACCCTGATCGACTTGCAGGGGCCTTCCATTCGGACCGGAGATGTCGAGGGAAAGCTTCAGCTGTCCAGAGGCGATACCGTCGAATTTCGAAACGCGGATCTCGAACCCTCCACCGAAGTTTCTGTGACGACCAACTACCACGAACTCCACGAGGATGTTTCGGTAGGAGATGTCATGCTCGTGGACAACGGCGAAATCCATTTTGAGATCAGGCGAATCGATCCGGGGCGCCTCATTTGCGAAGTTTTGACCGACGGTGAGATGGGATCACGTCGCCACATCAACCTTCCCGGGATTCGGGTCAACCTTCCTCCCCTTACGAAGAAGGACATGCTCGACCTGGAGATCGCAGCCGAGTTGCAGGTCGACTTCATCGCGATCAGTTTCGTGCGCGATGCAGAACACATTCGCTTCCTCCGGGAACAGCTCGCAGAAAAGGACTGCCACGCCCGCATCGTCGCAAAAATCGAGGATCAGGAAGCGGTCAAGAATCTCTCCGAAATCATTCTCGAATCCGACGCCGTCATGGTGGCGCGGGGAGATCTCGGTATCGAAGTTCACATCGAGGAGCTTCCCGTTGTGCAGCGCGCAATTCTCAAGGAAGCCGCCCGTATCGGGCGAAAGGTGATCGTCGCGACCCACATGCTCGAATCCATGGTCGAGAATCCGGTCCCCACCCGGGCGGAGGTCACTGACGTCGCCAACGCCGTTTACGAGCAGGCCGACGCCGTCATGCTGAGCGGCGAGACTTCGGTCGGCCAGTATCCGGTGAAATGCATTGATGTGCTCGATCGCATCGCACGACGAATGGAGCGGGAGCCCGGAGCCGGTTTTTCCCGGGGTATCGAGCTCCGGACCGAAAAGCAGCACACCGTAAAATCGGCGGTCGTCCTGGCCAACTCGCTGAAGGATTCCAAGATCATCGTTTTTACGGCGCGGGGCGTTCTTGCCAACTATGCAGCACACCAGCGTCCCGATCACTCCCCGATCTATGCCTTTTCGCCTGATGAAGGCGTCATCCGGGCCCTGCACATGAACCGGGGCGTCTTTCCCTTCGAAATGGAGTTTGCTGAGCTACCGGAGGACAGCATTCGAAAAGCGATCGATTTTCTAAAAGGGAAAGAAAAAATCGAGTCCGGAGATCCTGTCGTCATTCTCAGCGACGTCCTCGGGGGCGCTTTCGATACCGATGCCATTCTACTGCGCCGCGCCTGATGAATCTCTCTCACTTCGAAACGATGGACCCGAATTTGCTCCCAGGTCTCATCAATACGGCGCTTCGCAACGATCACGCTGACCTGGACGATCTCATCAAAACCCACGATCTGGATCGTGAGGCATTTCTCCAGAAAATAAAAAACCTCGGCTACGAATACGTCCCCGAGGTCAATCAGATCCGGCCTTTGCCGGTCTCGTAGGAAAAATCCTACTTGTGTGCTTCGACCAGCTTCTTGATCTCGGCACGTTTCACGCCGGCCGGTGCGCTGACGTCGGCAAATTTCGCGCGAGCTGCAGCTGCCTGCTCTTTGGTGACGGCAGGGGCTTTGTTTCCCCAGGTATTTCGAGTGTAGGTGAGCACCGCAGCGAGTTTCTCATCATCAAGACCTGCCGCGAGTGCTGCCATCATTCCCATGTAATCCATGTTTTCCTTGGCAATGCCTTTGAGGACCACGAGAAGCGATTCATCCGGATCACCGAGAAGAAGTTCTGATCCAACGAGGCTTGGAGCCATCAGCATCGGGCCCGCTTTCAATCCTGTTCCGTCCGGTCCGTGACAGGCCGCGCAGGTTGCATAGGAAGTTTTTCCCAGAGCCATCACTGCCGGATCGATCTCTCCACCAGCAGCAGCCGGGGCGGCAGCTGGAGTCGTTGCGGCGGCAGGGGCAGCGGCCGGAGTGGCTGCTTCAGTCGCGGCTGGCGCCGGAGCTGCAACTACCTCTGCAGGAGTCTCTTCTTTCTTCTCCACGCCACTTCCTGTAAGGAAAGCAAAGCCTACCACACCCAGCATTACAATGAGGGAAAAGGGGACGAGAAAAAGAAAAACGGAGCCGATTCCGGAAAGAATCGGATTGTTGGAGTCTTTGGATTCGTGGCTCATGATCGCGGGAAGGAAGCGTGATTCTGCCGGAAGTCAATTGTTTGCTGGCCTTCCATATGGTTCATTTACGTGGTTTTCAACCTCCGGGATACGCAAGTTTCGCCGTTTTTTTCTCAAAATTGATGAATTCCACCGATCCAGCTGTCTCCCTTTTGCCCGTTCCGGCAACCGAATGGCCTCTGATTCGCGAAATGGCTGCCCGGATTTGGCCAAACGCCTACGGAGCCCTCATCACCCCGGAGCAAATCGACTACATGCTGAAAAAAATGTATTCCGACGAGGCGTTCGCGTTGGATCAGGCAAACGGAGTTTCCTACTGCTGGATCGAATGGAAGGGCGAACGCGCCGGATTTCTCGCGTTCGGCCCGACTCAGCCCGACCAACGATGTTTTCTCCACAAATGCTATCTGGAAACCCGCCGGCAGGGAAACGGAATCGGATCGAAGGCGATGGAGCATCTCATCCAGTTGCTTTGGAAAGAGCAGGCCACCGCGTTGGAATTGCGGGTCAATCGCGGCAACGAATCGGCGATTGGCTTCTACCGGAAAAACGGTTTCCAGGTTATCGGCGAAGACTGTCTCGATATCGGAAGCGGGTTTATGATGGACGACTACGTGATGCGACTGTGGATCGGGAGCGAATGAATTCTGTCTTCGGCCTGTAGAAGCGGAACGAGGAACTTCTCTCGAGCCTCGCTCACGGCATAACAGCGATGAGCCAAAATGAAAATTTGGATGCAATCCTCCTCTCTGATACGAATAGAATAGCTGCCCCGATCCGTTCGAATACGTTCCAGCAGGAGTGCAACTGCTCTCACGAACGCTGACGCCAGGGGCCCCAAACACATGAAATCAACCCGAAAATCCGCAGGCGAAATTTTTCTTTTGATCGTCGCGGGCATGGCCTGGGCAGGTCTGATTCTGCAATGCTGGAGTATGGTTGAAAGCGCGCCCCGTCGTGGGGAAACTGCCGCCGATGCCCTGGTCGAACTGCTCGGCTACTTTACGATTCTGACAAATCTCTTCATCGGTCTGCTTGGCACGCTTCCCTTCGTCTTTCGAAGGAGCGGAATCGGCCACCTTTTCGCCGGGGCTCTGCCTATCGGATGTGCCACGACTGCGGTCGTATTTCTCGCGATCGTGTATCAGCTTTTGTTGCGTCATACCTGGAATCCGGAAGGTCCCATGTGGATAGCAGACAAACTTCACCACTATGTCGTTCCGGTCAGCATGGTTGTTTACTGGTGCGGATCATCATTCGAGCGCAGGCTTTCCGCAAACACACCGATCCTCTGGTGTCTCTATCCACTGCTCTATTTTGTCTATGTGATTTCGCGGGGATCGCTCATTGGATCCTATCCCTACCCTTTCCTCGATTTGAAAAAGCTGGGCGTTGCGCAAATTGCGCTGAATGGGATTTCACTCCTTCTCGCATTCACCCTCGTTGGCTATTTGGTCTGGGCGATTCATCGTTTCCTCTTTCGCATCAGAATCAGTCCGGAATCGATTGCAGAATGATGAAACGCGAAGCAGAGAGACGAACCGTCGAGGGCAAGAGGGAAGCGAGGCACGCTCCATGTGCGCCAGTTTTTTCCTTGGCCCGATCCCCCGTCAGAGGCGACACTGGGCAATGGCTGTATCGACGGCACAAACCAGCATCCAACTTCTGCGCGCTGAGCTCGATCCGGCGGCGGAGCGATTGTGTCGACTTGTCGAAGAGCTGGGTGTGACCGTCCCTGAGGGGGTCCAGGAGCAGGATGCGCCCCAAATCGAAGCGGACTTAAACAAGCTCCAGGTGGAAGCTCCGGCTTTTCGGGACGGGATCAGCCGCTGGTTCGATGAATCGCGCTTCGAGTCCGGGGAAAAGACGGATGAGCTGTTTCGAAAAGCGAGGCACGATGCCCGGAATCAGCTCAATCATCTTTTCGGCACGATCCAGTTGATGCAGATGTTTCCCTGCCCTCCCGAGTTCCTTGATCGAACCCGGGAACTCGTCGGGGTGCTCGAATCCTGCCTTGCCCTCGTTTCCGGAACCGCCGCCCTCGCCGAAGAAAAGGAAATTCCGCCGGAGCCTGCCACCATCCCCTGCGAACCCGGAGAATCTGCGGGAATGATTCTCGTGGCCGATGACGATCCGGAAAACCGGGAGATACTGGAACGCCTCCTCGCACCCTGCGGATTTGAAATTCACTTTGCGGTCAATGGACTGGAGGTGATCGAGAAGATTGAAGAAGGCGATTTTGATGCGGTCCTTCTTGATATCGAGATGCCGAAGATGGACGGCTTTGAGGTCCTCGCCAAACTCCGCGAAACCGGCCGACTCCGTCAAACACCCGTCATCGTGGTAACAGGCTTGCAGGAGGAGCAGGACGCGGTTCGCTGCATACAGATTGGTGCCGAAGATTTCCTGTCCCGGCCAATCCGCCCCGCTCTTCTCATGGCCCGTCTCAATGCGAGTCTGGAAAAGAAGCGCCTTCGAGAGCGGGTTTTCGAGCAGCACTTCACTCCGGAGCTGGCCCGCGAGCTGGCGCGAAATCCGGACCCAATGAAAATGCAGGCCCGCCAGGCGGAAGTGAGTGTTCTCTTTTGCGACATTCGCGGGTTTTCCTCCATCAGTGAACGGCTTGGCCCGAGTCAAACAATCGACTGGCTCGGGGGGGTGATGGGGGAATTCTCCTCGATCGTCATCGAACTGGGCGGAGTGCTCGTCGACTATACCGGGGACGAACTGATGGCGATGTGGGGTGCCCCCAACGAGCAACCGAACCATGCTGAACTCGCCTGCCGCGCTGCCATTGAAATTCGAAAGAGCCTTTCCTCGCTCAACGAAAAGTGGCAGGAACAGATTGGAGCGGGAACCGAGGTTGGAATCGGCGTCAACACGGGAGAGGCACTCGTCGGAAATGTCGGCACGCACCGGAAGTTCAAATACGGCCCTCTCGGAACCGTCGTGAATCTGGCAAGCCGGGTCCAGGGAGCGACTAAGTTTTTGAAAACTCCACTTCTCATAACGGGCTATACCGCGTCCCAGCTACCCGATTCCTTCGCACGGCGAAGGCTCTGCCAGGTGCGCGTGCAAAACATCCAGGCCCCCGTTCAACTTTTCGAACTGGAACCTCCGGGCGCGCGGCCGGACTGGAAAGAACTGGCGGCCCTGTATCAAGTCTCGCTGGATGAATTCGAAGCCGGGAATTTCCGAAAGGCGTCGTCTCTGCTCAGCGACGTTCTTCTCGAATCTCCTAACGACGGCCCCAGTCTGCAACTCATGTCCCGCGTCGTCGACGCCATGTTGAAAGAAGGCGATGACTTCACTCCCGTTTGGGAGCTGTCCGGGAAATAGGGTTCATCGCCTGCCCGCAAGCCCGGCAGATCTTCGCGCCTGCTGACTTCCCCCTTCAGGCGAACTCACGCTGTCTCACTGATTCGAACAGACAAACAGCAGCGGCGGCGGAAACGTTCAAACATTCCACCTCTCCCGCCATCGGAATTCGAATGAGCTCATCGCAGTTTTCTTTCGTCAATCGACGCATCCCCTCTCCCTCGGCCCCAAGAACGATCGCGAGGGGTCCCGTCAAATTGACCTCGTAGAGTTCGTCCATTGTTTCATCCGCGGTCCCGACAGAACGGATTCCATACTCCTGCCGAATTTTGCTGAGAAATCGCGCCATGTTTGCTACCGAAACAACGGGAATATGCTCCGCTCCCCCGCAGGAGATCCTCACCACGGTTTCCGTAACTGGAGAGGACTTATGGCGAGGAATGACAACGGCGTGAACCCCGGCAGCCTCGGCCGAACGAATGCAGGCCCCCAGATTGTGCGGATCCTGAACACCGTCGAGCACGAGGAGAAAAGGAATCTCGTCCCCCGGTTTGTCCAGAAATTCGCACAGAGCTTCCTCGGTGAGACGGGCCACACTCTGAATTCCCTCGGAGTGGACGTTCGCACGAGCTCCGCGCGATCCCCCACCCGACCTTTGCCGACGCTTCCTTGCCATTCAATGCACGGGCAAAATCCGTTAGGCGAAAATCTCGGGCTGACCGAGTTGCTCATGAATGCGATTGCATGTATCGCCATCCATTCCCAACCCATTGGCAAGCTGCCCGAAATACTCGGCTTCCTTCTGGGTATCCAGCTTGATAGCCATGAGGGAGAACGCATAGATTTGCTCATCCATGTCATCGGGAACCCGGGAAGTGAATCCGGCTACATCAAGGGTCCCTTCGAGGTGCTCCTTGAGGTAGGCAATTTCCTCTTCATCAAGATCACCGAGGCGTCCGAGAATGACATCCCTTTCCGCTTCGTCGACATTTCCGTCTGCTTTGGCGGCATAGCACATCGCCTGAATGAGAAGCTCGGCTTCATCCTGTGCTTCCTTGGGGGGGGTCTGAGGAGTTCCTCCTCCGAGAAGAGTCCCGAGAAGTTCCGAACCATTCGCGTTTCCACCGGAAGTCGCTGCACCGAGAAGATCGTTAAGAGGATTCCCACCCCCGCCGGCACTTGCTCCCAGAAGGGAACCAAGAAGACCGCCGACGCCACCCGCAGAAGGCTGGGGCGCTGCTTTTTTCCCTCCGAGAAGTCCGCCGAGAAGACCGCCCAGTCCCCCACCACTCGTTTGCTGCTGGGACTGCCCACCACCGAGAAGACTGCCGAGCAGGTCACCGGCTCCTCCCCCGCCACCGCTTCCGCTCGCTCCTGCGAGAAGAGATCCGAGAATGTCCATGCCTCCGCCGCGCTGGGAAGCCGCCGCCGCTGCAAGAATTCCACCGAGTGCGCCGAGTCCGCCAGAACCTCCCCTCTTCTGCCCCCCAAGCAGAGTTCCGAAAATGTTTCCGGCTCCGGAGGAACTGCCTCCACCGCCGAGAAGAGAATCGAGGATGCTTCCTCCAGTGCTGGAGCCCATCGCATTGTTGCTGAGAAGGCTTCCGAGAATTTTGACTGCGTCCATGGTAGATATAAGGAAAGAGGAGGGCTGGGGTTGCTAGTTCCCGCTGGTCGGAAACAGTAGCTGACCGTAAAACCCCCCGGAAAATTCTACGAGGACTTTTTTGCGCTTTTCGATCCTCCCGCCTTTGCGTTGGCTCGACGATTGACGAGATCCGGAATCTCCTCTCAGACTGCGGCCATGGAATCAACCGACCAACCGAAGCCCACCACGGAGCGGCTCCTCTCCCTCGATGTCTATCGCGGAATGGTGATGTTGCTGCTGGCCACTTCGGGTCTCGGACTCGCCAAGGTAGCAACCAAGTGGGAAGGCGGTTTCGCAAACTTCATCGTCTTTCAGGGAACGCATCCGGAATGGAACAGTCAGTTTGCGGTTTTCGGAGCTTCCCTGTGGGACCTCATTCAGCCCGCCTTCATGTTCATCGTCGGAGTCTCCATGCCGTTTTCCTACGAAAAGCGGGCCCACCTCGGTGAAAGTTACAGCCGTCGACTTCGCCACGCCTGGACTCGCGCGATTCTTCTCACTCTGCTCGGGGTTTTTCTGCAGTCGCTTCGCAAACCGGACACCTACTGGATTTTCACCAATGTGCTGAGCCAGATCGGACTTGGATACGGGTTTCTCTTTTTCCTCGTCGGCAAGTCATGGAGAACGCAATTCACCACCGGCGCGCTCGTCCTTGTTGTCTACTACATACTGATGATTCTCCTCCCGCGGGGACTCGAGTCCTGGCGACTTCACTTTGAGAATGGAACGAGTTTTCCTCAAGATTTCGATCAATGGTTTCTGAATCTTTTTCCCCGGGAAGAAGAGTTCACCGGGCATCCCTACTCCACCCTGAATTTTGTGCCCTCCTTCGTTACCATGCTGATGGGCCTGATGGCGGGACAAGTTTTGAAAAATAAGGAGACTTCATCAAGCCGGAAGCTGAAACAGCTCTGGATCGCCGCAGGGATTCTTCTTCTTACCGGGGCCATCGCCGGGCTGACCTTCTGCCCGGTCGTGAAGAAGCTCTGGACCCCCTCGTGGACCCTCTTCAGTGGCGGCTATGTCGTAGGATTGCTCGCCTTGTCGTATTGGATCATCGATGTCAAAAAATGGAACGGCTGGGTCTTCCCTTTCATTGTCGTCGGATTGAATCCTCTCGCGATGTATTTACTGGGAATGATTTCGAAAGGATTTGTCCGCGACAACCTGCACCGCCATCTTCCGGACTTTCTTTTCGCCGGTCCCAAAGCACCCATCGTCGACGCCTGCCTCATCGCCTTGGTCTTCTGGCTGGTGCTCTGGTGGATGTTTCGAAATAAAGTCTTTCTTCGCCTCTAGTTCTCCCCGAATTCCTTCCATGAAATCACTTCTTCTTTTCTCCTTCTGCCTCTTGCTGCTCACTCACTCCGGAGCCGGACAGAAAAATATTCTTTTCCTGATCTCCGACAACCACACCTGGACCGACCTGGGGTGCTATGGACATCCTGTCGTGAAGACACCGAATCTTGACCGGCTTGCGGCGGAAGGAATTCGCTTCGAAGAGGCCTTCGCCACGACAGCTTCCTGCGGCCCGAGCCGGGCGGTTATGTACACCGGTCTTCTCACTCATTCGAACGGTCAGTATGCACATCCGCATAGGGAGCACAATCAACAGCTTCGCGAAGACGTCACATCCGTTTTTGCGATGCTGAAGTCAGCCGGTTACCGAACCGGCTTAATCGGAAAAGATCACGTCAAGCCCCTCGAAAAATATCCGATTGATTTCAAACCGCGAGCGAGGTCGCGGGACGTCGCCGACATGGCCAAACACGCCGGAACATTTCTCCGGGAAACAGACGATCCATTCTTTCTCGTGGTTTCCTACCATGATCCCCACCCGATCTCCATCGACGGGCCGGGATGGGGCGTCAAGGATGACGGAAAATACAAACCCGTTTCCTACTCACCCGAAGAGGTCGTCGTCCCTCCGTTTCTCCCCGATACCGCCCAGGTCCGCAAAGGCATTGCCGGATACTACCAGCAAATCAGTCGGATGGATCACGGTGTCGGCCTCGTGCTGGAGGAGTTGGAAAAATCCGGGCACCGGGACGACACGCTCGTCATATTCATTTCCGATCACGGCACCTCCGAACCGGGCGCAATGGGAACTCAATACGAGCCCGGTGTGCGGGTTCCGTTTCTGGTGCGCTGTCCGGGACTGGAAAAACCGGTTTCGCCCAATCGCGCACTGGTCGCCTTTACCGATCTCACCCCGACCTTTCTCGACTGGGCGGGAGTCGAGTTCTCCGACTACCCGCTCCACGGGCGCAGCCTCTTGCCCGTTCTCGAAAAGGAAAATCCGGAGGGATGGAACGAAGTCCTCTTGAGCCACATCGGCCACGACATTTTCGCCTATTACCCGATGAGAACGCTACGGCAACGACGGTTCAAACTGATTTGGAACGTCACTCCCGGCGCAGAATACCCGCTCCCGATCGACGCCGTGCAACGCCGCACTTGGGTGGAGCTTCGAAAGCGCGGCGATGAAAAAATCGGAGGCCGCCTCGTCGAAGATTTTCTTCATCGCCCTCGGCTTGAGCTCTATGATCTTGAGGCCGACCCATGGGAGACCAACAACCTCGCCGACGACCCGGCTCACGAAGAAACCAGTTCAGCCATGGTAAAGAACCTCATCGAGCGTTTGCAAAAGCAGAAGGACCCGTGGATGCGAAAATTTCACCCGCTCGGCCAGGAGCAGTAGCTCCCATTTGCTAGACCGGTTTTACCTTTGCACCGACTTTTCCCCGGATCGCAAAAAACAGGCCTGTCACGACAATGGCGGCACCGATCATTTGAATCGGAACGAGAGGCTGCCCTAGAATCCACACGCCGAGAAATGCGGTCGCGACCGGCTGCACGAGTAAAGTGACCGACGCCAAACTCGCCGGCAGCCCTCCGAGTCCGTAGGCGATCAGCCCCTGACCGCAGGCGTGCGAAAGCACCCCCAGTCCGATCAGGGCACCCCATACCTTCCCGTCACCCGGCCAAAAGGGATCGGAGTGGAACCAGGCCAGGGGAAACAGGATGACGGCAGCGACCGCACTGGCCCAGAACATCAACAGAGGAGCGGAGTGGTGGCGCCGGAAGCGCTTCATGAGAAGTTGATAGGAGGCGTAAAACCCTGCGGTGAGAAGAGCCAGAAAATCACCAAAGACCGGATTGCCGGCAGTCGGGGGCTCGCGAGTCGTCGAACTCAGCATGAGAATAATCATCCCGGCAAAGGCAACCGCCGCCCCGCTAACAAAGAGTTTCGTCAGTCGCTCCTTCCAGACGAGCCAGGCAAACAACATGACCCAGAGGATCGCGGTATTCGCCAGCAAGGTCGAATTTGCCACGGAAGTGTGCTCGAAAGACCAATGCCACGCCCAGAAGTCGCCTGCAAAAACGAGGCCCGGTAACCAGAGCCAGAGGTAACCGCCGGTGAATTCCACTCGTCGAGGAACGACCCGCTTGCGCTGGAGTCCAAACAAGATCCCGAGAGCAACAGCTCCGAGAAAAACCCGCCAGAAAGCGGAGTCCCACATTCCCACCTGCCCGTCGCCCTGCCTCGACAGCACGGCGAAAATCGGCGCGAAGGCGATGCACAAGGCACCGCCGATCAGGCCAACCAAATGTCGAATGGAAACCGTGGAGTCACTCATGCGGAATTCGCGACGATAGCGCAGCCCGGACACCGGGGAGCAAAAAAGTCGCGGTTCCTGCACAAATCCCAAAGGCAACCGTTCCCTCCGAATCATCCCCGATTCCGCTACGTTTTGCTCTGGCCCGGATGGAGATCTCCGCTACCTTTTCGATCATGAAACGATTTTTCCTGCTGGCGCCCCTACTCCTCTTCACTACCTTACTCGAGGCCAAAACCGAGAAACTCCAACTCAAAGGTGCCGAAGTGGAAGTCTACAAGAAAGCTTCCGGAGACGACCTTTACATCTACCGTTTTGACCCTCCCGGTCACAATCCGAAAACGGATTCCCGCCCTGCTGCCGTTTTCTTTTTCGGTGGAGGCTGGAACGGCGGATCGGTGACGCAGTTCGAACCTCACGCCAACTATCTCGCCGGTCGAGGAATGGTGGTGTTCCTTGCCGACTATCGCGTCAAGTCGCGCCAGAAAACGACTCCGAAGGAATGCGTTGCCGACGGAAAATCCGCGGTGCGCTGGATTCGTGCAAACGCGAAGCGCCTTGGAGTGGACCCTGACAAGATTGCCGCCGGAGGAGGGTCTGCCGGAGGCCATGTCGCAGCAACAACCGGGATGTGCGATGGCTTCGATGAAGAAAGCGAGAACACAGAGATCAGTTCCCGCTCCGGGGCACTACTTCTTTTCAATCCCGTCTACAACAATGGACCGGAAGGCTACGGCCACAGTCGGGTGAAGGAATGGTTCCCTGCTATCTCCCCTGCCCACAGCATCACCAAAGACGATCCTCCCGCGATCGTTTTTCTCGGCACCGAGGACAAACTGATTCCCGTCAGCCAGGCCAAAGCGTTCCGGGATGAACAGAAGAAGCTCGGAGTCGACTCCGAACTGTATCTTTACGAAGGAGAACCCCATGGCTTCTTCAATTTGAGATTGTCCCAGGGAAAAGCCGAACATTTCAAGGACACCGTTCTGAAAATGGACGCGTTTCTCGCAAAACACGGCTTTCTCGAAGGGGAAGCAGATCAGGCTTTCCTCGATAAGATTGTTTCCGGCGGGAAAGAATGATCGACCCGCTCGCTCATTCTGCGGTCTGGAAAGGGGACGAGGTTTCCCGACATTCCGACTGGAGCCTCCCCTTTCAGAGCGCCGATCCGGAGATGATCCGGCATCGTCTCGAGAACGGACCCGGAGCCATCCTCCTGCGTGGCTTCCCCATCGAAGACCACACCAAAGAGAGCGCCCGCGACGCCTTTCAGAGATGGTGCGACTCACTGGGCCATCTCCTTTCTCAGAATGAAAAAGGAGACACTGTCTTTGACGTGACCGATGCAGGCTTCGGGAAAGACGATCCGAGAACGCGCGGTCCCAACACGAACAAGAAGCTTTCCTTCCACACCGACCGCTGCGACGTGATTGCCTTTCTCTGCTGGAAACAGGCCCGAACCGGTGGCGAGAACGAACTCGTCAGTTCGCTGCAGCTCTACAACGAAATCGCGAGGCGTCGGCCCGATCTGCTCGAAGTGCTGAGGGAGCCATTTGTCTACAAGCGACATACCGTCGATCTCGGAAATGAACTTCCCTACGTGGAGCAACCGATCTTTTCTTTCCGGGACGGTCAATTTGCCTGCAGCTTTCTCCGTGTCCTGATTGATCGCGCCCACGCCGATCCGGATCTGCCAAACCTGAGTGGGCAGCAAATCGAAGCCCTCGACTTTCTCGAACGTGTCGCGGGCGAGCTGGGAATGGCCTTCCCCTTTCGTCAGGAGCCGGGCGATGTTCTTCTTCTCAACAACTGGGTCACACTTCACCGACGATCTTCGTTTGAAGATTTCAATGACCCGGACGAAAAACGATGCTTGTTTCGAATCTGGCTCAGCATGCCAAACAGCCGCCCTCTTGATCCGCGTTTTGCCGCTAATTTTGGTGCCACCGGTGCAGGAGAAATTCGCGGCGGATTCAAAACTGAATAATTCCCTCTCATGCAAACCCGACCTATCACACCTGAAGATCTCGCCCTTTCCGTCATTGCTGTCCCGCCCATGGCCCGGGATCAAAATCTCGCATTCCACCGCGGGGAAAACGAAAAGATGGTTCGCCACATCGAAGCCGGCGGCGTCTCAACGTTGCTCTATGGAGGCAATGCGAACTTTTACCACATCGCACTGAGTGAATTTGAAATGATCCTCGGCGAACTCGCCGATATCGCAGCACCGGAGACGCTCGTCGTTCCCTCCGCCGGCCCCGCGTTCGGTACCATGATGGATCAAGCGGAGATTCTGAAACAAACCGACTACCCGACCGTGATGGTTCTGCCGCAGCAGGGATTGACCACGTCTGAGGGAGTCGAAACCGGGCTTCGCCATTTCGCCGAAAAGGTTGGCAAGCCGATCGTGCTCTATATCAAATACGGCGATTTCATCACCGTTGAGGGCGCCAGAAAGCTCGTCGAGGACGGTCTCGTTTCCTGGATCAAGTACGCCATCGTCGAGGACGATCCCGCGGTCGATCCCTATCTCTCGGAGTTGGTCGAAGCGGTCGATCCAAAGATCATTGTCAGCGGTATCGGGGAACAACCCGTCATCAACCACCTTGTCGACTTCGGCGTGAACGGTTTTACCGCGGGCTGTGTCTGTGTTCGACCTGACCTGAGCGAAGAGCTTCGAAAAGCGATTCAGGCTGGCAACCTCGACAGGGCCCGGGAAATTCAGGCGATCTTTTCTCCTCTCGAAGACCTGCGCAACGGAATCAATCCCGTCCGCGTTTTGCACGAAGCGGTCAAACTGGCCGGAATCGCCGACACCGGACCGGCTCTGCCTCTTCTCAGCGGAATCACCCCGGAAGAAGAAGTCCAGGTCAAGTCAGCGGCCGAAACTCTGCTCAACGCCTAGTTCCCCACCCGGATCCCACCCCCATGAAACTCACTGGAAATCACTGGATCGGAAGCCAGCCATCCGCCCAATCGAACGACATTTTCCGAGCGGGCAACCCCGCCACCGGTGATTCTCTGGAACCTGATTTTCACGAGGCAACCGAATCGGAAATCAACGACGCCGTCGCCGCCGCAAGCCGTGCCTTTGATCCGTTCCGCAACAAGCTCGCCGAGAGCCGGGCCGACTTTCTGGAAGCGATTGCCGAGGAAACGCTCGCCCTTGGCGATGATTTTCTGGAGCGCACCTCCGCCGAAACCGGTTACCCCCTCGCGCGCTGCACCGCGGAAAGAGACCGAGCCATCGCTCACACGCGACAGTTTGCCCAGCTCATTCGCGAGGGCTCCTGGGTCGATGCACGAATCGATCTTCCAGACCTCACGAGGAAGCCGTTTCCGAAGCCTGATGTTCGTTCGCTGATGCAACCGGTCGGACCGGTTGCGATTTTTGGTGCCAGCAACTTTCCGATCGCCATTTCCGTTCTCGGAGCGGATACCATGTCGGCACTGGCAAGCGGATGCCCCGTCGTCATCAAAGCGCACCCCGCTCATCCGGGAACCTGCGAAATGGCGGCGAACGCAGTTCTCCGCGCTGCGGAAAAAACCCGGATGCCCGACGGTGTTTTTTCTCTGCTCCATGGCCGTGGACACGAAGTCGGGACACAACTGGTCCAGCACCCGGACATCACCGCAGCCGCTTTCACCGGCTCCCTCGCCGGAGGACGCGCCCTCTTCGATGTCGCCAACCAGCGACCCGTTCCGATCCCTTTCTATGCGGAAATGGGAAGCGTCAATCCGCTCTTCATTCTTCCCGGAGCCCTCAAAACGAGAGCAACCCAACTGGCCGACGGATTCGTCGTGGCATTGACTCAGGGCGTTGGACAATTCTGCACCAATCCCGGCCTCGTCCTCGGACTGGAGTCGGATGACTGGTCCAGATTCGCCGATCTCACGGAGGAGCGTCTCGCCGCAACGACCCCGGCGACAATGCTGCATGCCGGAATCCATAAGGCCTACCGGAGCGGCCTCGAAGCGCGATACGAAAACGAATCTCTTGAGCTTCTCGGACGTTCTTCCACCGATGCGAGCGACGAGAGGCTTGAAGCTGCCGCCCACGTATTTCGGACGACTCAACAGGGTTTACTCGATGACCCGACCCTGTTCGATGAACTGTTCGGTCCCGTTTCCACCTTCGCTGGATGCGGAGGACCGGAGGATTTTGTCGAGATCGCCGAAAAGCTGGAAGGCTCGCTCAGTGCCACGATTCATGGCACCGAAGCCGATCTGGCCCGGCACAAAGATCTGATTTCCGTTTTGCAGAAAAAAACGGGACGCCTCATTTTCAACGGCTTCCCGGTCGGTCTTGAGGTTTGTCACAGCATTCACCACGGGGGGCCGTATCCGGCCACGACCTTCAGCCGGTTTACCAGTGTCGGCACCCGGGGAATCGAGCGTTTCGTCCGCCCGGTCTGTTACCAGGACTGGCCCGACAGCCAGCTCCCCGTGGAGCTGCAAAATGCAAACCCGAGGGGTGTCCTTCGAATGATCAATGGCCACCGGAAGCGGGATGAAGTGAGCTGATTGCCCGCGATTGCGGGCTGACAGGGTGCTGGTTCCTCCCCCTATCATCTTCGCATGACCAACCGACGCCGATTTCTCTCCTCGACTGCCCTCACCACCGCCGCCGCGGCGACTTCCGGATTTCTCACACAGACTTCTACCGGAGGGGAAATGGACGGTATGCTCAAAAAGGGGGTGAAGTTTTCCATGGTCAATGAGCCGGATATGTCGATTCTCGACAAATTCAAAATGCTCAAGGAGGTCGGATTCCACGGAACCGAATTGCGGACCGAAAACAAGGTCGACTACAAGACCTACCGCGAGGCAGTCGACAAATCAGGACTTCCCGTTCATGGCATCGTGAATTCCAACAAACCCGACCTCAACACAGCGGTCAAGTTTGCCAGCGACATGGGGGGAACCTCGGTGCTCTACGTCGCAAAGTATGACAGGAGCAGGCCCCTCATGGAGAGCTGGAACGAGACTATCGCCGTAATTCGGACCGGCCTCGATGCCGCAGAAGAACACAAAGTAAATATCCTCGTGGAGAATGTGTGGGCCGGTTTTCTCATCAGTGCCCTGGATGTGGAACGCTACGTGGACGAAGTGAATCATCCCTGGTTCGGGGCCTACTTCGATGTCGGAAACAATGTCCGCTGGGGGGTTCCACAGCACTGGATTGAGATTCTCGGCGATCGGATCGGAAAGCTCGACATCAAGGAATGGAATGAGAAAAAGCACAACAGCGAAGGTCTCCGCGCCGGATTTGGCTCCGAATTAGGGGACGGAACGATCGACTGGGCGGCGGTTCGAGCATCCCTTCGCAAGATTGGCTATCGGGGGTGGGCCACCGCCGAAGTGAAGGGAGGAAACCGTGAGCGACTCGCCGACATCTCGCAACGGATGGACACGGTTCTGGGTCTCGGATAAGGAGGAATAGCCGATTGACGCCGTGATTTTTGCCAAAAGGGATTGGCTTATTCGCAAATATGGTAGACCTTGCGATTGTCCATCCACGGTCAATTCGGCCTCACTCCAGGGTATTCACCTGACAATCGTCAATCGATTTCCCGGACACAGCCTACCGGCCTTCGAGTCTTTGGACACACCTTAGTAAGAATTAAATGAAACTGTACATTGGCAATCTGCCCTATGAGACCTCGGAAATTGAGCTACGCGAATTCCTTTCCGACTACGAGCCCATCGTCGATTTCCACATGCCACTCGATCGTGAAACAGGTCGACCTCGTGGATTCGCTTTTGTGACCCTTTCCAGCCGTGAACTCGGCGAAGCTGCTGTTGAAAACCTCGACGGAGCCGAATGCGGCGGACGTCCTGCACGAGTTCGTGAAGCCGAAGACCGTCCCCGCGGCGGCGGTGGCGGTGGCGGCGGCGGCGGCGGCGGCGGTGGCGGCGGTGGCGGTGGCGGTGGCGGTGGCGGTGGCGGATATCGTGATGGTGGCGGATATCGTGACCGTG
>JARGNG010000088.1 GCA_029213265.1 Verrucomicrobiales bacterium | reverse complement strand
TGAGCGCGTTTTCGATCGTTTCATCCGGCACGGCGATTCCGGCATTGCGGCAGGCCAGCAGGCCCATGAGGACAGATCCGGTGACCGAAGTGTCGGCATCGGTTGAGGTGGGGGAATAGCGCCAGCCACCCCATCGGTTGGCCTGCTGAGATTTTACAGCGAGCTCGACGGCCTCCTCCAAAGTCGCGACAATCGATTTCCGGGCGTTTTCCGCTTCGGTTCCGTCCCATAAGGTCTCTTCATCGACGGCACCGTAGGCTTCGGCGAGGGCCAGCATTGCGAAGCCGTGGTGATACATGCTGTTGGGAATGAAACCATTGGCATCCTGTCCTGCGATAATGGATCGGACAGCCCGTTTGATGTTTTGCCGGTAACGGCCGAAATTTGGATCCTCGCCGCTTGCGAGAAATGCCATCAGGCAGAGCCCGGTGATGCCATGTTCAGAACGGCTTCTCCAGGTTCCGTTTTCACTTTGCGTGCCCGCGAGATAGGCGAGACCCCGCTCGTAGATGGAATCGACTTCCGCAGGGATCGCACCGCCAAAGCGGACCGATGAACCCTGGGAGAGAGCAGAGAAGGGGAGGGCTAAGAGCAAGAGCGCTGCCAGCGTCGTTCGGGGCTTCATGAAATTCACTGCTCCACTTCCTTAATTGCATCCTCCGGAGCCTTCGGGGGCGAGTCGGTGACCGGCTCTGTTTCCGCTTCCCCCTTCTTCTCCTCGCGCCGTATCGCGGCCTTCAATTTGGCCCGGCGAAGGCGGCGTTTCTGATCCCAGAAATGATCAAAATTCGAAGTCGCATCGCGAAGTCGATCGAATTGCGGCTCGGAGAGAATGGCCTTCAATTCGGTTTCCTCTGCTGCGTTGGCGAGAGACATCAGCATGCCGCGCTCGAAGTAGTCTCCCCAGTAGCGCTGCACATCGTCGAGATAGTTGGATGCAGCGTCGTGGACCAGTTCCGCCATCTTCGTTTTCTGATCCGGGGTGAGGCGGAGATGAGAGTCCAGCGTGGAAATCGACATCTTCGAAAAGGCTTCGACCCGGTCGAGTTGGCGCTGCTCGAGAACCTCTTCATACCGGGCGACCTGGTCGTCGGTCAGGACGGTTTTCAAGGTATCTTTCCAGAGTTCGAGAGACTCGCCCTCCTCTTCGGAGCGGTTCCCGCCAAAGTTTACATTCCCCATGCCCTCCAGCATTTCCTTGGCCGCGTCCCGGTCGGCTCCGTCAAGGCGGGTGCGGAAGTATCGCTCCGCCTGCGTGTGCCAGTCCTTCATCGATCGCTCCGAGGCTCCTTTGGCCGCGAGGTCGAGCTGATTTCGCTGGGCCTGGTCGAGTTCACAAAGACGGGAAACATCGTCGATGACTACGGCCATAAACTTGAGCCGTTTCTCCCGTTCTGCTTCGGCGAGTTTGAGGATGTGTTGCGAGATCTGAGCGGAGAGGGGCTTCCCGGCCAGTTCGTTGGCCTCTTCGTCTGTGAGCTCTTTTTCCTCTTCAGCGAGGGGCTCCCCGGTGATCTCGGCCTGTTCATCGATCTTCACCCGCACCTGAGCCTGCAGAGCGGAGCCCTGAGCGAGGAGCACGAGCAGAATCACGGTAAAAAATCGGAATGGAAAAGTCATCAATTGGATTCCAGTGCGTTGAAATAGGTGTCGAGCCCGCGTCGGAACTCTTCAGGAAGCTCCCGCCCGGCTTTTCCGGTCGACTGATCGACTTCGCGGGAACTGGGAGCGGAGTCGGATTCACCGCTCTGACCTCCCGTTGGGATATCGGTCAGGGAGGCCCCGCTGTTGGAGGCTGCCCCACCTCCTCCGGGATTGGAGCCACCGCCACCGCCGCCTTTGTTCTGACGCTTTGACTGCAGAAGAAGTTCAATCGCTTCGGTCTGTGCGGCGATTGCCTCGGGGCCGGTGTCCGGACGGGAGAGAACCGCGCGAGACTGACGCATCACGTCGGAGACAAGATTCAGCAGCTGCGTTTCCTTGCCGAACTGCTCGCTGCTGTTGTCGAGAGCCATTATGCTCCCGATAATATCATCGATGCGTCCGCGCAGTTCCGCCTGGGTCAGTTCGAGAGGACGAACCTTCGACTCGTAGAGGTCCGGAGCGAGGGCCGGACGGGTCGACTGCATCTCGCGGGTTTCATCGCGGAGATACATTTCCTCCTGCAGCACCTTCATGATTTCGAGAACAATTTCCGGCGGGAGGCTGTCTTTCTGGCCTCCCTTGGACGACTTGCACTCCGATGCTGAGACCAGTTCCTCGGCCCAGCGATCCAGAGTGTCGGCCCAATACTCGGAAGCCGAAATGGATCGACCATTGAGATTGTTTTTGGCTTCCTGACCGATATCTTTCACGCTCGAGACGACCGAGAGATCCTTCATTTGCTGAAGCACGTTGTTGAAGATCTCGTCCTGCTTTCTCTGGTAGTAGGCTTCGAGGTCGGTCTGAATGTCGTAAATCAGTGAACTCTGTACCTCCTGGGTTTCGGAAGTGGTTTCGCCGATGTCGCGAAATTCCTGCTTGATTCGATTGCGGGGAAGTCCGAATCCGGAGTTTAAAGTCGAGTTGAGAAGCGTGGCCATCTCCGTTTGCTTTCGGGAAGCTGCCTTGAGCCGTTTCACAAACGTGCTCGCTTCGAGGCTGGAAAGAATTTCCTGCAACTGGTCGGCAACCTTGGCAAACTCGACCAGCAGATCACCCTGCTCCTTGATGGCGTCATCGAGTTTTTCCTGCGCGGGAGTCTCTGCTTCCTCTCCGGGCTTCTTGTTGTCATTTCCCGCCGATCCGAGGGTGGTTTGAGGGAGGCGAAGGGCTCCCGACGAGGGTTCTTTCTTTTCATCCGAAGGAGGCGTTTCCTTTTTCTCCCCGTTCTCCGCCATGCTCGACTCCCGGTCGGAAATGGAGGGCGCCTTGGGCACAGGAGGCTTGTCGCTTTCTTCCGGGGCCTTGCCTGAAGACTGCCCTTTCGGCTGTTGGCCGTTGGCTACATTGGGAGCGCTCTCGCTTCCGCCTTTGGATTGCTTGGCTCCTTCCGCCTTTTCGCCTTTTTGTCCGGACCCGCCTTTGGAAGGTGAGGCCTTCGCTTGTTTCGAATCGCCGGGTTTGGAGGCCTTGCCGCCTTCGGCGCGGGCGGCCTCTTCGAGCAAGTCAGAGACGGAAGGCATCCGGTTTTTCGCGATCTCCTCGAGACTCCGCATCATCGTGGCCCACGATTCGAGGCGCTCGGCATCGAATTCATCGTTCTTTGTCGCCTGCCGAACCAGATCCCGCCCCGCGCCGGTGAGGGATTCGAGGCGGCGTCCGTTGGACGATTCCGCAGAAGCCTGCTTCTTGATGCGACGGCGGTTTTCAGGAGAATCGAGTTCCGCGGCGGAAAGGTCTCGCAGACTGCGATTCGTTTCATAGAGTTGCTGCTCGCGTTCGTAGACCTCGCGGGCATTGCGAAACCACTTTCCAAATTCCTGGGTGAGGTAGTCGGCGTGATCCTCGGGACTGAGAATATGGAGAACAAAAGCAGGTGAGTAGCTTCGCGGCCGATCCGGGAGAAAGTCTTCGGCAAAGGCGCGAACCTGCAGGGTCTGCGGGCCGATGCCTTCCCGGGCTGCGGAGAAGGTGGCGCGGGCTTCCAGATCTCTCGTCTCGGGGGCACCTGCGGCAACGGGTTTTTCCCCTTTGGTCGAAGTGGACCCGGCATTTCCGATGGGTTGGCCATGCCATTCGAGGCCGACCTGTTTGATCCCGAAATCGTCCGAAGCGGCCAGGTCAAACGAAACCACTTCATCCACGAGAATGATTTTCTCCTTCGTGAGTTGATTGGCGTAGATGTCAGGCTGCTCGTCTTTGGAAGGAACCACTTTCAGTTCGAGCGGCTCTTTTGCCTGGAGGCCGTGAATGTCACTCCAGGAGATGATCTGGTTCATCGGTTCCGAAACGGCAATCGAATCCGTGGAAAAAGTCGCGCCGTCGATCGTTGTCGAGATGCCGTCGGCGTCAACCCGGGCCAGTTCGCGGGAGGCGGTTCCGGAAAAACTGGCGGAAGCTCCTTCGACGATGGAGACCGTTCCACCCCGGACAGGAATGACCGGATCGGTTTCGTAACGGAGATAATCGGGAAGTCGCAAGGTGGCATTCAGGTCCGTCAGCTCGGGACGGGACAGGGGAGTGACCTCGATTTTCTGATAGCTGTCGCCGACGCGCAGTTTTAATTCGCCGACTTCCTTTTGCGGCGGTACGTCAAACCGGTAGGAATCCTCCTCCCGGTTGGAGGCGAGTTTCGTTTTTCCGGGAAGCTTCAAGCTCGCCGCGTTCGGCTTCCATTCGGTGGAGTCGGCCAGTCCCGGTGCGAGGTCAAAATTTTCTGCGTAGGGAACAATGACTTTCTCCGGAACGGAATCGAGTTGGGCAAAGGTGTAGCGCTCGACCGCTTTCCAGGGGGAGATCCATCGAGCCATCGCATTTTCGGCAGCGTTGTTGACGAGAAAAATGAGAAGTCCCGCAAGCGCGAGCACAGAAAGAGAAGAGGCGAGCCAGGTCCCGTATCGATTGGAGGGAACGGCGTCGTCGAAATCCTGATCGGCGATGCGCTGGTCGACCTGCTTCATGGCCGCTTCGACCAGGACCGGGCTGTTGTTTCCGGAAGGGGATCTCGCCAGTTCCACGATTCCGAGGAGTTCGTCGCCGAGACGGGGGTAGCGCTTTTTCAGGAGTCGGGCAATCTGCTCCAGGGTGCGCTGCTGACGAACCCACCGGTGCCAGCGGAGGGGGAGTCCGATCGCGGGAACGGCAAAGCCGATTGCAAGGATCGAAAAACGGACCAGGGTTGGAGTATCGAAAAAGCGGTCGAGGATGAAAACGAGGAGGTAGGAGAGTCCAAGCCCGACAAGCCCGGCGAGTGCGCCTTCGCCGATTTTCACGGACCAGAGCCGCTGCTGAAACGCTTCGAGCTTCGCCTTCAGGTTTGGCGGGATGGGGAGCTCCGTTGCCCTTGTCGTTTGCACGGTTTTGGAATTCGTTCCCGGTGTGTTTTTTGAATCCGCCATCGTATCGTTTCAGTTAACCATATTCTACTACGGTTCGCCAACCGCCATTTGAGTGGATTCGCGCGATCTTTTACGAATCATTCGGAATCCGGGGGGAGGGATTTGTGCAGAAAAAAGCCCCGGCGGGTTAACGCCGGAGCTTTCATCAATACAAAAAAATGTATTCGAGAATCAGGTCAGGTCAGGACTCCGAGGAGGCCTCGCCTTTTTCCCAAGTTACGACGACATAGCGGGCAGCTTTGTCACCGAGCGACTCGACTGCAGCATCCTTGTCGAGGTCCTTGGAACCGTCGGTTACAACGGTTACCTTCTGAGTTCCTGCTTCTTCACCTTTCTCGATGGTGATAGATTTGAAGCCTGGCAGTGTACCGAACGCCGAACTGACGTCCTTTTTACACCCACCTCACGTTACGCCGGTCATGCCGGCAACATATGCGACGTCCTCAGCCATTGCCATTGGGGCAAAAGCAAGAATCGCCAACGTCATGGTTGCGATAAGTTTTTTCATGGTATTGATAGTTGATGCCGGGCGAAGTATTCACACGGCACTATTGTAGTATACGGATGAGATGCCTTTGTCGTGACAGAAATTTCCGCAATTTCGTAAAAAATCTTCGTAAGGAATGCTCGACACATGCCTCGAAATCCTATCCAAGCTTGCCCTGAATGAGTCGTTTCCCTGAAAAAATACCCTTCCCGACTGGTCTCGGGACGGCAGGCATCGGGAAATACGATGAGGTGATCGACGTGCGCTCACCGTCCGAATTTCTGGAAGATCACATCAGTGGGGCCATCAACCTGCCCGTGCTTGATGATGAGGAGCGGGCGCAGGTGGGGACTACCTACAAGCGGGTGTCATCGTTCGATGCAAGAAAGGAGGGCGCCGCCCTCGTAACGAAAAACATTTCGGCCCACCTGCAGTCTCACTTTGCCGATAAGCCGAAAGACTACCAGCCTCTCGTCTATTGCTGGCGCGGCGGACAGCGATCTGGCAGCCTTGCTACGGTGCTGTCCGACATCGGATGGAATGTCCATTTGATCGAAGGCGGCTACAAGAGCTACCGAAGCCACGTTCTGGAAACTTTCGAAACGGCGGCGAAGCAGCTGAAGCTTGTCGTTCTCAACGGATACACCGGCGCCGGGAAGACACTCGTTCTCAAGGCTCTTGAGAAGATGGGCGCACAAATCCTCGAACTGGAAGGCATGGCGAATCACAAAGGTTCCGTCTTCGGGGGGGATCCCGATTTCCCGCAACCGGCCCAGAAGCGATTCGAATCGCTGATCTATGATTCGATGTCAGGATTCGATTTGGAAAAAATCGTCTTCGTGGAAGCGGAGAGTGCGAAGATCGGTCGTCTGAACTTGCCGAATCCTCTCTGGCAGCGCATGAAAACCGCTCCTGTGATTGAAGTCTTTTCGCCCCTGAGCGCCCGGGCTACCTATCTGACGGCCGACTATGAAGAATGGATTGGCGATCCGGGACGCATCGAAGCGACCCTCGACCGCCTCACCGGGTTTCATTCGGGCGAGCGAATCGCCCATTGGAAGGCCCTCTCCCGGGAGGCAAAGTGGCACGAACTCGTGTCCGGACTTCTGGAATTCCACTACGACGAGCGATACACTGTGGGCGGTTCCGGCCACTTCGAAGCCCCCGTCGAGCGGGTTGATTTGAATGACCACTCCACGGAAGAAGTGGAAAAGGCCGCCGAAGAGTTAGTCCGAAAAGGCGAAGCGGTCGCGGCCAATCCGTAAACAGAAGCCGGGTTCCCGCCCCCCCTCCCCATGATCTATCTTGATTCCAACGCGACCACGCAAGTTCACCCGCGCGTCCTCGATGCGATGATGCCGTTTTTGACGGAAGCCTGGCACAATCCGTCGAGCGGATACCGGGCTGGCAGAGAGGTGAAATCGGCCATCGAAAAGGCAAGGCAGCAGGTGGCCGGGCTCATTGGTGCGACACCGGAGGAAATCGTTTTTACCGGATGCGGAACGGAATCGAACAATATGGCGATCAAGTCCCTCGCCCGCGAGATTGGTCGCAAGCATTCCAAAGTAGTCGTCAGTGAAATCGAACACAGCGCCGTTCTCCGCCCGACCGACGCGATGGCGGCAGTCGGCTTCGACGTTGAGCGGGTGGGAACGGACGGAGAGGGCCGACTCCGACTTGATCATCTGAAAGCCGCCGTATCCGGGGATCGTCCCGGCTTTCTCTCGCTGATGTGGGCGAACAATGAAACCGGCGTCATTCAACCGATCGCCGAGGCCACCGCGATCGCGAAAGAGGCGGGATGGTTCGTCCACACCGATGCGATTCAGGCAGTTGGAAAGGTGCCGGTGAGAGTGGATGAGGTGCCGGTCGATTTCCTGTCTATCAGTGGACACAAGTTTCATGCACCCAAGGGAGTAGGGGCCCTTTTTATCCGAAAGGGCAGTCCCTTCGAGCCCATGATTCGGGGCGGGGGACAGGAAGCGGGGCGCCGCAGTGGGACGGAAAACGTGCCCTACCTCGTCGGACTGGGTGAGGCGGCTGCGATCATGCAGGAAGAAATGCAGAATGGTGGTCTCGACCGGGTTGGAGAATTGCGGGACCGGCTCCAAGCCGGGTTATGTCAGCGACTCAACAGGGTTAGGTGCAACACTCAACCCTGTTTCACCACGCCGAACGTCGCCCACCTGTCCTTCGATGGATGCGTCGCCTCTGAGATGCTTCCCAAACTCGACGCGGCGGGAGTCCAGTGCTCCGCCGGAAGCGCCTGCATGACCGGGAAAAGCCAGCCCAGTCACGTGCAAAAAGCAATGGGGTTTTCCGACGAGCGAGCCTACAGCAGTCTTCGACTGAGCCTTTCGCTTTTCACAAGCGAAGAGGAAATTGACCGGGCGATCGAGATCATCGCCGAAATGGCAGATGGGTAGCCGGCCTCTGTGAGGCCGGAATGGGCGTTCTATTTTTTCAGGGCACACCATCCGGGGTCACAGACCCCGGCTACAGAGCTCCCTGCCTCATTGTCCCGAATCAAAGCCGTATTGATCGCCGCCTTTTCCTCATCCGTCAGGCCGGGCTGTTTCATCGGGCTTGGAACAGGAGAATAAGAACAAGCAAACTGCCCAGAGTAGGTGGAGGTGGCTGGAGTGCATAGCGGCCTTATCGGGAAATGGGATCACTCATTTGGCCCCGACAGACGCTCGTTGATAGCCGTCTTTTCTGCTTCTGTGAGTTGCTGGTGATTCAAGAGACGATTGAGTTCGTCATTGCCCTCCGGGCTGTTCCACGTGAGTGCCAGTTTCACGAGGGTATTCTGACGCAATTCCGCATCGGTCATCGCCAGGGCCCAGGTGACCGACTCCTGTGGGTTTGTTTTCCAGATCTCTCCGATCAATCCATCGATGGCATGGGATTGAAGGTAGCCATCGTCAAGATCTTCGATGTATCGGGTCGCCGCTCCCACGTCGGTCTCCGCCCACGAGCGAACGGCTGCCCGGATTGCGAATCCCTGCGACAGGGGACGATCGAGCGCTTCCGCGAATTGCAGAGCGTCTTCAATGGATTGCTCGGTGGCGATACGACGGGAGTAGTCATAGGACTCTTCGGGAAACTGCTTGTTGGGGGAGGTGTTTGTGAAGTGTTCGATCGTCCGCGGAAAATCTGTCTCCGCAACGCGATTCATGGCTTCCCGCTCCGCTTCCCACTGACCGTCCCACCAGAGCCCTCCACCGATCACGTCGAGAAGTTGCTCGGGATATTCGACCGCCATCTTGTCCGCGACACCACGATAGAAAGCCCGGCGAATATCACTGTTTTCCCCGAAGTCTTTCGTGAGCTCTTCTCCGAAAGAGATGGCTTCCTCCAGATCCGTCACCGCCCAGCGGCGGATTAATTCAGTCAGGGCGAGAGCTTGCGCTTCTCCCCCGGGCATTTCGAGAATGCCTTTTGCCAACTCCCGTTCGCGACCGTCCAGATGCTCTGTGCCTGTCGCTCCTGCATCGGGATTTCCAGTTCCGGTAAGGGTCCTGGTTTCGTCCGTAGCCACTCCTTCGGATGCCGTTCGGTCGTCAGGTCGGGGAAGGGGAACCGCTGTCGTGTTTCCCGACTTCTCTTCCTCTGCGGTATCAGCAGGGGATATCTCCTCCGGCGCGCGGGAACAGGAACTAATTGCCAAAGCAAGCAGGCAAAGGAGTCCGTAAAAGGAAACGGGTCTCATACGCAGAGAGTAGTGTTTCGTGTGGTCAATCCCAAGCAAAAACCCATTTTGCGGTAGCGAAGCTCATTGACCTTTGCGATGAATTGGGAAACAGTTCGCTCGATCAAGGAGAGAGATGGGCACCTGGTGGGCCCCGCGGTCTTCAAAACCGTTGTCGGTGAGTGATCCTTACCGGGGTTGGTTCGATTCCTTCCCTCTCCGCCAATCCTTTATTATCAGGGGTTTGGGCGAGTTTTTCCGGTCTCAATCTGATCGTATTTCAGGCCGGCCTTACCTCCGGATATACAAATAACTCTAGCTTCCTGGAATCTGGTCGATTACGGTCTACAACGCCAAATGGTATCTCGAGAAGAACGATCTGGGCCGGAACAGCTTCAACAACTCCTCGGCCAAGCCGAACGAGGATGGCTCCTATACGATTTGCTTTGGTGGCGATCCGAAGAGCGCCAACTACGTGCCGATCACCAAGGGGTGGAACTACGCAATCCGCATGTACCAGCCGCGCAAGGAGATTCTGGATGGCGCCTGGATCTTTCCTAGCATTGAGGCCGTGAAATAGCAGGACGGCGCCCTCGTAATGATGCAGATTCCATCCACACCTTTCCAGGTGATCCGCCTACCTGGAGCCCGCGATCAACGTGATCATGCACCTCTACGTGCCCGATCTCGAGAAGTTCAAGGTCTGGACTCCGCCGAGGCGGAGAAGGTCGATGCCGAATGAACAGCAACGGTGGAGCAGCGAGGTGCTGATCGCTTCGAAGCTCTTTGCCCGGGTGATCCTTGAAGATTCCTCCCAGATCAAGTTGCCAAAGGGCAATCACGAAGATTTCCCGGCCCACGGCAAACAAGTTTCCAAGGACACGTTGATCCGCTGCGACTGGCACGTCATTGTCACCAACGTCCAAGCGGAAGTCATGAATGCGGACAACCTCTTCGAATAGGGTAAATACAACAACGTCGGCTCCTCAATCAGTTATTCTTTCGAAGTAGATCGGTGGTGAGTTCGGTAAGTTTTTGAGGTAGGTTTTTCCCTTCGATGGCCAAACCAGACTACTGATTTTTGCCGGGTTATTCGTGCTCTCGGATTTGTTAGATGTTGGCTGGGCAAAATCGGAAAACACGTTTCCATTAGAACCGCAGATCAATTTCCATGAAATCCCTCCTGATACTCCTCGTCGCGATCCTCCTGGCTCCCTCGGTCTACGCCGCAGAACGGCCCAATATCATTCTCATCATGATGGATGATCTCGGTTACTCCGACCTTGGATGCTTCGGTGGTGAAATCAGCACGCCCCATATCGACTCGCTGTCGGACGATGGCTTACGCCTCACGCAACTCTACAACTCGGCCCGCTGCTGTCCAACCCGCGCGTCGTTGCTGACCGGACTTTACCCCCACCAGACCGGCGTCGGGTTCATGGCCGCCGACAATGGCAAGCCGGGTTACCGCGGGTATCTCAACGATCAGTGCGTAACCACCGCGCAACTTCTCCAGAAGCAGGGATACAAGACCTATCTTTCCGGGAAGTGGCACCTTCGCGGCCACGGTGATCCCGAATGCATTCCCACGAATCGAGGATTCGACGAATTCTTCGGCCCGTTTCGCGACTATGCCAGCTTCTATCGGCAGGACATCTATTACCGCCTGCCCGAAGGTCGGGAAACGCTCAAAAGCGACAAGCCTTTCTACGCGACCGGGGCAATTACTGATCACGCCCTGCATTTTCTCGACGAGGCTCGTGAGGAGCAAAAGCCTTCCTATCTCTATCTTGCTTACAACGCGCCCCACTTTCCGTTACAGGCGCCCGTCGACCTGATCGACAAGTACACCGATCTTTACGAAAAGGGATGGGATGAGATTCGTTCGGCGCGCGCCCGGCGCATCGCCCGGCTGGGCCTTCTCCCTGATGATTTCATTTTGACCGAGCGCGGCATTGTTCCCGAAGTTCACGATCGCAATCAGGACTCAGCGTATTTTGGCCGCCAGATTCCTGCCTGGGACAGTCTCTCGTTCGATCGCCGCAAGGACCTGGCGCGACGTATGGCCACCTATGCCGCCATGGTCGAGATCGTTGATCGTAATATTGGCCGCCTCCTGGCCAATCTCAAAGCCCACGACGAACTTGAACGCACGTGCATCTTTCTTCTCTCCGACAACGGTGCCTGTGCCGAATGGGATCCATACGGGTTCGACAATAATCCCTACCCAACAAACAAGCTTTACAAGGGCAGGGAACTCAGAGGAATCGGGCAGCCTGGCACCTTCCACAGCTACGGCACCGGTTGGGCCAACGCCTGCAACACTCCCTTCCAATCATACAAACACTATACCTACGAGGGGGGCATATCCACGCCGATGATCATTCACTTTCCACAGCTGGTAGAAGGAAAGGGCAAGATCCTGCATCATCCGCGACACGTTATGGATATCGCTGCGACCATTCTCGACCTTGCTGAGGTCACCTACCCGGGCACATGGGACGGAAAAGAAATCCACCCGATTGAAGGTCGAAGCCTCGTTCCTCTGATGAAAGGCAGCCCCGGTGAATCTCGACCGCTCTTTTTCGAGCATGAAGGCAACCGCGGAGTTCGGGACGGCCAGTGGAAGCTTGTCTGGAGCAACTACGATCCATCGTGGAGACTGTTCGACCTTGAGACCGATCGCACCGAGGTGCACGACATCTCTCACGACCACCCTGAAAAAGTGAGGGAACTCAGCGAAATGTGGCATCGCTGGGCTGAGCGATGCCAGGTCGAGGACGCCAAGGTTCCTCAACCA
>JARGNG010000087.1 GCA_029213265.1 Verrucomicrobiales bacterium | reverse complement strand
AACGTTGGAATCGAAATCGGTGCTTCTTATGAAGATGAACCTTTCAGGAAAGAGAATGATTAGCGGAGCAGTGCGATCCATCTGGATGGTGGCCGTTGTCGCACTGTTTCTTCCCGCTTTTGCAGAAGCCCAGTTGTTTGGTCGGAAGAAGAAGGACACTCCGGTGGGCCTGACACAGGATCAAATCGGCATTCCCACTCCCGTGACGGGCCGTGTCGAAGCGATCAAAGGAATGGAGATCCAGTTCGAGATCCGGGCGGAGACCAAGACACCCGCGGCGGCGGTTGAATTTCTGATCCGGGTGATGCCTTCGGCAGGGAAAATTATTTCGATGACGGAGCATCCCACGAAACGCAATTCAGCGATCGTCGTCTACTACGCCGACCCGGATTCCAGTGCTGAATCGGATGCCTTCGCCTTTGCGTCCCGGTATCGGGGAGGGCGGTATTCCTCCGAAATGCGATACGATATCGATCTTACGGAGGTAAAATCCGAAGTCTCGGTTCCCAAGGAAATCAATTTCGGGGATGTGATGGTCGGAAGCAAGGTGGAGAAGGAGATTGCCGTCCGAAATCTGGGCAACGGGAACTTTGAACGTCAGTTGGTCCTCGCTCCCCCCTGGTCCTTTGTGGACCCTGTCGGCGGAATGCTGAAGTTGGGGGGCAAGGAGCTCAAAATGGTGAAGGTCGCTTTTCGTCCAGATTTGATGGGCGAGACCAGTTATTTTCTGAGCTTCAGTCGATCGAAGACCGGCACGACCAAGCTGATTGGAAACGCGATCGATCCGTTTCGTGTGAAAGCAGGGCAAGTCACTTTGTTTCTGGACGAAGCCAGCGGAAAAAGGGGGGGGGCAATAGAGTTGGAGAATCCGGGATCGAAACCAATCCGGCTTCTCGCGCGTGCCAGCAACCGGCTTAGCAACAGCCTGCAACAGGAATATTTTCTCGTTCCGGAAAAAACGACTTCGATCAAGGTGGGGCTGGGAAAAACGGATACGGCCCCTTTCGACGGAATGGTGCAGTTCTATCTGGAGAACGGCTACACCAAGACGGTCCAGGTGGTCGCTCCAGTTGTTCCCGGACGGTTGGAAATATCGATTCCGGATTCCATCACCAGCGAGCTGATCAATTTCGGAAAAGTATCTGCCGGAAAGTCAACTGAGCGGGTCATTTCCCTGGTGAATCCGGGTGGAGTGGCTGTCCCCCTGGAGTTTCACGTGCCGGAGCCGTTTCGCCTGCTTACGGATCCGGGACCTCAACTGTCGCCCATGAGTTCGGTTAATCTTTCCATCGGACTCTTTCCGTCCATGACGGCAAAGGGCTCAGTCGATGCGACGATGAACATCTACGGAAATGAACAAACGGTTTCTCTCCGCCTTCTGGGCAATGTCGTTCGATCGAAGACGGCTGCCGCAAACACTCCCGGGAATCTTCCTCCTGCCGGCGCCCCGTTGAAAGGGCTGCGAATGGCCGCGACTCCCCGGTCATCGACTGCCCCCGGGGAGGCTGGCGGTAACGCTTCACAGGCATCCGGCACTCCTGATTCGTCAGGTACCATCTCGAAATCGGTTTCCTCCCATAACTATGAGGTGGAGCCGGATCCGGAAAAGGCGTGGTACGAAGGAATGAGTAGCGAGATGATCGAGGCAATGAGAAGCCCTCTCGGCCATATCACCATGCCCACAGTCAAAAGGGAATACAATCCTGACACCAAGAAGCCGGAAGACTGTGCCGTTTTGGAAAGTGCAGGGGATTCCCTTATTCTTGCCTGGACCGCTCCCAAAAACTCGGAGCTCTTTTCCTTCGCCGTCGAAGTCGCAGGGTTGCATACCGGGGATGGATTCGCGGAGCCGTTTCGAGTCTGGGTGCCCTACGAAAACGTGGAATTTGATCGAATCGACCGCCTCATAAAAGCGGAAGTCAAGGGGCTCCTGCCGAACACAACTTACGAATTTCGAATTTTCACGATCGATGAAAACGGACGTGCCTCGCTTCCTTCACCGATGAAGGCAACGACCGGATTGCCGATGGATTGGACATATATCTATCTCGTATCGGCGATCGTGCTGGTTCTCCTGCTCGCTTACAGTGCGTTCCGCATTTTCAAGGATCGGCAGCCTGAAGTCTACGAAGCGCAGTATTTGGAAGAATAAGAACCGGCGAAGCCAAGTTCTACGATTTGAGAGGACGGCATTGTTCGCAATACTCTTCTCCATCGGCTGATACGCGGAATGCCAGCGCAGGGTGACTGATTTCCGTTGCTCCGCAGGACTCACATTCGTGAAAGGCTTCGCCCTCCGCCTGGGTCGTAGATTGAAACTGGTGTCGTCGCACGGCCGAGTTTCCCCGTTGTCTCATCTGGTCCGCCATCGTTGGGACAAAAACAAGCAGGTAGGGGAGCAGTCCCGCGATTACGATCAATCCCGCTACGAGGGGAGACGCGGAGCCAAGCACAGTCGCGCCGAGGAGCGCCGCATTCGCAATTCCAAGCCATTTTGCCTTGATGGGAATGACCGCAAACAGATGAATGACCTGGTTGGGAAAGAGGGTCGCAAAGGCCAGGAAAACGGCCGAGTAGAAAACTCCTGTCAGCAAGCCCCCGATCGCGAAACCGGTGGGTATGAGAACTCCAATCAAGGTCAGGCTGACAACTGTCGCAATCGTGTAGACGTTGACCCGGAAGGAATTCCAGACCGATTCTAGACTGTCACTGATGAAAAACATGAACATCAGTGCGATGATCACGAAGAGAATGGCGATCACCGGATTGGAAAACCCGGGCAGCCGGGGAAAGAAAATCCAGGTGAACGCTCTCCAGACCTCTCCGGAGAGAATCAAATTGCGGTCAAAAATGATCCACTTGAGAAAATCCGGGGAGAAAAGCGAAAGCGCCCAGGTCAACACCTGAAAGGACGCGATCCACCGCAGGATTTGGGGCAGCGCGAATTTTCCGACCTTAAGCTCAAGGCTGTTCAGGATTTCGTTCCCTTTTTCATGAATCATGTCGCAAAGGTGCGGGGGAATTGTCGGAATTCAAATGGCAAGTTGGGAATTGAGAGCGTTCCCCGGGGAGGATCGTTGCATTTGACTTACGACCGGTTCCCGACGTATGAAAAGGAATGAATCGATCTCCTCTTCACGACCGGCATCTCGAACTGGGGGCGCGAATGCTTCCTTTTGCCGGTTGGGAAATGCCGATTCAGTACCAGGGAATCGTGGCGGAGCACAACGCAGTCCGCGAGAAAGTGGGCGTCTTCGATATTTCTCACATGGGGGAATTGGTCGTGACGGGAGCCGGGGCAGGGGACTGGCTCAACGGGCTTTTGACCAACGATGTTTCCCATCTCGCGAACGGACAGGGCCAATACACCCTGATGCTGAACGAAGACGGTGGTGTGATCGATGATCTCATTCTGTATCGCCGCTCCGCAGAGAATTTCTTTCTCGTCGTCAATGCTTCGAAGATCGACGAAGACATCGACTGGCTTTCGTCGCATCCGGCCGAGGGAGTGGAGTTGCTCAACCTGAGTTCCGGCTACGGGGCTCTGGCGGTTCAGGGGCCGAAGTCAGCCGATCTCTGGGCCACTCTCGAGCCATCGATCCTTTTGCCGGATCGAAATGGAATTTCTGAGAGGGAACAGGGTTTGATCCTCTGCCGAACCGGCTACACCGGCGAAGACGGCTTCGAACTCTTTGCCCCGGTGGAGCAGATCGAGAAGTGGTTTTCCCGGATCCTGGAGGCGGGTGCGGTCCCGTGCGGTCTCGGGGCGCGGGATACGTTGCGCCTCGAAAAGTGTTATCCGCTGAATGGTTCCGATCTCGACCTCGGGCACACACCGTTGGAAGCGGGGCTCCGGTTTTTTGTAAAGCTGGAGAAGGCGAACGATTTTCCCGGGAAGGAGACGCTTCTCGAGCAGAGGAAAAACGGGCTACCGAGTCGTCTCACTGCCATTGCCATGACCGGAAAAGCGCCACCACCCCGACACGACTACGAAGTCCGCGACGAAGAGGGGGGAGAGGTTCTCGGAACCCTGACGAGCGGGTCAATGTCCCCGTCTCTCGGCAAGGGAATTGGTCTGGCCTATCTCGCTCCGGAAATCGCCACACCCGGAACAGCCCTCTCGATTGCGGTGCGGGGCCGTGTTTTCCCTGCTGAGGTCATGAAAAAGCCATTTCTGTAAGAATCTTGATTGTCACAGCAGCAGAATTCGATTTGTTGAAGAGCCATCCCTATGAACGTCCCCGACCAACTCCGCTTTTCCGATTCCCACGAGTGGATCGATCCCACCACTCCTGATGCCGCCCCGGTTGGCGTCAGTGATCACGCTCAGGCTGAACTAACCGACGTCGTCTACCTGGAGTTGCCGGAAGTGGGACGAATGGTTTCCAAAGGTGAACCCATGGCGGTAATTGAGTCGGTCAAAGCGGCCAATGACATTTACGCTCCCGCATCCGGAGAGATTGTCGAAGTGAACGAGGGCCTCGCGGAAGCGCCGGAGCCGGTCAACGAAGATCCCTACGGCGGTGGATGGATGGTGAAAATCAAGCTTTCCGATCCCGCGGAACTGGAAACACTTCACGACGCAGGGAGCTATCGTGAGCACATTTCCTGAATCTTCCGGAGCCTTTTCCGAACGGCACATCGGTCCTTCCACCGGGGAAGTGGACGCGATGCTGGCAGCGGTGGGCTGCGATACGGTCGATGCTCTGATCGGGGAGGTGGTTCCCTCCTCTTTTCTCCACCACGGCGGATGCGGCCCCGGGAAGGAACTGTCGGAGACCGAAGCGCTGGGGTGGCTTAGGGAACTGATGGGCCAAAACGAAGTGTTCCGGTCCTTCATCGGGCGCGGCTACTACGACACCGTAACTCCCCCCGTGATTCAAAGATGCATCCTCGAAAACCCTGGTTGGTACACGGCCTATACACCCTACCAGGCGGAGATTTCCCAGGGACGTCTCGAAGCATTGCTGAACTTTCAAACCCTGATCTGCGAGCTGACCTCAATGCCGGTGGCAAACGCTTCACTACTGGATGAAGCGACCGCAGCGGCCGAGGCACTCGCGATGGCGGCTTCGGCGAGGCCAAAAGGGAATCGATTTTTTGTCAGTGACGGCTGCTTCCGGCAAACGATTGATGTGTTGCGAACCCGTTGTGAGCCGCTCGGAATCGAGCTGGTAATCGGCAGTCCCGACCGCTTTGACTTCGAAGCCGTGAAAGACGAATTGATCGGAGTGCTCCTGCAATACCCGAATCAGAACGGGAGCATTGAGGATGGCTCTTCGGTGGTGGAAAGATGCCATGCTGCCGGAGGGTTGGTCGTCGTCGCGGCGGACCTTCTCGCGCTTACCCTGCTTCGTCCGCCGGGCGAATGGGGGGCCGATATCGTGGTCGGAAGTGCGCAGCGATTTGGAGTGCCGCTGGGATTCGGCGGGCCTCACGCGGCCTACATGAGTTGTTCGGATGTCCTGAAGCGGCGGTTGCCGGGGAGACTCGTGGGAGTGTCGCGCGACACAGATGGACGACCGGCCCTGCGGCTTTCCCTGCAAACGCGGGAGCAACACATTCGCCGCGAAAAAGCGACTTCGAATATATGCACGGCCCAGGTGCTTCTCGCGGTTATGGCCGGTTTCTACGCCGTTTATCACGGGCCGGAGGGATTGGTCCGCATTGCCTCCCGCATCCATTCCGCGGCAACACGGTTTGCGGAGGAGTTGAAAGCAGCGGGCTGGACCGTGGAGAATACCGCGTGGTTCGACACGATCACTATTCGCGTTTCCGAAACGGAGCGAAGAGAACTGCGGGAGACTTGCCGCTGCCTCGCAATCAATATCTGGGAGGACGAGACCAGCGTCTCGGTCTCGTTCGATGAAAAAGCGATCGAGACGGGGGACTGGAAACAGGGATTTGAAGCTTTCGGACTGAGAATTCCGGAGGAAACCGGGAAAAAGCAAGGGGTGCCTGAAACTCTCCGGAGGGACGGGGCCTTTCTCGAGCAGCCGGTTTTTCATCGCTGTCGTACCGAGACCGAATTGCTCCGTTACATGCGGAGACTGGAAGGGAAAGACATTGCCCTGAACTGGAGCATGATCCCGCTCGGCTCCTGCACGATGAAGCTGAACGCCGCCGCCGAGATGATGCCCCTGAGCTGGGAAAGCGTCGGTGGCCTTCATCCGTTTGCCCCGGAAGAGCAGGTGAAGGGATACCACGCCATGATCGCTTTGCTGGAGAACTGGCTCGCTGACATTACCGGTTTCGACGCGGTGAGTGTCCAGCCCAACGCCGGATCGCAGGGCGAATACGCCGGCTTACTCGCGATCCGGGCCTATCACGAGTCGCGGGGTGATGCCAATCGAGTGGCCTGTCTCATTCCGATGTCGGCTCACGGAACCAATCCCGCCAGTGCCGTCATGGCCGGGTTCCGGGTCGTTCCGGTGGCGTGTGATTCCGACGGGAACATCGATGTGGAGGACCTCCGAAAGAAGGCGGAGGAAAATGAGGCGGAACTGGGCGCTCTCATGATCACCTATCCTTCGACCCATGGAGTATTCGAGGAGAGCGTAGCCGATATCTGTGCTCTCGTTCATGAGAAGGGCGGGCAGGTCTACATGGACGGCGCGAATCTGAACGCGCAGGTCGGACTCTGCAGTCCGGGCGCGATCGGAGCGGACGTGTGCCATCTCAATTTGCATAAGACCTTTTGCATTCCCCACGGGGGAGGAGGGCCGGGAGTGGGCCCGATAGGAGTGGCCGCTCATTTACAACCGTTTTTGCCGGGGCACTTCCAGTGGAAAGATCATTCGGATTCACCGGTGTGTGCCGCCCCGTATGGCAGCGCCAGCATTCTTACGATCTCGTGGATGTACATTGCCATGATGGGCCCTTCGCTTCGGCGGGCCACAGAGATTGCGATTCTGAATGCGAACTACATTGCGAGTCAGCTCGACAGCTGTTTTCCGGTTCTCTACCGGGGCAAACAGGGGCGGGTCGCGCATGAGTGCATCATCGACGTCCGGGGATTCAAAGAGTCTGCCGGTATCGATGTCGAAGACATTGCCAAGCGGCTCATCGACTACGGTTTTCACGCACCGACGATGTCATGGCCCGTCGCGGGAACGCTCATGATCGAGCCGACCGAGAGTGAATCGAAGGAGGAGCTGGACCGGTTTTGTGATGCGATGCGTGCCATCCACGAAGAGATTCGCAAAGTGCAGTCGGGAGAATGGGATGCCGCTGACAATCCTCTGAAACACGCTCCTCATCCTGCCGACACTCTGTTGTCCGATGACTGGAGCCGAAGTTACTCACGGGAACAGGCGGCCTATCCCGTGGGCTGGGTTCGGGATCGGAAGTTCTGGCCTCCGGTGAGCAGAATCGACAATGTCTTCGGCGACCGTAACCTGGTTTGCACCTGCGAAGGAATGGAAGCCTACGATGATTCGGGAGAATGAGTGAGTTGGTTGAAGACGAGACGTTTCCCGCTACCTGGGAGCCGAACATGGTCGCCAATCTCGTGTTTTTGACACGGGGGGAGGACGTGCTCCTCATTCACAAGAAGACCGGGCTCGGTGCCGGAAAAATCAACGGACCCGGCGGAAAACTGGAGCCCGGGGAAACGGCCATCGAGGCGGCGGTTCGTGAGGTGGAGGAGGAATTGCTGATCACTCCGACTGGGCTGGAGGAAATGGGCGAGCTGCATTTTGATTTCGTGGATGGTCTCCGCCTTCATTGCACTGTCTTCCAGGGAACCGGGTTTGAGGGCACGCCGACGGAAACACGGGAGGCGAAGCCGGAGTGGTTTCCCATCGCGGAGATTCCCCTCGATCGAATGTGGGCGGACGATCGCTACTGGCTGCCGGATATGTTAGCCGGGAAGAAGTTCCTCGCCTGGTTTCGATTTGATGACGAAACGATGCTTACGAGGAAAGTGACGTTCAGCACCTGAGTGTTCTTTGCGACACCCTGGCTCCCCTCAGAGGAAGGGAAATCAGAGTATTCCGGCTTGCTTAATTATCAAAAAAGCATAATTTATGGAAATTATATAATAGTTTCCGAATGGCTCGCTTTCTCGTTTACCTCTTTTTTACCCTTTCCGGCTCCGTTGCCCTCGTGTATGAGGCCCTCTGGTCGCGATATCTGAAGCTCTTTCTCGGGCATTCTTCGTATGGGCAGATCGTGACCTTGATCATGTTCATGGGCGGAATCGGATTGGGATCGTTTCTCGCCGCCCGCTACCTCCGGCGGGTAAAGCATCCGTTTCTGGTGTATGCGAGAATCGAACTGATCGCCGCCGTATTTGGATTGGGATTCCACTTCGCCTATGAGCTGATGACCGGTTGGTTCTTTGAGCAGGCGGCGATGTTGCAGGCGGTCAGCCCTATGCTGGCGGATGTGACTCAGATCGGTATCTGCCTTCTTCTCACGCTCCCGTTTGCAACTCTTCTCGGAACGACCTTTCCGCTCCTTGCAGCCGGAATGATCCGTGCCTTTTCGGATGGAGGGAAGCGATCTCTCCCCATGCTCTACTTTGCGAACTCTCTCGGTGGCGCAGTGGGAATTCTCGTTTGTTCCTACTGGCTCATCTCCGCGTTTGGAACCATCGGCGCGCTGCAGATTGCCTCTCTTGGAAACCTCGTTGTCGCGATCGGATTTTTCCTTCTGCACCGGGCCGGCGTCGGTGTGGGAACCGTAGAAGCTTCGCAAGAATCGGTGGAAGCCGACAGGGCCATTGCCAAAAGGCTGCCGGCTGAGAACAAAAACCCCCGGGTTGCTCTCTGGCTGACGGTCGCCGCAGGAACGGGACTGGCTTCGTTCATTTACGAAGTCGGCTGGATCCGGCTGCTCAGTCTCATCCTCGGTTCGTCGACCCATTCCTTCGACGCAATGATCTCGGCGTTTATTCTCGGCCTCGCTTTTGGTGGTCTTTTCGTGAAACGCCTCCTTCATCGCTTCACCGGTGATCTCGCTCCCGTTCTGGGAACGATCCAGGTGCTCATGGGAGTGTTTGCGGTTCTCAGTCTCTACCTCTATCGGCCTTTCTTCGATATGGTTCAAGCTTCTCACGGTCTCTTTGCCAAAACCGAAGCCGCGTTTCCTCTGCACTCAGTTTTCAAGTATCTGCTCTGCCTCGCGCTCATGTTTCCAGCCGCTTTTTGTGCCGGCATGACGCTTCCGCTCATCACCTGGCGTCTCGTTCGCGAGACTGGTCGGGAATCCTTTACCGGTGTGGTGTATGGATGGAACACGGTCGGATCAATCATTGGTGCGGCTGCGGCAGGCCTGTTCCTGATGCCTCTTCTTCAACTGAAGTGGACGATCTTTACGGGTGCCGCCCTCGACATCGCGCTCGGAGTGGCCCTTCTTTCCATCGGGACGTTTTCCTGGAAGAACCTTGCGGGAAACCGGAAGCGGCAGGTCCGTTTTATCGGCCTGCGTGTCGGAGCGGTCGCAGTGATTGCGGCGGCACTTCTGCCTGCCTTTTGGACGGACTTTGATCCTGCCGTTCTTTGTAGTGGGAAATATCGGAACAACGGCAGCTCCCGCGGTGACATTGTCGAAGTCCGTCACGGAAAGACGGCGACGATTTCGGTGGGACAGTCGGGACCGAACCGGTTCATCTCCACCAACGGAAAATCAGATGGAGCGATCTGGTGCGGCGATGGGGAAAAGTTCCCCTGGAAACAACTCAGCGACGAAGGAACCGTCGCGATGCTGGCTGCACTGCCGATGCTGACCCGGAGCGAAGAGTACGATGCCGCCCTTATCGGAATGGGAACCGGAATGACAGGGCACTACCTGCTCTCGGATGAGCGTCTCCAGTCCCTCGATCTCATTGAGATCGAAGATGCCGTCATCGATCTTGCGCAGCATTTTCGTCCGAGAAACGAGCGAATTTGGAATGACGACCGTCTCCACATCGTCGTCGACGATGCGAAACGACATTTCTACGCCAACCGGAAGCAATACGACGTCATCATTTCCGAGCCCTCCAATCCCTGGGTGTCCGGCGTCTCAGGGCTTTTTACGAAAGAGTTCTACGAGCACCTCCGGCACTTTCTCAAACCGGGCGGCGTCCTCGTGCAATGGGTTCACGGATACGAGTTTCGCGACGACCTCATGGTATCCATTTTCTCTGCGCTCGATACCTTTGATCACTTCGAGGTCTATCGCGTTCCCGAAAATGCGGGAGACTTTATCGTCGTGGCAGGGGATCAAAAGTTTGATTTCATTTCCGCCCTTGAGCTTGCCGCCAACAGCAGTCTCGATGATGATCTCGCCTTTCTCGGAACAGAGATTGCGCAGTTCGGCCCCGGAAATTTCCTCGCTTCGTCGAGGACGCTGCGTCCGAATTTGGATGAGTTCGCCGCCCTCACCAACTCCGACTACTTTCCCTATGTGGAACAAAACGCCGAGACTGCGTTTTTTACTGCGAACCAGGTTCATCTTCCCTCTGCCATTTTCGATGCCTTTCACCGCTACACGGATTTGATGGAACCGGGACGCACCCGCGAGGCCCGCGAAATGCAGGCGAGAGTTCGACGTGAGCTTGCTGCAAAGAAAGGAGAGAATCCGGGAAAAAGCGCGACGCAAAGGCGACTCGACGGTCTTCTCTCCGCCCCAGGCAAAGAGGCAGACTGGCCGCATATCGAGCAGCTTTTTCTCACGGCGACGGTTCATTCCTCGGGAACCTCTTTCTGGCTGGAGGAACCTTATGTGAAGCAAATCGGGG
Source organism: Verrucomicrobiales bacterium (assembly GCA_029213265.1). Classification (GTDB taxonomy): domain Bacteria; phylum Verrucomicrobiota; class Verrucomicrobiia; order Verrucomicrobiales; family DEV007; genus Arctic95D-9. The sequence goes on along the minus strand of JARGNG010000087.1, from coordinate 1,439 downwards.
AATTGATCGAAACGGGAGTCGTGCCGGAGGGCATGAAAAACCGATTCCAGTTTCTCAGCAGCCTCGCGGAGGAAGACTTCGAACAAGTAGCCCTGCAACTTGCGGAGACGATCAAGTCTTCCGATCCTGCGATCTTGGAGGAACCTTACTGGGTGAGGACCTTTCTTACGACGGCACTTCGGGTGAGCGACAGCGATATGATCGATTTTCTCATGAGCGAAAGCGTCGGGAAATGCGGCAAGCTCTGCGCCGATGAGCGGACCATGATTCAGGCCTTCGTGAAACTGGAGAAGCAGAATCCCGGGGCCCTCCAGTTGGCCGCGAAGCCCTGATCGTTGCCTCTCAGCACTTGGCCTTCTTTTTCTTTCTGCCGATTCGTCCCATGGTCTCCACCTTGCGAATGTAGTCCGGCGCGAAGGGTGTCTGGCAGGATGTTTCCCCGTGATCGAGGTAGACTTCTCCGATCGCTTGGGCTGTCTTGAGCGCTGTCTCCGAGAGGGGGGCGACGCAGGAGCCGACGGCGATGACAAATCCGTTCATCGCATAGCGGACATCGTCGGGCGCTTTGTGAATCTCCATTTTGGTTCGCTGGAGCAGTTTCCGAAGAGCGGGCATCGACAACTCTTCATCCGGCCAAACCGAAACAATCGACGCCAATGTGCTCCAGCCGATCGATGCAACGTGCTCCTTCGGTGAATCGATCCACTCCAGGGCGAGATCCCATCCATGAGGGCTTCCCGTGGCAACCCAGGGAACGGTGGCTCCGGAGAGTGAGCCGCCGTAGGCGCCGCGTGTCCACTTGCGCAGCTGGGCTTTTGTCATGCGGGCATCGTCGGCGATGAGTCCCGCGAGATACATCGCGTCGTAGTTTCCCGAGTCGTAGAGTTCGAGCGCCAGATCGTGATCAATCTTGATGCGCTTCCGGATCGTCTGCAAGTCCGAGACTTTTACGCCGAAGAGGGGCTCGCGGGCCCCGTGTCGCATCAGTGTCTTTTTGGCTCTCTCGTTTCCGAGCGATTCCAGTTCTTTGAGAATGGTGGATGCCGTCATGGGGCGCAGGAAAGAAAAAGCCTCAACGGAAGTTCCGATGAGGCCTTTCAATCATAGAACAGAGTCTGTTTTGCTTACTTCTTTTCCTTCTTCGGTTTGTGATCCGTGTGGCACGCTTTGCAGTTGGATGCATTGTCGAGTTTGTCGAGCGCCGCCGGGCTGTCGTCTCCTCCGGCGACCGCGTCCATCGTCGCGATGAGTTCCTCCACCAGCGTGTCGTAGGCATCCTGCTCGCCGACTGGTGCTTTGGTGCCCGCCATCGTCTGGATCAATTCAGCGAGGTCCTTCTTTTCCTTGGCGGAAGCCTTCCCGTCGAGAACCTTCGCGAGTGGACTGTCGTCTCCCTTGAGTCCCTCCTTCATGACTTTCTCGATGATCTCGTGATTTTC
>JARGNG010000021.1:26901-83343 GCA_029213265.1 Verrucomicrobiales bacterium | reverse complement strand
CGAACCCTACCAGACTAACATTCCCGGTGGGCCAGTTCGGGTGACTCGACCAAGAACCTGACAGCGAAGCCGATCCCCGGGGCGTTTTGCCTTTCAGCTTACGGTTTTGCTATCCGGTCGCCTATTTCCTTCCTGCCGCGCGTGGATACGCAGAGGGTGTACTGCGACAGCCGGAGAATACTGGAAAACAGGGGTTTCCCACGGAAGCCGGTGTCCCCGCTAGCCTCGCATCGCTACCTCAGCTCATTGGATGGCCTTATCCTTGTGCTGGAGCACCTTGCTGATCAAAGCCGGACCGAAGCCACGAAGCAGAACGAGGTCCTCCAATTCGAAGATCGGGCGGGAACTCAGGATGATGTTGGCCCTGGCTTCAGCAATGCCGTCGATGGCAACGAGCTCCTCAATGCTTCCATTGTTGATGAGTGATAGAAGGCTGTTTCGCTCCTGCGGTGTAAGCCTGGCAACTTCCCGGTCAATGGCGGAAAGCTTCTTCCGTGGTCCCTCCTCCGCAGTATTTGCCGGCGCAGCTTCTTTTTCGACGGGCTCCACAGTGATCGACTCCACGACGAGGTCGGAAGCCTTCGTGGGCACACCGCACAAAATAGGTTCAGCCAATGAGCCAATCGGCATAGTGAGGGAAAGAAGGAAAAGAGTGATTGGGAAGTACTTCATAGTAGAATCTGAATCAGGTTGGAGTTTATATGTTCAAATGAACTGATTCCTGATTACACCCGACAATGGCGGTTCCTGCAAGAAAAAACTGTAATCATGAACAGTCTTTTCCGTGGTGGTGCCGGTTTCTCCGGACCTTTTTCCGTGAGAAGGAGGGGATCACCACCTTCCACCGGGGATACGAGCCCGATGGAAGGTGGATCCTCCTCGATTTCCCCGTTATGGCTTTCGGGGAAAAAGATCGTCTCGCCCAAGGGGGGCTGCAGAGTGCGAAAGCGGAAAATTCATCTGGCGTGTGGGCGCTGAAAGGAAGCGATGAGCAGTTTTCGATTGTCGAGTCCGGTTTTGCCGAGGATGGAGGCGACATGTTTTTCCACGGTGCGGGCGCTGATTCCGAGCAGGCCCGCGATCGCATCATTGCTTCGTCCGGTAATGATGAGCGGAAATACCTGCTGTTCGCGTCGGGATAGAGGGCTCTCCATAGTCTGCGTCGACGAGAGCGAAGGAAGATGCGCTATCGCGCTGATGAGATGTTCCGTAATCAAATGGAAGATCCGGGAGTCGGTCGGCGGCGGCGACTCTGAGTAACGGATCTGGAGATTGAGGTCTTTCTTTCCGGGGAGGTCGATATTTCTGGCAAAGAGAAAATGGGAGTAGTGGCATTTGCGGGCCCAGACCTCCCTCCTCGTATTCTCTTCGAAGGCGATTTCGATCTCTCTGCAGTCGAGCATGCTCTTCAGGCCTGACACACAGGTATCGATCGCCTCCGCAACGGAGTTGGAGCGATGAATAGACAGGGCGATTTCATGAATCGACTGCCACTGGTGGGGAGAGAGCATGTTGGGAGATTTGCTTTCGAGCTTCAAAGTCTTTTAATAAGGTTCCCTCAGATACCGGTCGGCAAAAAGAAGGTTTCTACGAGCTGTTACCCATCCGTTTTCAGATGTTACAAAAAAACCGAAACTTTTTGAGTCATGTCTCCGGATGGCCACCATACGGGATCGAATTGTCCTTGACTGGTGGTAGCAACTTGGTTTGAGGGCTGTATCCAGCTATCCTTATCCTACATTGAGTGAACGTCCCCCAGCAGACTCTTCTTTTCCCGTTACGAGTTGATCCATGGTGAGACAGGTGTCGGGAAGCGGCTCCGGGTCCCGAGAGAAGGCCCTAGAGGAATTGTGCCGGATCTACTGGCCGCCCGTATACACCTTCATTCGGTCTCGCGGAAAATCGACCGCTGAAACGGAAGCTCTGACACAGGGGTTTTTCGAAGAATTCCTGTCGAGGGACGACTTTGCGAAGGCAGACGGGTCGCGAGGGAAATTGAGAACTTTTCTTCTTACTTCCGTGACCCGGTTCAGGTCGAAAGACGTCAGGGACCGGTCCCGCCTGAAGCGGGGAGGGGGAGAGCCGGTTCTTTCCCTGGATCTGCACCGGGAGGGCGGGACGCTCCTGCTGAATCCTGCCAGTGATGTAACTCCGGAGTCACTTTTTGATCGCCAATGGGCCTTACCGTGTTGAGCCGGACGACTGATCGATTGGCGGAGCAGTATCGGCTCCGCTGCCAATCCTCTCTTTTTTAAGGCTCTCCGTTTTGTGATTTTGCCGGAATTGGATTCGGAATCCTATCGCAGCATTGGAGAGCGGGAGAATCTTTCGGAGTCGGCGGTTCGCGTGGCGGCCCATCGTTTGAAAATTCGATATCAGGAAGCCTTGCGTCAGATTATTGCAGAGACCCTGGGCGAGGGCGCTGACGTGGAGGAGGAGATACGGGAACTCCGGGCTGTTTTTGCCTGACGGATTCCGGATACCGCTTTAGGTTCCGCAACGATGGAAAATACGGCGGCAACTGATCGCGACGATGATGACGTTCGCATTCTTGATTTTTGGAGAGAAGGCGAGGTCTGGTTTCTCGATTGTTTTCCGAAAGATCGACCGTGGGCGGATGAGTCCTATTTGGAAGAAGTTCCGGAAGACGGCCGTGGGCAATACGGGGTGAAAGTAGCCGACTACGCGACCGTTGATGGCCAGCGCTATCAACCCGGTGAATTGGTCATCGCGGAAAGCCGGGAGAAACTTCGCTATCTGGCCGCCCATCTCAATCGGGTCCAGGGACTCGTTTTCCCCTGGTATGACCGCATTGTTCCACCGACCCTTTGGCTACCGCATCGTCGCCGCATCGAGCTGAAGCCCTATCGGAAGCAAATTGAACCGGCCTTGCTGAAGGCGTTTTTCATCACTTGTCTGGGAATCGCGGTCGCGTTTGTTTATCCCCAGTATCTCATACTCGCCTTGATTGGCGCGATGCATTTTGGACTCTACCCCCTGGTTCAGAATTCTTCGGACTGGTTCAAGCGGGTCGATCGCTACAGCGTGGATGATCTCAATGAACAACTCACCAACGGGGAACTCTTCCGTCGCTGGCTTCTGAGCCTGTCGACGTTTCCGATCAAGGTGGCCATCGGAATCCTTGCTCTGATTTTTGTGGGTCAAATACTGGTTGATAAGGACACGAGTTTCCAGGGGCTGCCTCCTTCCATCGAAGCTGCGGCATTGATGAAAGGAGAGGTGACTCAGAATGGAGAATGGTGGCGAATTGTGACGACGGGCCTCATGCATGGAAGCCTTCTGCATATCGCGTTTAATGGAATGGCTCTTTTCAGTCTCGGTCGTGTCGTCGCGGCACTGGCAAATCCCGCCTATCTTGTCATCGTATTCCTTCTCACGGTGATTACGGGTTCTCTCGCCTCGATTTACCTCGGACCGCCTAACCCTTCGGTCGGAGCTTCCGGGGGGATTCTCGGCTGCCTTGGATTTCTTCTCGTGGTGAATCGGAAGTTTCACGACATCATACCGTCCTACTTGAATGCCAGTCTGATTCAATCCACGATCGTGATTGCCGTCTTCGGTTTGATTGGATCGATGTTCATCGACAACGCAGCCCACGCCGGAGGGTTTCTTGGAGGAGTTGCGATTGGATTGGTTTGTTATCCCTGGTTGCGTCTCGGTGCGAAAGAAAAGTCGCCCCTCGTGACATCGGTTGCCTGGGGCTGCGGAATCATTCTTCTCGCAGGTGTCGCGAAGGTCGGCTGGGAATTGTGGCAGGTGGGCTCTGTGGGTGGTTGAAAGCCCGCGGGAAATGTCACACCTTGGAGATCCGAGGCAAAAAACACTGTAAAAGCGTGTGCCGATTCGTTAGGAGTTCGCTGACAACCCCCTTTTCTATTTCACTATGCGTTTACCATTCTATCTCTGTCGTTTCCTTGCTCTCGCAGGTATGACCACGGGCTTTCTCCGGGCGGATACTTTTGAAGTGACTTTGTTGGATGATGCCGGTGCGGGATCCCTGCGGGCTGCGATCGCCGCGGCGAATGCCAATGCCGGTGATGACACGATTACTTTTGTGGCGAATCTGAACAACGATTTCATCTTTCTCGATACCGGGACTCTCGTCATCACCGACACGACCGGAAAAACCACGATAGATGCCTCGTCGCTGCCGAATGGAATCTTCATTGATGGCTTTGGACTTGCTGGACAAGTCCGGGTTTTTGAAGTTGCCGCCGGAGCCGACGTGGAGATGAGAAATCTTGAAATCTCAAGCGGTGCCGCCCCGAATGGAGCCGATGGAGCGAGCGGTGCAGCTCCCTCCCCGGGGGATGATGGGGAGGACGGCGGCGGAATCTACAACGAGGGAACCCTCGCGCTCTACAATTGTCGCGTTACCGGAAACCTGGCCGGAAATGGGGGCCGGGGGGGAGACGTCAGCGGAAACGGGGCTGCTTTTTCGGGTGCGGGCGGAAACGGTGGCCGGGGAGGTGGTATTTTCTCTACCGGCGATCAGGCTTCCGTGAGTCTTTTTGATTGCCTGGTTTCCGGGAATGACGCCGGAAGCGGTGGCGATGCCGGAGACGGCGATATCGGAACCCCCTCCGCGGGAGGAAATGGCGGAAATGGAGGTGGCATCTACTCGGATGATCGAAGCAAATTGAGAGTGGTCCGAACGGTGATTTCCAACAATGACGCGGGGCAAGGCGGAGTCGGTGGGCAACCCGGTGCCGGTGTTGTCGGTGGACGGGGTGGAGATGGCGGAAACGGCGGTGGCGTGGGGATTTCGGTTCCCGTGCAGGACGATGACGGAAATGGAACCGTTTATCCACTGTTCGAAGATTGTACAATTTCCCAGAACAACACGGGAGGCGGACTGGCAGGAGCGGCGATTGGAGGAGCAGGAGGCGACGATTCAGGCAGTCTCTTAGATATTGGCGGTCCCGGCGGAAACGGCGGAAATGGCGGCGGTATTTGGGTGGAGTCGTTTGCGACGTCGGATCCGGGCACCGTTCATTTGTCAGGCTGCCTGATCCGCGATAACAAAGCAGGTTCCGGTGAGGATGGCGGGGATCGCTCGTCCGATGACACCACCAACGGCTCCGATGGAGGAGACGGGGGCAGCGGTGCGGGAGTTTTTGTTTCCTCCAGTCTGGGATCGAATCAGGTCTGGACGATGCGGAATTGTACCGTGACTGGAAATGAAAGTGGCCCCGGCGGTAGCGGAGGAACCGGAGGCGCGAATGGCACAGGCGGCGGCGGTGGTGACGCGGGCAATGGAGGTGGCCTCGCCTTTGCGGTGGGCGGCAATGACTACACTGCGGAGCTGGTTCATCTGACGATTTACGACAACGATGCCGGATCATCCGGAAGTGGCGGCGGAGCCGATTCCGGGGGGACTGCCGGCACCGCCGGAAATGGTGGAGAAGGGGGCGGCGTCTGGGATGGCGAGATCGTGCTTTTTGATTCCGGCGTTGTGTATCAGAATACCATCGTAGCTCTCAATACGGCCGACTCCGATACGGACATCAAAGGCGGGCAGAGAGCCGGTTCCACCGCAAACCTTGTCGGAAACAGCCCCAACCCGTTGCTGGACGGGCTTTCTGATCTGGGTGGTCCCACTCAAGTTCTTCCTCCGCTCGTCGACAGTCCCGCAATCAACGGGGGTGCCGTTCTCGCCAATCCGGTCACCACCGATCAGCGCGGCTTTCCCCGTCCGCAAGGTGGTGCTCCTGATATCGGAGCTGTGGAAATCGGGTTTCAACCGGATGTTAAAATTGGAAAGAAGTCCAATCCGGCAAGTCACAGGAGAAACAACTACTATAGCGCCTCGGCGGCCGGGCAAAACTTGACTCTCAAGCTGGCCGGAAGACGCAAAGGGAAATCCTATTTCTCCGTCGAGAGCGACGGGGATATCACCGAAACGGTGACCGTTCGCGGAACGAAGCCGAACAGAACGCTCCGGCTGAAGGCGTTTCGTCTCACCGGAGGAAAAACCAACGTGACCGCCCGTCTCGCCACCGGACTTCCCCTTACTGACATGGAGCCGGGGTCAACGGTTCTCTTCCGGGTTGATGTAAAAGCCCGCTCCAAAAAGAAAAAGCCGAGACAAAATCTGAAATACTCGGCAAAAAGTCAGGTGGTTCCTGCTGCCGATGCGGTGCGGCTTAAGGTTCGGCAGCAGAGCGGTTCATTCTTTTAGCGGCTTTCAGCGGGAGCTCACCTTCCGCTGGAATCCAACCCTGCTTGGCGCATACTGAGAGATGCTTCCTCTCGCCGCGGATGAAATAGAAGTCGTGCCCTTCCTGCTCGATACCGACGACTCGGTTTCTTTGAGCGAAGCGGAATCATGGCTCAGCCCCGGGGAACAGGAACGGGCTGCTGCCTTCCGGTTTCCGGTTCATCGGGATCGCTACATCCGCGGAAGGGGAATGGTTCGGAAGGTTCTTTCCGAGCACACCGGAGAAGCTCCCGGGTCGTTTGGCTTTTCGTTGGGGGAAAGGGGGAAACCATATCTGCAGGAGGGGGAGCTTCATTTTAATCTCTCCCATTCAGAAGAGTATGCCGTGTTTGCTGTCTCGAAGCTTCCTTCTGTTGGAATCGATATTGAGCGCTTTGATCGAAAGGTCGACGTGCCCGGATTGAGCAAACGTTGTTTTCGTCCCTCCGAGACGGAGCGGATCGAAAGGATGACCGGCGAAGAAAAGATCCGGGCCTTCTTCTGGACCTGGACGGCGAAAGAAGCCCGCATGAAGGCAACCGGTGAAGGCTTTGGTCTGGAGCCGAAAAAGATCGAAATTTCGTTCGGGGAGGAACACCCCGAGGACTGCCTTCATCCGATCGATCCCAAGGTGTATTTGAACGCCGTTTCGCTTCCGGGATGGCAGGTCGCCTGCACTCTTGCGGCGACGCATCCTTTCCGGGTGCGGCTGCGTTCCCTGCCCTGATTGCGGGTGGATAGGAGACGCGGCAGAACCGGGCGGACTTTCGCTCACAGAATCTTTACAAGTTCGTGCTTATTCATTCGTCCCTTCATGCGTTATAAAAAGCAGGAATCAAAACCTGTTTTCCATATCGCTATGAAACGTCCCCCTTTCGCTCTCCGCTCTCAACTTCGTCTGTTCCTTTTCGTAACTCTGTTGGCTTCGATCCTTGCCAACGCGGATGAAGAAATTGGTTTTGCGGAGCGATTCGCACTGGCGGAGGATCGGGCTGAAGCCATCAGGGAACTCGTTCCGGGAACGGAGGAGTTTTACTTTTACTCTTCCCTGCTCGCCCAGCAGCAGGGCCGGCTGGACGCCGTCGAAGGCCTCCTCGAACCCTGGGTGAAGCGGCATGGCGAAACACCAAAGGTAATCGAAATCCGGAATCGCCAGGCACTCCTGAAGTATTCTGATGAACCGGGGGAATCGCTCGAATACCTCAGGAAACAACTGGGACTGCGATTCGATCACCAGCAGGAAAAGCTCGATGCAAAACCGGATTTCCCGACCCGACTCGACCCGGCCCTGGTGACCTTCGAGGCATTTCTCAAGCGTTCTGCCAAACCCAACAGCATTGGCGGGATTTCCGACGGGGGATTGGATGAATTGATTCGCAGTGAGGTTGTTCTCAACGAGGGGCAACGGAAGGAGCTTCTTAGTCGGCTTCAGTATCCGGACTACGAGCGACTGGTTGGCATGATTGCTGCCGATTTGAGAACCAAGTCGAGCCGGGGATTCGGCGAATACGAAATTCATCGTCGCCTCACCCTGGAGCAACTGGACGAGCTGCTGGGACTTCACCCTGATCTGATCCGGAACGCCTCTTTTGTCGACGCGAAACTGTTCCGCTTACGGCCGAACGGGGATGTCTCTCTGGATCGCGATAGCGCGGCCCGGAAAGTTTACCTGGACCGGCTCTGGAGTTTTGTCAGGGACCTGGATCCTGCCTTCCATTCACTGAAAGCATCGGTGCTCTTTCAGAAACTGGAGTGGGAGAGACGGCAGGGAAACTATCCGCTGAACTTGTTTCTCGACTACCTCCGTCTCCCCAGGGCGACGAGCTACGTGGAGCCGCGCTTTCTCAACGGGGAGGCTTTTCGAGCAGGCCGGGCAGACCTGAATGCTGATTTTCGGAAAACGACGGGATTTGCCCCCATTCAAAATGATGAAGCTCTCGTAAGGGAATACCTCGCCCACTTTTTTCTCGAAGATGACACAGTGAACCGGTTTTCAACCTTCGTTCGGGAAGGCTACCTGAAGAAGCTGCTCGCTACGACCAAACTCATGCATGGAATTGGCGATGCCCAGCAGTGGTTTTCCATGTTGAGCCCCGGGGAAGTTCAGGAGCTCAAAGAGCGTGTCGAGATTTCCTTTGCGCCGACGAATCAGGAGAACTTCAGCGCCGCGGACGAGGTTGCACTCGCTCTCGATCTTAAGAATGTGAATGAGCTGATTGTGAAGGTCTATCAGATCAACACACTCAACTACTACCTCGATCAGAAACGCGAGATCAACACCGACCTGAATCTGGACGGTCTCGTCGCCAATGAGGAGAAAACCTACCAATATGAGCAGTCTCCGGTTCGACGGCACCGGGAGTCTTTCGTCTTCGACTCGATGAAGGGAAAGCGCGGGGTCTGGGTGGTGGAATTCATCGGAAACGGGATCAGCTCACGAGCATTGATCCGGAAAGGAAAGCTTCAGTTTCTTTCGAGAACGACGCCGGGCGGCGAGCTTGTCAGAGTTTTTACAGAGGCGAACACGCCGGTCGATAATGCAGCGATCCGAATGGGAGGAACCCGCTACGAGGCGAACGAAGACGGTGCCGTTCTGCTTCCGTTTTCGACAGCAGGGGAAGTTCCCGTCGTGCTGGAGGACGGGAGTTTTTCCAGCCTCGCGAGAATCACTTTGCCGCCGGAGAACTACGATCTTGGACTCGGGGCGATTCTCGAGAGGGAGACCCTGCTTCCGGGCCGCGAGTCGAGAATCATCCTTCGCCCGCAGGTTTCGCTGCAGGGAGAGCCGGTTTCTACCGGTCTCCTGGAAAAGGTAACCCTGCAGGTCAAAACGGTCGATCTGGACGGAGTCGAATCGATCAGCGAGAAGAAGGATTTTGAGTTGTTCGATGAGCAGGAATCCGTTTACCAGTTTCGAGTTCCCTCCCGATTGCGGACGGTGACGGCAACTCTGAGTGCGGAGATGGAAAAGGTCACCGATTCCGCGAACCCTCAGAAGCTGAGCCGCTCGGTCTCTTTTGACGTGAACGGGTCTTCCATGCACGCAACGGTCGGGGATGTCTATTTGAGTCGCTTTGAGGAGGACTACGTGGTGGAGGTGCTGGGCAAAAGTGGCGAGGCACTCCAGGATCATCTTGTCGATGTGACGGTGGTCCATCCTGACTTTACCAGACCGTTTCAAGGAAAATTGAAGACCGATGCGAAGGGGAGGATTGCCATGGGATCGTTGAACGGAATTTCTCAGCTGGGAGTTGCGATCAACGGCGTTCCCGCGAGAACGTGGCCGCTGGATCGTGATTCGTTTTCCTATCCGGCCTCGCTTCATGCGGCTGTCGGCGAAGACATCGCGATCCCGTTTCCGAAAGTCGGGGACGCACCGGACCGGCGGGATTTCGCCGTCTGGGAAGTTCGCAACGGAGTCTTCGTTCGAGACGTCTTTGCCAAAGCAAACAGTGACTCGGGCGCGATCGTCTTGTCCGGTCTTGAGGCGGGGGACTACCGGGTCCTTCTTCGGGGAGCCGGAAATCTAAGCATGGATGTGTTCGTCACCGATCAAGAGGGATCCGAATTCGGATACACCCTTTCGGCAAATCGTCATCTTCAGGAGACGAATACCGAGCCGATGAGAATTGCCTCACTGGATTCGGGAGAGGAGGCGCTGACCGTTTCTCTCGCCCACGCAAACGAGCAGACGAGGGTGCATCTCATTGCGACTCGATTCCTGCCTGAGGTATCGTCGTTCCTGCAATCAGTGAAACCGTACCCGCTCTACCGAATCGGGCGGGGAACGAACGAGTCTCTCTTTCTCTCCGGAAGGGATATCGGGGAGGAATATCGATACATCCTCGAGCGGCGCGCTTCGAAACAATTTCCCGGCAACATGCTGCCCCGGCCCGGATTGATTCTGAATCCCTGGGAACTCAACAAGACGGAGACCGCCACGGATGAAGCGGAGGAAGGGGAAGACTACAAGAAGAGCAAGGATATGAAACGGGCAACGCGTGGATCGGTCCCTCCAGCCCAACCTGCGGAGGCGCCCGGCTCAAGAGTTTCTGTTTTCTCTTCGTCTTTTGACTTTCTCTCTGAGCAGGCGGTTGTGCTTGCGAATCTGGAGGTGGGAGAGGACGGGACGCTCAGCATTCCTTTCAAGAATCTCCGGGATCGCCAGAATGTCCTTGTTGTCGCCGTGGACGGGGAAAATGTGGCAACGAGAATGCTGGCACTGGGGGATCGGGAAACCAAATTCCGGGACTTGCGACTGCAGCAGACTCTCGACCTGGAGAAGACCTTCACCCAGCGGCGGCATGTTACCCTGCTGGAAAAGGACGATGCTCTCACCATCGAAGACCTGCGAGCCGCGGAGTTGGAGACCTACGGAACCATTGGGGAGGTTTTCAGTGCGCTTGCTGCGATTCAACCGGATCCGAATTTCCAGAAGTTTGGGTTCATTCAGAACTGGCCGGAGCTGGACGAGGCGGCGAAACGCAAACTCTATTCAGACTTCGCGAGTCATGAATTGAACTTTTTCCTCTCACGGAAAGACCCAGAGTTTTTTGACGAGGTGATTCTGCCCTATCTGAAGCACAAAAAGGACAAAACGTTTCTCGATCACTATCTTCTTAAAGAGAACCTGGAGAGCTTCCTTGCTCCGTGGGAATTCGGGCAGCTCAATGTGGTGGAGCGGATTCTCCTGGGACGCAGGCTTGGGGGAGAGGAATCGGGAAATGTGGCTTCTCACGTACGAAGTCTGCACGAGTTGATTCCGCCCGATCCGAATCGGAGGGCGATGGTGTATCGTCAGGCCCTTCGCGGTCTGCGTGCGAATGCGGCCCCTGCGGCGGGTTCCCGATTGGAGCTCGCCACTGCAAACGGTGCCTTCGGATTTTCAGGCGGCGGTGCGGGAGCCGACGCCTTCGCTGACATCGATGCTGTCGAGGCAGCGCCGGCCGCACCGGCTTCCGATCCCTTTGCCGCTCCTGCTGATTACCAGACCAAGAGCAGGGCGGCAGGTTCGATTGCCCCCCGCATGCTCGGTCGGGGGGCAGCCGGAGTTCTCCGATCGCAGGCGAAGGGGCAAGTGCTCTACCGAAAGCTGGAGTCGACAAAAGAATGGGCGGAGAACAACTACTACCAGATCCCGATCGAGCAGCAGAACGGGGAGCTCATCACGACGAACGCATTCTGGCTCGATTTTGCCGAATGGGATGGGAACGGGGGATTCTACTCCCGTGAATTCCCGGAGGCGACTCGCAATCTCTCTGAAATGATGCTCGCGCTGTCCGTTCTCGATCTGCCCTTTGCGGCGGAGGAGCATGACGTGGAAGTCGAGGATAACACGCTCCGATTTACCGCGAATTCTCCCGTCGTGATTTTCCATGAGGAAATCGAGGAGTCAGAGCGGTCCGGGGAAGTCACACCGATTCTGGTCAGCCAGAATTTCTATCGGGTCGATGATCGCTATCGCTTTGAAAACGGAATGCAGATTGACAAGTTCGTCACGGAGGAGTTTCTCACCGGAGTGGTCTACGGAAGTCAGATTGTGGCGACCAATCCGACCTCGGCTCCGCGGATGCTCGAACTGCTCGTGCAGATTCCGGAAGGCGCGATCCCTGTGGCGGGGAGCGACTATCTCAAGTCGTATCCACTTTCTCTTCAGGCCTTTTCCACTTCGCAGTTGGAGGTGCAGTTCTACTTTCCCTCTGCGTCCGGGGAGGAGCCTTTTGCGGTGTATCCAGTGCAGGTCGCAATGGAGGAAAAAGTGATCGCGTCCGGTTCGACGCAGTCTTTCACGGTCGTGGAAAAGCCGACCCAGTTCGACGAAGCCTCCTGGAAGTATCTTTCCCAGTATGGATCGAACGAAGAAGTGATTCGCTACCTCGCGACGGCAAATTTGCATCGGATCGATTTGAGCGAGATCGCGTGGAGAGCGCGGGAGGACGTCGATTTTCTCCGACAGGTGACAAAGTTGGTTGGCAGCCGTCATGGATTCGATGTGACGCTCTGGAGCTACGGAATCCATCACAATGTCACGTCGATCGCCCGGGAGTATCTCAAGCGGCAGCCCGAATTTCTCCAGCAGTCCGGGAAGTGGATCGAGTGCGAACTGGTCAGCCTCGATCCCGTCGACCGGCATTGGTATCAGCACCTCGAATATTCACCCCTCGTCAATGCGAGGGCGCACCGTCTCGGACGGGAGCGGAAAGTGCTGAACGACCGGTTTCGGGATCAGTATGGGCAGTTTCTCGATCTCCTTTCCTACCGGCCCGTTCTCAACGATGAGGAAGAGCTCGCTGTGACGGCTTATCTTCTGCTTCAGGATCGCATCGAAGAAGCGCTCGAGTGGCATTCCAGGGTCGATCCTGAGAAGGTTGCCTCGCGCCTTCAGTATGACTATCTCACCGCCTATGCCTCCCTGTATCGGGAGCAACAGGATCAGGCGCAGGAGATCGCGGCCGCCTACCTGGAGCATCCGGTAGAGCGCTGGCGCGAGCGCTTTGCCAAGGTAGAGAGTCAGGTCAAGGAGATCAACGATGGCCTGGCCGGGCCGGAAGAGGGGGAGAGTCGGGAAGAGCAACTGGAAAAGCTGTCGGCGAGCGATCCGTTTTTCGAGCTCTCTGCAGTAGGGCGCGAAGCGGAGATCTCGTTCCGAAATCTGGAAGAGGTCACCGTGAATTACTACGAGATGGATTTGGAATTTCTCTTCTCCAGTAAGCCGTTTGTTTCCGGAGGAAGCGGCCAATTCAGCTACATTCGACCGAATTCATCCGAGAAGAAAAAGCTGCCCGAAGGGAAGGGTGCTTTTCGTTTTGAAGTTCCGGAGAAGTTCGCGAGCAGCAATGTGCTCGTCGAAGTGGTCGCGGCCGGAAAGACGGAGTCGGTGGCCGTGTATTCCAATCAGCTCAAGGTGGCTCTGTCGGGTCGATACGGACGAATCGAGGTTCGTCACGAAGAGTCCGGCAAGCCGCTTCCGAGGACCTACGTGAAGGTCTACGCGAAGATGAAGGGCGGCGAGGTTCGCTTTTTCAAAGATGGATATACCGACCTGCGCGGAAAGTTTGACTACGTAAGCCTGAATACGGATGAACTTGATCAGGTCGAGGAATTGAGCCTGCTGGTCATGAGCGGCGAAAACGGATCCCTCGTCCGCGAAGTGAAACCACCGCAGCGCTAGGGTAGGAAAGCTCTCACGATTGCCGCTACGGGGTTGCTCGGTAGCCGCCGTCGCAAGACGGTGGTCGTGTCGGAGGTTCGCCCTGCCACCCCACGCTCTTGCGAGCGAGGCTACTTTGAGCCCGGCGCCGAGGTCAAAAACCGTCGCAGCAAGTTCGTCAGGGTCTCAATGCCCCAATGAAATCCCTCAATTGGAATCCGCTCATCGTCGCCATGGAAGAGAGACGCAAAGTCCAGGTCCGGGGGGAGTTGGAGGGGATAGAATCCGTAGCACGTCGCTCCGAGGCGGGCGTAGTTTTGGCTGTCGGTGAAACCGGGAATGATAGACGGAACCACCTGTCCTTCCGGATCGGCCTCCCGGAGGGCGAGTTCGATTTCCCGGAACAGCGGCGTGTCGGTGGAAAATGAAACCGGCTCCGATTCGCGGAGAATTTCAAAACGGGCGGAGTCTCCCGCGATCGGTGCGATGACGGCAGTGAGTTCCCCGATCAGATCAGCGGCGGTTTGGCCCGGAGCGAGCCGACCGTCGATGTCCACGGCAACGGATCCCGGGAGCACGTTGGTCGAAGTCCCCGAGTGCAGGCAGGTCGGGGTCGCCGTATTCCGCAGAATCGCCTCCATCGAAGCACGGCGGGACGGGTCGCTGATCGCGAGCGGGAGTAGGTGCGGACCGAGAGTGGGATGAGCCAGCAGGGGCGCGATTTTCTGCGCCAGCGATCCCTCCGGTTTCGCAAATCCCTCAATGAATGCCCGGGCCTCTTCTCCGGCATGCCACGGCAATCTTGCAGTGGCGATGGCGTCAATGGCACGGGCGAGTTTTTGCACGGAGCTCTCGACGGCGGGGAGGGAACTGTGCCCTGGTTTTCCAGTGATGGTGAGCCGCAACCAGGCGACTCCTTTTTCCGCCCGCTGCACCGGATAGAAGCGACGTCCTTTCTGGTGAACCGTGAATCCTCCGACTTCGTTGATGACATATTCGGGATCCCCCCCGAGCAAATCAGGGCGTTCATCGACGAGCCAGCGGGAACCGTTTTCCGTCCCGGCTTCCTCGTCACAAACTGCTGCGAAGATGACGTCGCGGTTGATGGGGGTGTCTTCGTTCCGAAGCCGTGTCAGAGCGGCGATCGCCATCACCGCGAAGCCTTTCATATCGATCGCGCCCCGTCCCCAGACATAGGTGCCATCGTTGTGGCCGGAAAAGGGCGGGTGCGTCCAGCGGGAGGCGTCGGCCGGAACCACATCGAGATGACAGCTGAGAACGAGCGGGCGACCGGACCGGTTTTCAGGAGCGGCTTCCCATCGCGCCGTCAGGTTGGGACGATCCGGGGAAACTCCGTTCAGTTCAGGATCGAGTCCGGCAGCACGGCAGGTTTCGGCGACAAGCTCCGCGGCCGCCTTTTCGTTGCCGGGAGGATTCGTCGTATCGATTCGCAGGAGCGATTCGAGGAGCCGGGTCGCTTCTTCCAGTTCAGCCGCCGGGAACTCAGTTGCGGCCATAGGATTGGATTTCGACAAAATGGAAACGGGGAGGCTTTATTTCCGGGGGGCGTTGAAGGTCTTCCCACCGAGATTGTTCTTATCAAAAAGGCTGTCCGGAAAAGAGCCGATCTTCACATCGCTGAATTGCAGGGTAATGGTCCGGCTGCTGTCCTGAATGACCATCTTGGAAAGAAACGGGCCGCCGTTGATCGAATTGTTGTATTCCATCGTGGAAGTCCGCAGCAGGTTGCCGGACTTCGCAAAGAACTCGGCCTTCTTTCCCAGGTTTCCTTTGTCGGAGACCCAGTATTTGATCATCGCATAGGTATCTCCGAGCGAGTTCGCTTTCATCGAATAGACGGTTCCCGGTTCGCCGTTGTATTCCGCAGGTTCATTCCCGATGACCTTGTAACCTTCGACAAAACTGGTCGAGGCGATGTCACCGATCGCGGCATCTCCGGAGAGGCGCTGCTTTTTCGAAACCGAAACCGCACGACTGAGTCCCGGCTTCCAGAACCACATCGCTCCCTTGGCTTCGGCGAGATACTTGCGACCCTGTGCGTCGGCCGGCTCGATCACTTCCGCGTGGATCGTTCCGCCCTTGGAGGTCGCGAGAAACCTCGCTTTCTTATCTCCGGAAACGGTGACGGTCCACTGAACACCGGTGTTGCCGGTCATGATCCCGCGCGCTTTTTCCGCAGCGAGAAGGGCCGCGTCCTGCGCCACGAGGGGCAGGCTCAGGAAGCCTGACAGAAATAGGAGGAGAGAAAGCTTTTTCATAGCAAAGAAAATTACACGTGGCCGAGCGAATCCACAATACTTTGATGCGCCGCCCGCCGGGCCGGGGCAATCGCGGCAAGGGAGGTGAAAAAGACGAGAAGCACAAAGGTGAGAAGCAGATACTCCGGAAGAATCTTGATTTCCCAGACGATTTCACGGGCAGTCACGGGAGGTTCCCAGGTGGGTCTGAGTGCTCCGATAAAAAAGGAAAACCCAAGCGTAACAACGAGTCCGGTGAGGGCCCCGATCACCCCGAGAAGAGCGCTTTCGATTCCGAACAGCCGAATCACGCCGGGGCGCTTCAGACCGATCGCGCGGAGAGTGCCGATTTCCCGGGTCCGCTCGACGACCGCCATTCCGATAGTGTTCAGCACCGACATAATGACGATGATCGCAATGATGGCAAAGACGAGACCAAAGATGATATCAAACATCCTCTTCGTGCGGAGATAGAGGCGCGAGACGTCATACCAGGGGATCACTTCCCACTCCGCTTCAGGGAATTTTTCCCGCATCGAGGCGACGACCGCGTCGGTGTTGTCTCCGTTCGACAGGAGAAGGCGCACGCAGCTGACTCCATCCGTTTCATAGAGGGTCTGGGCCAGTTCCAGAGGGAGATAGACGTAGCGGTTGTTCAAGGCCTCGGAGGCGACATCGGCAATTTGAAAGACCTGTGCATCGAGGGCGTTCATCTGGCCGTTGATCGAGGGGGCCATCAGGATGACATCCGATCCGACATCGAGACCGAGATTCTCCGCCATGCCCGGAGCGATCGAGATTCCGAAGGGCGTGTCATCGGTGATGTCCTTTCCGACGGTCCCGCTTCCGTCGGCACTCTTCAGGGCTGTCGAGCGGGAAAAGATCGTGTCCTTTTCCGAGGGCACCATGGACTGCCCGAAAAAGAAGCCGGGATTTCCGTCAAAATCGAGATTTCCTTTTACCTCCAGCATTCCGGCGGCGAGTTCAACCCGTTCATCCCCGCTTGCGAATTCCCGGATGCTCTGAAATTCCTCTGCACTGATCAGGTATTTCGCCGGATCGGATCCGCCGTAGTCGCGGGCGTCCTTTTTCCAGATCTGAACATGCCCGTTGATCTGCTCGAAAATATGAGCGTCACGGATACTGGTAAACATGTAGCCGGCGAATCCGGCAAAGATATTGGTCGCCGAGTATCCCAGTGCCACGGCAGCGATTGTGGTAATCGAGCGGCGGGAATTCCGGAGGAGATTTCGCAGGGCCAGAGAAATCCAGTTCACAACAAATAAAGAAAGGGGTTGAGGCGCTATCCTTACCGGTGAATTGGCTCCGGCTCAAGAGGGATTTATCCCGTACCACTCAAGGATTTCCGGTTTCACCCAGGCATTGAGCAGGATCAGGCTGAAAGGCATCAGAAGAATACTGGATATTCCAAGGAAGAGTAGAAAGCGATTGTAGGTCCAGGCCCCCGGACGGCGCGGCATGTGGAGGCCAATGAAAGAGAGGGAAAAGAAGAGCCCGCCGACGAAAAGAAAGAGTCCGCCAAGCAATCGCAGGGTGAGTTTGCTCACTTCCATCAAACCTTCCGGAATAAAAAACAGGCCGACCCCGGCGCTGGCTACGAGAAAGTAGAGAAGGCACAGAAGCAGGCAGAAAAACCGGAAACGGAGAATTGCCGGCGGAGTGGGGGAGGAATCGATCATGCCTTTTTTTGGATTCCCCGGATGCGCTGCCAAAGCTTGCGGGTTCGTGAAAGAAAGACGAGGCGGCTTCGTTTCGTCGCGAGAATTTCAAAGAGCTTTACCCCGACCCAGGCGAGCAGGAGAACGGCAACCACAAAAGGAATCGCGTAGGCTTGGTAAATCCGAAGCCATTCGAAAACCACGTCACCCAGCATCCGGGACCCCCAGACCAGAGTGATCGCGGAAAGTCCTCCTGCCAGGGTCATAAAAAGGCAGAAGCGCCAGGGGGAATAGTTCAAGACTCCGGCAGCGGCGTAGATAGGCAGTCGTGAGCCGGGAAGGAGTCGCGATGAGAAAATGAGTTTGGCACCGTGCTCTTTGAAAAGATGTTCGGCCTGGAGAATTTGATTCTCCTTGATAATCCAGCGAAAAGGAGGGCGTCGCAGCAGCCCGAGGCCGCCAATGCGTCCGATGATGTAGAGGCCGATATCTCCGATCAGGATTCCGAGAAAGGATCCAATCAGCGCCCAGGCGAAAGGGATGACCCCTTCGGCGGCGAGAAGTCCGGCGGCGATGCAGGCCATGTCTTCGCTCACCAGAGTGCCCACGGCGATGGCGCTAACCCGTTGCCACAAAGGCAGTGACTCCACCCTGTCCAGCTTCTCCATCAGGGTGTCCTCCGAACCACAACCGGTCAGCATCAGCAATACGCCGACAGCGAGTATCAGAAAGCAGGTCTGGCGTCGGAAACGAGACATCGAAAAGGGCCGGGAACGGGGTGCAATGCGGGCGAGGTAGGCGTGGGGTGTTGCTTCTCCGGCAATCTACGTGAAAGCCGATAGGGAGCGAGTGATACTTTCGCCGACGGGCAAAGAGTTCAGCGACTTTTTCGGTCCAGAATTTGAAGAATTATTTCGAAGTCATTCTCCTCGTCGGACGGCCAGACTTCCCGGTGTATTGCCGTCCAGTTCTCCGGATCGCGGCACTCCGGAAAGTGGATATCGCTTTCGATTTCTGTTTCCACGGTCGTCAGGACGAGTCGGTCTGCGTAGGGGAGGGCGGTTTCGTAGACTTCTGCACCACCGCTGATGACGAGTTCTCCGATCCCGTTCCGTTTTGCCAGTTCGATTGCTTCGAAAATGGATCCAACGACCCGGTGGGAGGGAACCGGAGCGACAAAACTCGGGTCCCGGGTGAGAATCAGAGGGGTGCGGTTACCGAACCAGCCTTCCATTTCCTCGTAGGTCTTTCTTCCCACCAGCATCCATTTTCCAGAGGTGTAGGCTCGGAAATGAGCCCGATCCCGGGGCAGGTCCCACGGAATTCCACCGCCTGGTCCTGCGATGACCCGGCCCGGGGTCATCGCAGCTATGAGAGAGATTCGCATGCTAATGAATACTCAACAGGGTTCGGTCGGTGAGTCAACCGGGTTGCGGGTCGCGAGCAGAGGGCGCGCCATAACTTTTCGGTGGGACCGGGAATCTCCCCAATCGACACATTATCCGCTTGCTTTCGTTGTGGTTTCTATGCGATGAACCGAACCATGGAAGAAGCTCCGACGAGTGATCAAAATCAATCGGTAAAAGAGATCCTGACCCGCGCCAGAAAAGAGGTCGGAAAAGTGATCATCGGCCAGGAGGATGTCATAGATCATTGCCTGATCGCGATCTTCACCGGCAATCATATTTTGATCGAAGGAGTGCCGGGCGTCGCAAAGACACTTCTCGTGAGAACCCTCGCAAAAGTGCTCGGCACGGAGTTTTCCCGGATTCAGTTCACCCCTGATTTGATGCCCTCCGACATCACCGGAACGAATATTTTCAATCTGCAGGAAGGAGCGTTCCATCTCGTCAAAGGGCCGATTTTCACGTCCTTTCTTCTCTCCGACGAAATCAACCGGGCGCCTGCCAAGACTCAGTCGGCGCTGCTCCAGGCGATGCAGGAGCGGCAGGTCACAATTGATGGCGAGACCCACGAACTGCCGGATAGCTTCACCGTTTTTGCGACGCAGAACCCGATCGAATACGAGGGGACCTATCCCTTACCGGAGGCGCAGAAAGACCGCTTTCTGCTTCGCGTCGAGATGGATTACCCCGCTGAGGAGGAAGAGCGGCAACTCGCCATGCAGAGTCTCGGTCGCGACACCCCGGAGCATATTCTGGAGGGCGGCTCGATCAATCCGGTTCTTACCGCGTCTGATATCGCGTCGATGAAAGAGGCGCTGGAAGAAATCACGGTGAAGGACGAACTGGTCAATTATGTCGTGGAGTTGGTTCGGCATTCGCGGAAATCCGACAGCATCCAGGTCGGTGCCGGGCCCCGGGCGACGCAGGCTTTGCTCCTCTCCAGCCGGGCCTACGCGGCGCTTCAGGGCCGGGACTTCGTCACTCCCGATGATATCCGGGAAATGACCTATCCGGTTCTCTCCCACCGAATCGTTCTCCGTCCGGAATATGAAATCGAGGGAGTTACGGTCCGTGAGGCCATCGCCAAGTTACTCGAGTCCGTCGCGGTTCCCCGCTAACCAGCCTGCTCTTTTTCCTCTCCTGCATGCGCCCTGTCCCGAATACGATTCTGCTCTGGGTGGCATTCTTTGTTGCTATTCCCGCCTGCACCATCGTGGTCTACGACAACGGTGCGGGGAGACTTCTCGGGATTCTTGCGCTGGTTGCTCTGTTCCTCGTTTGCCTGGCTGATTTCCTCCTTTCCCGTCCGCTTCTGCAGTTGGTGGAGGCGGCCACGCCGGAGCTTCTTCGCGGAACGAAGGGTCGGGCCGTTGATCTGATGATCGAGTTCTCGAATGCCGGCGCTGACCTCGCCTGGCTCCGGTACGGGCTCAATGCCGCTCCTTTCTTCCGGTTCGAGAAGGACCCGACCGGGAAATTGTCTCCTTTCCCGGGAGGAAAAAAACTCACGGCCCGTTGTCCGATCATCCCCTTGAAGCGCGGGCACTACACCCTCGACGCGCTTCATATCGAAACACGTTCCCGGCTGGGCCTCTGGCTTTTACGAAAGCGGTTTGATCTGTCGACCGAACTCCGGGTCTATCCCGATCTTACCTTTGAGCGGAAACGACTCGCGAGCCTGTTCCTGATGCGGGGGCAGGATGGATCCCACATCGTCCGGCAGGTGGGGAAAGGGCGCGACTTCGAGCAACTGCGCGATTACCAGCCCGGCGACGACTATGTCGATATCGACTGGAAAGCGACAGCCCGGCGTCAATTGCCGGTGACGAGAACGTACCAGATCGAAAAGACGCAGGAAGTCTATGTCATTGTGGATCACTCCCGGCTCAGTGGCAGGGAAATCCGCGTTCCCGTGGAAGAGGGAATGGGCGGCGACTGGCTCTACGAGGAGTCGTCGTCCGGAGGGGATTACCTGATCACTTCCCAGCTGGAGAAATTCCTGCATTGCTCTCTCATTCTCGCCTCGGTCGCGGAACGGCAGGGCGACTTGTGTGGATTTGTCAGTTTTGCCGACAAAGTGGATCGATTCATTCGCGGGAGGAATGGGAAAGACCACTACAATCTCATTCGCGATGCCCTCTACACCCTGGAGCCGAAGCCGGTGACACCCGATTTTGAGCAACTCATGATTTCACTTCGTCAGCGGCTGACGAGACGGGCCCTTCTCGTCATGCTGGTCGACTTGAGTGATCCTCTGACTGCCGAGCAGTTTTACGACGCGCTTCCCCTGATCAACAAGCAGCATCTCGTGCTCGTGAATATGGTGAAACCGGAGCGGGCCAACGCCATTTTCTCCTCCCGGGAGGCTCCGGAAACCGTTTCCGAAGTCTACGAGGAAATGGGTGGACACTTTCAGTGGCAGGAGATTCGGGAAACGAGAAACAAGCTGCACCACCTCGGCGTCGAGTTGGGGGTGCCGGACCATGCGGAGCTCTGCACCGAGACCGTGACCCAATATTTGAACATCAAGAATCGCCAGCTGATCTGATATTTTGACTGGGAAACCCGGGAGAGGGGTGGTAAATGTCTTCCCATGACACGTGCATTCCTCCTTCTTACTGCCGTTGCCGTTTTTGGAAGCTTCTTTGCTGTCGAGGCTGGAGCTGCGACACCACCCAAACGTATTCTTCGTGATTTCTACGGAATCTACGAGGGACCGGTTTCCGGCGTTTATGGAGTCGATACCGGCGGTGGTGTGATCTTCCCGCAGCCGACTTCTTATCAGTTGAGAGTACGAGTCAACGGCAAACGAAACACGACGGCTTTCTCCGGCACCAACCGTCCTCACACCCTGAAATTTGCCCGGGCGACCGGCAATAAGAGACGGATCAAGATTCGCGGCGTTTATTCGGGATCCTTCAAACATCCGGGAACGGGTGTCACCGAGCAGGTGTCCGGTGTTCGACGATACTCGATCAAAAAACAGGGATCCGGGCGAAACGCTACCTACAAAATGCGCGCTACGGACGAACTGCGGGAGGGAACACTTTCCTATTCCAATGTGAAGGGAAATCTGACGAAGTAAGAATCTTCGTCGAGCTTACTTCTTCCGGTCCGCAGGTTTGGCGAAGTTCTCTTGATGGAACTGGAGCAAAGGCAGTCCGTCTTTATCGAAGATGCCATAGGCCGAGTGAGCCACTCCCTCGACCACATGCATGGAATGCGGAATCCCAAGTGATTTGAGGCAGTCGGAAAATTTCAGGTTGTACTCGTAATTGAATCCCTTAGTTCCGACCCAGAGAAGAATCGGGAGTTTCTCCCTGTCCTCACGCTTCGCATATTCCGCAGCGAGATCCCAGGTGTTGTCGCCCCTCGCAAAAACCACCTTTTCGCTTTCGGCCCCTTCGTTTTCCTGGATTCGCTTCTCCGGTTCGTAGCCGGATCCCCCGGGCGCGGCGGAGACGAACAGCTCCGGGTACCGGAACATGATTCGAGTCGTGCCGCGTCCGCCCTGGCTGAACCCTTCCAGAGCCAGTTCCCGCGTGCGATACGACTTCTGAATATGGGGAATCAACTCTTTCACGAAGACGTCTTCGCCCTGTCCATTATCGATCTGCGGATAGTTGTACCAACTCATCGGTCCGCCATTCGGAAAGACGTAGATCGTGGGCTGAATGTCTCCGTTTCGAACCGCCTGGTCGACAAAGCCACTCAGCTTGATCGATTTCATTTCGCTGCCGGGACGGCCTCCGTGCAGATGAAACACGACAGGGAAAGCCCGGTCCGCTTCGGCCTCATAGGCATCCGGGAGATAGATGAAATAACCAACCTCGACTCCCATCGAAGGACTGGCAAAGGTGGCATGCCGCAAGCCCGAAGGCAGCCCGCTCTTTTCGAGCCAGGCCGCCGAAGGCGGATTGTTCCATGCAAACGGCGCCGGCTTCTTTTTCGCTTTCGCCTTGTTTTGCGCCGACAAGGGGGAGGCAGAGACTAGGGAGAACACTACGGAAAGGAAAAGGAAGGAACGCAATCGATTCATGGCCCGACTCTACTGCCCGGGCGGGAGAAGAGCGAAGAACTTTCTCCTCACGGGATTCGGTTGATTTTCCTGCCAAGGCAGGGCTAAGTAATGCCCTCCAACTCAGGAGCCGACATGGCGGAATTGGTAGACGCAACGGACTTAAAATCCGTTGATCTTTTGATCGTGCGGGTTCGATTCCCGCTGTCGGTAGCTATTCACGATTCGGGCGGAGCAACGTATCGGGCGATGAAAGGAAGAACCCGGGCGTAGGCGGTTTCGATATCGTCGGGCGAGGCGTCGCGGAGTCCGTGCTCGCCGTTTTCGATGCTGATGAGTTGGTGTTCGACGCCGTTCTTGGCACACTCGCGGGCCAGGATCGCACTTTGCTCGTGCGGAACATCGGTGTCGCGGGTGCCGTGGATCATGAGGATGGGCGGATAGTCGGCGTCGACATTCACGGCGGCCATATAGGGCGCAATTTTTTCCGCCCCGGTTTCGGGATCGAATCCGGTGACCCGTTCGGTCCAGGTGCCGGTTTGCCGGCAGGTCTGGTAGTAGGCCTGGCCGTCGAGGGCCCGGTCGGCGGCGTTGGCGAGCGGAGGGCCGCTCTCGACGGCGTGCATTTCTTCGGGGCTGAGCGATTTTCTCTGGTGCCCCGGATGGGGACTCGGTTCGCTCATCCACGGACCGACGAGATCGCCGTATCCCCAGAAGGCAACGATGCAGTCGACGCGCGGTTGGATTCGGAATCCGGCAGTCATGGCGAGGTATCCTCCGGCAGAGCCTCCGAGGACGGCGATTTTGCGGGTGTCGCCGTTGAATTTCTCCTTCCCGTTTTCGCGGATCCAGCGGAAGGCGTCTTCGAGATCGGCGATGATCCCGGGAAGCTTTGTCTCCGGGGCGAGACGGTAGTCGATCGAAACGACGCAGTAGCCGGCCTCGACCAACTCCCTCCCGCTCCGGCCAATGCCCTCGCGTCCGCCATTGATCAGAGCGCCGCCGTGGCACCAGACGGCGACGGGACTTGTCTGATCATCGTTCCTGCGGTGGACGTCGAGTTTGATGTCAAGGTCACCGACGGTTTTGTAGACGAAGGTATCCACCCGGACGGTGTCATTCGAGATTCCGAACTGCGGGAGAATGGCGAGGAGGAGAAAGAGAGTTCGCAGTGGCATGATTCAATTTCGGTTGAGATCGTCGGGCAGTTCCTCTGCTACTGTCCCGGTTCCCGGCGGGGCATTTTCATCAAGCAGGGTTCCCTATGATATAGCGAGTCGGGATGGTTTGTCCCCTGAGGGGTGTCCCTGATTGCGCCGTGGGTGGAGAACACCATTCGGGGCTGTAGTGACCATTCGATCCCGACCGTCCCCATCCTCCGATCGAAGTCCCGGAATAGGCAAATTGCCATCCGTTTGTTTCTCCGGAGCGGACACGATTCTTAGGATAGAGTGGTTTGGTACGGGTTGGAAATCCGCTACGATCAAAACCATATGAAAGAATCGAACCAGAGTATGTTGATGATCTGCCTCGGGATGCTGATGCAGCTTGCTTTTGGCCAGTCGCTCCCGGCTCAGGATAAAATGCCGCGAGAAGATGTCGTCGATGTTCCGGCGATCGGTGATGGCTTGTTTCTCCACAATCTTTTCCAGTCCAACATGGTCTTGCAACGGGATAAGCCGGTGAGCGTTTGGGGATGGGCTGCGAAAGGGGAGAAGGTAACAGTGAAATTTGCCGGACAATCTCACGAAACCACGGCGGGTGAGGATCGCAGTTGGAGAGTGTCGCTGACGGCGATGCCTTCCAATGCTTTACCTGATCAGCTAACAGTTCAGGGAAAGGATAAAACGCTTACTTTGGAGAATATTCTGGTTGGTGATGTGTGGATCCTCGGAGGGCAGAGCAACATGGAGTTTCCGCTGGACCGGGTCGAAGATGGTCAGCTGGAAATCGTTTCCGCAAATTTTGACGGAATCCGGATTTTGACGGTTCCGGCTCAGAACGGGGCTGACTACAAAAAGGGTTTTCCACGTCTCCACGAGTGGAGTGACTGGTTCGGCCGACATTTCAGGAAAGGGGACTGGGATGTTTGTTCGCCGGAGATTGTGAGGGAGCTTTCTGCAATCGGTTATGTTTTCGCCCGTCGAATTCACATGGCGTCTCAGATTCCGATTGGGATCGTTGATGCATCGCGCGGTGGAACGACGGTTGAGGCCTGGACTCCTGTTGATGTCCTCGAGGAAATCAAAACGGACGAAGTAACGGATTTACTCAGTCGCTGGGAGGAAAAGGTCGCAGCGTTCGATGCAAAACAGGATTTGGAGGACCGGGTCAAGAAGCACAACGACTGGGTCGCGAATAGGAAAAAGCAGGGCAAGGCGATTCCGGCCGACCGGACCGTTCCAACCGATTTGAAGCCGGGACCGGCATTCGATCAGAACCGCCCGGGGAATTGCTATGCCGGCATGATGGCTCCCATTTCAGGGATGGCTGTGAAAGGGGCGATCTTTCATCAGGGCTTTAACAACGCGCTCGGTTCCGGTTCTGCCGGTGCGGAAATGTACTACCAGGTCTTTGGGCCCATGATTGAGGCCTGGCGGAAAGCGTTCATGGATCCGGAAATGCCCTTTGGCATTATTTCGCTCTGCACGGCAGGGAGTCCGCAGACATTGGATGATTATCTTGAGAAGATGGTGGATGAAGGGATGTATATCCGGGAGGCCCAATACAAGACTTTTTTGGATTTGTACAATGCGGGGGACAAAAACATCGGCTTTGCCAGCAGCTTTGATCAACGTCGATCCTGGTATCATACTCAGTTGAAAGTTCCTGTCGGTGAACGCATTGCCCGCTGGGCCCTCGCGACGCAATATGGTTTTGACAAAGAGATTCATTGGAAGCCACCGGTATGCACGGAAATGAAAGTGGAGGACGGGAGAATCGTTCTGACAATGGACACGTCCGTGAAGGCGATTGAAGATGGTCCCATCCTTGGATTTGCCATTGCCGGTGAGGATCGGCAGTTTCAGCCTGCCACGGCGGAATGGCTGGTAACCGGGAAGGATGACCGGGGCCGTCCCAAAACCGATCGCAAATCGGTCGTACTGACCAGTCCCCATGTTCAGAACCCGATCCATTTTCGCTATGCCTGGGGGCGGAGTCCGCTGGGAAATCTGAAGACGTCTGATAATACGGCACTTCCCTTTGCGACCCAGCGGAGCGATGACTGGAAACTCGAAGAAGTTCCCCGCGTCTTTACGGGCGAGTCGAGGACACAAAAAAATGAGGCCAAAAAAGCACTTCGTCTCGATGATCTGGAAAGACGACTCAAAGATGCCCGCGCCTTTATCGAAGCCAACGAAGCCGAATACGAAAAACAAATGGCGGCCGAGAAAGCAGCGATTGAAAAGGCGGCTCAAGAGGTGAAATAGGCAATTGAGAAACGAATGGTTATGAAAACTCCGATGAAGACGATTCTCTTCTTCTGTCTTTCTGCGGGATGGTTGGCCGCAGGAGAGCCGCCTCCCAATATTGTCGTGATCATGGCTGATGATCTCGGCTGGTATGATACTCGTTTTCAGGGAAATAAGGATCTCGAAACCCCCTGTCTGGATCAGTTTGTCAGCGAAGGGATGCAGTTCACCAACGGCTATGCGGCTGCCTCGGTTTGCACGCCAACGCGTGCCGCGATGATGGCCGGAATGTCGCCAGCGAGACTGGGCATCACGAATCATGCGCCGGGTCATCAAGCAGGGATGGTTCCTGAAGGGCGGACGCAGGCCGGGGCTGAGAAACGAACCTACCTTCCGCTGGAGGAGACCACCATTGCCGAACGAGTGAGAGAGGAGGCGGGCTACGCCACTGGCTTCGTCGGGAAGTGGCACCTTTCTCACCGGAAGGGCAGGGACGAAGACGGAAATCCATGGGAACCGAAACTCCGTCCGGAGTTTCAGGGGTATGATTCGAACATCGGCGGTTGCGACCGGGGAGGCCCGCCCAGTTATTTTGAGCCGTATCGAATTCCAGCTCTGGAGCCACGAAAAGAAGGGGAGTATCTGCCGACCCGATTGGCCGATGAGTGCGTTTCGTTTCTGGAAGCGAACCGGGAGAAACCTTTTTTCCTGACCTTCTGGAATTACTCCGTGCATTATCCGATCGAGGCTCCGGCGGATCTCATCGAGAAATACGAAAAGCGAAAGGTGAAGAATCCGGCTTATGCCGCGATGATCGAGGGAATGGATCGCTCGATTGGCCGGGTTCTCAAGGCGCTGGATGACCTCCGGCTTTCGGACAATACCCTGGTGATTTTCACCTCAGACAACGGGTCGCTCTTTGGCAACGGACCCTTGCGGGCGAACAAAGGGCACCTCTACGAAGGTGGAATCCGGGTGCCATGGGCGATTCGTTGGCCCGGAAAAGTTGAGCCGGGGAGCACCAGTGATGTCCCGATTATTACCACCGACGTTTTCCCTACCTTGCTGGAAGTGGCGGGGCTGAAGCCGGTTTCCGGTGTTCCGTTGGACGGGGAAAGCTTGCTCCCGCTTGTAACGGGACGTGCTGATCTCAAGCGGGAGTCGCTTTTCTTTCACTATCCGAACTATGCGTTTCACAAACAAAACCGGTTGGGAGGGGCGATCCGAAAAGGTAACTATAAACTGATCCGTTTTTACGATGATGAATCATCAGAGTTGTATGACCTGGAATCAGATCCGGGTGAACGGAATGATATTTCGAATTCAAATTCCGAGCTCGTTCAAAGTTTGCGGGATGAGCTTGCCCAATGGCTGAGTGAATCCGGTGCGAAAATGCCGGTTCCCGCCGCGAAACAAGAGTAGGAAAAAGGGGCAAGAGCTCTCAAGGCTCGATCCAGATCACGTAGCCGTTTTCCTGACTTCCCGGTTCACTGAAAAAGGCGAGATCCCGAACCGGGCCGAGGTTGTTGATGTGGTCCACGATTCCTGAGCTGTTCCTCCCCCAGGCGATCCAGGAACGATCTTCTTTCTGGACTGCTCGCGTCGCACCGTTGCAGCGGACCTGAAGAAAGGGGCCCTTGTCCGCGATCACTGCGGGAACCTTTGCTTTCTCCGGATTCGCAGAACTCCATTCATAAACCTCCCCGGATTTCGTGCGGGCCAGAAAAGTAAAAATACTCCCCTGGATTTCCACCACGCCATCGCCAATCGGCGCCTCGAAAAACTCCGTCGCTTTGACGTTCCACCCGTGGACAACGCCGTCCGCGTCCACTGCGCAGATCGCGCCCTGAGAGGAGGCCAGCCTGACAATCGGGGGAAGTGTCTTTGTCAGGGATGTCGGTTCGCTGTATTTGTATCCGTTTCCCCAGACTTTCACCTCACCGCCCTCGAGGAGTGCGGCGTGATGTCCTCCGCCCGCCACGCACTGCACCGCATTGGTAAGGATGTCAGGAAAATGCTTTCGCAAACCATTGCTGACTGTTCCGTCGCGGTTCGTCATCGCCAGCCAGACCGTGTTGGCAGCAATCTGTTTCACTCCGCCGAGACCCTCATACCGGTCGCCGAAGGCGATCACTTCGCCGCTTGAACGTCGAACCAGCCAACCAAACTTCATCGCGTGGACAGTCTCGACATCGTCGATTCCCTTCAGGGCCGAAACGTCGATCGGCTGGTCTTTGGGAAGCTTGCCGAACACCTGGACTCTTCCGCCCGAGGGAGGGGGAGGATTGAGCCAGTCGCGAATGAACTGCTGATCGCCGAGACTCAGGATCGTGATCGGCATGTGGAAGAGAGCCCCGTCCTGGCGCTCCATCTCCATGGTTGTGCGATCTTCGGAAATGGACAGAATGCGCGCTGCAATCTGCTTTTCCTTCTTGTCAGTGAAGACGCGGAATCTGGAAGGTTCCCGCTCCTCTGCGAGAACGGCAGAGGAAGCGCACACCAGGATTGTCAGGAAAAGATTTTTCACGCGACCAACATGTAAGAATTACGGGTGGTAGAAAAGCGCAAAGACGCAGGATTGCTCTGTGGGCTCAAGTCGCGCTACAATCCGTTCCATGAGATCCACCGCTCCCTTCATTCCTGTCCTCTGCCTTGCCGCCGCGTTGCTCGCTGCCACCG
Organism: Verrucomicrobiales bacterium; assembly: GCA_029213265.1. Classification (GTDB taxonomy): domain Bacteria; phylum Verrucomicrobiota; class Verrucomicrobiia; order Verrucomicrobiales; family DEV007; genus Arctic95D-9. The sequence continues at coordinate 54,520 of JARGNG010000021.1, read as the reverse complement.
GATGGACCAATGCAATCGATGCCGGTCGATCCCTCTACATCGAAGGCTACGCGGGATCGATCAGTTATGCCCCGGGGGAGGAACTCGAACTTCATCTTTCCACGACCGCGCCGAACTGCTCTCTCGAGATCGCCCGGATCGGAAAAGAACGGGTCGTCGTCCACGAAACGGCGAAGGTTGAAAACCTGCTCGAGTATCCCGTCCCGGAGACTGCATCCGCCAAGGGCTGCCAGTGGCCGATCGGATTCCGCCTGAAGATCCCGGCTGATTGGAAATCGGGATACTACGAAGTCCGTTTCCAGGTGCGCGACTCCGGTGGCGTCTACACTCAGCGAAACAATCGCTCCGCCGAGAGCAGTTGCTACTTTGTCCTGCGGCCTTCCCAACCGGGAAAGAACAGCAAAATTCTTCTGCAACTCGCGACCCACACTTACAATGCCTACAACAACTGGGGCGGATCGAGCCTCTACGGCTACCACGGGCGTGCCGGGCTCCAGGGCCACGAAGTTTCCTATGCCCGGCCGCCCCGGTCTCAGTTTGGCAAATGGGAACTCCCTTTTGTTGCCTGGGCCGAGGAGAATGGCTATGAGCTCGACTACGCGACCAATCTCGATCTCGAACTTCGCCCGGAAATCGTGAAGCCATACCAGCTCGTGCTCAGCCTCGGCCATGATGAATACTGGTCCGCCCCGATGCGGGACACGATCGAAAATTTTGCAGCCGGAGGTGGAAACGTCGCCTTTTTCTCCGGGAACACCTGCTGCTGGCAGGTCCGCTGGCAGGAGGAGACCCAATCGCTGCTCTGCTGGAAGCAGTGGTTCAATCAGGATGAAGAATTCTCCTCTACCAAGGAAGTCATGCCGACCCTCGCGACCTTGTGGGGCCACCATCTTATCGGTCGGCCGGAAAACGAAATGACCGGCGTCGGTTTTCTCCACGGCGGCTACCACAAGAGCCATGGGCAGCTTATGGACGGCAGTGGAGCCTTCACCGTGCATCGTCCTGAGCACTGGCTCTTTGAAGGCACTTCGGTGGCGTCCGGAGAGGAGTTCGGGGGAAAAGACTCCATCGTCGGCTACGAGTGCGACGGTTGCGAACTCGAATGGCGGGACGGACTTCCCTTTGCGACCCATCGCGACGGCACTCCGAAAACGTTCACCGTTCTCGCGACCGCTCCGGCAAAGTGGGCACCGGGTGACAGCTGGTGGTACGAGAACTGGCCGGGCCCCGATCACAGTGGTCACGCCGTTTTCGGCCTCTACACGACCGAAGGGGGAGGTACTGTCGTCACCACGGGAACGACGGACTGGGCGCACGGATTGAAAGGGAAGGATCCTGTCGTTTCCCGGATTACCCGCAATGTGCTCGATCGTCTGGGCCGGTAACCTGGGATCTCAGTCTCTCCCGGCCAGCTCTGGCCAAAGCTGGATTGAGGTCTCACGGATTGCGGCCCGGAGTTTCCCATTACTACCAACGAATTGTGCCCGGAGGCTGCGAAAAAAGCAGGAACAACCCGGGATTTGTTCTCTTTCTGCATGTCACATTCTTCTTGTAGCAGGCAAGAACTCTTGTAATAACGAGGCAAATGCGGCTTGCACGCCTCTCTCTCAGACTCTCATGACAGTTTCCGGTATCTATCGAACTCTTTTGGCCTTTCTCGTTCTTGGTGGAACGGGAACGGCATCGGCGCAGACGATTGCGGACGGTGTGGATAACCCGGCCAGCACGACCTTTACGACGCGCGCGGCGGACCGGAATACGGATGAGGACTATCCAGCAGGTGTCTGGACCTTTGATACCACAACGACCTACGATATGGTGGACTCCGTCCGGACGACTCTTCCGGATAAAACCTACAGCATTCTCGATGCGGAAATTCAGGGGCCGGCGGTTCTCACATTTCGTTGGAAAGCCACGATCGAGGAGCTGTTCGACACACTCGGTTTCAGCTCCCAATCGGCCTCTTTCACGGTTCGCGAGTCCACCGACTGGCAACAGCGCACGGTCGAACTGGATTGCGGTACTAACGATGTGCGATGGTATCTCGATCGGAATGCGACGACCGACACCGGCCTGATGTCTGCGTGGATCGACGATGTCGTCGTCACCCCGATTCCGCCAAGTGCCGATCTTCAGGAAGGGCTCGACAACACGACGATGTCTTTTTACAGCCAGGATTGGATTCTCCAGTCCAGCGAGGGCAGCCATGACGGCGATCATGCCACCAACGCCCCCATGACGGACGGGCAGGAATCCTCGATCATGATGGAGGTCGAAGGACCGGCTGAGGTCACCTTTTCCTGGGGATTGTCGGGAGAGGAGTTCGGTTACTCACAGTTTGTCCTTTTGGTGGATGGATCGCAGAACGGAAGACTTCAAGGAGAGGCCGCCGTTGCGGAAAGAACTTTGAATCTGGGGCCGGGAACCCATTGCCTGAAGTTTGAATACTACCAGGACTATCCGGTGGATACCGAGGATCCCTACACCGGTGCGAAAGCTGCGATTCTCGATGATTTTCAGGTCACGCAACTGGCCGAATCACCATCCCTTGCGTCCGCGTTGGAAAGGGACCGGGGTGTGTTCAGTAATGATTGGCAGTTTCAAGTCTTTGATTCGGTGGTGGGCACCTCCGCCGCCAGCGTGACGGCCGCCGAATTGGAGGAGGCAAAATTCATGTATGTAGACCTGCCCGACGAGGCCGGCCTGCTTTCCTTCTACTACAAAACGGAATCGGATCCCGATCTTGGCTATCTCTTTATCGATGTGGATGGAGAAGAGATTGCCAGGCAAACGGGGCAAACAGAGTGGCAAAAAGCGGAACTGAACCTCGGGGAGGGAAGTGATCGTTTTCTCGAAGCCGTTTTCATCCGGTTCGGTGATCTGGATGGGAACTCGGTTCAAACGAGCGCCCTGCTGGACAACGTGAAGTTTCTTCCCGGCGAAACGAACTACCGTCCTGATCTGACGATCAAGGCAAAGGGGAGTCGGGTGAAAGGGAATAATGTCCATTCACGGTCCGCGGCGAGGCAGCGTGCGGTCGCAAAAACGGACGATCGACGTCCCTACGGTATCTATCCGGTAAAATTTCAAAATGACTGCCCGAACTACCAGGATGTCATCACGATTCGGGGGACGCGGTCCAATCGGCACTTTGAAACTTTCTTTCTTCTTCGCCAGGATGATCAGGTATTCAACTTTTCAGCGGCTCTTTTCACGGGCCGGCTGCAAACACGAAATCTCGATCCCGGTGCTTCCGAGGCCTTTGAACTCCAGGTGGGAAGGAAGCGACGTTCTTCGAAGAGGTCGCGATCGATCACAGTCAGAGGGACGTCTCAAGCCGATGGTTCGAAAGTCGATGTGGTCCAATCGTCCCTCAAAATCAAGCGTTTCCGCTTTCGCCGCTAGCCTTCCGCCCAAACTTTACTTTTTCTTGGCGATCAGCTCGAGGTAGTCGAGCAGGCTCGCCATTTCGTGGACGGTAAAGTTCATCATCAGGCCCGGAGGCATCATCGAAGTCGGTAGCTCTTCGCGCTTGGCGATATTGTTCTTCTGGTAGGTGTGCTCCTGGGCGGCGATGTCCCGGATCGTGACCTGCTCGCCCTGCTCATCGGTGACAAAGCCCATTCCAATTCCGCCATCCTTAAGTGTGATGACGACCGTCTTGAATCCCTGGGCAATGGTTTTGTTAGGATCGATGATGGCCGTGGCCAGTTCGGGTCGCTTGTACGTCTCCGCAATGTTGCCAAGATAGGGGCCCTTTTGCGCTTCATCCTGACTCACGGTATGGCAGGCGGTGCAGGTGGCCCTTGCATACACTGCTTCGCCGAGAGCGGCGTTGCCTTTGTGAGCGATCACCTGCTGGAGGGCGGCGTCCGGAGACAGGGTCGCAATTTTCGGCGTTTTGTCAGCTCCGGCGGCCTGGATCTTCAGTGTTTTCGCGGCAGCTTTGGCTGCGCTTGCGACTGCCGGGTTGGTGTCTTTCATCGCGATGCGAATTCGATCATCCAGTGAACGGTTTTTGATCGCTGCGGCAGCCTCGATCAGAACGACACGGTGGTCCGGATTCTGCCAGCCTTTCTCCATGGTCTTCGCGGTCATTTCCCGGGACTCGGGGCTGCCGCCTTTTCGCGAGGCGAGCGAGAGGAGCGCGGCATTGGCCCAGAGTGTCTTTCTTTCCTTGAAATCCCCGGCCGACAGTTCCTCGATGACTAGATGATGATTCTCCAGTTTCGGGGCTCCGAGAAATGCCTTGGACGCAGCCTCAAGTTGTTTTTGTGCGTCGCCCAGGGTTTGCTTCGCATACTTGGCATCGCTTTTGGCTTTGTTGGGGTTGGGGTTTTCGCCGGCCTTTTTCACCGCTGCCTGCAGATCGACCAGGTTCGACTCCATCGTCGCCAGCGCGGCAAGGCTGAGCGGCACGGCGTCCTTGCTGTCTGTTTTGGAAAGGGCTGTGACGGCATTCGAGAGTGTGAGATGATTGGTCGATCCACTCTTCAGCGCCTCAAGTAAAACGGAGATCCCGTCAGCCGGAATTTCCTCCGCGGCGGCGAGTTGTTTGACTGCTTCGGGGATCATGGTGGGGTCTTCCTGTGACAATGTCAGGACGCGCTCAAGTGCATCGTTGGACTGAATCCGGTTCCGGCTCATTTCCTGAACGAGAAAGGTCGCTTCTTTCGGAGTCGCTTTGTCGAGTTGGGCTTTGAGGGACGCTGAGATTTTTTCCGTTTCGCTCCACGGCTCCGGCTGGTAGTAGGGGCCGCGAGTGTCAGGGCGGGTTCCCCAGGAGGCACCGTCCCACTTCCCATCGGTATGATACAGACGGCACAACGCGGAGAGTGCGTTTTGACGGACGAATGATTCTTTGGCGGAATCGGCAACACTGATCAGTCTGTCGACGACCTTGGGGTCGTGCATTCGCATCAGAGCAAAGGCGGCGCCCTGTGAGGTTGATTCAACTGAGAGTGCATCGAAGGCAGCGTTGGCGGCATTGAGACGTGCAAGAGCCTGAAAAGTTGTATGAGCGACCCGGGGATCTGTGCTGTCGAGATGGGACGCAATCGCCGGGGCCAGGCCTGTAATGTCGAGTCGGGTGGCGGCGATGATGGACTCGAGAACGAACTGAGGGCTTTTGGATTCGAGACCGTATTGGAGGAATTCAATGACGACTTCGCGATCGCCCTTTTCTTCAGGCATCGAATGATCTCCGATCGATCGTGCAATGTAGGGAGCTACATCGAGGTCCTTTTCTGCTTCGTCGAATAGTGGAGTGATGTACTCGGCGAGACTGTAGTAATCTCCGACCCTTTGGGAGGCTGCGAAGAGTGCCGCAACGCGAGCTTTGATCGGCTTTTCCGAATTGAGAATGAAATCAAAGATCGCCTGATTCGCAGGCGAGGTCATTTCTTTGCGGAGCAGGGCCCGTTGTGCAGTAAGGGTGCGGATATGGCTGGGAGAATCGAGGGCGGAGACCAGGTCGTGTGCACTCATATTCTCGAAGTCCGGCATTGGCTCGGGCTCATATCCTTTTGGCGTTACCCGGGCGATATAGCCAACATCAGGTCCGGCCCACTTGAAAGAGGCCCCGATCCAGCTCGCCTGGTAGACTGCACTATTTCCATCGACATCTGCGTCGGTGGGGCGGGTCATGCGAATGAAAGGCATCGGGTCGGTGACTTCTTCAAAGGAAGCGCCACTGCGCTGAACAGTGTGTTTCCAGAGGGCGCCGGTTCCCCAGTCACAGGTGAACGGAGCGTTTTTCCACTCATCGGGAAAGCCGGGTTCGTGGATGTAAACCGATCCACATCCGGAACCGCCACCGTAGTCGGCGAGGGGCTTGATGTGTTCGTCAGGAAAGTTTTTGTAGAGGCGGGGGTAGCCGTGTTCTTCGAGTCCTGTGAAATTGTGAAAGCGAACATCCCAGCCGCCCCCGTCGTTGGTGTTGTCCCGGGCGAACATGTCGAGCAGGGGACTGGTCGGAGTTCCCAGAATGTTGCGGGTACCGGTTGCGTAGATTTCCAGTCCGCTGCCGTCCGGGCGAAAGCGGATTACTCCACCGTTGCGATGCTGAAGTTTGCGACCGTCGGAGCCGGTTGCTTCGAGAAAACCGAAGTCACCGCCTGCGATGTAGATCCAACCGTCGATGCCCATCTCAAGAGCATTGGTGGTGTGGTCGGCAGGACGGTCTGCGAATCCGAACGCGATGTTGTCGATCAGTCGCTTCGACTCCTCGGCGACGCCGTCACCGTCCTTGTCGATGTAGGCGGTAATATGCGGCGGATGAAGGAGAATGAGCCGATCGTGATCCCAGATTGCGCCGCGGGGTGAGTCGACATCTTTGACAAATTCCGTCACTTCGTCGGCCCGTCCATCACCGTCCTCGTCGCGGAGACGGAGGACCCGACCCCGATGAGGATCACGACCGAGCGAGCCGTTTCCGTCGCTGGAAACATAGAGGTCACCGTTTGGTGCTGCGGTGACGTAGACGGGGTAGTTGGCGGCTGCCGAGTTCGAGAACAGGGAGACTTCAAATCCCTCAGGAACCTTTACATCGGCGAGAAGGGCGGCTTCCTCTTCGGCAGAGAGTTTGACGATCTTTGGCGGAACATTGCCTTCCTTGGCGTAGGGATCGTTTGCCGCTTTGTCAGATTTTTGTTTTTCGGCTGCCTGCTTCCCGTCGAGTTTTGGAAAAAGGGCGGTGAGGCCGGGGCCGTTCAGGACGACTTCACGAATGCTGGCCCAGCCTCCCTTGTCGGTGCCGGTGCAGGTGATGCGGACGGACCGGATCCCTTTGGCCGAAAATTCAGAGGAAGTATCGCCCGGGGTTTTGTTCCCTGTTTCGTTCGCGAGAAGAGTCCAGGATTTGCCGTCTTTCGACCCCTCGATCCGGTGATGGTAGGCGTTATTGGCGCTTTCCCAGATGATCGTCGCACCGGTGAGATCGCCCGGTTTCGGCAAATCTATCTGAAGCCACTGGGGCTTGGAGCTGTTCGAGGCACACCAGCGGGTGTGCCTGTCGCCATCAACGGCTTTCCACGCGAAGTTTTTTTTTGAGCTTTCCTCGCTGCTGGCGGATGCGGCGACTAGGGTCGCATTCTTCTCCGGGCTGGCTGAGGCGGCTTTCTTTTTCACCTTTGGCTTCACCGGCTTTTCTTTTCCCTTTAAGAAGGTGATCTCGTTTTCCCCGGTGTAGGCTTTGCCGAGATAATCGTCGTTGAGTTTGCCGGCGGCCCAGAGGAGTCCCCGCGTGACGAGGTTGAGGTAACGGTCGTCTTCGACCGTGAAATTATTGTGACCAAGAGTGGTGCTGAAGCTGGGAGCGCCCTGGGTTTCGTTGGTCCAGGCGACGATCGCGACGTCGGTGACTTCCTCTCCGCCTTTTTCGTATTTCTGAGTTCCCATGGCGAGGGGATGAGCGTCAAAAACGTCGACGTTGTTGTAGAGCTCTTCGTCACCGGTAGTCCAGTTTTCCAAGCCCTTTGTGATAGGATGCTCTCCGTCTACAAAATCGATATCGATCGGTTTCTTCGGGCCGTGGCGGCTCGACTGGATTCCGAGGTGCTTGAACCACTGATCCGTGTCATTCCGGAAGCTGTGCATGGCGCAGTGGAGATGAACGGCCGGAATCGTCTGGTGTGCATCGAGGATACGCTTCATGACTTTGAGATCCTTGTTCCCGGCTGCGCATTCGTCGTGAATGACGAGGTCATACCCTTCGGCCCAGTTGTCCTTGTCGTAGATCGTCAAAGGGGGCTCGACGGTCTTGTCATCCGTCCACCAGACGTCGACGCGGACATTGGCGCGCGCCTGAATGCCTTCGAAGAGGATTTTGTGCTGAGCGGCGTAGTCGTGGCAGCATCCGCCGGCGACAAGGAGCACTTTGAGAGGGGTGGTCGTTTCCTTTTTCTCCTGAGCAACGAGGAGGGACACTCCAATCAGAGAAAGGCAGGCAAGCAGGGCAGGGAAGAAAGCTCGTTTCATACAATTTGTTACAAATGAGGCCGGTTCTTTATCACAATAGTCCGGAAAAGAAAACCGAACTATTTTCCGAGTCCGCGTAACTTGAGCCAGTCGCCGGCACGGGCTCTCCAGGAATCAATGTTGGAATCGGGGACCGGTCGAACGCCGTAGCCGTGGCCGCCGTTTTCATAGATGTGAAGCTCGGCGGGGACCTTGTTCCGTTTCAGGTCGGCATAGATGAGAACACTTCCGAGTGAGGAGGAACGATCATCGTGAGTGTGGACGATAAAAGCAGGTCGGGATTTTTCGTGAAATTGAATGCCCGGGATGAGCGTTTCCGTTCCGGAATCCATGACATTCCATGGATAGATGAGCATCGCGAAGTCGGTGTGGCAGGGGTGCTCGTCGATTTTGTCGATGGGATCGTAAGCAGCTTCGTCGTCGGCAGCGTGAAGAACGGCACCGATCTGGCCGCCGGCGGAAAAGGCGAGAATGCCGATGCGTTCCGGATCCAGGTTCCACTTTCCGGCATTGGCACGGATCATTCGAATGGTACGCTGAGCATCCTGCAGCGGGCGTTTCCAGAGAGGTTCGTCTTCCGGCTTTCCCTCCCTGGTCCGGTAGCGGAGAGAAAAGACGGCGATTCCCATTTCGTGGAGCCAGGGGGCGGCTTCGTAGCCCTCCTTGTCGGGAACGACCTTGCCGAATCCGCCACCCGGCAGAATGACGACGGCGGTGCCGTTCGCTTTGCCTGCCGGTGGAAGCAGGATGTCGACGGTGGGCTTGCGAATATTGACGAGCCGGATGATCGGTGGGTCTTCCCCCTCCCGCAGAGGCATGGCTTCACCGGGATTGCTTTCGGTTTCTCCGGGCGCGAGATCGGGCCAGATCGGCTCGTTCGTCATTTCAGGTGCGGCCGGCCCGATGCCGGGAAGAGAAAGCAGGGTGATGGCAATGAGAATGGGTTTCATAGAGGCAACAGGGTTGGGTCTATGAATCAACAGGGTTTGGTCCCTCCGTGTAAACCTCAAAATGTCGAATCGGGTGGGCCCAACACCACCGTCTTGCGACGGCGGCTACCAACGAAGGCCGCCCTGACTCCAGGTAGCCGCGCCCGCAAGGGCGTGGGGCGAAGAACCGGGCTCCCTCTTTTTCCTCGTGTCTTTGAGGGAAATCGAATACAAGCAGAGGTATGAGAGAAAGGGGACGGAGGATTTGGGGAGAGATCGCAATTCTATTCGGATTTGTCGGGGTGCTCAGTGCTTCCGATGTCTATTTGATCGAGGCTACAGTTGATTCGGTCGACAAAGAGGGGACGACCACCCTTCTCGCGGCTCCGAAGCTCACTGCAATCGCAGGGGAATGGGTCTCTTTCACCAGGGGCGGAGAGATTTCCGTTCCCACCAGTTTCAGCCTGCCGATCATACCGGCCCGGTTTTCAGAAACGGCCCTTTCAAAGGAGTCCGGAGAGGGGGCTGCGAATTGGAAAACGCATTCCAGTGATTTCGTTGTGGAGCCCTATCCGACTGCTTTCGAGCTGAAACCGCATGGCTTGACGTCGCGCTTCCGCCTGCCTCGCTTCCGGTTCGGAACTATGTCAGGAAATTCTAGCGCGTATATCCAAAGCCGATAAAAACGCCGCTGGTGTCCGAGCTGGAACTCGCTCTCGGGCCGCTGGTGTCGTAGGACAGAATCCGGTATCCGATACTGGTATGCCAGCTCTCATTGATAATGTATCCAATTCCACCATAGGCTTGCCATGTTTGATCTGAATCACCGCTTCCGTAGTCGGCATAGGCGGAGAGGAACCAGTCCTCATTGAGAAAATACTTGGCACGCAGACCTCCGACAGGGTCCCATGAAGTGCTTGTGTTGCGACGGGAAAATCCTCCAACAAGACCGGGGGTGAGACTCAAAGTCGTGTCCACGTTGAGGTAGCGAGCACCGCCGACAACGGTGAAGGTGAAATCGTCCGTTGCAATCAGATCGTAAGACCCGAGGAGGGCAAGGCTCGTCTGTTCCAGGGTCAGATTGACATTGCCGAGTACCGGACCGCGAGTTGGACGGCCCGGGGAAACGTTCAAGTACTGAAAGTCTGCAAGAAATCCCAGTCGCTTGTATTTGAACCCTGTCACAAACATACCGGTCATATTGAGATCGCTGAGAATGTCATCGAAATCATAGTTGTAGGTTCTGGAAAGGTTGCCAATCGAAGAAGTCCCCTCGACTCCAGCCGCCCAGAGGTAGGGCATGAACTCAAAACTCCAGTCGGACTCGGGCTCGTAAGCAACCGGAGTATTCTTCGAATCGACAAAGTCGCCCGCCTTGGCAAGCTCCAAACTGGCAGCAAAGCAGAGGATGAGGGGCAGGTAACATGCGGAGTTTTGGAGTAATTTCATTGGGGCCTGAGTTTAATTCTCTTTAGAGTAGTAAATTAAAATTCCAGATTGGAAAGTGAAAAAGTCTGGCCACCCGTCGGCTGTTTCTGTTTAAGTAACGGGTATTTTATCTCTTTATCATTACTGTGAGATTTTCTTCGGCCATTCGCATCGAAATGAAATCGTGCATTTCCCTTACCCTCTTTTTTGTTTTTTTTGGCCTGTTGCATGCGGCTGAAGCAACGCTTCCGGAAAAAAGCGGCGAGCAGGTCGAAGGTGACTTGACCGGGTACTACATCAAGAATATCCGCCTCAAAGGAGACGGGAAAGGGAATAAGATCGTGCTAACCAACCTCAATGGGAACCGGGTCGAATACTGGCTGGAACACGGTGAATACAAGCAGGCGGAGATGCAGGCGGTGGCGCAGGCGAAAAAGCTGGATGGAAGTTTCAAGTCCATCTATCGAATTCGGCAGGGGGAGTGGATTCAATTGCCTCCGGGAAGTATGGGAATGGGAAATCGAATGAACCCTCTCGTTCCCTTTCATCATGTTGCGGCCGATCAGTCGTTCTGGCCGTTTGGATCGATGATTTACTGCAAAGAGATGGACGGTCGGAAGACCATGGACGGCAAAATTCACGATGGGTTTTTCTGGGTCGCGGATGTGGGCGGTCTCATCAAGGGGCGCAATCGTTTCGATATCTTTGTGGGGAAAGAAAAGGTCTTTCTGGATCTGCTCGATAAATATGCGGACCCGGATAATGAGCCGAAAGAACAATTTGAAATTTTCATGCTGCCCAAGGCGCCCTCAGCAGACCTGGATCCGCTGAAGGGAATCAAACCGGTAATCGCAATTCTCCGGGGGAAGGGCTACAAGCTGACCGGTGAGGAAAGAACCGACGAAGACATTGAAAAGGAACTCACCAAATTCCAGAAAACGCACAAAGAGATTCGGGAGGCGGAATACGGAAACCGCCGTGGCGCGACAACACTCTGGTTCTTGATGGCGGCGGCCCATGAGGTCGCGGAGGCAGGGGAATCTGAATGATCGTTGCGTATTTCGGCAAGGAGAGGAGACTACTGCCGGGCGACAAATAGATGGAAATTCCTGCGATCACAACCTTCAACCTGGCCATTCTTGTCCTTTTTCTGGGGAAGTTGCTCAATTCCCGTATCCCGCTGCTGCGGCAGTACAATATCCCGGAACCTGTTACCAGCGGACTCATGGTTTGCCTGGTGACCTGGGTCGTCTATTTGGTCTTTGATGTTCAACTTGTCTTTGACCTGCGTGCCCGCGATATCCTGCTGGTGTATTTCTTTGCCGGTATTGGATTGAATTCTGATCTCCGCTCACTTCTGACGGGTGGCCTTCCCTTGGTTATTCTTATTGCCGCTACGGTCGTGTTTATGTTCCTGCAGAACCTAACCGGACTTGGAGTTGCTTCCCTGTTCGGCCTGGAGAAAGCAGTTGGTGTTCTGGGCGGGACGACCTCTTTGATCGGCGGACATGGAACCGCGATAGCGTGGACACCTACCTTTCGTGATGAATATGGCATTGCGAATGCCAGCGAAATTGGGATTGCCTGTGCGACCTTCGGCCTGATCCTGGCTTCGGTCATGGGGGGACCGATTGCCAATTTCCTGATTTCCCGTCACAAACTCGAACCGAAGCGCATTGAACAGCCGGATGTTGGTTTGGCTCATGAGACGGAGGACACCCAGATCAACGTCTATTCTTTTCTCGGAGCCTGGTTGTTGCTCAATGTCAGTTTAACCCTGGGGAAGGGAATTCAGGAAGCGCTGGCGCAGGCCGGGCTTCAGCTCCCGCTTTTTGTGTGCTCGCTTTTCGGCGCCATTATTTTGACCAATACGATTCCGCGACTCTTTCCCAAGCTGGCGTGGCCTTCCAGAACCCGCTCTCTTGCCTTAATCTCGGATATTTGCCTGGGCATGTTTCTTGCCATGTCGATGATGAGTCTGCAACTCTGGACGCTCTCTGATCTTGCAGGACCGATCTTTGCGATTCTCGCAGCGCAGTTTGCCATCGCATTTTGCTTCGCACTTTTCGTTGTATTCCGGCTGATGGGGAGGGACTACGAGGCCGCTGTGATCTGTTCTGGATTCGGGGGGATTTCTCTTGGGTCGACGCCTACGGCGATGGCCAATATGACGGCGGTGGCAAAGAAATATGGCGCCGCTCACAAGGCATTTATCATCGTGCCGCTCGTTTGCGGGTTTTTCGTCGACATTGCGAATGCGATCATCATCAAAGCATTCCTGGGGTGGTTCGGGTAGTGAGCTGCTTCCTGTGGGTGGGGATGGAAGCGAGTGGAAGGCGCCTCAGGTGCAGCGGGAGGACTCCGCTCACTTGCATTTTCGTTCCATTCGGCTAAAACTTCTTCTCCCTTTCAATCGCCACCTCATGGTACAGGTAAAAATCATACCGGTAAAAATAGCGCGCCTTGCGATCGCTCTGGGATTCCTGTTTTTCTTTCCGGAGCGCGCCCTGACGCAGGATACGGACGGGGAGACTGCGGTCGCAGTAGACTTTGAGGATCAGGGGATGGGACAGGAAGTGGTGTTTTCAAGCCTCGAGGATGTCCGGATTTCCCCCCTCGTGTTTCCTTTCTACAGTCCTACGATGGAAGGTGCCCTCGGTGGCGGGGCGTTGATCACGTTCCGGACAGATTCGGATGAGGAGATGCCCCGCTCGACGGTTCAGTTGACAGGAATGTATTCAACGATTGGGGCGGTAGGACTTGGAATGAGGGCGCACACCTTCTGGAGAGGCGATACGATAAGGGCGAATGGTTACCTGGGATATACCGATACCTTCAGTAATTACGCCGGTGTCGGTTTTGATAAAGGGCTTTCTGTGGGGCGGGCGCCGGCGACGACTCTCTATGACGATGAGATGATTCGATTCAAGCCTGACCTCACATTTCGGGTCAAAGGGGACTGGTTCGTGGGATTTAACTTTGACTGGAATCATCAGGACACTGACAACCCGGCTCCGGCCATGGCGGGCGATCCAGATTTTTTGCGTACTGGGCCGAACTACTTCGATTCCGGGCTTGGATTGACGGTGTCACACGACACCCGGGACGTGACCGTGGCGGCAAGAGAAGGACATCTTTTCCTCTTCCAGACCACTCACTACCGGGACTGGTTTGGGAGTGATTTTGAGTACGATTCGATCGATTTTGATTTTCGGAGGTACTTCCCGCTGTTCCGGGACGGATCGACTCTGGCGGTGATGGTGCAATCTCGCTACACCAGTGGCGATGTGCCGTGGGATTCGTTCACGTCGTTGGGAACCTCTCGTGATTTGAGGGGATATCACTACGGGCAGTTCAGGGACCGAACTGGAGTGTGGGCAGTTGCGGAATATCGGCATCAGTTTTCAAAACGGGATTCTGCGGAGCTTTCCCGGCACGGAATGGTGACGTGGGCCGGAATCGGATTTATTGGGAAAGACTATTCTGACCTGTGGAGCAACGACCTCGGAAACGTCGGGATTGGATATCGTTTCGAAATCCAGGAAAGGCGAAATCTTCGCCTCGATTTTGGATTTGGCAGAAACGGGGAATCCGGACTCTACCTCGGATTTAACGAGTCCTTCTAAGACTGCCGCGATCAGAGCCGAACGGCGGGCGCTGAAGGATATCTAGCGGCCCTTGGATGTCCGGAGAATTTGATTTCGAGGGGTGTTTACTCCTTCAATGGCTTCTTAGCGTACTTTTGCGAGCCGTTTCCGAAGGGCTTTCTCCAAACAGCTTTCTGTAGTCGCGGGAAAAGCGGCCGAGATGCTCGAATCCATGGTCCATCGCGATTTTCGTAACCATTCCCGGTCTCTTCGGCTTGCGAATCAAGGCAGAACGAACTTCGTTAAAGGCCAGATGTCGAAACCACGATTTTGGGCTCATGCCCAGGCTTTCCTTGAAATGGATTTGGAGATTGCGCTCGGATAGGCCCAGGGCACGACAAAGCTGGTGACTGGAATACCCCGAGCCATTCTTGATCAATCTCCGGATTTCTGCATCTGTCCTGTGGATGACTTCGAGCCGACGTTTATTTCGCAATTCGATCGTTTTGGCGTTTTCTGGATCTGCGGCTGCCAGTGCCTCCACGGTGAGACGCAGAATCTGGTTTTGATGCCAGAGGGGATCTTCTTTGGACGGTGAGGTTGGTTGCTGAGCACTGGCGATCCGGCTAATCAACCGATCAATGGAGGAGGGAGGTAAGGTGTAGTTCCTCATGCCTGAGACCGGCAGGTTGAGTTCCAACCCGAGATGCTGCAATGCTGCGTCTTGAAGCAACTCTCGAGAGACGGTTATTGCACACCATTCTGCAGAGGGGCCCGCTCGATAAGTCATTTCGGCGGCCTCCGCGTAAACCTGGAGCGAACTTTGGCTGAGGTGAGCTCCGTTGACCCAGGTTGGTTCCACCTTCCCTCTGGACATGCCGATACAGAGTTGGCCTCTGGCGAATTGGCCTCGAACGAAAACGGGGAAATCGTAAAAGCCTCTGGCGATCGATAATGCGTCGCTTTGCCACTGGTCCACGTTGGCGGAGCAGGTCGTTGGCGCAAGAATGACATGATCAAGGTCAGCACCATTGATCACTTCCCGCAGGCGATCTGGATCGTAGCCGCGGAATTGGAATCTATGAAGGACAGGCTGGCTGAAACTCATGTTTTCTGGCTGCACGCGGCTTGAAGAAATTTCGTTTTGGGAAACGAAAAGAATGTGAAAGAAAGGTTTTCGGAAAGTGGATAGAAACTTTACCAGTGTAGTGTAGACTCGAATCGGTTGTATAGAAAGAAAATAGAAAGAAACGGCAGCCTCTGTAGTTTTTTCGGAAAAATTGAACCAAGGCGAAACCTTTTCGGTGCGCTGGTCGTTATTGAATCGCTGGAATTTTGAGGACGGATTGCCCGCTCCGAAGAAACTTCGGCCTCCACTGTAAAAAAGTTATGAAATTGAAACCGCTAAGTATCTGGGCTCTCGCCCTCCTCATCACCTCATTAGTCGTTCCGGCTATGAGTCAGGACAAAAAACCGAATATTGTCGTCATTTGGGGCGATGATGTCGGCTGGAACAACCCGAGTTGCTACAACCGTGGCATGATGGGTTACAAGACACCCAACATTGACCGGATCGCTGCAGAAGGTGCTTTGTTCACCGACTGGTACGGTCAGCAGTCCTGCACCGCGGGACGTGCCGCCTTCATCACCGGGCAGAGTCCATACCGAACCGGATTGCTTAAGGTCGGTCTTCCCGGTGCCAAGGAAGGTTTGTCCGAGCTTGATCCGACGATCGCCGGACTTCTCAAAAATCACGGGTATATGACCGGCCAGTATGGCAAAAATCACCTCGGCGATCTCGATAGCATGTTGCCGACTAATCACGGATTCGATGAGTTCTTCGGTAACCTCTACCACCTCAACGCTGAGGAAGAGCCTGAGCATCCTGATTATCCAAAGGGCGAAGAGTTCAAAAAGAAGTTTGGCCCCCGTGGTGTCATCAAGTCAACTTCGGACGGAAGTATCGAAGACACAGGTCCGCTCACGAAGAAGCGGATGGAGACTGTCGATGAGGAGATCACCGCAGGAGCGATGGACTTTCTCGACCGCGCCAATGCTGCTGAGAAGCCGTTTTTCCTCTGGTTCAACACGACGCGTATGCATGTGAATACTCACCTTAAGGAAGAGTCGGAAGGAGTCACCGGTCTTGGAATCTATCCGGACGGAATGGTCGAGCACGACGGCCACGTTGGTCAGATTCTCGACAAACTTGACGAGATGGGTATCGCGGATAACACGATCATCATGTATTCGAGCGACAACGGTGCCGAGTGCTTTTCGTGGCCTGATGGTGGTTCCACTCCTTTCCGCAACGAGAAAAACTCCAACTGGGAGGGCGGATACCGCGTCCCTTGTCTCATCAAGTGGCCTGGAGTGATCAAGCCGGGAACGGTCTACAACGGAGTCTTCTCGCACGAAGATATGCTTCCAACCATTCTTGCTGCGGCAGGTGAGCCGGATGTGAAAGAGAAGCTTCTCAAGGGACACCAGGCGATGGGCCGCGATTACAAGGTTCACCTCGATGGTTACAACATGATGCCATTCTTCAAAGGCGAAGTGGAAGAGTCACCTCGTAAAGAGTTCTTCTACTGGACTGATGACGGCGGTCTCGCGAATCTTCGCTATGATCGCTGGAAGCTTGTTTTCATGGAGCAGCGGGCTGTTGGGTTCAATGTTTGGCAGGATCCTCTCGTCACTCTTCGCGTGCCCAAGCTCTTTTGCCTCCGCACCGACCCGTATGAGCGTGCCGATTGGGAGTCTGAGAACTACGGAATGTGGAGATTTGACCGCGTCTTTCTCCTTCTTCCCGGGTCTGCTTATGTAGCCCAGCATCTTGAGACCTATAAGGAGTTTCCTCCGCGCCAGGAGCCGGCAAGCTTCAATCTAGATCAGATCCTGAAAAATCTTCAGGATAACGCGGGGCAGTAATTTCAGTTAGAGCGATTCCCCTTGAGGGAATCCAGGATTTGAACGGGCCGCCTCAAGAGATTGAGTGCGGCCTCTTCATGCCAGTGAAAGATGAAACCGCTGAAAATTCTAAAGAACGCGCTGGTCACAGGCGTGCTTGTGGTTCTTCCCGCCTGGCTCGCGATTCTTCTGCTTCTCAAGGTCCTCGTGAAACTCGGGGTCATCGTGAAGCCGATCTCGGGACATCTTCCCGAAGAGGTGAATCATCCCACCCTCGTGGCGTTGGCGACATTCCTCATCATCTGTCTGCTCGTCGGCCTGCTTTTCCACACGACGATCGGTCGGCTTTTTGGCAAAGTTGTTGAGGAAGCCGTTCTCGATCGAATTCCCGGTTATGCGGCGCTTCGCTCGATTGCAGCGAAGGCAGGGGACTTCGACTCGGCGCACGATTTCCAGCCGGCTTTTATTGATGTGGAGGATGGCTGTCTCACCCCGGCCTTTCTCATCGAAGAGCACGACGACGGGAACTGCACTGTATTTATTCCCTCCGTACCCACCCCGATGGCCGGGTCCATTCTGATTATGGACCGGGACCGGGTGAATCTCGTTGATGTGACTGTAATGGAAATGACGAAATGTATCTCCCACTGGGGTTCAGGTTCTTCCAAACTTCTCAAAGCAATGAAACCCGCTACCAGCTCATGAATCCAAACGACGCTTTTAAACAAATCTCCACGGCGATGAATGCGGCGATCATCGGCCAGGAGGATGTCGTTGAGCGCTTGCTCATCGCGTTTCTTGCTGACGGTCACGTTCTCATGGAAGGCCTTCCGGGAGTGGCGAAAACCCGTTCGATCAAGACGCTCGGCAAACTCATTGAGAGTGAGTTCAGCCGTGTTCAGTTTACCCCGGATCTGCTCCCTAGTGACGTCACCGGATCGGAAATCTATCGGGAACAAAATGGAACTTTTGATTTCCAGCAGGGACCGATCTTCGGAAATCTCGTCCTCGCGGATGAGATCAACCGGGCTCCGGCAAAAGTTCAGGCAGCACTTCTCGAAGCGATGGAGGAACGACAGGTGACGGTGGCGGGCACGACGCACAAGCTTCCGGATCTGTTTCTTGTTCTCGCCACTCAGAACCCGATCGAGCAGGAGGGAACTTACCCTTTGCCGGAAGCGCAGATGGACCGCTTTCTTCTCTATGTGAATGTTCCCTATCCGCCCGCGGAAAACGAGGGCGCGATCCTTCGGCTTGTGCGCGGCGAGAGGTCGGGGACATCCGGAGAGAAGCCGGAGGTGGTTTCCCAGGATGTCATTTTTGAGGCCCGGAAGGAAGTCCGGGAGATTCATGTCGCCGAAGCGGCGGAGCAGTTCATGGTCGATCTCGTGATCGGAACTCGCGAGCCTTCCCGGTTCGGAGGGGATCTGGAAAAGTGGATTCGACTCGGGGCCAGTCCCCGCGGCACGCTTGCGCTCGATGCGGCGGCACGGGCTCATGCCTGGTTGCAGGGGCAGGACTTTGTTTCTCCCGATAACATCCGCGCTGTTGCTCCGGCTTGTCTCGCGCACCGTATCCATCTCAGTTACGAGGCGGAAGCGGCCGGAAAGACCCGAACCGAAGTGATCGATCTACTTCTCGAAAGCGTTGTCTCGATCTGAGTTTTCTGATGAAAGCGCGAATCACCGCAACCTTGGAGGAGCTGATCCAGCTCCAGGCGGACGCGCGTGGTTTCAGCTTTCTTCCGAAGCAGCCCGTTCATTCCCTTCTCTCGGGCCGGCATGCCTCCCGGCTGCGTGGGCGTGGCCTCGCCTTCGAAGAGTTGCGGCACTACGCCCAGGGCGATGATGTGCGAACGATCGACTGGAAGGCGACGGCACGGCTCCGCTCACCTCATGTCCGGGTCTACAGCGAGGAACGAGAGCGTCCTGTTCTTCTTCTTGTCGACCAACGTGCGCCTATGTTTTTCGGCAGCCGCCGCACGATGAAATCTGTCGTCGCCGCTGAACTCGCTGCTCTCGCTGCGTGGCGGACATTGGGGGTGGGGGATCGAGTCGGAGGAATCGTGTTTAGTGAAGAGGAAATTGTCGACCTGCGGCCCCAGCGGAACCAGACTTCAGTCCTTCGCCTACTGCATGAGGTCGTGCGCCTGAATGAGAGACTGGCCGACGGGGTTCCTCACGGAGGTGCGGTCACGGTCAACGAAGTTCTCGAAGCTGCGGTGCGTCGCGCGAAGCACGATCATCTCGTTGTTATCATCAGTGATCTTGATGGGGCCAATGAGGAAACGCAACGTCTGGCCACCCGACTGGCTGCCCACAACGACGTGCTCATGGTTGCCGTTTATGATCCATTGGGTGGTTCTCTGCAAAACCAGCCCGGTATGATCGCCGCCACATCCGAAGGGCCGCTGCCTCTACCGGAGGAGCGGTCTTTTCCCGGGGCGTTTCAGGAAGCGTTTGCCAATCGACTCGACGAGTGGCGGGATATTTTTCAGGCCCTGCGTGTTCCCGTGATTCCAATCTCGACAGCCACTCCTCCGGCGGAACAGCTCCGCGAACTTTTCGGCCAGCATTTTTCCGGTATCTGATGAGTGATCCGTCCACCAGCCTCGACCAACTTCACGATGTCGTGCCTCCTCGCGACATCGGCTGGTGGCCGTTGGCTGGTGGATGGTATGTGGTTGGAATTGCCTTGGTCGTCCTTCTCCTTATCATTGCGTTCCGCATGTGGAGGAACTGGCAGGCGAGCGCCTACCGCCGCGCTGCTTTGCGCGAGCTGGAAAAGGCTCCTGACGTCAGCACCGTTGCCACCATCCTTCGCCGAACGGCTTTAGTAGCGGCACCTCGGTCGCTGGTTGCCGGTAAGACCGGAGACGCCTGGGTCGACTGGTTGGCTTCCGTCTCTCCCGATCCCATCCCGGACCAGGTTCGTCATCAACTTGCGCTTGGAATTTACAGCCGTCCGGACGCCGGTGGCGATGTGGAAACGCTTCGTCGCTACGCGGACCAATGGATCCGTCATCATCAACCGAACTCCCATCTTCTCGAATCCACCTCTATCTCCACATGAAAACAACCCTGACACTCGCGCTTTACCTTTGCTGCTTCGGCTTGATTGCCGGCCCTCTGGAAGCTGATGAAGCCAAACCAAAACTCGTGCTCCAGATCACGGTGGATCAGCTCCGGGGCGATTTCCCGACCCGCTTTCTCGATCGCATGCCTGAGGGAGGATTTCGCTGGTTGCTCGACAATGGAGTTGTCTACAAGAATGCTCATCACGGCCACGCCAACACCGAGACAATTGTGGGGCACACCACCCTCGCAACGGGGGCCTATCCTTCGGTCCATGGGATGATCGGAAATGTCTGGTTCGATCGCCAATCCGGAGACCTGACCTACAACATTGAAGATCCGCGTTACAGCATTCTCACCAAGGGTGCCGGTGTCGACAAGTCGCAGGAAATCGATCCGACGCAGCGGGTTGCGAAGAGCGACGGACGTTCGCCAGCGGCGATTCTCTGTTCGACATTCAGCGACGAACTCGCGATTCAAACCGCGGGAAAGGCCAAGATTTTCGGCGTTTCGGTGAAGGACCGCGGCGCCGTTTCCATGGCCGGCCATGCAGGAAAGGCTTTCTGGTTTTCCAAGAGTGCGGGCGAATTCGTTTCGAGCAACTTCTACTACGAGAAGTATCCTGAATGGGTTGAGAAATGGAATGAAGAAAAGCATACGAGCCGCTACGGCGGAAAAGCCTGGGAGCTGATGCTGGATCAGTCGACCTACCTGTTTGGCGACCGCGACGATCAGGAATGGGAGACGACCATGCTTCCCTTCGGTCGCACCTTTCCTCATTCGTATGGGTCCGCTGAAGGAAAAGGCTTCACAACCTTTCTCACCCTGAGCCCGGCAGGCGATGAGCTGACGCTCGACTTCGCCAAGGCGCTCGTCGAGAACGAGGAGATCGGTCAGGACGAAATCACCGATTACCTTTCGGTCAGCTTTTCTTCGACCGACTATGTGGGCCACCTCTTCGGAGCCTCCAGTCTCGAGGCCGAGGACAATCTGCTCCATCTCGACCGGACGATCGCTTCGCTGCTTTCCTTCATCGATGAGAAGGTAGGTCTGGAGAATACCATCATCGCCTTCTCTGCTGACCACGGTGGTCCCGAAGTACCAGCTGATTTAAACCAACTTGGATTTGAGGCCAAGTACGTCCAGCCTGAAAAGTGGGAGAAAGAGGCAGGATTCGAATCGCTTAAGAAGCGTTTTAGCATCGGTGAGGATCTTGTCCGCGAGTATGCGCACCCTTACCTGTATTTAAATCGTGAGATCATTGTGGAGAAGGGCCTCGACCCCGCGGAGGTGGAAGAAGCAGTCGCCGAAGAGTTGGTGAAATTCGAGGGCGTCGCTCTGGCAATTTCCAGCACGGCTCTTTCGAAAGGGGAGGTTTCCGGCACCGAGGTGGTGCAGGCCGTTCTGAACAATCATCACCCCAAGCGCTCCGGTGATATCTACGTCGTCTTTGAGCCTCACTGGTTCATCAATGACATGGACGGTCTTGTCGTTGCCGCGACTCATGGCTCACCCTGGCGTTATGATACCTTTGTCCCTGTGATTTTCGCCGGCTTCGGAACTCAGGCTGCAACGATCTATCGGGAGATTGAGACCACCTCACTTGCCCCTACGCTTTCCGCTCTGTTGGGAACAAAATCACCTTCGGGCAGCTTCGGCGAAGTGCTCGTGGAAGTCATGAATCGTCCCTGAGTGAAACCTTCGTATGCTGAGCTTCGCCCATCTCTGGATCTTTGTCCTGCTGCCACTGCCGTGGTTGCTGCGCGCGGTACTACCCCCGCGCCGAGTGTCGAAGGTAGCTGTTCGGGTGCCGTTTGGAGACCGACTCCGGAGCGCGAGTGAGAATGCGGGCGCAACTGCGAAGGCAGCGAAGAAGACACAGCAATGGTTCGTTCCGGCGCTCTTGTGGATCCTGCTCCTCGTAGCCCTCGCAAGGCCGCTGTGGTTGGAGCCACCGATCACGAAGGAGCTGCCAACTCGCGACCTTCTTCTCCTTGTTGATCTTTCGGGTTCCATGCAGGCGGAGGATTTCAAAAACGCCGAAGGCAAAACGGTGAACCGGCTCGATGCAGTGAAAGAGGTGCTTGGCGAATTCCTCGGGAAACGTGATGGCGATCGCGTTGGCCTCGTCGTCTTCGGGGATGCTCCTTTTCTGCAGGCACCTTTTTCCACTGACCTCGATCTTTCCCGCCAGCTTCTCGACGAGTCCGCCGTGGGCATGGCCGGTGCAAAAACTGCCTTTGGCGATGCAATCGGGTTGGGCGTGAACCTTTTTGAGGGGAGTGATGCTCCTGCCAAGACCATCATCGCACTGACGGATGGGAACGACACGAAGAGCCAGGTTCCGCCGGTCGAAGCCGCGCGGGTGGCGGCCCAGCGGGACATCCGCATCCACGCGGTCGCGATCGGAGACCCCTCCTCCGTGGGTGAGGAAAAGCTGGATGAAAAAACTCTTCGCAACGTCGCAAAGACTGCTGGCGGGTCCTATTTTTTTGCCGCAGACCGCGAGGCACTCTCCGGGATTTACGAGGAATTGGACCAACTCGAAACCCGTCAGGTGGATGTGATCAGCCATCGGCCACAGCGAGATCTTTATTACTGGCCTTTGCTCGCGGCGTTGCTGATTTCGCTACTGGAAAAAGGGATTCCCTTCCTACGTCAGTCGCGAGCCGCGGCCCCCCTGAGCCAGGGTGGTACGGTCAGGGTTCATCCGCTCACCGGGGAAATCGAGGTGGTGAAATGAGGGAGCTGATCGCCAATTTTCATTTTATTCGACCCGCCGTGCTCCTGCTGGGTCCTGTCGTGATTGCAATCTGGTGGCTCTGGCAACGACGTTCGGACCCGCTGCGTGGATGGCGGAAGCAGATTGATCCCGTCTTGCTGAAAGCTCTTCTCGTGGGGCGGGAGTCCAACCTTCGCGGTCCCGCGCGTTGGGTCCTCGTGATTTGGCTACTCGCCATCGTCGCGATCGCCGGACCGACCTGGCGGCTCGAACACAGTCCGTTTGCGGAGGATGCAACACCTCTCATGATTCTACTTAAGTCGGATGTCTCGATGGACACTCCTGATCCGGCACCGTCACGTCTCGAACGGGCCCATCTCAAGATAGCCGATCTCGCGGAAGTAAGGAAAGGGCAGCCTCTGGGGCTCATCGCCTACTCCGGTTCAGCGCACCTCGTCCTTCCTCCGACTCGCGATACGGCGGTCGTTGCGGAGATGGCAGCGGAAGTCAGTCCGGGGATCATGCCGGTCCCAGGGGACCGCCTCGATCTTGCTTTGCTGGAAGCGGCCCGGATTCTTACCCATGGGGAGGCCGGAGGAAGTATCGTGGTTGTGGCCGATCTCGTCGATTCCGACCCTGAGGCATTGAGTTCCGCACGAAGAGAGTTCCCATTCCCGATTCAATTTTTACAAATTCAATCTCCGGATTCTCCACGTGACAACTCGCTTCGTGACGCCGCAAAGGTTCTTCGGGCCAGTGTTGAGATGCTCACGGTCGATGATGGGGACATCAATGCAGTGGTGCGCCGGGCGAGCAGCGCCCCGGTCGCCCAGTCCGGAGATCAGGGCGAGCGCTGGGAGGAGAGTGGATACTGGCTTCTGCCACTTCTCGGAGTGATCCTGTTAGCCTCGTTCCGGCGGGAGAAAAGCGAACAACCAACCGGGGAGGTGTCGGCATGAAGCCTGTAATGTTTCTTGCAGCAATCACCTGGGCGGGTCTCTGGTTCACTCCTGACCAACAGGGAAAGCGGCATTTTCAGCGCGGAGAATTTTTCGAGGCGGCGGAAACGTTTCAGGATCCCCTTTGGCAGGGCATGGCCTTGTATCGATATGGCGAGTTCGAGAAGGCGGCGCGGGCCTTCGCCCGGAGAGACACTCCGGAGGCGCATTTTAATCAGGGCAATGCCTGGCTCATGAACGGCAAATATGACGCGGCGATTGCCTGCTATGAGCGAGCTCTGGCAACGCGATCGGACTGGAAAGAGGCCAAGGAAAATCGAGATCTCGCCACGGCCCGGGCCGCCCTGATCAAGAATGAGGGCGGTGACATGGGGGACCAGACTCTGGGAGCGGACGAAATCAAATTCGACAACAAGAAGCGCGACTCCGGCCAGGATACCGAGGTGAATACAGAGAAGGCCGCGACAGATCAGAGCATGCAGGCACTCTGGCTCCGCCGGGTGCAGACGAAGCCGGCCGACTTTCTGAAGGCCAAGTTTTCCTATCAAGAGGCGATGAAAGGGGAGGGCGGAAATCCATGAGAGCTATTCTCCTGTTCATTTTATTCACGGCCATTTGCCATGGGGTTGTGAGAGCCGAAGTCTCACCGGTGAGTATTACGGCTCCTGAATCGACGGCATGGACCGGCGAGCGAATTCGGATTCTCGTTGAGTTGCGGGCGAGCGGCTCTTTCTCGGGAAGTGCCAGTTTCGATGTGCCTGAAATACCCGGAACCCTGTTGATCAAGGTGGGGAACCCTGTTGTCAGTTCGAAAGAGATCGAGGGCGAAAGCTGGTTTGTGCAGACCCACGAGTTCGCGCTGTTTTCGCAGAAAACCGGCACCGTGACGATTCCTCCTTTCCCGGTCCGTTTTGGAAGTCGGGATGGGTTTACTGGTCCGGTAGAGGAGAGGGAGGTGAAGACGGAGGCACTTTCGGTGGAAATTCAAAGGCCTCCCGCGAGTGAGGGGATTCCCTTCCTGGTGACGACGGAGACGCTGACAGTCGACGAGACGTGGGAGCCCGTTCCCGGGGCCGCTACCGTGGGCGATGTCTTCCGCCGCACGATTGTGCAGAAGGCGGAAGGACTGACGGGGATGGCCCTGTTACCCGCTCCGACGGCGGCTCCTGATGGCGTGCGCGTCTATGAGCCTCAGGTGGAAACAAGCGACAATACCGAACGCGGGGCTTTCACGGGGGAACGGCGCGAGACCTTGACCTATCTCCTGCAGCAGGATGGTTCGATCACTCTTCCTGAGCTGACTTATACCTGGTGGAATCCGAAGGCAGAGTCGCTCCTGTCGAAGACCCTGCCCGCAGTTACGGTGCAGGTCGCTCCGTCACCCTCGGTGCCGGAGCCGGCAGCGGTCAGTCGCAGCTGGGTGAAAGGGTTGGTTGCGATCACTTTCTTGTTTCTTTTGATTTCGCAGCGCGGTCGGATCGCTGCTGCCCTTCGGAAAATATGGCGGATTCTGGATCCACCAGAGCGTGTTGCCGCACGTCACCTCCTGCGGGCTTGTCGCCGAAATGATGCCGCGGCATCCCAGAAAGCATGGAATCAGTGGTTGTTGGAAGTGAGGCATGATTTGGATCCTGACCCGGAACTGCGCGATGCAGTTCTTGCCATGAATCGAGCACTCTTTGGCCCCGAGGCAGAGAAGGCTTGGGACGGATCGGCGATGTGCTACGCTTTCAAAAATGCGCGCCGTGTTCGGCACTCTGTTGAGAGGAGTCCCGTGCAAACCAATCTGCCACCGCTTAACAGGATCAACGCAAATATTCAGAGTCCATGAATCCCACCTATTTATCATCGCCGCGAAGACATCTGGTTGTCATCCATTTCTGTTTTGCCACTATTCTGGCTGGATTAGTCCTATCTGAAGAGTCAATCGAAGGGACTCCGATAGAGGTAGCTGCTCCCACAAGCGGGGGCGACGATCTTGCCAAGCAATTGGCTAACCCGATTTCCAGTCTCGTTTCGGTGCCATTTCAGGCCAACTGGGATTTCGGCATCGGCCTCAATGATTCGTCCCGATTCTTTATGAATATTCAGCCGGTCGTTCCGTTCTCGCTGAACGATGATTGGAATCTTATCTCTCGAACCATCCTCCCCGTCATCGATTCCGAGTCGCCTGCTCCGGGGATTCCTAATGCATCGGGCCTCGGCGATACTGTTCAAAGTTTCTTCTTTTCACCAGTAGATCCCGTCAATGGATGGATTGTCGGGGCAGGACCGGTATTGCTCCTGCCGACCGCGACGGACAGCCTTCTCGGGTCTGAAAAGTGGGGTGCCGGGCCGACCGGGGTAGCCCTGAAGCAGGCTGGGCCATGGACTTACGGCACTCTTTTTAATCACATCTGGTCGGTTGCCGGTGATGACGCCAGGAACGAGGTCAATGGAACGTTCATTCAGCCCTTTGTTTCTTACGTGACACCCTCGAAAACCACCTTCTCATTGAGCATGGAAAACACCTACAACTGGGCTCAAGGTCAGTGGACGGTGCCGATCAACGCGGTTGTTTCGCAACTTTTCATGATGGGATCGCAACCGGCCCAGGTATTCCTCGGCGGACGATACTATGCCGAAGCTCCTGCCGGAGGCCCTGAATGGGGGATTCGAACCGGCCTTGTTCTCCTTTTTCCCAAATAGAAAGCCAATTCTTAAAAAAAGCTCCCTTTTCGCACTTGAATTTCGTAGTGTTTTTCGAATAGCAGGTTCTCCGAAAGCGGGTAGAGCCAGCCTTGAGCTACGACGCCCCTCAAAGACTGAATTGATCTATTTTATGAAACCATTATTGCTCACCATTCTGATAGGGATCAGTTCTCTCAGTCATTCCTCATTTGGCCAGGAGGATCTATCGAAATTGGAGAATTCTGCGAGAACCTTGATTGCCGCCTTTAACGCCGGCGATGCGGAGGCTGTCAGCTCTCTTTTCGTCGAGGGTGGAGAGCTCCTTCTCGCTTCCGGAGAGCTTGTTCTCGGGAGGGAAGACCTTCTGGCCCACTACACGGAAGTGTTCGCAGATGACGCCCGTCCCCAGGCCGCATTGGAAGCAGGCTCTGTCCGATTTCTGACTGACAATCTTGCAGTGGAGGATGGAACCGTTCACCTCACTTCCCCGGATGGGGAAATCTCCTCCCACTTCTATCAGGCGGTGCATGTGAAGCAGGAGGACGGAAGTTGGTTGTTTGCCAGCATTCGGGATCAGGAAGGGGACCACGCTCTTCCGGCCGAGAAGCTTATTGCTCTTCAGTGGCTGATCGGGGACTGGATCATCCAGACGGATGGCGCTGATACCTGGATTTCCTTCTCCTGGAGCGACGATGGCCCCTACATCGACGCGAAAGCTCTCACGGAATCTCCCGATTCGATGGATACCGCAGCAACTCTGCGAATCGGATGGAATGAAAAAGAGGAAACATTTGTATCGTGGGGATTCGACGCCGAAGGCGGATTTAATCAGTCGATTTGGTATGCAGATGGTCCTGAACGATGGATTTTGAAGACCAGTGGTGTCACTGCAACAGGTGAGACCAGCGTGGCGACACAGGTCCTCAGTTTGGCTGAGTCGGAGCAGCGCTTTTCCTGGTTGAAACGAGATCAAATCATCGATGGCGTGATCCAGCCTGATCGCAGCCTCAGTGCGGTAAAGCGTCCTCCGCAACCGATGGCGGTTTCTGCAGAGTCTGACGCTACAGAGTCAGAATGATTTTTTCCAAAGACCTCTCCTAATTGTCAGCATGAAATCAACAGTTCAAATCATTCTTGTCACCTTTTTCTGCACTACGCTGCCTCTTCAGGAAGTGTTTTCCCGTGGTCTTGGAGGTAGAGGCGGGGGAGGGAAAATTTCCCGACCTGTGAGCCGACCCTCTTCCAAGCCCAAAATGCCGAATCGGAGTCCGGTTACCGGGTCGCGTCCAGCGAGCCGCCCGTCGATTCCGCAGAACAAGCCTTCGACCCGGCCGTCGATTCCGCAGAACAAGCCTTCGACCCGGCC
>JARGNG010000021.1:0-26801 GCA_029213265.1 Verrucomicrobiales bacterium | reverse complement strand
AGAACAAGCCTTCGACCCGGCCGTCGATTCCGCAGAACAAGCCTTCGACCCGGCCATCGATTCCGCAGAACAAGCCTTCGACCCGGCCATCGATTCCGCAAAACAAGCCGTCGACCCGGCCGTCGATTCCGCAGAACAAGCCTTCGACCCGGCCGTCGATTCCGCAGAACAAGCCTTCGACCCGTCCATCGATTCCGCAGAACAAGCCTTCGACCCGTCCATCGACCCGACCGGGAAATGTGGAATTCCCAAAACCGGGCATTCCTTCCACGCGCCCGAGTCTACCGGGATCAGGAGGTCCATCGACTCGTCCCAGTCTCCCTGGGAAGGGTGATCGACCGGTAACGCTCCCGGGCAAAGACCGTCCCGGAATCCCCGGTAAAGGCGACCGGCCCACCACTTTGCCAGCCCGCCCCGATCGACCCAATATCGGAGACCGTCCGGATCGTCCCGGTAACCGACCTGATAAGCTGCCCAACCGTCCTGATTTCGGCAGCCGACCTGATCGACCTGATCGACCTGATCGACCTGATCGACCGGGCTCTGGCGACAAACCCTGGTGGGATGGAAATCGCCCTGGCCGTGGCGACGTGAATATTAACATCAACAACAAGATTTCCGTTAACAACAAGATCAACAACAACTTCAAGAACAATGTCAATTGGTCAACGAAGCGGGAGAACTGGGGATACAATCCCTGGTGGAATCGGCCCGCTCACTATCCGTGGTATGGAGGTTCGTGGCATTGTGGCTGGAGACGCCCACCCTACCGATACTATCCGCCACGCTTCCCGGGATATTACTACGGTGGTCCCAGCGCAGGAGAGGTAGTTGCCTGGGGGCTTGTAGGTTGGGGGCTTGGCAATCTTATTTTTGATTGCGGATACTCCTCCTACAAGAATCCTTATCCGGTCCAGCCGGTTCCCGTTTCCTACAGCCAGCCGGTTACATACAATCAGCCGATTACGGTCGTGGCGGCGCAGACGATTCCGGAAAGCACAGAAGTCGAGGAACAACAGGCCGAGAAATCCGAGTCATTGATCAATACGGCTTTGTCCGAATTCAAGCAGCAGAATTTTCTCGGGGCATTGGAATCTGTGAACAAAGCGATAGCGGAGTCCCCCGGGGATGGCGCTTTTCACGAATTCCGGGCTCTCGTCTTGTTTGCTCTGGGTAAGTATCCCGAGGCGGCAGGCGTTCTCAATCCGATTCTTGTTTCGAGTCCGGGATGGGATTGGAGTACCATGATCCAGTTCTACGGATCTCCCGATACCTATACAGAACAGCTTCGAAAGCTCGAAGAGTATACCAAGTCGAACAGCGAATCAGCTCCGGCTCAGTTCCTGCTGGGATACCATTATATGATCGGTACACACTTGGACGCGGCCTCTGCAGCCTTTGCCAAGGCAGCCGAATTGGAGCCTGCTGACCGGGTCGCTTCGCAGTTGGCCGAACTCGCAGCTTCCTCCGTAACGACAGGTGAAGAAGCGGACGTTTCCGGAGGAGACGCCGCGCCGATGACGGATCCGCAGGAGACACTCGTACTGGATCAGATTCTGGGCTCATGGAAAGCGGACAATGGCGAGAACGGAGTGGTTACTCTGATGCTTTCCGACGAGGGGATCTTCACGTGGAAGTATGAAGGCGGAGCAGGGGAGCCCTTTGAAATGCAGGGGGAGTTCAATCTGGGGCAGGCCAACTTACTTACCCTCGATGCCAGCGATTCGCAGATGGTTGGCACCGTTTCCCTCACTCCTGAGGGAGGCTTGAACTTTGTCCTCGCGGGAGGCCCTCCGGGAGATCCCGGGCTGCAGTTTGAAAAAGGGTGAACTTCACTCGCGAATGCTGCTGTTCCTTTGATCTTTTACCACATGAAAATGAAATTCACTACATTCCAGCGCCCTTCTCTGTGGCTCCTGGCCCTGGCCTTTGCTGCGCTATCTGTTCCGGATGGTAACGCACAGCTTTTTAAGAAGAAGAAAAAGAAGCAGGAGCAGGTGGCTGTCCCTGCGAGACAGCCTCTCCAACCCGGGCAATTCGAGTGGCAGCCTCAGAAATCACCTTCCGGTCCTCTTCTCATCGTGGTAAGCATCGATGATCAGGTCGCGTATGTGTATCGAAATGGAGTGGAAATCGGACGGTCTACGGTGAGCACCGGGCGGCCTGGAAAGGAGACTCCAACCGGGGTCTTCACCATTCTGGAGAAAAAGAAGGACCATGAGTCGAGTATCTACAAAGGGGCGAAGATGCCGAATATGCAGCGACTGACCTGGTCGGGGATTGCCATTCATGCCGGGGATCTTCCCGGCTACCCTGCTTCCGCGGGATGCATTCGACTGCCTTTGCAGTTTTCCTCGCTTCTGTTTGAGCAAACCGCTCTCGGAGCTACGGTGGCAATTACACAACGCAGTCGATATCCCTCGAACTCCGAGAAGCCGGTTTCGATTCTCCTATCCAGCAATGTGGATGAGCGATCTGCCCCGATCCCTGACAGGCGCCCATTTTGGGATCCGAACAAGAGTCCCTCCGGTCCCGTTTCTCTGCTTCTCAGTATCGGCGATCAGACACTCTATGTGTATCGCAATGGTGTGCTCATTGGCCAGGCTCCGGTAGGAGTGGCTCCGGGGCCTCCCATTCCAGGAGGACTTTCCCTGATGTTGGATGGAACCGTTGCGGGTGAGAATCCGTTGGTCCCGGGTCGACCGATGCGCGCGTGGTCGGTCTTAACCGTCGACAGTGATGATTCCATCAAGGAATTTCCAATCGATACGCTGCGGAAACGAATTCGTGTTCATCCGGGCTTTGCCCGGGACGTGTATGATCTGATGCAGCCGGGAAGCCTTCTCCTCGTTACACGGGACAAGTCGACAAAAGACACCCGATCGGAGAAGGGATTCATGATCATGAATCCAGATTCCTGAAACAGAAACAGATTTCACCTGCCTGACTCTCAGATCGGAGAGCAGGTGGGCTGAGGCAGGCCGGGGTGAAATCTATTCCAACTCCAGCAGGGGCCAGTTTTCCTTCGGGAAATTTCCAGGCTGACCCTAACGATACTCGAACTCGACGGTGACTTCGGTATCCTCGCTGCTGACGGCACGGACCCAGTAGGCGCTGAATCCATCCGGGAATACCCCTGAAATCTTTCCATCACTCTCGAGCTCGAAGCTCTCGTAGTGAATCCAGAGACCGGTGCCGTCCACATCGACTTCCAGGCGAATCGTGGTGGCTTCGCTAGACTGAATCGAAAAGCTTTTCTGATCATAGGCCGTCATCAAATACGGATCAGAGGGCTCTTCTGCCTTCACCCGCGTGTTCTTCCACGGGCCTCCGATTCCGCGCGGTTTCCCCAGTTTCCAGAGATCATCAATGACACCGGCCCAGACGGCAGCATGGCCATCGTCACTGCGGAAGATGTGCTCACTTTCAGTCGATCCGTCGATTCCGGTGAAGAAGAGCAGGCCGTTGTGAGAGCAGAAATCCTGGATCGCGAGATGGTGCGTGGCGACCGGACGCACCTTGGCGAGCCCCTGGGCGTTGCGTGCGGGAAGCTCGTAGAAGGTGCCGTGAATATTCAGCAAGTCCCGCTCCGTCGCCACTTCCCGGCAGATGCGGGCGGGCCCGAATCCAGCGACATCGTTGGGCGAGATTTCGAGAACGTGATCGAAGGCGGCCACTTCGTAGATCCGGAAGAACTCTTCATTCCGGGAGGCAAGGCGTAGCCGTGTGGTTTTGATAGGGGAATCGAAGCGAAACTCCAGTTCGATGCTGCGATTGCCACGAATTTCACCATTCGGCACGGTGATCCATTCATCGCCCTGTTGAATCTGAATATCAAAATCCCGGGCGCAGAATTGTGGTTCCTTTTTCCATCCGGAAATGATCCAGAGGCTGTGAATCGATTGCTCTTCCCCAAACTCAAATTCGATCCAGTTCCTGGTTCCCTGGCTCCCAATCCAACGCGAGTCCTCACGGAGACTTCCGTCGATGGCATGGGCGCTATCAAAGTCACTGTGTGTCGAACTGACGGAGATCCGGGCCTTTGAGGTCAGGCTCTGGGCGAGAAAGTCGAGGAGAGTTTTTCCCGCCTTCGCAGAGGCGGTTTCTTCGGTGGCACTGTAGGCCGGGTTCCTTGGAAGCCGATAGCGCTTTCCGTCTTCGATCAGGAGCACAGAGGACTCTTCGGCAATGATCGTGTTTTCCGGCTGACGGACATCTTTGACCAGTCTTTTGGCGGCTGCCAAATCGTCCACCGGCTCAAGCTTCATCTCCGGTGTGATCTCGTAGTATCGAAAGTCGGAAGTGTTGGAATCATTTCCGGCAACGAGCCCCAGCTTGTTGTAGGCGAGACTTCTCATGACGCCAGTCGAAGCGGGTGCTTCCTCCACATTCGCAATGCCGTCGAAAAGTGGGTCGTTTTCCCGGGTGCGGGGATCTTCGTTCCGGTACTGGAAGTTGGCGGTTACCTCTTTGACCTCGTCCTTCGCCCGGATGCGAATCCAGCTTCCCGGCTGTTCCTTCGCGAAGGAGTGGGAAACCGCGCCCCCGGCCGGGACCGGGAGTGTCGTCAACGGGGACCAGTTGTCATTTCCCGTTTTGTCGACTTCCAGGGTGAACTCGACGGTTCCGTCACTCCCATGACTGAGGTGCAGCTGGCGATGGTCGTATCCGGAAAAGAGATAGGGATCACTTACCGAATCCTTCGGAAGATCTTCCCGAAGCCAGACCGATCCGCGACCGATTGCAGGTCCGAGTTGATCGAGTGCTTCCGGAGAAACGAACCAGAGGTTGGAATTCGATTGCAGGGGGGCTCCCTGCTCTGCCTTGAAGGGGCGGGTGTTGAGAAATTCGGCCTTAGCGGAGTCATCACATCCGAACACAATTCGATCGTTCCATCGGCAAAAGTCTCCGATCACTTTCAGATAGTTGGAGCGGGGGGCAATGCCGGCGGAATTCTTCCGGGAGAAAGTGGAGGGAAAGTGCCAGAAGGTTCCATGCATGGTCGCAAGGAGAGCGTCTTCTCCAATTTCGCGAATGCGGGGCCATTCCGTATTCCATCCGTGAGCCCCATCGTAGCTGTGGCTCCCCTTGGGGAGTCGGTAGTAGTGCCAGTGGGAGTCTTCGAGCAAAGCGAGGAGAAGTGATTTCTGGTCCCAGCCCATCGACCAGATGGGATCGATGTCAGGTTTTTCGTTTCCGCGAATGCCGCCGGGGCCTGAGACTTCGGTGAACTGGTTTCTTCGCACGAGCTGCCAGCTTCCTTCTCCCTTCCACTCGGCGAGAGCGCCGGAGTCAATGGTCGGGTCGCGACGCGCTTCGGGAGAGCTCTGCCCGTTGTTCGAGTAGACGACGCGCCCCTGTCCCGAGAAGAGACCTTTTCCGTGATATCCCGGAAGCTCGCTTTTGGCGCCTTCCTCCGGTGCATAGCCATGGCCGTCCTGGATCAGGCAGGTGGCGTCGAGGGAACGGAGGTCGACTTCGTAGAGCCCCTCTTCCATTGTGGCGTAGTAGACTTTGTTTTCCGGTTCGCTGAGATGGCGGGCATTTCCGGTGAGGCGACCCACCATTCGGGAGGGGGGGATGACACGGATGTTCTTCGCGGCATCGATCACGTAAGGGCCGATCAGGAGTTGATTCGTTTCCCGGTGAATCATCCGGTTGGCGGGGGTTCCTCCGACGCTGCCGTCGAAAATGATCTGCTCAAGGTCGGGAGTGATTTGATAGAGCTTATCCGTGGAACCCTTTGGCATGTGAGGGGCATAGGTAATCGCCCACAGGTCGCCCTGCCAGAAAACGACGGCGCCGGTTCCCGCTTCACCGTGCTCGTTCCACATTCTCAGATGAGGATACACGCCGGATACCTGAACGGGTTCCTCCGCCGGAAGAAGAACGGGCAGAAGAACGAGAGCGAAAAGAGTCGACAGGGATTTCATATCGGAAATAGTCACCTTAAGTAGTCGCATCCTGCGTGGGTTGGACAGAAAAAGATTGAGCGAAGGGAAAGGAATGAGCAGCCGCGGACAGCAACGAATTCGATTTTGTATCATCAGTGTGTGCGTGTGGGTGACCGCATTCCTTCTTTTCAGTTTCCTTCGGCATGCCGGTTTGGATGAGTTCGATTCTGTCGAGTTGGTAAGGGAAAGTAATGAGATGGAGCGGGTTCTAATCTACGGAGGGGTCGGGTTCTTTCTCGGATTGCTCTATGCCTTCACTGACTTTCTGTTCGAGAAACGATTCTTTGCGCGGCAGTCCTATGGTCGTCTTCTCCTCATCAAGATCGTTTTCTATTTCCTGATGATGAAGGTCCTTTTCATGGGGATCGTCATCTATCTGAAATGGAGTCACTGGGACTGGAACATGATTATGGGGGTGATTCGGTCGACCAACTACTGGGTTGGATTGAGCTACGCCTTAATCGTGGGATCGATTTTAACGTTTGTCAGGCAAATGAGCCAGAAGTTCGGGCCCGGTGTGCTTTGGAATCTGGTTCGCGGGAAATACCG
Source organism: Verrucomicrobiales bacterium (assembly GCA_029213265.1). Classification (GTDB taxonomy): domain Bacteria; phylum Verrucomicrobiota; class Verrucomicrobiia; order Verrucomicrobiales; family DEV007; genus Arctic95D-9. Next base: position 20,298 of record JARGNG010000021.1, on the reverse strand, counting down.
TACGCCCAGGGAAGAGGAGCGCATCTTTATGTTTCTCGATTTACAATCCTCGACCACCATTGCCGATCAGTTGGGGCATGTCCGATTCAGTCAGCTGATCCAGGATTGCTTCATCGACATGACCGATGCATTGCGCCGGAACGGGGCAGAGGTGTATCAATATGTCGGCGATGAGGTGGTCGTGAGTTGGCCAAAGAAAAAAGGATTGCGGGACGGCGTTGCTGTTCGCTGCTTTTTTGATATCCAGGACTATCTCAAGAGTCGGGCAGAATACTATGAAACCAACTACGGGGTGCAGCCTGTCTTCAAGGCGGGAATGCATGTCGGCTGGGTCACCGTAGCGGAGGTGGGGGTATTGAAACGCGAGATTTCCTACCACGGGGATACTCTCAATACGACAGCGCGAATCGAAGGTTGCTGCAATCAGTTCAAACGGGAGATTCTCGCCTCGGCGGCACTTGTTGAGGCAATGGGACCTCCCTCGGCGTATCAATTCGAGGAACTGAGCGAGGAGTTGCTGCGCGGAAAGAAGGAGCCGGTGAAGATTTTCGGAGTTGGTCCGAACTAGCGTGGGAGGAAGGCGCTTTTACCTGCTTCCCTCACACAAGAATGTCTTTGATCACTCCCGCTGGTTCCACCCCGGTGAGTTTGTAATCAAGGCCCTGGAAACGGAAGCTGAACTTCTCGTGATCGATTCCAAGCAGGTGGAGTGCCGTGGCATGTAGATCATGCACATGGACCGGGTTCTCGGCCACGTTGTAGCTGAAGTCATCGGTGGCCCCGTAGGTGGTGCCCGGTTTCACACCGCCTCCGGCCATCCAGATCGTGAAGCAACGCGGATGATGATCCCTCCCCGCTTCGGGGCTGTCCCATTTGCCCTGGCCCGCTACGCCGCGCCCAAATTCTCCTCCCCAGATCACAAGAGTGTCATCGAGCAGTCCGCGGAGTTTCAAGTCCTTCACGAGAGCCGCACTGGGTTGGTCGGTGTCGCGGCAACGCGCTGTGCACCAACTCGGGAGCCGGCTGTGGTGATCCCAGTCAGGATGGAAAAGCTGGATGAAGCGCACTCCGCGTTCGGCAAGACGACGGGCGAGAACGCAGTTGGCAGCGTAGCTGCCGGGTCGTCGTGAGTCGGGGCCGTAGAGCTCAAAGGTGGATTCGGGTTCGTCGCTCAGGTCATTCAGTTCCGGAATGCTTGTTTGCATGCGGAAAGCCATTTCATACTGGCGAATGCGTGTCTCGATCTCGGAGTCACCGCTTTGCTCAAGGCGCATCCGGTTGAGTTCGCCAATGCCGTCGATCATGCCGCGGCGGAGATGGCGTGGGAGCCCCTCCGGGTCACGAAGATAGAGAACCGGATCCTTGGCATTACGAAGTTTCACACCCTGGTATTGAGAAGGGAGAAAGCCGCTTCCCCAGTAGTGATCGTAGAGCGGTTGATCGCTCGGGCGCTTCATCTTCGAGATCAGAACTAGATAGTCGGGCAGGTTGCGATTGCTGCTTCCGAGTCCGTAGCTGGTCCAGGCCCCGAAACTGGGGCGACCCGGCAACTGGTGCCCGGTGAGAAACTTGGTCATCGCCGGGGCGTGATTGATCTGGTCGGTGACCATCGACTTCACAAAACAGAGGTCGTCCGCGATCGACGCGGTGTGGGGAAGCCATTCACTCACGGTCGCACCGCTTTCCCCGTGCCGGGAAAACTTCGTGATCCCCGGGAGGATCAACTGCTTCTGACTCGCTGTCATGGTGGTGAGCCGCTGCCCCTGACGCACACTTTCGGGGAGTTCCTTCCCGGCCCACTCCTTCAGGCCGGGTTTGTGGTCAAAGAGTTCCAGTTGCGAGGGCCCTCCGGATTGCGTCAGAAAGATGACCCGCTTGGCCTTCGGCGCGAAATGGGAAATTTCATCCTGGAGGGCGGAGGCTGCGGAAGCTTCCCGACCGAGCAGGCTACCCAGAGCCATGGCGCCGAGATTCACGCCCGACTGGTTCAGGAAGGTGCGGCGACTGAGAGGGGAAAAAGACTCATTCATGGGTCATGGCTTCATCGAGGTTGAGGAGAAGGCTGGCTACCGTCATCCAGGCGGCGATCGCGGGAGCATCGTTTTCCGGAGGTGAATCCTGCTGACCGATCGTGGAAAAGGTCAGGGCTTCGCGAGGATGGCTCTGGTAGTAGTCGAGCGCTTTCTGCTGTTCGCGGAGAACGACCGCGATCTCCCGCTCATCCAGCTTCCGGGAGAGGATCTGATTTGCCAGGCTTTGGAGGGGCTCCTGCTCTTTTCTGACCGCTTCAGCAAGTACCCGGGATGCCTCCAGCATGGTCGTGTCGTTCATGAGAGTGAGAGCGTGCAACGGGGTGTTGGTCCGGCGCGTTCGCACTTCACAAACGCGCCGCTGGGCGCTGTCGAAGAGAAAGGTGGGAGCGCTGGAGCGACGCCAGTAGGCATAGATCGTGCGGCGATACTGGGCCGGTCCGACACTGGGGATGTAGGTTTTGCCTCCCATGAAGATTTCCTCCCAAACACCCTCGGGTTGCCATGGATTCACTGGCGGTCCGCCGATGGAGGGATTGAGGAGGCCGGAAGCGGCGAGCGCGTTGTCGCGTATCATCCAGGAAGGCAGACGGAAGCGCGGGGCACGCGCGAGCAATCGATTTTCCGGATCACGTTCCTCGAGTGCGGCAGTGGTGTCACTGCTTTGACGGAAGGTGTCGCTGCTTACGAGCAGCCGCAGAATGTGTTGGATGTCCCAGTTGTTCTCGACCAATTCCACGGCGAGCCAGTCGAGCAGTTCGGGGTGCGTCGGCGCCTCGCCCTGGAGGCCGAAGTCTTCGGGCGTGCGAACGAGTCCACTGCCGAATACGATCTGCCAGAGGTGATTCACGACTACGCGGGCGGTGAGCGGATTTTCAGGAGAGACGAGCCATCGGGCGAAGTCGAGCCGCGATCCGGATTTTTCTGAGGGCCATTCCAACACGGCAGGGAGAACACCGGGTTGCACGACGCTTCCTTTGGCATCCCAGACGCCGCGTTCGAGAATGTGGGTCGGGCGCGGTTCCTTTCGCTCTGCGAGAACCATGACCCCGAGCTTCCCTGCGGATTTCTTCGTTTCGGCGAGTTGACGGCTGGCCAAGTCGAGTGTGGTCCGGGCCTTTTGGTAGTCGGTGTCGTCGAGTAAAAACTGACTGAGGAGCCGCTTGCGTAGATCCCCGTCAAGGTTGCCGGGCTTCGCGGGAAGTGCCTTTGCGAGGTCCTCAAGCGGAGATGGCTTGAGGCCGCGCACGGTTTCCCCGGCTTCGCCGGAAACAGAAATCCGGAAACGTCCGATGTTGGCATCTCCGATGGTAGAGCGGTGAAAGAGGACGAAGACCAGTTCCTCGTCCGGAGAGAGCGTCAGTGGCTCTTCCAGTTCGAAGACGGCGGTGTGCTCCTTCGTAGAGTCGCCGGATTCCGTGGTCCAGCCATTGCGGGGGTCGTCATCGAGCGTATCGCGGACTTTGCCGTATTTCCGCCCCTTGGCCTCGCGTTCGTAGTCGGCCACGGCACCTTTCATTTCAATGTCACGAACCTGGGAAAGACCTTTTTTGCGAACCAGCAGTTTGACGTTGGTCAGGATGAATTCTCCGGATTTCCCCAGGGACAATTTGCGTTCAGTATGGGATTCGTGGGGAAATACCTCCAGCTTCCATCCACTCACCCGGGAGACTTCTCCGGGAGCAGGCACGGCGATCCGATAGTCATCCTGTCGCGGGTTGGGTCCGATTGCCTGAACGACGGTCTCTTCATTGACTCGAAACTTTGTGCCCTCAACGGAGGTAACTTCGGAAGGGCGGATCGGGTGCCAGGCGCGGTATTCGGGCGAGTGCTCTGTCACAGTCTTTTTCAGCCATTTTCCGAAACGCGCTTCCGCACTGCGAAGGGCATCGATTTCGAGAGCCTGACGGGAAGCGACGTGGGCTTCCATTTCCTTTAGAGCATGACCGGCGTGCGGAGACTGATAGTCGAGGTAGGGTTTGGCACCGCGACCGGCTTTGCCGTCCTCATCGATGCTGTTGAAGAAGGCAAAGAGGCTGTAGTAGTCTTTCTGCGATACGGGATCGAATTTGTGATCGTGGCACTGGGTGCACCCGAGCGTGAGGCCGAGCCAGACCGTGCCGGTCGTGTTGACCCGGTCGATGACATAGTCGATGCGGGATTCTTCAGGATCACGCCCACCTTCGCCATTGGTCATATGATTGCGATGGAAGCAGGTCGCGAGGATTTGCCCGGGAGTGGCATCGGGTAAGAGATCACCGGCGAATTGCTCGATCGTGAACTGGTCGAAAGGTTTGTTCGAGGCAAAGGAGTCGATGACCCAGTCCCGCCAGGGCCAGTTGGTGCGCTCGCGGTCGCCCTGGTAGCCGTCCGTATCCGAGTAGCGGGCGGCATCGAGCCACCACATCGCGAGGCGCTCGGCATGATGAGGAGATGCCAGCAGGCTCTCAATCAGAGAGGGCCAGTCGGTCTTATCCCCGGGCTTTATCGTTGCGGCCGGGGGCAGTCCGGTGAGAGCAAAAGAAAGGCGCCTCTGCTGCACGTGTTGCGGCGCCGGCGGGGAGGGTTCGAGGCCTTCCCTGGCGAGGCGATCGCGCAGGAAAGAATCGACCGGATGGGCCGCTGGATCCGGCAGGGGAGGGCGAACCGGTTTTTCAAAGGCCCAGTGCTTTCCCCAGACCGCACCCTGCTCGATCCAGCGTCGGACGAGCTTGCGTTCGGATTCCGTGAGAGGCTTCCGGTGCGAATCAGGGGGAGGCATCAGTTCGTCCTCGTCTTCGGTCACAAGCCGATACCAGAGTTCGCTGGAATCGAGATCCCCCGGCGCAATGATGGAGACCCCGTCGATGTCGCGTTTCGCCTCGTCCTCGAGATCGAGGCGAAGCTTAGCCTTGCGATGACTGGGGTCGGGTCCATGGCAGTGAAAACACCGGTCGGAAAGAACGGGCAGAATGTCGCGACTGAACGACACCGGCGCATCCTCCGTTCCGGAGGATGCCATTCCGGACCACACGATCGCGAGCAACGCGGAAGCGAATCCGGAGGTGAAAGGTCTTTTTCCTGGCATGGGAAACGATCGTATCAAGACGACCCATTTGTCTTGTAGCGCTCTAGCGTATTTTTTGTATGTTTTGCCCATGATGCTTGAAGGCTTTGATTCCCATATTGATGGACCGTTTTTCGCTCAAGGGCTTGATGTGAGTGCGCTCGTGGGATTGTTCGACTATCTCCCGGGAGTGATTTTTTATGCCAAAGACCGGGAGAGCCGCTACGTCGCCGCCAACCGTGCCATGCTCATGGCAAAAGAGCTCGAAGATCCCCGGGACTTGCTGGGAAAGACAGATCGGGATTTCCATCCTTCCGTTCTTGCCGATGCCTACATGGCCGAAGATCAGAAAATTCTGGAGATCGGTGTCCCGCTTCCCAATCAGGTCTGGTTCATCATCGATCGATCCGGGAAGCCGGGGTGGTTTCAGTCAACGAAGATCCCGCTTCGAAACGAGGTGGGCGAAATGGTAGGGATTGCCGGAGTGCGCTATTCGATTGAAACCCCGGAAGATCGCAAGCGTCAGTTCCGCCGCCTCGCCCCTGTGATTCGTCATCTCGAAGAGCACTACACCGAAACCGTATCCATGAGCGAAATGGCCGCGCTGGCGGAAATGTCGAGCACGCACTTCAATCGCGAATTTCACGCCATCTTCCGAATGTCGCCGACCCGTTTTCTCCATGCCCTGCGCATCGAGAAAGCACGGCAGTTGCTCACCAGCACGGATGATCCGATCGGCGAGATCGCTCTGGTGACAGGATACCACGACCAAAGCCACTTCAGCCGAAACTTCCAACGGGTTGTCAGAATGACGCCCCGTGCGTTTCGGGAGAGGTTTCGATAGAGAACCGGTCGACGGTTGACGGATCAGCTCAGACCGGCTGCAATTTCGTGGAGAACCTGGAAGTAGTCCCGTGCTTCTCCATGATCCATCGTCAGGGGAGGGGCGATGCGGACTACTTTTCCCGCGAGAGGTCCCAGCAGGTGAATCGCTTTCCCTTCGTCGTTTCCAACGTAGCAGCGTCGCACCAGTTCGTGAGCGACCTCTTCAGCGGAATGCTCTCCGACGGCAGTGCATTCGATTCCCCAAACGGTTCCTTCTCCTCGAACCGCCGAAATTGCGGGTAGTTCGCATAGGCGGACGAGTGACTCTTCGATGATTTTGCTGAGGCCGGCGGCCTGCTCCATCACATCGGTTTGCTCGAATTCATCCAGCGTTGCGATGACAGAGGCACAACCGAGCGGGTGCGCGCTCCAGGTATCGGAACCGGCGCCGTAGCCCATCGCTCCGAACAGGTCAGAGCGTCCCACAATAGCGTCGACGGGAATTCCATTTCCCATTCCCTTTCCGAGAGCGACCAGGTCGGGCTCGACTCCGTATTCGGTGAACGCATACATCGAACCGGTGCGCCCGAAGTTCGCCTGGATCTCATCGAGAATGAAGATGATGTCGTTCTCACGACAAAAGGATTCCAACATCTGCATGTATTCCTTGTGCGGATGATAGGATCCGCCGCCGCCGAGGTAGGGTTCGGTGATAAGACAGCAGATTCGATCTCCAAACTCCTCTTTGAGAGCCTCCAATTCGGCGCGGTAGGGGGCGAGATCAATCGGCTCTTTCCGCTTTTGCAGGGTGCTGCATTCCTCTTTGGGAAAGCTGATGAAACGCACGCGCGGATCGCGCTCCGAGTCGGTTTCGCTTCCGGTCACAGCTCCGGCGAGCCCTTTCTTTCCGTGGAAGCCTCCACGGGTAGCGAGAATGATATCCTGCCCCTCGCGGCGGGCCATCGAAGCCCAGAGTCCTTTTTGAATGGCTTCACTTCCACTCGCGGCCCAGAGAACCTGTTCCATTCGTTTGCCTCCCGGCTGAGCCTGCATGTTGGCAAGAAGGCGGCGGTTGGCTTCCATCTCGACAGGGGTGACGGCGTTGTAGGAGGTCAAGGTAACCCCCTCATGATATCCGTCCCCGTCATCGATGTCGTCGAGCGACATCAGCTTCCAGACTTTCTTCCACCAGCGTTTCGGGTTGTGCCCGATATTGGCGACGAGAACTCCGGACGTAAAGTCAGCCAGCTTGCGGCCTTCGGGCGTGAAGTGATAAGAACCGGCACTTTTTGAAAGGACGGCCATGCTGGTCGTCATGGTGCGAAGGCAATTCGGTTCGGTCGAGGTCAGAGTCTCGCGAAGTTCGTTGGAGGCAGGTTCGTTTTGATGGGTGATGCTCATGGGGAGAAACGGAGTAGGGGAGTAAAGAGTGTGAGAAGGAAGGGCACTATACGGTGCCGGGGTAGAGAACTTCGGGATTTGGATTTCCGGGTTGATAAAGCGCGAGACCGCCGGCGCTGTCGTTCACTTTGACAACGGCATCGGGATGACCGGCCGCATGATGTTCAAGAAGGGCTTCCATGGACTGGACGGCTGCGACGACCTGACGGTCTGCCGCGAGGCTGTTGTAGGAAAGTCCGGCCATTCGATCAAGACGTTCTTCGCGCCCGCCCACGCCTCCGAATTCCACTTCGGCGACTTCACGCACGAATCGCTCGATCGCTTCGATGCCGTAACCGCGCTGGCTGCGTTCCTGCCAGGGCTCGAGAAAGCTGCCGTTGTAGTGGTTGTTGATCGAAATCTTGGCCGAGAGAGGAGTCTTTTCCTCGATCGTGCATTCGACACCGCGGCGCCGGCTGTGCCCATTCCAAACGCCGTTGTCGAAACGAAACTGCACTTCCTGCTCGACGTATCCGGGAAAATTGTCGGGCGTTACCCAGCTTGTATGAATGTCGAAGGCCGCTTCCCTGGGGGCTCCACCATTGGGGGATTCGTATTCGTAGATCAGGCGCAGTTGCGTCGAGTCCCAGGTGTTTCCATCGGCCGGTCCGACGAGGCCGCGCTGCCCGGTGCAGGTGACTCGCTTGAGTTTTCCTCCGAACGTGAAGTCGATCAGCTTGATGTAGTGAACCGCCACGTAGGTCCCGGGATTCCGGCCCTGAATCCATTCGGCGAACTGACCGCCGGAGATCGACTTGGGCTCGAGAAGAGTACAGTAGCCGTTGTTCACATGGGAAAGCTCGTCATCGGCAACGAGCGTCTGCAGCTTCTTGTGATCAGGATCGAGGAGTTTGTGATAAACGACTTTCGCGAGAACCTTGTTTTTCTCCGCCAGGGCAACCAGTTCATCGAGTTCCTGGAGCGAGAGAACGGAAGGCTTTTCGATCAGGACATGCTTGCCTGCCTCCAGTGCTGCTTTGGCGCCGGCAAAATGGCGATCATCAGGAGTGGCGACACAAACAAAATCCGGGTCTGCGGATACCAGCTGGCCGGCGGCATCCGGTTCCGTGTAACTGGTGAAATCCGGGAAATCAGAGGAATGGTTGGCTCGAAACGCTTCGGCGCGACTCCCCGTCCGGGTGGCTACCGCGGAGAAGTTGATCGAGCAGACCCCGAAAGAGGGATCGTAGATTCCGTCCTTCGCCGTTCGAAAGAGTGGCGCGTAGGTTTCGTCGAAGATCATTCCCATGCCGATCATGCCGGCATTGAGTTGGTGAGAGGGAATTGTGCTCATAGGGAGGAATAGTCTGATTGCAGAGTAGGGAAACTCGGTTTCAGAAAACGCACAAGAGCCGTTTTGCGGGAAAAGAGTTCTTATTTGCGCAGAATCGGGTAGTGTCTGAGCTATGTCGCGAAAGAGAAGGAGGATGCGCCCCCGCAGAATTGCCCTGGCGTACCAGCTGGGGGCACCCTACCAGGAGAGGATCACCCATGGGGTTCTTCGCTATGCCCAGGAGAATGGCCCGATCGAGGTGGTTTCCAGTCCCGAAGGAGGGGCGCTCCCGCTTTCGAGTCTTTCCTCCTGGAAGGGAAACGGTGTCATCGCCATGCTGGAGACGTCAGAACAGGTGGCCATCGCCCGTGAACTTCCTTTTCCGGTAATCAACATTGCGAACTCTCTTCAGGCGACCGGAATCCCCGCTGTAGCCGGAGACCAGCGGGCCATGGGACAACTCGCAGCGGAACATCTTCTCGAAAGAAATTTCCGCCGATTTGGATTCTACGGTTTGAAAGGAGTCTGGTATTCCGGCGAGCGCTTTGCCGGGTTCCGGGACCGCTTGAGCGAGGAAGGATTTCCCTGTCGATTGTACGAAACAGAGAGCAGTCTCCTGTCATCGGAGCCATGGCGACTGGACCAGCAGGATCTCGCAGAATGGGTGGGGGAGTTCCAGTTTCCTGCGGGCATTTTTGCGGCGCATGATTACCGGGCCCGAATGGTTCTGGAAAGATGCGTGGAATTGGGGATCGCGGTGCCTGAGGAACTCGGAGTGGTCGGGGTCGATGATGACCCGGTTGTCTGCGAGTTCAGCACTCCCACCCTGACAAGCATCCGTCAAAACGGAAAGGAAGCCGGTTTTCGGGCCGCCCTGTTGTTGAATCAATTGATGGAAGGCGAAAGCAAGCCTGCCCGGACCCAACTCATTGCCCCCGAGGGATTGATGGCACGGAACAGCACGAAGGTGACTGCGGTGGACAATCCGGCTCTTCGAGATGCTCTTCAACTCATTGAAAGGCACAGCCGGGAATTGATCGATGTGGCGTGGCTGGTTTCCCGGGTCGGAGTCTCGCGGAGGAAATTGGAGACTCTGTTTCAAGATGAGTTGGCCAAAACTCCACACGAGTGTCTTTCCGAGGCGAGAGTGAGGAGAGCAGAGGCGATTTGGCGAAAAGACCGGGACCTTCCGATCAGGGAGGTTGCGAAACAAAGTGGGTTTTCGGAAGCACGCAGACTTTCGCTGGTGTTCAAACGTGTCACCGGGAAAACGCCGAAAGCTTTTCGGGATGCCTTGAAGTAGGGGGATGGGGGACAGCGGCGAAGAAGTCGCCCATCGATTTCGTGACTTTTGTCCTGCTGGTAAGAAAATTCGAAACATGCTGGCCTTTTTTATGGGATGCTGTAGTCTGGTTTTGAGTAAAATAGAATAGAGGCCCCTCGCGGGTGTTGACCGTTTGTTAGTGTTATTTTTTCCGAATCTGCTGGCTGATGTGCAATGGTCGCGAGAAGTGCGGCCATCTCAGTAGAAAAAGAAAATCAAAATATGAAGCTGTTCCTTGGCAACGTTTCCTACGACACATCCGATCCCGAATTACGAGCTCTGTTCGAGCCGTTTGAGCCCATCCTCGAATTTACACGCCCCATTGACCGGGAGACCGGCAAGCCGCGAGGGTTTGCCTTCGTGACGCTTGCGGATCACGAGCAGGGAAATGCCGCAATCGCTGCACTGGATGGAACTGAGCTCGGAGGCCGGAAAATTCGAGTCAACGAGGCCGAAGAGCGTTCTCCGCGACCGCCTCAGCAACGCTACCGTGCTGCCGAAGAAGATATCACATCCGGAGAAGCTCCGCGGGTGGATGATCGCCCGACGGACGGCGATGGGAACAAGGTGACCTACAAGTCGATTTGATTCCCCGGCTTGTTCTTTATCCGGAAAAAGTCTTACCCTGGCCTTTTCCCCGGATGAAATTCTATCAAATTCTTGTGGCCATCCTCCTGTTCGGAGGACCCGCTGTTTCTCAGGTTCCCGACTCGGTCGAAGGAACCTGGGCTCTATTCGATCCCCGTGCTGAGCCCCTCGAAACGGAACTGATCCGGGAAAGCGTCGAAGAGGGAATCGTTCTCCGTCATGTCCGTTTTGTCGTGGGCACGTTTCAAGATCGGAAAACCAAAGTCGCGGCGTTTTATTCTTTTCCGGAAGGGGCAGAGTCCCTTCCCGGTATCGTGCAAATCCATGGAGGCGGGCAGTTTGCACGAGCGGAGATAGCCAGGTTTTACGCGGCCCGGGGATACGCCGCGATTTCCATCAATTGGGGGGAAAAAGAAATCGGTCAGCCGGAAGCCCCCAATACAGACTGGGGCGGGATCCCCGCCGGGTTCCTTGATCCGAAGCATCACAACGAAGTGGATCCTGCGGAAGGAACCCTCCACAGGGGGATTCATCCGTGGAACAGCTCGTGGCTGCTCTATTCGGCTGCCGCGCGCCGGGCCATCACCTTCCTGGAGGAGCAAGCGGAATGCGATGGAGACAGGATCGGGATCCAGGGGCACAGCATGGGCGGACGGCTCACGGTTCTCACCGCCATCGATCCAAGAGTGAAGGCGGCGTCTCCCTCGGTCGGAGGTAGCGGCTATCTCTACCGCGACATTCGCGGAATTCCCGGCTCGGCGCGGAGGATGCCGGAAGGTCCCCCCCGGGAACTCTATCTCAAGACGATCGACTGCAGGGAATACTGGCCCCTGATTCAATGTCCGGTCATGTTTCTGGGAGCGACCAATGATTTCAATTCCCCCATGGAAAAGGTGAACCTGGGATTCCGCTCTCTACCGGACGAGAGCAAGAGCCGAACTTCATTCACTCCTCACATGAACCACCGCTTCACCGCGGACAATATGGCCGCCCGGATTCGATGGTTCGACACGCATTTACAGAAAAGTTTTGCGTTCCCGAAGACGCCGGATGGTGGTCTCGGGACCGATAGGGGAAACGGGATTCCGCAGTTCGTGGTGAAACCGGACACGAGTGTTCCTCACCGGGTGGAAAAGGTTGCGGTCTTTTACGGATACGATCGCGATCCCCGGGCACGTTTCTGGCGGTCCGCCGAAGTGACCCGGAAAGGCGAATACTACCTCGCTGACTGTCCGGTCATGGATACTTCGGAACCCCTCTTCGTGTTTGCCAATGTGACCTACGACACGGGAGAAAAGATTGCGATGCCGGCGGGATACGAAGATACCTCTCTCCTGACGGTGACAAGCGACTACAGCTATATCTACCCTCCCTATTCGGGACCGGGAGAAGTGATCCCGACAGGAGAACGCCATCGACTGATTGACGATTTCAGCCACGGTTGGAGAGATTGGTCGCTCGTTTCAGCGAACAATCCTCATCACTGGAACTTCGAAACTCACAAGGTGTGCGATCCTGCTTTTTTCGGGCCGAAAGGTGCGTCGCTCGCTCTTGAACTGGAGACAAGCGAACCCGGCAATACGCTCGCTGTGATTCTCTACACCGATCAGTGGCGGGGATACACGAAACGGAAAGACCGGCGTCATGTCGCTTTGGTCGAACTGAAGCAGTCGGGAGAGCACTCGGTTTCGCTTTCCATGGATCAGTTTGTTTCGGAAGACGGAACGGTGCTCGATTCCTACGACTTCGTCACGAGTCTGATTCTGACACCGGGGCAGAAAGAGCGGCCGGAGAAAATTCCCTCCCATTGGAAGGGAAGCGTGCCCGTTTTTCGAAAAGTTTCCTGGGAGGGCGGCGAGTTTGCCCCCCGCCGGAAACCTTACCTGGCTTCCGGTGCCGTCGAGATTGATGAAACGGAAGCGTTTCGGCGTCAGTTTGACAACGGGGTAAAGGAATCGGTCGATCGTGAGGAGCAGGATCGGAAATAGGGATACTGAATTTGCGAAATTGCGAAATAGACACCCGCAAGGACTGAGGGCATCATTTGCCATAGCTATGATTCGACAGACTTTTCTTTTTCTCTTCTTTCTTGGTCTTGGTTTACAATGCTCCGCATTGTCCGCTGACAAGCCGAATATCCTTTTCATCTTCGCTGATGACTGGGGCTGGGGCGATCTGAGCTGCCACGGCCATCCCTACGTCAAGACTCCGAACATTGATCGGATTGCGAAAGAGGGAACGGACTTTCATCGATTCACCGTTGCCAGTGGTGTCTGCTCTCCCAGTCGAACCGCGGTCATGACAGGCCATTTTCCGGCCCGTTACAACATCGACGGACATTTTGCGTGGGTGCCGAGCAACGCAAAACGGGGAATGCCGGACTGGCTTGATCCGGCGGTCCCGACACTTCCACGGTTTTTGCAGAAAGCGGGCTATGCGACGGCTCACTATGGCAAATGGCACCTCGCCAATGACATGATCCCCGATTCGCCTTCTCCCGGTGAATATGGCTACGATGAATACGGAGCGTTCAATTGCTCGGGCGAGCAAATGCCGGTGCACGAGGATGCCATGCACACGAATGCGTTCATCGAAAAGGCGGTTGCGGAGGGAAAGCCCTTTTTCGTTAATCTCTGGGTGCATGAACCGCACACTCCTTTCCATACTGTCCCCAAATACGAATGGCGTTTCCGGGATATGGAAAGCCGCGAGGATCAAATTTACGCATCGGTTCTTTCTCATGCAGATGACCGGATCGGCGAAGTTCTCGATACCCTGGATCGCCTCGGTGTAACGGACAACACGCTGGTCATCTTCAGCTCCGACAACGGTCCGGCGCGTTCCTCAAAGCCGACCGAATTATCCCTGAGCTATGACACCGCGACCGGAGCGGGGTGGGGGATCGCAGCGGCAAAAGGAATCACGGCCGGGCGCAAAGGATACAAGGCTGCAATTTTTGAAGGCGGGATCAACGTTCCCTTTCTGGCACGCTGGCCTGGAAAAATTGCCGCCGGAGAAGTGGACGGTGTTTCCCTGATCTCGGCAGTCGATCTGCTCCCGACCTTTTGTGAAATTGCAGGCGTGGATCTCCCGGACGACTACGAGTCGGATGGTGTCAGCCAGGTGGAGACTCTCCTCGGCGAAGCCGCTCCGCTTCGCGAATCACCGCTCTTCTGGAAGTCTCAGTCCCCGTGGCCGGCTCAGAACGGAAAACCCCATCATTGGGTTTCCTATGCCGTTGTCGATCAGAACTGGAAGCTGATGGCGAACAAGGATCTTGATCACTTTGAACTCTACGACATCGCAGCGGATCCGATGGAGAAAGAGGACCTCGCAAAGGCGAAGCCAGATGTCGCCTCCGGTTTGATCAAGCAGATCAAGGAGTGGAAAAAGACGCTTCCCGGGAAACCATCCGGGAATGTGTTTTCGAAGGAGCGGGCGGATTTGTAGTTCGGGCCCGGCTCCGCTTTCCCATCCGGGCGCGAAACGGCGAAATTCGCGTTTTCGCCAGCGGGTTTTTACTTCACCGCTGGAGCTGTCGCCTTGTATTTCTCCATCAAAGCCTTCTGCTTCGCGAGTGTCTCTTTGAATTCATCGCTCCCGCGTTCCAAGGTCGCTTTCCTGGCGGCAAGGGCTTTGATCTCAAGGGCGAGGGCGCGCCGGGCTTCCCATGCTTTTTGTGCAGTGGTATCCACCTTCTGAATGACGTCATCCCAGTTGTCTGTTCGAAACACGGAAGCAGGAAGACCCTCGCTGTTGATCAGGTTCGAGCCCTCTGGATTGGCGGCCCAGGCAAGGCGAGCCGCGACAGGGTTGTTCACCTCAGAACTGCTGACGAGAACGCTGTCTGGTCCGTCAATCGTGGCATCTGCCCAGTGCCAGACCTTGTCTTGGCCGGCGATCTCGAAACGTTTGAGGTCGCCTCCGTCGCGGGATTTCAATCCTGATCCCACCTCGTCGAATGTTACCCGGATCGCATTGTCGGCGGCTTCGCTGGAACGGAAGAGGGGCCCCGAGTAGGTAATGTCCTGACCGTAGTCTTTGGCGAGAGCCCAAAGGGCGAGGCGCTCCCCGACGTCGTGCTTGTTTTTCGGATGGATGTCCTTAGCTTCGCCGACATCATTGATGATTGCCATGCCGGTCCCGGGCGTGGTGTCGAGAATGAGGCGCATGCGGTCCTGCAGCAAAGGCCAGGGATCGTTGTCGCCGGGCTCGGTGGAGGGTTCGCGGAAATTGGCCAGTTGGACGAAGTAGAAGGAAAAATCGTCGTCCCAGCGCTCACGCCAGTCGTTGATCAGGAGAGGCAATGTCTGGTCGTAGGGAACGGCTCCCGCCTTGGCATTTCCTTCTCCCTGGTACCAGATCGCGCCTCGCATCGTGTAGCCGATGAATGGGTGAATCATGGAATCGAACAACACGCCCGGCTTGCCTTCGGTGTTGAGCGGTCGCTTGGGAAGCGAGGGCTTCCTCGGGTTTCTGCCACGCTCTGCCGCAGGCTTTGCCTTCCAGGCGGCGACGGCTGCCTCCCATTGCTCCATCCGCGTTTCGTAGAACGCCATGGCCTTGTCAGGGTCGTAGGAGGTGTCGGCGCTGATCAAGGCCTCTACCATCGCCTTCGTTCCGTGCAGGGTGTTGAGCGCGTCGCGACTCGTGAAGGTCTCGACCGGTTTTCCGCCCCAGGCGGATTTGATCACGCCAACGGGAATGCCGAGTTCCGTTTGAAGTTTTCGCGCAAAGAAAAAGGCGACCGCAGAGTAACCCGGGATGGTCTCTGGACTGGCTGCGCTCCATTCGCCTTCGATGTCATCCTGCGGTTCCACGGCAGTCACCATGGGCGCATTGAACATTCGAATGAGCGGGTGATTTGATTTTTGGATCAGCTCCGCGTAGTCCGGAACGCGCTCCATCGTAAAGACCATGTTAGACTGCCCGGAGGCAAACCAGACCTCCCCGACGAGAACGTCATGGATCGTGACCGTCGTTCCGCCCGATGAGGCCGTCAACCTTGCGCCTTCCGCATCGGCCTTGCCTGTCTCGATCGCGGTGCGCCAGTTCCCTTCGGCGTCCGCCTTCGCCGTCGTGGTTTTTCCCTTGAAGGCGATAGTGACTTCGGCACCCGGATCCGCTTTCCCCCAAATCCCTGCCTCGGCCCCCCGCTGGAGAACCATATGGTCGCTGAAAAAGTGCGGTAAGGCGAGGGTTTCGGCTAGTCCGCTCGCCGAAACGAGAAGACTCAGCGAAAGGAGGAGGAAGGATTTCATTTTTTGAACATGTCGTTGTCCTTATCACCACCACTGAGGGTGTAGGCGAGAAGATCGAGAACCTCGTCCTTGGTCAGCATGTTGAGGAGCATGGGTGGCATCGGCGATACCTTGGAGACTTCCATGCTTTCGACCGTCTTGCGGTCGATGTTGACGCGCTGGTTCGGATCGGTGAGGTCGGTGTTGATCGTAACATTGTCACCGCTGAGGTTGACGACAACGCCCGAGACGATCGATCCGTCACTCTTGGTCACGACGATCGGAGCGAACTGCTCGTTGATTTCCTTACTTGGATTGATGATTTGATCGAGCAGGTCATGCGGGCTGTAGCGGCCTCCGGCTCCGGTAAGATCCGGTCCGGTCATTCCCCCGGCATTGCCGAAACGGTGACAGGCGTAGCAGGCTGCTGCTGCGAACATCTTGCGGCCTCTTTGGAAATCGCGTCCGGTCATGCCGGTTTCGGTCGCTTTGCTCAACTCGTCGAGCGTCCACATCGTCGGAGTGCGTCCGGCAAACATCGCGCCCACGTTCTCGATGGCCGACTTCACTTCCGGCTTCTTCGCGATCAGCTCGGCGTGTTCGGTTTTCTCCGCTTCCGTAAAAGTGGCGAGACTGTCGTTCTTGATGAATTCAATGAACTTGGTGAAGCTGGCTCCTCCACGATAGTTGGCCGCCTTGAGGAACCATTCCAACTGCTGCTGGCGAAGTTCCGGAGTCCAACCGGCTTTGAGATGGCGAAGGCTGCGGGCGTATTCCATCTGCGGTTCCTGGCTTTGCGCATCAGCGATCAATGCCATGCCTTTCTCCGCCGCGCTTGGTGCCTGAAGATAGCAGAGCGTTTCGAGCAGAAGCCAATTGAGTGCAAAGTTCTTCGCCGGAAGCGATGGATCCAGTTTTGCAACCACGGCATCGATTGTTTTCTGATCGGGATTTCCGAAACGGTGAAATACGATCTGCAGGGTGCGGACGTAGCCGAGCTTCTCAAAGTGAGCGAGACTTGCGAAGTCGAGTTCGAGAAGGGAGGCGAGAATCTGATCGCGGGTCTCTGTATCGACGACGTGCCCGGTTTCAGGTCGGTGGGACGGACTCACTCCTTTGACCCGTGCCAGGGCAAGAAGGGCGGTTATGCGTCGACCTGCTTCCGGCTCTGAGAGTGCTTTCTCCGCCCACTGTCCAGCAGGCTGATGCTCGAGGACGACACGGGCTGCCGAGGAGATCCAGCGATCTTTGGCATTCAGGTGAGGCCAGGCAGTTCCCACCGCAGCAGGATCCTGTTTTCCATGGAAGGCTTCGAGAGTGTAACGAAGTTCGCGGGAAGGGGACTCCTCCGCCGTCAAATCGACGGGTGCGGTGCTCTCCTTGCCGGCGTAGGTCACCCGGTAGAGGCCGGACTGAACCCGACGGCCGCCGATCGCAAAATACATCGCCCCGTCTTCGGGATGAATGATCGCGTCCGTCACAGGCAGCGGAGCGCCGGTGATGAACTCCTCCTTGGATCCCTGGTAGCTGGCGCCGTCCTCCTCCAGATGAACGGCGTAGATCTTGCCCCAGCTCCAGTCGAGTACGTAGAATGCCTCCTGGTATTTGGCGGGAAACTTCGCGCCGTAACCGAAGCGTGTTCCGGTGGGAGAACCGGGGCCGATGTTGAGATTGCTGGGAAGTGTGTCCGGGTAGAACTCAGGATATTTCCCGGCCCCGTTGCGCCATCCGTATTCCCCGCCACTGACGACGTGATTCACCCGGGTCGGGCGGTACCAGGGAGTGTTGAAGTCGTACTCCATGTCGGCGTCGTAAGTGAAGAGTTCACCGTCCTTGTTCAGCGATCCGCCGTAGATGTTGCGGAATCCGGAGGCGAAGATCTCGAACTCTTTCCCGTCGCGGGAAATGCGATAGACGATTCCACCGGGAGCGAGTACGTGACGGTTGTGGCCGCGGCCGTCCGGCATGCGGGGAAGGAGATGGTCATCTCCCCAGATCTTGGCTACCTGCGAGGTTTTCGCGGTTCCCTTAACGGGGCCTTCGTTGATGATCGCGTTGTTTCCGCTGATGAGGTAGAAATACTTTCCGTCCGGAGTGGGGACAATCGCGTGAACACCGTGGTCACTCTTGGACTCGAAAGCACGGAGCAACTGGACCTTGTCGAGCTCGCCGTCGTTGTCTGAATCAGAGATCCTGTAGAAACCACTCTGCGCTTTCTGCTCGTAGTCGTTCACTCCGGCATAGAGAGCGCCGTCGGCGAAGATCATTCCATTGATGGCGCGAATGTTGACCGGGACTTTTACGACGTCTTTCTGCCTCAATGCCTTGCCGGGAGCCGGGGCGGGGAATCGATAGAGGTCACCATATTGATCGCTCGCGTAAATCTGCCCGGTGTCGTCCGCGGCAAGAGCGACCCAGGAACCCTGCTCACCGCCTGGAACGGAATAGAGAAGTTCGACTTCAAATCCTTCGAGTGCCTTGATGCGATCCACCGGAGTTGCCTTGTTTTGGCCAATTGCAGGCCCCACTTCCTGGGGGCGCTTTGGCTTGGCTTTCGCAGCTGCCTTTCCCTTAGCTTTTGGCGCAGGGGCCTTCTTCCCCTTGGCTTTGCCTTTTCCTTTCGGGGCCGGCTTTTCCACCATTTGCGCATCGTTCGGAATGTTCGATTTCTCGAACGGAATCACTCCGCCATCGGGAAGTGTCTTAAGCTGAACATCTTTGATGTGCACGGTCATGGCCGGACCGCGGTGGATCTGGAATGCGAGAAGTCCTTCGAGCAGTGTTCCGTTAGGGTCGTGATCGGTCAGCTCCATCGTGATCTTGCCGTCGACCTTGTGGACGACGTGATTTCCCTTCGCAATGATCGAGTATTCGTGCCACTTGGAAACGTCCACGGCGACCGGGTCGCGCTCGGCGACAATCCACTTGTTCCCCTGGGGGTCGACCGTGATGCTTTGCCCGTTTTTGGCGACGATGCCGCGACCGCGTTCGTGATACAACATCGCATTGTTCACCGGAGTCGGATGCACATCGCACTGGTAGCCACCGATGGACCACTTTCCGATTTCCGGCATCTCCTTGCTGCGATACTGAATGCCGGAGTTATTCCCCTCCGTTTTGATCATGGCCTTCAGTTCAAAGTTTTTCACCGTGCCTCCGCGCCAGATCAGGAACTGGTTGTAGTCCAGTTGCTCAGGTCCGGTTGTTTTTCCGGAAATAACGCCGTCTTCGACACTCCAGAGCTCGGGGTTGCCATCCCAGCCGGTCAGGTCCTTGCCGTTAAAAAGTGGTTGGAAACCTTCCTCGCTCAAAACAGAAGTAGCGACGAAGACAGTTAGAATAAGGGAGAACGCAATTTTCATAGGTCGGGTGTTTAGAGAAGGGGAACCTTCCGTATATTCAAAAGCTTACGCCAAATTCGGCGCAAGTGTTTGCCAAGAACGGCAGAATCTGTGTCGCGAGCCTGTCCGCAATCGCGGGATTCAGTCTTTGATCTTCGGCGGGGATTTGGGCTTGTCCCACCATCCGCCTTTGGGAGCGTAGTCCGCTTTTAGGAAGGCGGCGTGCTGGTTTTCGCGCTGTGGATTGCCGCTTGTCTGAAGTTTTTCCCGATCCTTTTGATCTTTTGCCTGATTGTAGGAAGCGTTCTGAGAGGGGGAGTTGGCTCCCACCTCCTTCTGCCACTTCTTCAATTCCCCGACCATTTCTGAAACAATGTTAGGGTTTTCCTTTGAGACGTCATTCTGCTCCCCGATGTCTGAATTGACATCGTAGAGTTCCGTTCGGCCATCTTCGAAATAGTGAATCAGTTTCCACTCGTTCGTCATCATGATCGCAGACGGTTCACCACCCTGGTTTCCGTAGTGAGGGTAGTGCCAGAAAAGCGGGCGATTTCCGATCGATTCGCCTTTCAACACCGGGACAAGGCTGACTCCGTCGAGATGCTGGTCCGGTTTCAGGGGGAGCCCTGCCATTTCCAGGAAAGTCGGATAGAAATCCATTCCCGTCGCGAGAACGTCGGTCGTGCCGCCATTGTCTGTCTTGCCGGGCCAGGCGATATAGTAAGGCTGGCGAATGCCGCCTTCCCACTGACGTCCTTTTCCTCCCCGCATCGGAAGGCATGCCGTTGCGAAGCCGTCGCCGGAGGATACGCCGCCATTGTCGGAAGTGAAAACCACAACCGTATTCTCGCGGACGCCGGCATCTTCGATCGCGTCGAGGACGATTCCGACGGCATCATCGAGGGCCGCCATCATTCCCGCATAGATCGGGTGATCCTGGACCTGGCGCACTTCCTTGGTGCGGTCGAAGGCGAAGCGTGGCTCTTCACGTTTAGTCAGACCCATTTTCTCGGCCTTGGCCTGGAATTTTTCGAAACGCTCTTCGGAGCATTGAATCGGTCCGTGAACGGAGTAAAAGGAGAGCATCGCAAAAAAGGGCTCTTTCGCTTTTGCCTTCTCGGTGATGAAGTCAGCCGTTTCCTTCCCGAGACGAATCGGCAACTCCGCTCCCGGTTCGTCATCGGAGAGCTT
>JARGNG010000020.1 GCA_029213265.1 Verrucomicrobiales bacterium | reverse complement strand
GCCATGAGATGCAGGCTGCTGATCTCGGCATGGCTTTTCTGTTCGGCGAGGGTCTGGGCCGCCTGGAAGGCTTCCTGCAGTTTGAGGGTAAATTGATTTGGATTCATAAGCGGAAACAGGGAGGCAAATTGCCGTGTGAAATATTGGGTTCAGTTTTGCAAATCGGCTACTACTGGATTGCTCTCCAGCACGGCATAGATTGTGGTCATTTGGTTTTTAGAGATTCATTGCAGCTTTTTGTTCAAAAAATTTTGGAAAGAAATTTCAGCGGTCCTTTGAGAGATGCGTCAGCCCGGTTCGGCTAGAAGAACAGCATCCTGACTCCGGCGATGGCGGAGAAGGCGTAGAGGAGGATCTCAAACGCCCGTTGCGGAATGAGATGGATCAGTTTCCGTCCCAGGAGAATCCCGGCGATGAGAGCGGGGAGTAAAAGGGCGTTCAAGTGCAGTGACTCGGGATTGATCAGATCCAGTTGGCCGAGTAATGGAATCTTGAAGAGATTGACGAGCAGGAAAAATCTGGCCCCGACGCCGAGGAATTCCATTTTCGGCATCTTGTGAACGAGCGCGTAGATCGAGTAAACCGGTCCCGCCGCATTGGCGAGCATCGTGGAGACTCCGATAAGAGCGCAGCTGATCCAGCGAAAGACTTTGGAATCGGGAAGATGCAGAAGAAATTCCTTTTTCAGCTCCCGAAACACCTGAAGGAAAAACATCAGGAGAATGATGGCTCCGATCACTCTTCTGGCGGTTAGATCGTCGAAGATATCGAGCAGCCACCAGGCGGCGAGGATGGAAAGAAAAGTGACCGGAACGAGCGGCCAGATCATTTTCCAGGAGGCGTGTTTCCAGAAAAGAGGGAGAACGATGAGATCGCAGACCACCAGCATCGGAAGAATGATGCCGACACTGTTTTTCGCGCCGAAGAGTTCGGCGATGAGGAGAACATTGACGATCGCGAGCCCGGGGAAGCCGGTCTTTGAGATCCCGAGGCTGAACGCTCCGAGACAGGCCAGAGCGAGAACAACCCAGGTCGCTTCGAAGGGGATATTCAAGGGGGGACGTATAGATGCGAAGCTTCTCCCGTTCAATGCGCAATTGTCGAAAGGACGCAAAGGGCTTTGAATCCAGTTGCTATCAACGAGATTCGAATACCGTGAGAGGTGAAAAATACGGATCTAACAGAACCATCAGGCGGGGATATGATTCGGGAGGACGACGCGCGAACTCTGGTGCGAATTCTCTCGAAAGTAGCGGCGATGGACGGCACTCATGAGGACAAGAAGCGGGCGCTCATGTAGGACCTTTGCGAGGCTGTTTCGGCCGACTACTGGGCCTGGGCAATTGCCACCGAGATCAGTGTCGATAGCCCTGCCGTCTATACCTCTTTCAGCGCGGGAGGCTTCGGCGAATCCCAGATGGCAAAATGGATAGATGCTCTCAATCATCCCGATTCCTGGGAATACTCGAAATCAGTCGCCCGGGAATTCATAGAGAATTGGGTGCAGGTGACCCGCTTGCGGGAGGACCATGATCCGGAGGATTCTTTCGTGGAAAGTGATGGAGCCCGGGCCTGGAAGGCAGAGGACGTTGGATTTCCGTTGGTCTGTTACCGACCCGTTACGAACGGGTGTTTCAGCGCATTCGGTCTCTATCGTCGATTTGATCGCCCTGAATTTTCAAGGCGCGAGGCGAAGATGGTCCGCATCATCCTGACGGAGGTTGATTGGCTCCATGAAAAGGGCTGGGCATGGGAATCCGCGCTGAAGGTTCCTCAGCTTCCCAAACGATGCCAGACCGCTCTCACCCTCCTTCTTGAAGGGCAGCCCCGGAAGCAAATCGCGAGCGACATGGGGATTTCAGTGCACACCCTGAATGGCTATCTAAAACAGATTTATCAACGCTTACGGAGTTCATTCCCAGTCTGAGTTGCTCAGTCGCTTTCTCGTCGGAGATGGTGGGGATCTTCCCGGAAAAGGGGACTGGGAATGCCAGCTGCCAGCGAGCCTAAGCCCGCCAGCAGCTGACTCCTCCTCGAGGATCCTATGGCGGGGATCCCACGGATTTTACGAAAACAGTCTTAATGACCCGAAGTTGGATCAAGCAAACTAACGATTCCACAAAATCGGATACTGTCATTCCCCCAAATTAGGGGGGTAAAGGAAGAAATCGCGTTCCGGTGCATCTGTTACGCAAAATACTGTTTTCGGTACTGCAGTGGCGTGATTCCGGTGACTTTGCGAAACCGTTTCGTGAAGTGGCTCTGGTCGTAGAAGCCGACGGACGCCGCGATTTCGCTCATGGACATCTGGGTGACCGAGAGAAGGCGTTGCGCTTCCTGAATCCGGAGGGAGAGAACGTATTCCATGGGGGAGAGCCGGAGAACCTTTCGAAAGAGCCGGTTGAAGTGGGGAACCGAGAGCCCGGCCAGTTTCGCGAGCTTTTCGGCAGTGATCTCGTCAACAAAATGGGAATCGATATGTTGAATCGCGCTCTGAAGATTTCCAAAGTAGGTGCTCTGGTCGCCGGGGGTTTCGATGGAATACATCAATCCGAGGAGTCCCACGATTTTCCCGTCGGGACTTCGCAGGGGGGACTTGCTTGAGAGAAACCAGCCCGGTGTCCCGCGAATCGTCGGGACCAGCCAGATCTCGTTGCGAATCGTTTTTCCGGATTCAAAAACGACCCTGTCATTCGCCTCGTAGGCATCTCCGAGCAGTGCGGGAAAGAAATCGCGTGCCCGCTTTCCGACGAGGTCCTCGGCCTGAATCCGATCATAGCGGATTCGGTGAAAATCATTGTTGTAGACGTAGCGGCTCTCAAGGTTTTTTACAAAAAGTCCGACGTTGGGCATGGCCGCCATCAACTCGATCGGCTCGCGAAGTCCCGGGCATTGGGCAAAAAAGTCTTCCTGAAATTGAGCGAATGCGGGTTCCGGCATGATCGAAATCTACCAAAATTCGCCATCGCGTTACAAGACGGGAGTTTGTGAAGTCGCTACGATAGCGACGTGAAACAACCCTGACTTGCCATGTTTGATTTTTTAGCGGAAGGCGGCGGCCCCCTTTGTGGGCCCAAACAATCCCGGAGAGACTTCCTCAGTGTGGGAGCGCTGGGACCGATTGGACTCTCTCTTCCCCAGTTTCTCTCGGCGAAACAGAAAGGGTATGTCAAAGGGGATGACACGAAGTCATGCATCATGATCTTCAACCTTGGCGGTCCCAGCCACATTGATCTCTGGGATATGAAACCGGACGCGCCGAGTGAGATTCGGGGCCCCTTCAAGCCGATCCGCACGAAGTCCGACGAGATCGATATTTCCGAAATTCTCCCGCTCCATGCCAAGGTGGCGGATAAGTTTTCGCTGATTCGTTCGTGCCATCACGAGGGAGCCGCCGTGCATGACGCCGGGTGGCAGATCATGCAGACCGGTCGCCGTTTCACCGGTGGAGTGGAAACACCCCATGCCGGCGCGGTTGCCAGCTACCTGATGAATGCCCGGAACGACCTCCCTCCCTTTGTGGTTCTTCCGGAACTGATGGGGCGGGGAGGGGGCAATCTCCCCAACGGCCAGGCCGGAGGATTTCTGGGGAAGGCGCAGGACCCCTTTGCGCTCATGGCGGATCCTTCCAAGCCGAATTTCAAGGTGCCGGATCTTCTCCCTCCCGACCAGATTGGCGCAACCCGCCTTGATCGACGCAGGGCGATGAGGGATCTCGTCGACCAGACGGTGAAGGATTTCGAAGAGAGTGAGGACGCCCGTCTTCTCGATGAAAATTTCCATTCCGCTTTTCGACTGATGACCAGTGAGCAGGCGCGCTCCGCCTTTGATCTGACGAAGGAGTCAAAGGCGACCCGTGAGCGCTACGGAATGAACCGGGTCGGGCAGTGCATGCTGCTCTCCCGTCGTCTCATTGAGAACGGGGTTCGCTTTGTGACGGTGAATACCTTTCTCACGGTGTTCAACGAACTCTCCTGGGACATTCACGGATCGAAGCCGTTCATCTCGGTGACCCAGATGAAGGACCTCGTCGCGCCGATGTATGATCAGGCCTATTCGGCTCTGCTTGAGGATTTGCATCAACGTGGCATGCTCGATGATGTGCTCGTGGCCGGTCTCAGCGAATTTGGCCGGACTCCGAAAGTGAACCCGGCCGGGGGTCGTGATCACTGGCCGCAGTGCTTTACCTGCTCCTTTGCCGGCGGCGGAGTGAAAGGCGGGCAGGTGGTTGGTGCGAGTGATCCGATAGGAGGATTCCCGGCGGAGCGTCCCGTCGGGCCTGAGGATATCGTGGCCACGATTTTCCATTCTCTCGGTTTTGATCTGGAGGAGCATCTCCCGGGTCCGTCGGGCCGACCGTTCCCGCTTGTCGATTTTGGCAATGAACCTGTGAAGGAGCTTTTCGGATGAAAACACGACTCTCTTTGTTTTCCCTACTCTTCCTCGGCGTGGCTCCGGTGACAGCCGACGAACTCGTCGTATTGCCGGACTCGATTTCTCTCGAAGGAGCGGAATCGCAGCAGCATCTTCTTGTCATGCGAAAGAGCGACGGCGTCTTTCGCGGGGGGGTTCCGTCCGTTCAATGGAAATCTGCTGATCCGAAAATCGTAACCGTGGAGAACGGCGTCGCGATTGCCCGTGGCAATGGAAAGACAACTGTCACGGCGACTTCGGAGTCGGGAACGGTCAGCCATGAAGTTTCCGTGGTGGGCTTTGATCAGGATTTCCAGTGGAGCTTCAATCGCCACGTCCTCCCCGTGCTGACTCGCCAGGGATGCAACATGGGAGCCTGTCACGGTGCCGTTGCCGGGAAAGGCGGGTTCATTCTCAGCCTCCGCGGATACGATCCACCGGCGGATCATTACACGATTACACGGGAGGCCCGGGGGCGCCGAGTCGAAATGGCCGATCCGTCTCGAAGCCTTCTTTTGACGAAGCCGACCATGGCAACTCCCCACAAGGGCGGCAAGCAGCTCGATACCCGCTCCCGGGACTACCGCATTCTGGCGCAGTGGATTGCGGAAGGGGCCGCGGCTCCTTCGGATGACAATCCGGCGATCGAGCGAATCGAGGTCTTCCCAGATCTCTCGGTGCTGAAAAAGGGCGACAAACAACGCATCCTCGTGACAGCTCATTATGAAGACGGCAGTTCGATGGATGTCACATCCTGGGCCAAATTCGCTTCCGCGGACGAAGCAATCGCAATCGTAGATGAGAACGGTGTCGTGGAAATTATGGGAAACGGGGAGGGCGCTGTTTCGGCCCTATTTTCGAGCAAGGTGGCCCTGGCCCGGATTCGCTCTCCTTTTCCCAATCAGATCCCGGCGGAAGTGTTTTCCCAGGCCCCGCGGGCCAATCAGATTGACGGTCTGGTGCTGGTTCAGTTGGAGCAGTTGCAGTTGATGCCCTCCGGCCGTTGCAGCGATGACGACTTCATTCGGCGCGCTTTTCTCGACACGATTGGAACGATGCCGACGGTGAAAGAGGTGCGGGATTTTCTGGCCGATACTTCGCCTGACAAACGCCTCAAGCTGATCGATCACCTCTTGCAGCGCGATGAATTCGTCGACTACTGGTCCTATCGCTGGGCGGATGTCTTTCTCGTAAACGGGCAGATTCTCCGGCCTGACGCGGTCAAAGCCTACTACCAGTGGATTCGTTCCGGGATCGAAAAAGACCTGCCCTGGGATGAGATGGCCCGTCAGTTGGTGACCGCCAAGGGTATCAGCACGGAGAACGGAGCGACCAACTTTTACGCGGTCCACCAGGATCCGGAAACGATGGCGGAAAATGTGAGCCAGGCGTTTCTGAGCCTTTCGATCGGGTGCGCCAAATGTCATGACCACCCGCTCGAAAAATGGACCAACGATCAATACTACGCCTTCGCGAATCTCTTCTCACGGGTGCGGGCGAAAGGCTGGGGCGGCGATCCCCGGAACGGCGACGGCATCCGAACCGTCTTCGTGGAGCCTCGCGGAGATTTGATCCAGCCCCGGACCGGAAAGCCGCAGATTCCGGCACCCCTCGACGGTGCGCCGATTGATCCTGATGATCCGGGAGATCGTCGGGAGGCGCTGGCCGAGTGGCTCACGGCCCCGGACAACGACTATTTTTCCCGATCGATCACCAATCGCGTCTGGGCTGCCTTTTTCGGGGAGGGCCTCGTTGCTCCGGTGGACGATCTCCGCGCTTCGAACCCGGCCAGCAACGAACCGCTTCTGGAGGCTCTCTCCGCCTACCTCGTGGAGAATGAGTTCGATTTGAAGGAACTGATGCGACTGATTCTCCAGAGTGAAACCTACCAGCGCAGTGGCGAAGTCCTCTCCGAAAACCGTGAGGACACGAAATACCTTTCCCGCTACTTTCCGCGCCGGCTCATGGCAGAGGTTCTTTACGATGGTATCGTCCAGGTCACGGAGGTGTCGACTGATTTTGGAAATATTGTATTGAGGGACGGGAGCACGCAGAAAACGGAGTTTTACGAAGAGGGAACCCGGGCCCTCGAGCTCTTTGACTCCTCGGTGCAGTCCTACTTTCTGAAAACCTTTGGCCGGAACGAACGGGAAATTACCTGCGAGTGCGAGCGGTCAAATCAGCCCAGTATGGTGCAGGCCCTTCACCTCGCGAACGGCGATACACTCAACGACAAGCTCTCGGATGAGGGGAGCGTTGTCTCGAAGCTCATCCAGCGCGAGATGACCGATGCGGCGCGAGTCGAGGAGGCCTACCTGGCCACTCTGTCCCGGCTGCCCACTCCCGGAGAAAGGGAAGGCCTCCTCCAGCTTCTCGACGGAGCCGGAGAAGAGGAACGAAGGGCTGCCTTGGAAGACTTGTTCTGGGCTCTAATGACTTCACGGGAGTTTCTCTTTCAACATTGATTCACTGTTTGTTAGGATTTACGATGAAATACTTTTTCCTGATTCTTTTTGCGTCAACGGGCGCTGTTGCTACTGCTTTCGCAGAGGTGGAGCTGGATTATCACACGGATGTAGCGCCGCTTCTGCGGGACTATTGTGCCGGTTGTCACAACGACTTTGACAGGGAGGGCGAGTTCTCTGTCGAGACCTTTGGCTCGCTCATGGAGGGGGGCGAAACGGAGGAGAAGAAGATCCTCGTTCCGGGAAAGCCCGCCGAGTCCTACCTGCTTCAGACCATAAAGAAAACCGCGAAGCCGTCCATGCCCCCCAAGCGGGAGCCGCAGCTTTCAAAAGAGGAGATCGATGTGATCGCCCGCTGGATCGAAGAGGGAGCGAAGGGGCCCGGGCCGGAAATGGATCTTTCGATTCTCTCCACGCTGAGCGTTCCGGAGATAGCGCCGAGCGGAAATGCGGCGGAACCGATCACGGCTCTGGCACTTTCTCCTGACGGAAAAACAAAAGCAATCGCACGCTTCGGCCGGGTCGATGTCGAGGATCTCGGGACGAGGAAGGTGATCCGGAGTTTCCCGGTGGAAGACGGAAAAGTGAATGCGGTTCATTTTTCACCGGATGGAAAGCGCCTTGTCGCCGCGACCGGCCTCACCGGGCTGCGAGGCGTTGCGATCGTCTGGAACGTAGGTGATGGAACCGTCTTCCGACGATTTGGCGAAGAGAGTCACCGTGATATCCTCTTTGATGCGGAGTTTACTCCCGACGGCTCCCAACTCGCGACAGCGGGGTATGACCGCATTATTCGGCTTTGGGAAGTCGAGTCCGGAAAGTATCTGCGTCAGTTTCCGAGTCACAATGGAGCGGTCTTTGATCTCGCGTTTTCCCCGGATGGAAAGATTCTTGCGAGTGCGAGTGCCGATTCCACCTGCAAGATCTGGGACGTTGAAACGGGTCGGCGCTTTGACACCCTCAATCAGCCGCAGGCCGAACAGTTCCGCGTTGACTTCACGCCGGATGGAAAGTTCATCGTTGGGGTGGGCGCGGACAATCGGATTCGTCTTTGGCGTTTTCTTTCCAAAGAGAAGCCCGTCATCAATCCCGTGTTGCAATCCCGTTTTGGTCATGAAAATGAAATCGTGGAAATGGCAGTGTCGGGGGACGGTAAGTCGCTGCTGACCGCCTCCGCCGACAGAGGCCTGAAACTCTGGAGTCTTCCCTCGTTGGAGTTGAAAAGCATTTTTGCCGAACAGCCGGATGTCATCTCGAGCCTTGCGTTTTTGTCCAACGGAAAAGTCGCGGCAGCTCGTCTCGACGGAAGTTTCGATATCCTGGGGACTCCTGCAAAATTGGCCGGAGCAACGAAGGAAGCAGCTGTGGCAGCGAGCGAACTCGTTTCAATTTCCGCAGAGATGCTGAAGGAAGTTGGGGAAAACGAAGGTGGTGAGGCTCCCGTTCTTTCCGTCGGAGCCACCGGGAAAGGCACGATCAGCAAAGCCGGAGATGAGGACTCTTTTCTCTTTCCGGCGAAGAAGGGCGAAACCGTTATTTTTGAAACGAACGCAGCCCGGGCCGAATCGAAGCTGGACCCTCATCTGGCCATCTTTAACGCGGGCGGGGAACCGGTCGAGCGGGTCGTTCTGCAGGCGGTGCGGGATTCCTGGCTCACGTTTCGCGGGAAGGACTCGAAGGCCTCGGGAGATTTCCGGGTCCACAACTGGCGGGAGATGGATTTGAATGAGTATCTCTACGTCAATGGAGAGGTCGTGAAACTCTGGCACTATCCTCGCGGGCCCGATTCCGGCTTCCTCGTTTACCCCGGCTTTGGGAATCGACACACCTATTTCGAGACGACATCACTGGCGCACCCTCTTGGGCAGCCTTGCTACATCGTTCGCCCGCTCCCGGCCGGTTCCGAGCCCGGTTCCAACGGGCTTCCTGTCTACCGAATCTACTACGAGAATGACGACGATGCGTCCCGGGAACTCGGCAAGGATTCCCGCGTCACCTTTACCGCTCCGGCCGATGGGACCTACGAACTCCGTCTCCGCGATATCCGGGGATTTGGAGGGGAAGGGTTTACCTACTCTGTCGTAGCGAGAAAACCGAAGCCGGACTTTTCGATTTCGATCGCGGGAAAGGACGCCAAGATCAGTCCGGGGAGCGGTCGGGAATTGATGTTTACGGCCAAGCGGGTCGATGGGTTCTCCGGCCCGATTCAGATCAAGATCGATGGGCTCCCTGACGAACTCACCGGGCTTCCGTCCGTGACGATTGAGGAAAATCAGTACCGCGCCTTCACTCCGATTCATCTACAGAGTGGAGTAGAGGCCTTGACCGAGGAACAGACGAAAGGGATTCGCCTTACCGCTACCGCCAAAGTGAACGGCAGGAAGGTGGAGAAATCGTTGGGAGGACTTGGGAAGATCGAAGTGGGCCCTGCTGCCAAGGCTCTTATTCAGATCGAGTCCGATGGAGCGAGCGGCAAGGTGGCCGGAGATGGGATACTTGAATTCACCGTGACGCCCGGCGAAACGATCACAGCCCGCGTTGTTGCGCAGCGTCTCGGGTTTGAAGAGCGAATTGATCTCGGTAAGGAGGATTCGGGCAGGAATCTTCCTCATGGCCTCTATGTCGACAATATCGGGCTGAATGGACTCATGATTCCGGTCGGAAAGTCGGAACAGCGTTTTTTCATCACGGCTGCGAATTGGGTGCCCGCGACGGTTCGCGAGTTTCATTTGCAGACGACGGTGGACGGAAAGCAGGTTTCCATGCCGGCGCGGATTCGTGTTGTTCCGGCCGGAAATGTGGCTGCGAAGTAGGAGCTTGGGTTACTCTTCCGAAGCGGAAATGATCAACTCGCTGAGCACCGCCCTGCGGTCGGAACCGGGAAGCGTTGCCGTTGTGGTCTTTACCGGCAGCAAATTGTCGGACACCCAGATTTGGTCGAGCCGGAGAATCGGATACTTCGCCCGATAGGTATTGCCCCAGCCTTCTCCCGCTTTCTTGAAGGCATCGCTCATCTGATTGCTTTCGAGTGGACGGAAAATGTCATCCCCTGCAGGGGTATTGAAACCACCTCCCACGAGGCGGGCCGTATTGGAACGGGTAATCTGGTTTTCTCCAAGGAAGAGACGGAGTTGGCTCCGGTTTTCTTTCCTCCGTTCTGTAAGATGTTGCCAGGTTTTGGGTTTCCAAATCGAGCGGGTGGGGATGCAGGGAGGGAGTTGCAGACTGGTGATATCGATGAGAAACCCGTTTTTCAGTCGAAGCCGTGCGTGAATTGCTTCGCCTTCCTCCGCCTCCTGTGTGTTGATGAATTCGCCTTTCGCGAGAATGGCATTCCTGCCGTTGGAAAGATATGCGCCGTCCATACCGAAAAGACGATCACTGAATTCCAGAATCTCTTCGTTCCGCGCCGCTCCTTGAAGGAGAACAATGTCGGGCTGAAGTTCCGCGATCTCATCGTAGGCAGTGACTTCATCCGTGGAGTGAAAGCTGACCACCCGAAGAATTTCCGCGTCTGCGGGTACGGTTTTAGGATCGACGGATTGGATCAATTCCCGCACCAGGCCGTGAGTTTCCTCGGAAATTCCGATGGCGGTGACAAGCCAGATCGTAAATACCACCGGGGCGGCGATCCCCCGAAAGAGAATCCAGCTGAGGAGGCAGACACCCATTCCGGCAGCGGCCCAGGCCCAGAAGGGGATCAAAGTCACTGCCACCATGGAGTCCCAGCGATTGAGCAGGCAAACCATCACGCCGATATAAACCAGCAGGACGAGAGCGGGAATAAAGCTTGCGAGAAATTTCTGAATGCGGCGCCACATAGGAGAACTGGAAGACAGTAGTGCAGGTTGTCATGCTTTTCCTTTCCGAATTCGGGGCTTGCATGCGTAGTATGATTGAGTTGGGTGAGGACATGTTGCAGGAACTCAAAGAAGAAGTATGGCGAGCCAATCTGATGCTGGTGGAGGAGGGGCTCGTCCGGCTCACCTGGGGAAACGTCTCCGGAGTGGATCGGGACAGGGGAATGTTCGTCATCAAGCCGAGCGGCGTGGCCTACGAAGATTTGAGCCCTGAATTGATGGTGGTCCTGGATCTGGAAGGGGAAATCGTGGAAGGCGATCTTCGCCCTTCCTCCGACACCCCGACCCACCGGATTCTCTATCGTGAGTTCGAATCGATTGGCGGAGTGACCCACACGCACTCGGTTCATGCCACGATGTTCTCCCAGGCCGGTGTGGAGTTGCCCTGCCAGGGGACGACGCACGCCGATCACTTCTGCGGCACCGTGCCGGTGGTTCGTGAGCTTTCCGAAGCCGAAGTCGCGGACGACTACGAAACCAATACCGGTCTCGCGATCGTGGAATGTTTCCGGGAACATGGAATCAAGCCGATGGAGATGCCGGCGTGTTTTCAGAAGTACCATGCCCCTTTCACCTGGGGGAAAAGTGCGACCGATTCCGTGAAAAATTCGGTCGCCCTTGAGGTCTGCGCCCAGATGGGGCTGGGAACGTGGCAGCTCAATGCGCAACAGAGCGGGCTTCCCAATCACATTCTCGACAAACACTATCTCAGAAAACACGGAGCCGGTGCCTACTACGGGCAGGGGTGAGAGAATCGCCGGATCAGTTCGCGAACTTCAAGCAGCACTGTTTGTATTTCTTCCCGCTTCCACAGGGACAGGGATCATTTCGTCGAACCTTGGGCGCTTCGCGCTGGTAGGGGAGCCCGTCTGGAGCCAGATTCGTTTCCTTGAACGGAGGAGACGAATTCATAGCCGATTCCGGGAATCCGTCAGCCAGCCAGCGGGCCGCGCTCAGGTCACCCAGGTCAGCGTAGTATTTTTCATTGTCGATCTCTTGTCCTTTCTTGAGCGCGCTGAACATCGCTTCGCCCAAGACGGAGCCAATCGCATGGATCGTATCGTGGCGGCTCAACCCTTCCTTCATCAACCGGTGGGCGACCTCTGCGACAGGTATCTCGTCTCCCATCGCAATCTGGTTCTCGATGATCACATGGATCGAGGCGTGGAGGGTGGGGTTTTCCACCTCGCTTTCGCATAGCCTTACGTAGATCGAAACTGTTGACTCCTTATCGAGATCTGACAGTTGATTCCATTCGTCGGGGAGCAGGGGGGAATCGGGATCATAATCGGGAGCGAATTCCTCATTCTCCCAGTCATTTTCCAGCAGGAGCGATCGATTCAAGTCCCGCATGATATCATTGTCCTTCTTGAGTAACTCTTTCCACGTTCGAGTCTCTTCGGTTTCCCCCTCCCTCAAAATTTGGAATGTGTAAAGGTATTGCAAGAGGTCGATTCGAGTCGGATCCTCCGGATCTTCAAGGAAAACGGTTTTTGCGACAGCCAGCGCTTCCATTGTGCCGGATGCCGCAACTGCCTCCGCGAGGAAGACCTGCAGGAGGGTGTCGTCTTCTCCTTTGAAAATTTCGATGAGTGATGGTGCCAACTCAGGAGAGGAGGCCCTTCGAAATGCATTCGCGAGATAGCTTCGCGTAGACACGGGGAGAGTGGGGTATCTTTCGATCAGACCGCGGAACAACAAGTCGTCTCCGCAGTCGCTCAGATAGAGAACTGTCTGCTCGTTGAGGATATCCCAATCGAAGGTGAGCCAGGAGAGCGCGCGGTCCAGACGGGGGCTGATGTTTCGCTTTCTGGCGAGGATAATCCCCGTGTAGAGTCGCCATTCTGATTCGTAGTCGGGAATCGCATCATTCAGGTCGTGGGAACACCAAGCCTCAATTTCTTCGTTCGAAATGCCATCGGTCGGGCTGAGGAAAGTAGCGATTTGCTCAATGATTTCGATTTCTACTGCGGGGAAACCTTCGCAATGTTGACAGTCCTCTAGCATCTCTTCGAGCATGCTTCTCAACGATTCGCCGGAACGCTCGGATAGATCCTTCCACAGGTTGATCGTATCCAGAACTTCGGGTCCGGCCTCCGCGAATGCCTCTTTCTCGAGAATCTGTGCGAGGCGTGGATGCCGGGGTGAAATGAGTTCAAAAGGAGCCTGCAAAAACCACGTTAGATCCATTTCCCTTTCTGCCTGGGTGGTGGCGTCCCCCGATGGTTCGTAGCTTTCAAACAGAGTCAATAAGCGATCGAGGGTAGC
This sequence comes from Verrucomicrobiales bacterium, assembly GCA_029213265.1. GTDB lineage: Bacteria > Verrucomicrobiota > Verrucomicrobiia > Verrucomicrobiales > DEV007 > Arctic95D-9. The sequence goes on along the minus strand of JARGNG010000020.1, from coordinate 70,695 downwards.
CGCGTCATGGGGAAGCAGTGAAAGTGCAACCCGGGTGGAAAAAGCTCCCGATTCTCCGAATTGTTCCATCGCATCCAGAGCAGCCAAAGTGACGTCGACGTCGGCAATCCGGGGTGCAGTTAGTTGTAACAGGCTGGTAGTGCGTACGAACACGTCCGGATGCACGATTCCTTTAAGGAGATTGTCTTTCGTTATCATTGTTTCCCTTTCTCAGGCAGTGCTGGAGAAGAAGCGAATAAACCTCTGTCGCTTCAACGGTAGAATCTGATTCCGCTCTCGAAAGCGGGCCCATCAATACCGGATGATCGTCCGGATCTTTGGGAATGCAGCCGTGGGAGCCTTTGACGAGGTCGGCATCGAGCGGGATCACATCCATCAGCATCCGGAATCCCAGCATTTTCCGGAGCAGTTTTCCGGCGATCTTCAATTTGGGAAACCAAATTTTCGGATCGAGAAAAAGCTCGACGGGGTCGTATCCCGGTTTGCGGTGGATATCGACGCAGCGGGCAAAGTCGGGCGCTTTCCGGTCGCTCTTCCAGTAGTAGTAGGTGAACCAGCTGCGTTCGTCCGAGACGGCGACGAGATCTCCACTCCTTTCGTGATCCAATCCGATCCCGGCGAGTTCATCGCGAGTATACACATCGGTGATGCCCTCGACACCGCGGAGCAGTTCCACGACTTCTTCGGAGATCGCCGGATTGTTCAGATAAATGTGGGCAACCTGGTGATCCGGTATCGCAAAGACCTGACAATTTCCGGGATCGAGAACCTCCCGCTTCAGTTCTTTGCGCCAGGAGAGCCATCCCTTCTCGCGAAAGAGACGGTTCAAATGAATCGGTCGATCCACCTGGGTAATTCCGTATTCGCTCAAGATGAGAACGGAAACCCCGCGTGACTCCAGGTGGGTCACGAGATCGCAAACCACCGCATCGATCGCCTGCAAATCTTCCGAAATTTCAGAGGCCTCCGGCCCGAGCCGTTGCAGGTTGTAGTCGAGATGGGGGAGGTAAACCAGATTGAGGTCGGGGGAGAACCTGTCTTCAAACCACTTCGCCGATTTGGCGATCCAATCGCTTGAAGCAATTCCCGCAGCGGGGCCCCAGAAGGCGGGAAAGGGAAACTTTCCGATCTTCCGTTTGATCTTCTTCCGGAGATCCATTGGCCAGGTTTGGATGTCGAACACTTTTTTCCCGTTCGCACAATAGATGGGACGGGGAGTGATCTGGTAATCGGCGGTCGAGTACATGTTGTTCCACCAGAAGACTTTCGCACAGGTGAAGTCGGGATTGTGCTCGTCCCGGATGTGCTCCCAGATCTTTCGTCCCTGCACGAGGTGGTTGGATTGCTTCCAGCAGCGGTGCTCCGAGTAGGCGCGGTCATACCACATGTTGGCAACAATACCGTGTTCTCCCGGGGGCTTTCCGGTGAGAAAGGTCGCCTGCATCGAAGAGGTGACCCCGGGAAGTGTTGGCTTGATATGAACCAATTGATTTCCGTCGCGTTTCGAGAATTCGCGAAGGAAAGGGGTGTCCGGACCGATATGACGGGGAGTCAGTCCGACGACATTGAGGATAGCGGTTCGGGGCGTTGGCGGAGAGTTTTTGCTCACAGGATTCCGGGCGGGGTTTCAGAAACCTACAACTGTGATTCAGGAAAAACCAGCTGAGAGGCGGTTCCGGCCCGGATTTTCTGGCCGGGGCGATCCTCGAAGAAACGGGCAAACGACAGCTTGATGTGAGGGGGCGCCGGTGGTCTTCGTTTCGAAGGCCGGGGAAGGTTCAGCGGTCTTCGACACCGGGCATGAGAAGGGCGCTCATGGCTTCGCGAAGGCGATGTCCGGTAAGGTATTCCTCGTCCACCGCAATCGTTGCCCCGGCATTTTCCAGCTCATTGACGAACATATGGTAGCGAGCCCGGGCGATGATGGATACTTTCGTATTGAGCGTCCGGACCGATTCGACGATGCGCGTCGAAGTTCTCGGGTCGGGAATCGTGATCACGACGGCCCGAGCGTTCGAGACGCCGTGATGGATCAGAAAATCGACACTGCTAGCGTCTCCCAGAACCGCCCGATGTCCCATCGAACGAGCCAGGTCGATGTTGTTTTGCCTCATATCGATGATAAGAGGCGATACTTCGTCGTGGCCTTTCAGATCTTCCGCGACTCGCTGTCCGGAAGGACCAAATCCGACAATGAAAACGAGTTCCTTGTCCTCTTTGATTTCGGTGAGATCCGGGCGGTCATCACCCCGATCCGGTTTCCATGGTAAAAGGGCGCGAATTTTCCGACCCATCGGAAGCGCGTAGCGAATCAGGAGAGGCGTGGCAAAAAGCGTTACCAGAGTCGAGGAAACGAGGAGGCGAAAGAGATGGTCGGTAATTAAATTCGAACTCTGCGAGATTCCGGCAATGACGACGCCGAATTCCCCGACCTGAGCGAGGACGAGTCCGGAGGCCACGGCATGACGGAAAGGAAGCCGGAAGAGAAGGGCCACCCCCGTGATGATGATCGATTTTCCGACGAGGATGAGAACGGTCATCCCGATGACCGGAAGCCAGTGGTTTGCAATCCAGACGGGATCTCCCAACATGCCGACAGAGGCAAAGAACAGGGTGATGAAAATGATGCGGAGTCCGCCGATGTCCGACCGGATCTGAGTGGCAAAAGGGGACTCGGCAAGCATCATGCCGGCAAGGAACGCCCCGAGAGCAGGAGAGAGATTCAGGGAATGGGCGGCGAGCGCTGATCCGACTGCGAGAACTACGGCAAGAAGAACGAGCAGCTCCCGGTCGCGGGCGAGACTGAGTTCCCGCATGATTCGGGGGAGAATGAACTTGGAAAGAAAGAGAAATCCAGTCACGAGAGCGACAATCAATCCGGCCGCTTTGAGCAACCCAAAGCCAACTTCGCTGATGCTTCCGCCGCCTCCCAGCATGGTTACAAAGAGAACCAGCGGGACGACTGCAACGTCCTGAAGGAGCAGAATTCCGAGAGCAGTTCGACCATGGACGGCTTCGAGTTCAGCGCGGTCGGTCAGGACCCGGAGAACGCAGGCCGTCGAGGAAAGGGCAATCGCGGCTCCTAGTGCGAGCGCGGCCCTCCCGTCGAGACCGAAGGCGACGCCGGCAAGTGCCGTGACACCCAGTGTGATCGAGACCTGAAAGGTTCCTCCATACATGGCCGCCGGTCCGAGACCCACAAGGCGTCGCGCCGAGAACTCCAGTCCGATCGCAAAGAGGAGGAGAGAGACGCCCAGCTCGGCGATCACCGGGACACCGGAGCCTTCATCGACAACATTAAAAACGCCCGGACCGAGAAGCATTCCGGCAACGAGGTAGCCAAGAATGGCCGATTGCCCGAATCGCTCGAACATCATCCCGATTCCCAGTGCACAGGCAAGCAGGGCAACCAGTTGGAAAAGAACATCCCAGACTTCCGAGTGTCCTGCGGCGGCGGCGAGAATCATTTCAGATTATTGAACCATTGGGAGCGCTTCAAAGCAAGCAGTTGCAATGAAGCGGCGAGATCAATTTTGTCGAAACGGAAGGCGGGATTTCCGGTCTCCGGCGTTTTGACGGGAGAGCGCGTTGAAAGGACAGAGCAGGAGATCTATCCTCCTTAAGAAGTGGAAATCAACAGGGTCAAGTCCCTGACCCAAAAGCGTTGAGCTGCCCTGGGGAAACGGAAAAAGGAAGCTGTCAGGCCCCCTTTTTTCCGGCCTCTTCCCTCTCGCGGATGGCCGTGCTGATTTCCTTGAAGGTTGCGAGCACCGAGGGCGGAGTTGCGGGAAGCGGAATCTCGATATTGAGTTCGGAATCGAGCCCGAAGGAATGAAGTGCGTCACGCAGCGCTGCACGGATCGACCCGGCCAGGATGACCGGAGCTTCGCCGCATGGATCGCCGGGAATGTTCATGGGATGACCGAGTGGGCGGAGGCGATCCGAATTGATCTGAAAAGGAGCGTCCGCCAGTCCCGGGACGCCCCGGTGATCGGGTGTGCTTGACTGCCTCTGGTCAGGTGATGGTGTGCTGGTCTGCAGCATCCAGCCATGCCCGAGCTGGTAGGCCCTCATTAACTGGGCGAAATCACGATCATGCTGATTCGGGGAAGGGGATCCCTCGTGGACGACATCGAGCCGCAGAATTTGAATCTCCCCGGTAAAGGCATCCACCTGAATTTCAGTTACGGCGACGGCATAGGTGAAAGAGGAAAATGGCCACCCGGCTCCGAGTTCCGGATCCCACCAGAGGTTGGGGGTGCGGTGATATCCTGTTTCGATGAGATTGACGCGCTTCCGCCAGGCCCCTTCGATGACTTCCTTGAAATGAAGCGGGTCGGTGGGTGTGATGTCAGGACCAACGACGCCCCGGGAAAACCGGATCGATTCCAGCTCAACTTCGGTTTGGCCCCTGGCAGCAAAAAGCTGGAGTGCGACTTCCCGGAGGCGATCGAGGAGGGCCTTGCAGGCATCATCAAGGGCCCGCAGGACGAGCCCGGCGGCGTCCGTTCCCGTCACCGGGGTAGACCGGGGCAGGGAATCGAAGTCGTTCAGGATGACATGAATGGAGGACTCCTCGACACCGAGTTTCGAGGCAACCTCTTCCTGGATTTGATGATTAAGACCATCGTTGAGGTCGACCAGTCCGGCGCGAACGGTGACGGAGCCATCGGCCAGAATCTGGACAATGACAGCGGCCGCGTTTCGTTCCGCCCGGGGATCGCCGACTCCGAACTTGACCGGGAAAGCAGCGATGCCGCGCTTGTAGCCGGGATTTTTCCGGTTCCACGAAGCGAGGGAGGCCCGCCTTTCTTCGAAATCACTGCGGCCCATTGCCTGATGCCAGACGCGCTGGATCGAGGGGCCGTGAACCGTCTGGCCGTAGGGGGTGTTTTTCGGCTCCGTCGTGTCGTCGTAAAAGTTTTTCTCGCGAATGATGTGGGGAGCAATGCCGGAGGCTTCGGCGATTCTTTCGATCACTTCCTCCATTGCCCAGGTTCCCTGGGCGGCCCCCTCAGCGGGAAGACTTCCGCAGACTACCCGGTTGGTTTTTGCGAGGCGGGTGCTTAAGGCCAGGTTGGGGATTCGGTAGACCGCGTCACTGTGAAGAAGGGCACGGTCCATCGCATGAGAGGAATCCCCCTCATACCAGCCGCCGTCGAGCGCAATTCGCAGTCGAACACCGGTGATCGTGCCGTCGTCTTCGTACCCGGCTTCGAAGGCAGCGCGGGCCTCGTGCCTCAACCCGGAATGAAGAGGGGAGTGCGTCGAATCGAGGGCGATCCGAATGGCGCTTCCGCATTTCAAAACGGCATGCGTGGCGAGGGCGGCGAGCCGTACGGGGGCGGTTTCGAGGGCCCCGGTTAAGCCGGGAAGTTCGTGAGATTCGAGATGAACTTCCGACTCAGGAAGATTGGCGGCGGAGGCGACGGCGGAGCGAACCAGAGTGGGCAGTAAAGCGTTGGTTTCAACGGCGAGGGACGAACCGTTTCGCATCGGTCGAATCACGAGATCGCCGGCGTGGGGCGGAGCGACCAGTTGAGGGGCAATGGAGAAAGCTCCCTTGACCTGGTTGGGGGCTGTCGCCAGTGCCCCGTCTGCATCGCCGCGCGCGCAGTTGCGGGGCTCGTCATGAAAGCTCTCCATCGCAAGGGCCTGCTCCAGCGTAAGGATCCCGGTGTCGGTGTGATATTCGATGTCGAGACGGGAAGCCGCGAGCAGGCAGCTGGCCTCGTCTTCCCCGATGATAAGAGCGACCGGTTGGCCTTCGTAGTAGACCTCTTCCTCTGCGAGGAGCGGCTCGCTGGAATACTCGCGCCCCAGAGTGTTTTGAAAGGCAGGGATATCCTCGGAAAACAACACGGCTTTGATCCCCTCCTGACTTGCGGCATCACTGTTGCTCTTCCGGGCGATGGTGGCGGCTGCATGGGGACTGCCGACGATGAGAGCGGTGAGGGTCTGTTTTCGCGATTGCCAGCTTCGGGTCGCACGGGGTGATTCCCGATTGACGAGTTCTTTGCGACGCCGACGCAAACGTTCCCGGAAGGTTTCTCCCGAATCACCGGAACTGTCCGGAAGTTGGAACGGCATAATGTTGTCTTCGGAGTCACTCATCAAACGGGGGATCGCCTCGGCACAGTTCGGAGCACTGGCTCAGGAAGGAATGGCATCGAAAAAAGGTTGGTCGAGTTTGGCGAATTCACCGGTTGCGGTCAATGCTTCCGGCCGGGTGCTGTCGGGGCGCGGGTGCTGGGAAAGAAATTTCTGAAACAGGGTCACGACGAGTTGTTTCCGATACGCCGCGTGTTCCTGTGAATCGTCGACTTCTACGGTTTCGTTGAGAATCGGAAGGACATCAAACGCGGTCGCTTCCTTCCAGACTTTTCCTGCCAGGAATTCCTCTGCTTCGCGAGCCCGGGCGGGAACCGTGCCGATGCCGGAGTAGGCGAGGCGCGCCTTGGCAATGGTCCGGTCCCGGATTTCCAGCGAAAACGCAGCGGTGGCGTAGGGGCGACTCAGATTGCGACGGGGGGCGACGGTGTAGACGTCCGTAAGCACGGAGGTGATTCCGCGGCCGGCGAGAACGCTCTCGTTGGATCGCGGTATGATGATACTTCGGATCACCTCGTGGGGAGCCAGGATGATCGATCCGGTCTCTTCAAAAAACTGCGAAATCGGCGCGTCGCGTTCCCCGTCTTCGGAGAGCAGGATGACACGGGCATTCAAAGCGAGGAGAAGCGGGGTGATCTGGCTGTTTCTCCAGTCCGAAGCGAGATAGCCACCGAGGCTGGACCGGTTCCGGATCGCACGACAGGCGAAGCGACGCATCAATTTCGGGAAGGCCGGACACTCGCGACCGATCAATTCGGAAATTTCGGTGAGAGAAATGGAGGCGCCGATCTCCCACTCCTCTTCGGTGGTGAGAAAGGTGTTCAGCTCTTTGACTGCCTCCAGGGAAATGAGGTTGGGCCATTCCACTTCCCCGCTCAGCGAGGTGAGGTCGGTTCCTCCGGAAACGAACCGGGAATTCGGATACTGCTTTTTCAGGCGAAGGAGTTCGACGAGGGTGTCGGGACGATAGAATCGTTTTTTTGCACCATCGACATAGCTGAGAGCCGCCCTCTCTTTGATTTGGAAAAGACGTTTCGTGAATCGATCTTCAAAGATATCGCGGCGTCCTGTCCAGATCCCGCTTTCCTGGCCGGACTTTTCCGCCTTTTGGGCGGCCTCATGTCGAAGCTGCTCGGTTGATGCAAACACTTGTGCCGCAGCGTCTCGAATGGCGGGCGCGTTTTCTGTTCTCGTAACAATCGAGTCGAATTGATCGTTGATTTGCCCCTGGCGGCGAAGGTCGGGCCGGTAGTATCCTTCAAACAAAAGAATTCGCAGGGCTCCGATGCGTTCCGCGCCGCACTCAAAGTGGTTTTTCCGCAGCGCCAGATTCACAGGATGATCGGGCTCGGTATTTTGAATGCCTTCGGAGGTCCAGACCTGGCGGCCCGCGAGCATGGGTAGCATGATCAGCCCGGCATCAACGACGCGGAAGCGGTGCCGGTCCCCTTCGATATCGCCGAGGACAACCGGGTCTCCGCCCTGCCAGGGGTCATGGCCGCTGAAACCGCGAAAGCAGGGGTCCAGCCGATAGAGGTAGGAAGCGAGAGAGCAGTGCGTATCCTCTTTTTCCACCCGGCATTCCTCACCGTCGAGTTCAAACGTAAACCAGCTTTGCATAATCCAATCCCAGCCCCGGATACTTTAGCTTTCCTAAATATTAGGTAAACTGAACCGAGCCGAACCCTCCTCTTACCATAAAATCAGAAAGAACACACATCAAAATTCGAAGGGAATTCAGGAGGCGGTTTGGGGCGCTTCGGCGGGAGAGTATCATTTCGCGGGAGTTCTGACGATTTTTTCCAGCTTCATCTTTGGCCATTCCAATCCTGCGAGCCGTAGCGGGAGACCTCCAATTCCCCGGCAGTTCGAAGAGCACGGGTTCTCTCCCGATCTGGAAAGGGGGATGGATTTTCGCTGAGCCCTTGCAAAAACAGATCGATCCACCCGGCGTGGAGATCCCGGAAATGGGCGGGCAGCCGAAGGCTTCCCTGGTGAATGACTCCGCGACGGGTGCGGCGTTGGGCCCCCCCCCCGATTTTGCGTCGGGAGTCCGGAGCGAGGAGGTCCCAGGTGACCGGATTCTGAAAGCACGGCCCGGGAGTGGTTGTCAGCGTCTTTGTTTCCAGCTCCGCAGGGAATCCTGATTGGCAGAGTGCTTCTGCAAGGGCGGAGTGAATCCAGTAGTAGCGCTCTTCGCTGGATGAGTGGGCTGCTTCTGCCCCGGCCGGGATCGCGAGGAGGAAGGTCAGGTCCTCCCCGTGCTCGACTTTTCCACCACCGGTATATCGTCGGATCGCGCCGGAGGCGGGAACTTCGCCCGCAGGCGTGAAGTAGCCAAAGGTTGTCGCGGGCTGATCCCATCCATAGAATCGGGCAACCGCATCACCGGATTCCCCCGCGTGGCGAAAGAGCGCCTCATCAAGCGCCATTTGCATCGCGACCGTGCGTGATTCCGAATCACGCCAGTGATACAGAGTGGGAAGCTTCCAGTTTTGCAGGGTCGATTCGATTCCGCCAGCGTGTCAGGGAAAGGTCCCTCCGGCAAATAAAACCGGTTGTCATGGGGGGAATTCCATGTTTCTTAGCGCCCCGCGATTCTAAGCTGCTCACGTGGCGGAATTGGTAGACGCGCTAGATTCAGGTTCTAGTGGGGTTAAACCCGTGGAGGTTCGAGTCCTCTCGTGAGCACTTTTTCCGCCGTCCTTGCGACGGGCCGGATCGTAGGTATCTTCGAATGAACACCGCTTCCCGGGACCAGAATCCCGAATTCGTCCACCGGGCCTTTTCGTCAATCGCAAAGCGCTATGTGATGACGAACCACTTTCTCAGTCTCGGAATCGATGTGATCTGGAGAAAAAAAGTCGCGGAAATTGTGGCCGCTTCGCAGCCTTCCCTGGTTCTGGATGTGGCGACGGGAAGCGGCGATCTGGCCCAGGCGGTTCAGCGGGCCAACCCCGATGCGACGGTGATTGGGTCCGATTTCTGTGCCCCGATGCTGGCGGAGGCCGGAAAACGCGGTCTCAAAAACCTGCTTGTTGCAGACGGACTCGCACTTCCTTTTCCCGATCATTCGATCGATGCCCTGACGATCGGTTACGGATTGCGAAATATGGCAGACTGGTCCGGAGCACTCTGGGAGTTCTCCCGTGTGCTTAAGCCGGGCGGGCGGCTGGTCATTCTTGATTTTTCCCTTCCCCGAAATCCTCTCTTACGCGGGCCCTACCGGTGGTATCTCCATCGTGTCCTGCCCGTCATCGCAGGGCTCCTGACCGGAAACAGGGAAGCCTACGCGTATCTTGGAGATTCGATTGAACGGTTCCCTTCCGGAGAATCCATGCTGAACCTGATCGAAGGCTGCGGATTTTCGGATGGTTCCTGGTTTCCTCAACTGGGCGGAATCAGCAGCGTTTACGCGGCGAATGCCTGAAAGCAGGGGGATTTTGCATTCTTTTTTCGTGAGGATTCCCCGAGGCTTCTAATTACCAGTATAGCCAGATTTATTTAAGTTATCTAAAGCAGATTTGAGAAAAACTTCGAAAAAAGTTCACCTTCGATGTGTCACGCCTCTTGCGGGGATGACAAACATCAATGAAACGTAAGGCAAAATTTCCTGAAATTTGAATTTACAACCGCCTCTGATGCTGTCATTCCATAGGGTTTATACCGTTATGGTTGATGGTGTGGGATAGGTTTTTGCCTTCTACGCCAACCAACTCCCCTAACTACGATGAGAACAATCATTCCCTCCCTGCGAAGAAATTTGGTTTTCCAATTTCTGATTCTCGCTTTTTTGATGCCGGGTCTTTCCCTGTTTCCAGTTTCTGTGCAGGCCAACCCTCAGGGTCCAAACGTGCGAGCCGGTAACGTGAATATCAACGGTTTGGGAACGAAACGGGTGAATATCAATCAGTCCAGCAACCGGGCCGTGATCAACTGGCAGTCGTTCTCGATTCAAAACGGAGAGGTCACCAATTTTTCGCAGCCGGGACGAAACTCGGTTGCGCTGAACCGGGTTGTTACGGGAAATCCCACCGCGATTTACGGGCAGCTGAAATCAAACGGCGGAGTGATTCTGATCAACCCGAACGGGATTGTGGTTCACAGTGGCGGGACGGTCGATGTCGGGGGACTTCTGACTCTTTCCACCCTGGACACGAAAGACAGCGACTTTTTAAACGGTGGATCAATCCGGTATCGGGGAAATACGGGAGCAGGCGTTAGCAACTACGGGGCGATTACGGGCGGCGACGTTGTCCTGCTGGGTAACTTTCTTCAGAACTACGGAACGGTGAATGCACCGGACGGCAACGTCGCATTCGGAGCGGGTGGAGATATCATTGTGGATCACACTGCCTCCGGTGGAATGATCTCTGTTCTGGCCGGAGGAGCCGGTGGAGGAGTCGGGATCGACAACTCCGGGGAAATCAACGGGGCTGCTGCTGAACTCAAGGCTCACGGCAACGTGTATGCTCTGGCGATCAAAAATGATGGCATCGTCCGCGCCAGTGGATACAATTTTAAAGGTGGTAAACTCACTCTGAGTGCCGGATCCCGCGGAAGCGTGGTCAATACCGGTCAGCTGATTGCCCGCAGTCCCGGTGGGGCAGGAGGCGAGGTCAATATCGAGGGAGGACGTGTTTCTCTTTCGGGAGGTTCTGTTGATGCTTCCGGTGAGCCCGGGAGGAATGGCGGTTCGGTTTCTGTCACAGGTCGCGAGGTTTTGATCTCCGACACCACCGCCATCAGCGCGAGCGGCGCGGTAGGTGGTTCGGTTTCCATTTCCGGAGGCAGTTTTTCTTCGGTTGGCGGATCGATCAACGTGGGCGGAGCTTCCGGAAGCGGTGGTTCCGTTGATGTGTCCGGAAACGAAGTGGTGGTCGGCTCGACTGCCCGGATTGATGCGTCGGGTGTAACCGGGGGCAGCGTTCGCATTGGCGGCGGTTTCCAGGGGAATGCGACTGACATCCGCAACGCGGAAACAACCACAGTGGAAAATGGTTCGGTGATTCTTGCAGACGGAACTGGTGGTTCGGCCGGTAAGGTGATTCTCTGGGCGGACGGCGACACCATGTTTGGTGGACAGATTTCCGCACAGGCGCTCGGCAGTGTTGGAAGTGGTGGTTTTGTCGAAGTATCCGGTGCACAGAATTTGAGCTATCGCGGACGTGTTTCCACGGCAGCGGTAAGCGGGCAGACGGGAACACTTCTCCTCGACCCTACGGATGTGTCGATCGGGCCGAATATTGGAGCGACCATTACGGATGATGATCTGGTTCGTGCGGTTCTTCAGAACAACGTCGTCATCCACACGGCGAGTGCGGGAACTTCTCCGGGAAATATCAGTATCCAGTCGGGTGCCAATATCGTGTATGACAGTCCGAACTCTCTTGCCTTCTTCGCGCACGGAAATATCTCAGTGAATGGCGATATCAAAAACCACGGAACGACAGACCTGCTCAATACAGGAAACATCACTCTTGTTGCGGGTTGGGATGGTGGCAATGCCGCAGCTTTCGGGTTTGATCCCACCAATCCGGGATCCGGTTCCTCCGGTCCAAGCGTCTCAGCGGCCGATGTGATTGCCGGGACTTATGGAGAGTGGGGCACGAACGATGGTTCCATCCTTTTGAATGATGCGGGCATTGAGCCTGTCGAAGTGGGAAGCGCCCGCGGTGAGACCAATGCATTTGGACACGATATCATCCTTCGCGCCGGTCAGGGGAATGACCGGTTTACGCAGCTTGGCTTTCGCCGCGAAAATGATCTTCGTGGAGTTGCTCTGCGTGATGACGGCGGCACAGCGGCAGTGTTTGCCGGTACGCCTGCGGGCCTGACTACGGCAATTACGATTACGGCTGATGCCCCTGGTGGTGGGCCGATTAACCTGATCGCTGACGCGGGAACTACTGTGGATGCTCTGATTGCCGCCTGGAACACGGCCAACCCGACCAATACGATTTCTCTGACGTCCGGTGATGGATCTCAAACGGTCAACGCCTACACGCCTCTGACTTTCGATAACACGACCAACACCGCCGCAGACATCGACTATCTGACAGGTGTTCAGGGTGATATCAATGCCTACGGGAAGCGGGATGTTCTTCTTCTTCCCGGATCCAATGTCAGTGCGGAGGAAGGATTCAAAAACAATGATCGTGCCTACGTGATGATCGGTCACGGCGGTCAGCGCGAACAGGATGATGGTCACGAGAATCGCGGGGGAACGGACTACGGCAGCGACAGCGGTCACATTTCAGTCGGAAACGGGCACAACAGCGGGAATATTACGGTGAATGCGGGTCGTTCGGTGACTCTGGTTTCGAATCGAGCCGAGTCGTTTACGAAAATTGGTCACGGCGGGCTCGGCCATGATGATCCGGATCGCGCGGCTACTGTGAATTTTGCCGCTTCGCACAACTTCAACCCGTCCACTTTTTACGGTGGGCTGGGCTTTCCAGGAGCCCCGGGCGTGGGTGTTGAATCCCGCCGGAGTATCTGGGGAGAGATGTCAGGAAATATCACGGTGAATGCCGGCGTTCTCAGCATGGAGGCCGGCCGCTACAACGCGGCTCACACACAGATTGGACATGGTGGTGAGCGGGTTCGGGGTTCTCATTCCGGAAATATCGACGTCACCACTACGACTGGTGGAATCTCGGTGGAGGCCGCTCCGGATTCAGCGATCGGTGGTCCCGCCAACTCGAATGACTGGAGATGGCGTCAAAACCGTGACCAAAGCCATGCGCAAATTGGTCATGGCGGTTTTGATTCCGACTACACGGACAATATGCAGCTTCCGCGCCGAAACGGAGTGATTCTTCCTACCGGGGCTGCTGGCGCGGATGTTACGATCAACAACACCAGTGTTGCTGGTGACGGGATTCGTATTAACCCTCTGTCCGGAGAAGCTTTTGGTCACCAGGGAAATATTTCGGTGACTTCCGCGCTGGGAATCGAGTTTCGTGCCGGAAATGGAACGGATGCCTATGCCATGCTGGGACATGGGGGGCGTTCCACTCACGGAGATCATGGCGGTGATGTTACGGTGATTGCGGAGAGCGGTGATATCATTTTTGATCGTGATGCCGATCAGGTGAATGAGCGGGGTCGTGACATTACGAACCGCGGGCAGCGCGCCCATGTTCAGATTGGTCACGGGGGAACCCGTTATCAGGGTGGTAGCACGGGAGATATTGACGTCCGGGCTTCCGGAAATATCGAGTTTTACGCGGGCCGCGCCGAATCCTACGCGATGGTTGGACATGGTGGTCGTGGTGAGGATGGCAGTACATGGAATAACGGCCGGCAGCGGAACAATCAGGCAAACGGCACCCACAGTGGAACGGTGACTGTGATCGCAGGTGGGGATATTACTTTCCGCAGTGGGTTTTCCCCTCGTCCCTACGCCTTTTCCCAGATTGGTCATGGTGGATACTTTCAGCAAGCCGATGTTCTTGATCCGGGCGTTCTCACCAATGGAGCGCTTATTGGTGGCGGCGCGACTTCCGCCGATCAGCAGGGCCACAACGGAGCGATTGTTGTCGACGCCGGCGGGGATATCTCCTTTAAGGCAGGGGCTGACTCGCTTCGCGAAGGCCAGACTTTCCTTGAATCGAACGGATATGACAACTGGACCATGATTGGTCATGGTGGTCGTCATTCGAAAGGGGATCACCACGGAACGATCGATGTTACTGCAGGCGGAAATGTTGAGTTCGAAGCTCGCGGCGGTTGGGATGCCGTCACCGTTGAAAACAATGCTTCAGACAATAATACCAACTCGCTGGGAACGCCCCGCTTGAACAGCGCTGAGGACAATGGCAGAACCGGTTACCGCAACTGGGCCATGGTCGGTCATGGTGGATATGACGCGACTCACAACAACAACAGTGCCGACAACTGGAATAACTCCGGAGCGGAGGGCGATGGCCTCGGGATTGACTATGGAAACGGCGAATCTGATATCTCCGTTTCCGCTGGTGGAAACCTGACCTTTCTCGGTGCGATGGAGGCGACAGCCGGTGCGCCGATCCCGCTTCGACTCTTTGAGGACAACGGTGCCGGTAACCCCAACATTGGAAATGTTCTCAATACCTATACCTCCAAAGACCCTCTCTTTGCCGGTGCTTTTGAGCTCGAGGCAGGAGGCCCCGGAACCGGAGTCGTGGTCGTTGCGGATGATTTCAATGATACGGGAAATACGGATGACGTGTTTATCGTCGGTAACGGTACCGATAATCTCACCACCCTGGTTGCCAACTGGAATGCGAATGTCTCGGGTGTCGAGCCGACCGTAACGCTTGCTGCCGGTGATGGAACGCAGGTGCTGGCGAACGGGTCCGTCATCTACGTAACGCCGTATAACTTTTTCACGGGCACGCCTGGCGGAGCCTCCGAGGCTGTGGTTTTGCGTTCGACGAATATCAACGCGACCGCACCGATTACCTTGACGGGAGACGGAACGCTGACGCTCACTGACCTCGTTACGAACTGGAACAACGCAAACCCTCAGAATACTCTTGATCTGGTCACCGGTAATGGCGGTGATGTGATTGCTGCGAACGAGGCGCTGGTAATTCAGGGCGGGGTTGGTGCCCGGCCGTCACCCGGCCAGGGATACAGCCAGCACTACGGACGACTGAATCAGCAGATTCGCGCTGACGGCGAGGTTTGGACCTTCCCGGCTGCCGTTCTCTCCGCAGAAGACAGTTTTGCTCAGATCGGTCATGGTGGTCGCTCGGGAGACTATCGCGGCGGAGTGGATGGAAACGGTCACCGCGGAAATATTACGATCAACGCAGGTGGGGATATCACCATCCAGGCGGCTGATATTGAGCCGGCGGTCGCTGTCGGACAGTTTGTCGAGATTCAGGTTCAGAATTTCCAGGACACGGTAGGAGCCGGGACTTTGTATGGGAACGGAACCCATCAGGTTGGTCCCGGAATGACCGGAGGTTTCATCCAGGGCGACAACAGCCAGGACGATCAGAGCCAGGGGATTCGTAACTTCGCTCAAGTTGGTCACGGTGGCTTCGGTTCCCGTGGTGATCATGTTGGCGATATCACTGTCACCGGCGGCGGTAACCTCAAGGTGATCGGTGGAGAAGGCCGGGAAGACTACGGTCAGATCGGACATGGTGGCGTCGAGGCTGACGGTCAGAATAATGACCAACTTCGAGGTGGTGACCTGGGGAACAGCGGAACGATCACGATCAACGTGGCCGGATCTGCCGAGGTTCTCGGCGGAGGCCGCGACGGGAATGTGGTCGGTGCTCGCGGGAGCGATCCTTCGGTTGCCCTTGCCGGTAACGACGACATGGCTCGCGGATCCTACGGCCAGATTGGACACGGAGGATTCCTCAATGGTGGAAGTCATAGCGGCGATATTTCCCTTACAGCAGGGGGCGATATCGATGTCATCGCCGGCTCAAGTCCCCGCGGTGCCTACGGAATGGTAGGAAACGGTGGTTACTGGGCACGAGCTGAGTCTTTCAGTGGAAACATTTCGGTTATCTCGACGGGTGGCGACATCACGGTCGAAGGTGGGAAAACCATTATCGATACCGAAACCCAGACAGGTGGCCTAGATAATACCGGTCAGATCTCCAGTGGTCGCGAAAGTTTCGCTCAGATCGGGAACGGTGGTTTTGATGCGGACGCTCAGAGTAACAATGGTGGTCAGAATAACGACGTTGGAAGTGGTGGGCATACCGGAGATATTATGGTGATTGCGGCGACGGGTGCCGTCATCGTCCGCGGAGGCGGCGATGCGACAATTTCCCGAAATGACGACAACTATCGCGGGCTCTCTGCGCAGATTGGAAATGGTGGTTCCTTCACTGATGGTGATCACACGGGAAATGTGACCGTCTCGGCCGGGAAGAGTGTCACGGTCGAAGGCGGAGGTGGAGCTAGGGAAGCTTATGGCCAGATCGGCCATGGTGGCTATGATTCCGACGGTGAACATGTGGGAGTCATTGATATCGATGCGAGGGGCAGTGTTGTCCTGACACGGGGTGACGGACTCAATAATCCCTGGTCGAAAATCGGTCATGGAGGTCAGGCCTTTGGAGGTCGAAACAACAATGGTGCGGGCACTCGCCTGGGCGATATCTACATCAGTGCTGGATTGCATTTTAACTCCACGGCTGGACTGGTCGGTCACGTTGATTCCAAGAATGACGGGAATCTCTTTGCTTACGAAGAGGGGAATACCTACATCGCTGTGAGCAGAAACAATCCGTTTGCGGGAGGTCCCGGTAACTTCATTACGGATGCGGATACCGTGATCACCAGTTCGGGATTCGGTGCTGGTAGTGAGCTGCGTTTCTACATGCCGGACTCTTCCGCGAACATGATCGCGAGCGGAACGACTCTCAACAATACCGAGTATTCGAGAACTCCTGCTCCCGGTTCAACGCGTAGCGATGAGACGATTGCTGTAGAGCACACCTTTGCCTCCGGCCCGGATGGTGAGCCCCAGGGGGATTTCACACCTGTCGGCGCCTATCCGACCAACAGCTTCGGTCTCTACAATATCTATTACGCGGGTGATGCACCTCCGATTGATCCGATTGATCCGATTGATCCGATCATCCCTCCGGTGGATCCCGGATTCCCGTTTGCAAACTTTGCATTCTCCGAAACCTACGATTCCTTCTTCCGTGCTTACGGGCTCTACGATTATGATGGATACGAGGGCCAGTTGCTCTCGATCGGGCTGGAAGACGCCGTTGATGGCGAAGATGGGAAAGAGAATGACCGCCGTCGCCTTGCAAGAGATTCCAAAGTCGGAAAATCCGGCGTGACCTTTTACGTCTTTGAGCCCGGCACGAACAAGTATTCCAGTTACTACCTGTTCGGGTATCCACTTTCAGATCTCAGCACCGCGCAGTAGTCACGAACCGTCATTGAGAGACAATACAGAGTAGAAATACGGTCCTGATTCGACCTCTCACCCCTGAATCCATTTTTATCATGATGAACACATTCAAAATAGGTAAGCGATGCCAGCAATGGGTGCTCTCGCTCCTTATTCCGGCCTTTGCCTTTCTGGGGACTCCTTTGCAGGCGAACCCGCGAGGAGGTAGGGTTGTCCACGGCGATGCCACGATCTCACGGGTCAATGCAAACCATCTCAGAATTCATCAGCGTTCCAATACGGCGATTATCAATTGGGATGATTTCTCGATTTCTCAGGGGGAATTGACCCGTTTTCGCCAGCCAGGCCGAAATGCTTCTGTTTTGAACCGGGTTACGACGGGTAACGTCTCACAAATCCACGGTAAGCTGCAGGGGAATGGAAATGTTTTCGTGATCAACCCGAATGGTATCGTGGTGGGGCAGTCAGGTGTGATCGACGTCGCAGGAAACGCGGTTCTTTCGACTCTTGATATTGACGATGATGATTTTCTCAACGGGGGAGACAATCGCTTCTATGGTGATTCCACGACCGGAATCACCAACATGGGAACAATCACATCCACAGATGGGGATGTTATTCTCATGGGTGGATTCGTTGATAACCAGGGTCAGATCGGTGCGCTGAATGGAACCGTCGCGCTCGGGTCGGGTGGCAATATCCTTCTCCGTGAAGCAGGTGGGTCCAAGATTTCTGTGCAGGGTTCTTCGGATTATACGGGCACGGGGGTCAACAATACGGGAGCCATTCAAGGATCTTCGGTCGAACTCAAAGCTCACGGAAATGTCTATGCTCTTGCGATCAATAATGGAGGCGCGATTCGTGCCTCCGGTGCGACTCGCTCCAATGGCCGGGTTCGATTGATGTCTTCCGGGGGAAGCTCAAATATTAACCTCGGAAACAGTTCGACAATCGTCGCTCGTGCCGGAGTCGATGGTGGAAATGTGCAAATTTCCTCCGAGGGCGGTGATGTGGCAGTCGGAGGTTCGATTGATGCCACTGGTACTGCAAACGGTGGTGAAATTGCGGTTACGGGAAGGAACGTGACTCAGTCGGTTGGTTCCACGGTGGATGCCTCCGGCGGAATCAGTGGAGGAACCTCTTCGCTGGACGCTGAGAAGGTGATGAGTGTTTCCGGAACCGTGCGCTCGGAAGGGGCATTTGGAGCTGGCGGAAATGTGGATATCACCGGAGCCAATATTGTCATTAATGATGAGGCACGTGTTTCTGTAAATGGTGACACCGCCGGAGGGACTCTCCGTATCGGGGGTGATTTCCAAGGTCGCGACACCGGAGTTCGTGAAGCGGATCGAACCTATGTCGCGGGGGGCGCTGAGCTTTCTGCTGATTCCGACAACGGAGACGGCGGAACCGCTATTGTCTGGGCCAATGGAGACACCATGTTTTATGGAGATGTCTCAGCTCGCGCGAAAGGAGCGGTCGGAAATGGAGGATTGATTGAGGTTTCCGGCAAGCAGCACCTGATCTTTGATGGAAACGCGGTGGCCAACTCGGTCGGCGGTAGTTCCGGAACCGTTCTGTTTGATCCAGGTGACGTTACGGTGGGATTGGTCGGTAGTCCTGCACCACTCGGTTCTCCGGTCACGGACTCGACGGTGAGTGTTGCTGCGATCAATGACACACTGCAGGGTGGAACCAGCGTTTTGATTGTGACTGATAGCGGACGGATCACCTTCGAAAACCTTGGTCAGGGTGGCTTTGACAACGATGGTAATGCGTTGGCAGATCGCGATATTGCCATCCAGTGGACCAACTCACAGGCAAGTTTTGGAGCCTTTGCCTCCGAGTCGATTGTCATTCAGAATCACATTCGGACATCCGGAGCAGGCTCTATCAACTTGATTGCAGGTTGGAGTGGTTTGGAAACCGACGGGGCGCTCAGCTTCAGTCCTCAGGACGCCTTTGACTTCTACGTGGGAAGCGGACAGTTCGGTGAGGGTGGTGGCAGTATCTTCGTGGGTAATCAGGACATGGCCCGCCACGTTGTCGTAGGGAGCCGCTTCGGCGATACGAACCTGGCCGGATTTGATGTCCGCGTCCGTGGCTCTGATACGCAAAGCTACAATCGCTTTGCTCAGGTTGGCTTCAACGACATGGGTAATGTCTTCGCGCCTCGTTTGAACAACGGGGGCGGGATTATTCTTGATCTCACGAATAGCACCGGAAACTGGTATCTCAGCGATGGCTTGAACGACGCTGCTTTTAACGGGGGCGTTCTGGATGACAATATTCTCGACGGCCTCACCTCGATGCCATCCAACGGAGTGGGCAGTCCCATCGTCGGAATCGTCGGGATGTTTGAGGTCGATATAAACAACGACGGAATCGCAGACGGTGTCCGCGGAGTGACCAGTGATTTCTATGATACCAGTGACGGGGCCGTCGATGGGGTTCTCTCTGACACCTTTATCCCTTATGCAAATCACTACAACAGTGCCGGATCCGGTAACTGGTGGTGGCAGCAGATTGAACAGGATGCCGGTTTTGATGCGGATGGTAATGCCCTTGCCGGAAGTCTCGAAACACAGGATCCTCTCGGTTTCGGTGGTCTTCGTCCCGAGCACGGTGCCGGTTTTTCCAACAATGGCGCGGACATCAATGTGTTCGCCCGCGGTAATGTTCTCGTAGCCGCAGGGTCGGGGCGGGAACACGTCAGTGCGATGATTGGTCACGGTGGAAACGGTCGCGCGTCCTGGGGCGGAGCAAACGGTACCACTCGTGATAATGGAAACGAAACGGTGGGCAACGCACGTTTTTCTGATGGGGGCATCGAGCGCGGGCAGTTGGAGCGTCGCTGGACGATCAACGGTTCCACTCAGGATCGGAATTCGACATCGATTGCGCGGTTGGCGCCGGTCTATGGTGCGATCAATGTCCTCGCCGGAGTGGATACCACTTTGGGTGTAACCTTGAACCATACTACAGGAACCGTTTCGGGAACCGTGGGAACCGGCGGGAGCGTCGTGGTGCGAGCTGCTAACCAGGCCTTCGAAACCGGAAACGAATCTTTTAACTCATTTGCCCAAATCGGTCACGGTGGCATCGGGCAGTTCGGTGAGTTCTACGGTGATATCTACGTCAAGGCGGGAGGTGATGTGCTTCTGGAGGCGGGTAACGCTACTCGATCTCACGCGACAATTGGACATACCTTCAATGGTCACGCCTACTGGAATCCAACGAGTGTCGCAGACCAGCAGATCCGCTTTTTCGCTACAGCCGGAGATTTTGACAATCCGAATTTGAGAAGGGGCGAGCTTTTCTCCGGGGCGATTACGACCGGATTGGATCCCACTCTGGATCCTGTGAGTGGAAACGCTCTTCCGATCAATACACACAACAGTCGTTACACGCTGGCGAATTTCCCTCTCGATGATCCCGGGCCGGACAATGTTTTGGGAACGGGTGATGACATCAACAGTTTCCTGGGCTTTAACCCTCTTCAGTATACGAGAGGTCAAGCGGGCAACGGAACCCACTCTCAGGGAATCAACTCTCTGGCGCCTTTGGATTTGGCACCTCTCGGAACCGTGGTCGTGGATGCGCTCAACGGCGGTACAGTCTCCGGTCTTCATGGCGACGTGACCGTGATTGCCAAATCCGGGCAGATTGATGTCACTGCATACAGCACTCCGGAAGATGTCTCGACTCCGGACCGACGTGGTCGCGATCGACGTTTTGCAGGGATCGGTCACGGCGGATCCAACTTCTCTTTCTGGACGGAAGGTTCTGGCTACATCGGAATCGACGGGGTCCCGGATGCTCAGATCAACGGGACGAATGGGCGTCCTGATGCAAGGGAGATTGTCGTCTGGGAAGCCGGATCGGATGCTACTGGAGCCAATCCCGATACTACGACAGGCTCCCGAACGCAGGTTGGTAACATTGGATCGGATCGTGGACGATCTCTTCAGTTCATGACCATCACAGGCGATATTGATGTGCAGGCAAACGAAGATATCAATGTGGTGGCTGGAAACGATATCTACGACTACGCGAGAATTGGACACGGTGGGGTGGAGCTCGCTGATTCAGAGACTTCCTCCTTTATTCTCGGGGATGTTCAGGTGCAAGCTGGCGGTGATCTCCTGGTGCAAGGCGGCGGCGCGGTTCCCAACAACGCCCGTTATCGGGACCAGAGAACTTTCGACATGCATGCCTGGGCAATTGTCGGCCATGGCGGATTTCGGAACGGATTCTTTGATTTCACCGGAGACATTGATGTCGATATCGACGGGAGTATTACTATCTCAGGAGGAGCTCACTCCGATTCCGGGGCGAAGATTGGTCACCAGACCGTGGAGAGTTGGGGACAGTCCGGTGGCGACTTTATCCGCGATGAAAACTTCCGGCGCGATAGTGTTTCGATTGATGTAAACAGCAACCTCAGTGTGGCCGGTGCGACAGTCGACTACACGCAGGTTTCCGGCGGAGTGAATTTCACCGACCGGACGATCGGCACCGCATTTGATACGGCGGGCACGTCTTTGGGCGCTCGCAACACCGCGGATATCAATGTTCGGGCCGGTGGCGGGGTTACCCTCAATCACCTCGCTCTGGGAAATCGTCATACCGATCGCCAGATTCAGTTTGAGGCGGATAACCCTACTTCTACGAACACGGTAGATCCCGACAACCAGGGCCAGGGAGCAAGAACGCGCCGCGGCTTCTCCATGATCGGTCATGGTGGACGTGCCGTCGATTCTTTCAACCACCTCAACATCAACTCCAACTTTGGAGACAAGAGTGGTAATATCACAGTTGTCGCTGAAACAGGTGACATTACGATGGAGAACGGGGCCGGCGAGCAGCGCTGGACATGGATCGGCCACGCGTTTGACCGGAATGACCGTGCCGATGGAAATACAGCCGCGTATTCCCGGGGCGTCGAAATCGGAGGTAATATCTCGGTATCCGCCGGAGGCGATGTTTTGGTGAACGCGCTGGCTGCGGATTCGAATGAGCAGGATGCCAATACGGATGCGGGATTCGGCTCCGCGATTCCCTCCCGTTGGAATCCGGTGGTAATCGGACATGGTGGTGTGTGGAACAACCTTGATCTCGTTGTGTTGAACAATGGGGAAGATATCAACGGGATTGCAGCGAGTTCCAATATCGCGGTCAATGCCAATGGCGATCTCAGTGTTCTGGGAGGAAAAGGACTGGAAGCCTCTCATGCCCAGATTGGCCATGGCTTTGCCTCTGACGCTGGAAACGATGCCGCCCGCCGCCTCGGCGCTTACGTGGGATTTAACGGCGATATCGCCGTGAATGTTCTGGGAAGTCTTTCTGTCATCGGTGGTCCCAATGCCTGGTCTGAAGTTCCTGACGGTATCCTTGATGGCCGTGGAACCAGTATCTTTGCTGCGTATGCGGCGATTGGAAACGGTGGATACCAGATCGACGCTCCTGCGTCCGGTGATATCAGTGTGTATGTCGGTGGTAATGCAAATGTTTCCGGTCAGCAGGTGGATGACGATGAGTCGACCGACCTGGTTGCCGGTAATATTGCATGGGAGGTTGTGAATCCCGACACGGCATTTCTGGGATCTGCCTTTACTTTCGGTAAGATCGGACACTTCTCCGTTGAGAACTCAGCCCGTCAGGCAGGCAACGGCGATCTGGTTCAGAATGCCAATCTGAAGGGTGATATCGTGGTAGTCGTGAACGGTGATTTGGCCTTGCGGGGTGGAACGACTCCAAATGTAGACACTCAGCCAATCTATGGAGCCTTTGCTCAGATTGGTCATGGAGGCCCCGGAATTGCAGGTGATCTGGAAGGTAACGTGACGGTCCTTGTGAAGCGCAATCTCTCTGTGATTGGCGGAAGTGACTTCGAGGATAGCCCGGGGGTAACTCCTGATGTGCCTTTCCCAACCAGCCGTGCGATGAATAACTACGCCATGATCGGAAATGGAACCCGAATCTATGACGCGGACAACAATCCGACTGCCTTGTTCCGTTCTGACGCGATCGGACGTCGTGAAGGAGACATTGTGGTTGCTGTGGGCAGGACAGGGACTTTCGAGGATGCGCTCGTAGGTCACGGAGATGCTCAAGTTTCCTCCCAGCCGACGCTTGGAAATACTCAGATTGCAGTGAGCCGGACGAGTCCTTTCTTCGGGGGCGAAGGCAGATTGATCGCGAGGGAAAATACTACCTTCACAAGTGGTAACTACGGGGTCGGTTCGAGGCTGGAGCTTTACATGCCAGCACGATCCAACAACGTGATGGATAACACGACGCGCCTTAACGAATCCGGAGCAGGCTATACCGTAGAACCTGCGAACTTCGCTGGTCCGTTCACGGGCGAAGGGATTTTTGCGGGACGTGCTGATGAAGTCTATCTCACCCCGGATCTCTGGTGGGATCAGGCAGGAAAGGCAGCTGCCGGAGGAATTCTCGGTGCCGGCGTTTTCCCGGGCGATGCTCTCAGTGGTCAGGGCGGAGCGATCGCCAACGTGGATGATCCGGGAGGATTGTTCAACCTGTCCACACTCGTGGCCGGTGCCTTGGGCGCTTCCGCTCCTGCCTACCGTGATGTGAATGGTGTGAGCGGTGCGGGTCTTTACACGATTTACTACGATGCCGTGGAGTTTGTAAACAACGTGCTTCCTCAGCCTCCCGGTCCTCCGACGGTTGTGGTTCCTCCGGTTATCTTCGACTTCTCCCCGTTCGTGTTTGCGGATCAGTTTGATTCCTACGATCGCTATTCTGAGTTTCTAAACGATGGTTTAACGGGTGATGCAGACGGCATCTACTTCGGGTTGGGACTGTTTGAAACTGACGAAGAAACCGTCGAAGAGTCAGGTGCATGGAAGATTGAGAACCGGCTCGACAACCTCTTCGGTGAGAGAAGGGATTCCTTTTCGGAAGAAGAAGAGGCCGAGGAGGAAGACGAACGCCGTGCACGAGCGGAAGCGATTGGAGGCGTTGGGCTGACCTTCTACGTATTTGAGCCGGGCACGAACCGTTATTCCAGTTATCGTGTGTTCGGTAACTCCGTTGGATCGTTTTATCCTACTAACTAAGAAGTTTAGAATTCCAAGATAAGAGAACTGTCAAAAATTTGAATATTCCTCTTGCGAATTGACCGGATCTCTTTCAAGATCGAGGGTGGTTAGGTGTCTTAGGCCTTTCCACCCTTTTTTCTTAAGCCGCTGTGAATGAAGAAACTGGCTTCCACCCTACTTACCGGAATTCTACTCGTCTGCACGAGTGGTCCTCTCCATGCACAGGACTCCGAACTGGGGGTTCTACCTCCTATTCCGAATCTTGATCTGGGAGATCCGGATCGAAAGCTTTCCTGGAGAGAAAAGCGAAGGCTGAACAATATGAAAGAGGAGGAGCGGTATGCCAACAGCGTTTATCGCCGAACCGATGCTGATACCGGTGGAGCTACGCTTGGGCAGCGCCTCATGAGGGGCAATCAGCGTGCAGAGCAAAGAACATTTCCGACTGAGATTGATGTCAACAATGTCATCAATTCCCATGACGATGCCATGACTGCCAGTGGGGCGCGGTTAAAGCCTTTTGGAGAAGAAAATGAGTATTGGGCGGGAATGCCGGAGGCTCTTCCAGAGGAGGAACTGGTCATTCTCCCTCCGATGCCGGATTTGCGGACTCCGGATCAGGTGACCCGGAAGGAGCGTATGCGGAACGCTCGTGTGGCCAAGTATGAGTCCAGAAAAGCGGAACTGGAACTGAAGCGTCGTGAGAAAGAGATCGCTGATCGCGCTACGGTTGATCAGCCACCGGTCGATCCTTCTACTGCCCTTGTTCAGGTGGAGTCTCAGCAGATGAATGGTACCAGCTACATTGGTAATCAGGAGGCCCCTGAGAAAGTAAACAGCCAGGGCAATCTGAAGCCTTTCAATGAGCAGTCCAGTTACTACAAGGACAATCAACTCGTGTATAAGGGCAACCAGCCAACGAATTCTGTTAAGTTCTGGTGGAAAAAGGGAACTACCGAGCCAGGAGGCGGAAACCCGGATGCGCCCAAGGTTCAGTGGGAAAATCCTTTCACGGGAAACCGCGACGATGTTCAGCCTGTATCATTTACCCAGCCTGACGGCGGCGGCGGTTACGCTGCGGGAAGTCCCACTTTGGACGCAACTCCTTTGACTTCCAATCTCCAGGGGATTCGCGTGGTTGACTCAACTCGCGACGTTAACAAGACCGGTGGCGGCGGTATCACCGGTGTTGTCTCAGAGGGCGTTGATTTGCCTCCTCGTGTTCTTGAAGTGCTCCAATCGCGTGTGAATAGTTCACTCACTCTCGGCGGTTTAAACCAGATGGTCCGCGAGGCCGTGGTTGCCTATCGAAGAAGCGACCTTCCTGTGGTCGATGTTCTTGTTCCTGAGCAGGAAATTACTTCTGGTGTTCTGCAACTCGTGATCATCGAGGGACGTCTGGGTGATGTGCTTGTCGAAGGTGCTGCCGGTAAGATTGAGGGACGTGCGCTCGCCAGTCAGATTCGGACAGAGCGTGGTGATGTGATTCGGGAGAGCAAGCTCACCGAGGATCTCGCCTGGATCAACAAGCACCCGACTCGTCAGGTCGACTTGATTTTCAGCCCGGGTGATGAATACGGGGAAACTGATGTGATACTCCGCAGCCAGGCATACAAGGAACTCTCGGCCTACATCGCCTATGAGAACTCCGGGACTGCTGCCCTGGGTGAGAGCCGCGCTCTTTTCGGCACCAGCTGGACTGGACCTCTCTTCTTCGGATTGGATTCTATCCTGAGTTATCAATTCACGACGAACTTCGATAATAGTGATGCCGATCTGCAGGGGCACAGTGGAGTGTTTGCGCAGTATTTGCCATGGCGCCACCAGATTACCCTGTTGGGAGCCTACGTCGATAGCAATGCCCTGCTTCCCAATGGGAACGGTTTGATCAACACGGGTGGTGTGAATAAGCAGCTGAGCGGTCGCTACTCGATTCCTCTCCCGAATATCGGTCGTTTGACTCACGAACTCGAACTCGGAATGGACTTCAAGTCCAGCAATTCGGGGCTGACGCTGGTGGGAGCCAATCCGATCTCCTTTGATAGCACTTCGGAAATTGTTCAATACAGCCTTGGATACAACATTGTTGCTTCCGATAATTCGGGTGTATGGCGTGTCGATACCGAAGTGGTAAACAGTCCCGGACAGGCAACGTCCAAGAACACCGACGCAATTTTCGCTTCTCAGCGAGGAGGTGCTTTAGCAAGTTACACCTACGGAAGAGTCCTGATCGAGCGCGATCAGAAGTTGGCTAACGAGTGGTCCCTTCTTGCCCGATTGCAGGGGCAAATGTCGAATGGGAACCTGCTGGCAAGCGAATCGATGGGAGCCGGCGGATATGACACCGTTCGAGGATTTGAGCAGCGTATTATTCGCGGTGACAATGGTGTGGTTGGAACACTGGAGCTGAGAACTCCGACGGTCTATCCATCGACCTTCACCGGATACAACAATGTTCAAGACGGTGCCTTCGGATTGCTCTTCTACGATGCAGCCGCACTTTCCAGCGAAGATCCTTTCCCGGGTGAGCCTGACTTGAATGCCGGTAGTATCGGTCTCGGTTTCCGCTACCAGCGCGAGGAATGGTTTACCTTGCGAGTCGACTATGGCTTCCAGGTCACGGAAGATGGCTTCGAGGATGGAAACAATGGCCGCTGGCACGTTGGTGCGCGAGCTACCTTCTAATTGAGAAAGCCAATCACACTTTTACCAACCAAGCAGGTGACGAGAGTCACCTGCTTTTTTGTGACGCGGATTCCGGAAATCTACGCAAGGGATCCATCCTGTAGGGGCTCGACGGTCAGGTTGGCTCAATGGAAAATGGTTCTCTGCAGAATCGCTGGCTTGAAATAGAGATACCAGGCCACCAGGCGGGCTGTGGATTCGAAAACGGAGATTTCCATCAAGATGTTTTCCGCGAGCGGGTCCGCGCGACGTTTCCAATTTCTGAGTCCTGGGAAAATGGGGTAACCTTCGGATCCTGACTCGAATCCCATTGATTCGTTTCGAGTCCTGAACGCGAAGGATTGATGGAACGAGAGCGGGAAGCAAAAATGATTCCCTGATCCAGGCAAGACGATGGGCTTTTCTCCGATCGTGACGAGAGTGATCTTCCCTCCGTTTGTTTTCTACGCAAAATTGTCCGGTTTTGTACAGAGGTATGGCTTGTGGATTGAGACGGGGGATATGGAGCCTGTCCATTGCTGCGCATATCCGGCGTAGCTGCGGTCCCAACATACCGCCCCTCTCTCAGAATAGGCTTTCAGTGGATCATCTGAGCAGGGGATATGGCTGGTTCGCGCAAGAACCTCCCTTCGGCTATTGAGAAGACGAGGTGATCATAGGGCTTCAAATAAATGGGAGCGGGGAGCCGGCTTCACACAAAAAAACCCGCTGCAAGCAGCGGGTTTTTGAATCACCAAGGATTGAGAAAAGTGCAAGACTGCAGGTTAGGCGCTGTCTGCTCCCTTGTGTCCCAGGATCTTTACGGTGCGGTTCAGCTGATCATACTCGATCGGCTTCTTAATCACCGTCACAGGACCGCTGGAGAGAATCTTGGTGAGGATCTCGCTGTCCGGGTAACCTGTGATGATCACGATGGGGAGATCAGGGTAAAGTGCCTTCATCTTCGCGTAGAGTTCATCACCGGGAATATCGGGAAGCTTGAGGTCCAGGAATACGAGGTCAAAGCGTTGCTTTTCCGCGTAGTTGAGCGCCTCGGCACCGGTTCCAACAACAATGCGTCCAAAGCCGGCCTTCTTGAGGAACTGCTTAAAAAGCGTTTGCAGGGCGGGGTCATCGTCCACCACCAAAACAGTGGGCTGGCCCCCTTCGTCTGTTTTGAGGATATCACGATCAAGCAGGCTTCGCTTGATACGCCAGCGGCCTCCAATTTGGATCGCTGGGAGCTGCCCGCGCTGGACAAGGTAATAGACGGTAGGGAGAGGAATCCGCAAATATTCTGCAGTTTCCTTAACGGTCATCAATTCGGGTGGTTCTTCGTCTGCCATGTCTCTGGATTAGGATTTTATTCCGGGCGGTTCCATTTCGGGATTCTCAATTTCGAGCTCGCTCGCTCTTGAAAAACCACAATTTTAGTAAATCTAATGCCTGGTTCTGGTAATTGTGGCCACTTTTAGTATAAACACAAGAAATAAATAAGAAATATTTTCAATTTTGAGAGTCTTTCATGAGAGCTTGTCTAGCAAGAAAGCCCGTTACCAGTGCCAAAGGGAGAACCTCAGTGTTCTTAGTAAGGCTTCTTGACGCTGTAACAAACGAAATTATCCGGTTCATCGTGGACGGTCCGTGATTGCCACAGGAAGGCATACATGATGATTCGCTGGATAATTTGCGAGTTTGGTCTATGAAAGCGCCATGAATCTTTTTGAAGCCATGATTCTGGGCCTCGTGCAGGGGCTCACTGAGTTTCTTCCCGTGTCCTCGTCAGGCCATTTAGTTCTCACTCAAAAATTGATGGGAGTGGAAGACAAAGGGGTCACTTTCGAGGTGATGGTTCATTTCGGAACGTTGTTTTCCGTCATCATCTATTTCTGGAAACGGCTGTGGGGGCTGGTTCTCGCGATCCTGCCTCCGTTTCGCGAGGAGCGGAAGGACGATCGAAAATTGATAGGCTACCTCATGATTGCCAGCGCTCCCGCTGCGATTGTGGGGTTTTCCCCTCTTAAGAATGTGTTTGAAGGAGCCTACGAAAAACCAGCCGTGGTCGGGCTGCTTCTAATTCTTACCGGTGCTATTCTGTTTTTGCCAAGAATCTTCCGGGTGAAAGGAACACAGGAAATGGGTTTGAAATCATCAATCGCTATGGGATTGGGACAGGCACTCGCGATTCTGCCCGGAGTTTCCCGTTCCGGTTCGACGATTGTGTCGGGAATGCTTTCCGGGGCCAAGTCTTCAGCTGCGGCGGAGTTCTCTTTTCTCATGGCAATTCCGGCCATCGCGGCTGCTTCGCTCCTGGAGGCCCGCAAGCTTTCCGGAATCGATACGGAGCTGCTGGGCGCTTATTTAGCAGGAGGAGCGGTTGCGTTTGTTTCCGGTTTGATCGCGATTTACACAGTACTGGCTGCGATACGGCGCGGTAAGTTTGAGTATTTTGGTGTTTATTGTTTGATTGCCGGAACAGCTGCTTTTTTCTACTTTCGTTCGATTGGTGCCTAATGTTTACTGAGTTCGGGTCGTTCAGATCCGTAACCGCTACGGTTTTCCAACGATCACCGGATGTCCTTCCGCTTATTCATATCGCACCAAAATTTGTTTTGTGCCCGGATCCTCCCGGCCGTGATACTTGCCTGCCTGATCGCTCCATTGGCATGCGTGGCTCAGGGCTATACTTCAGCACGGCTTGCCGATGGCTTTGACATTCCTGTCGGGAAGCCAAATGGCGGAGGCTACTACGTCTACCGCGGTTTCTCGCCTCATGGGCACCTCGGCGAAGACTGGAACGGAAACGGTGGGGGGAACTCGGACGAAGGAGATCCCGTTTATTCCACAGCCCACGGGGTCGTCGTTTTCTCGGAAGACTATCGGAAAGGCTGGGGAAATGTGGTCATCATCCGTCATGCGTATCGTGAGAACAACGGTCAGATAGCGTTCGTTGACTCTCTCTACGGTCATCTCAAGGTTCGCTCGGTGAGGGTGGGACAGCAGGTTTCTCGAGGACAGATGGTCGGGACGATTGGATGCGGGCCGTATCGAATGTATGCCGCGCACCTTCATTTTGAGATTCGCAAAGATTTGCGAGTGGGAATGCGACGGGAGTTGTATCCGAGGAGCTACACGACCTACCACAGTCCCCGTACGTTTATCGGGGCGAGGCGTCAGCTTCGACTGGAGGACCGCCTCGTGAGGGTGCCTATCAATACTTTTCTGAAGAGCAACCCAAACCGCGTTCTGACTTCTGCGGTAGAAGTGCCGGAGTTGTCTACCGAGGGAGCTACGATTCGTCCGGTCGTGCCCGACGAGTTGAATTCGGTGATTGAGGAGGAGACCATGATCGAGTCGGCCACCCCTGAGAAGACGAAAAGTATTTTCGACAAGCTTTTCAATCGCAAGTAGCGGTCGCCTACTCCTCACCGCGAGGTCGAAGAGATCTTGCTTTCGACTCTGCGGAATTCTTGAGAGATTCAAACTGATCCGGATTTTCGGATTTCAGGTTTCTTGTCTCATTCGGATCCTGGTCGATCCGGAATAGAAATTCGCCCTCTTGCGGGCTGTTCACGTATTTCCAATCCCCTTGACGGTAGGCCAGCCAGGACTTTCGGCCCAGTTCTGCATGAGATCCGGTTTGCCAGAGAAAGGAGCGTTCTGAATTTGCGTCTTCTGATCCGACCAGGGCGGGGAGTAGGCTCATTCCATCGAAAAGATCGTTTTCGCCGAGGTCGACCTTCGCCATTTCAGAAAAAGTCGGGAAGAGATCCAGTGCCGAAAAAGGAGTCTCCTCGACAGCCCCGGCTTTCACCTTTCCGGGCCAGCGCATCAGGCAGGGAACCCGTATGCCGCCTTCGAAAAGTGTCGCCTTTTTTCCCCGCAGGGGGAGGTTGCTGCCGCCGTAGGTGGGATCGCCCCCGTGGTCGGTGAGAAAAATGACAAGCGTGTTCTCGGTGAGATGATTGTCATCGAGTGCCTGGAGAACGGTTCCAACGCCATCATCGAGACTGATTGTCATAGCGGCGAACTCTCGGCGAATTTTGTCTTCGATAAACGACGCCCGTTTCAGTTCCGCGGCCTGTGGCTGCATCAGGTTCACCGGTTTCGCTTCAGAGGGGGAATATCCCTTTCCAAAATGCGGCGCGTTGTAGGCGAGATAGAGAAAGAACGGTTTCTTCCTGCCGGCGCCATGGGAAAGATATTCGACGGCTTCCTCCGTAATCAAATCGGTCGCATAACCATTCTCGGAAACATGTTGAGAACCGTTGTACCAGTCCGGTATGATTCCATAGGTCATCGTGAAGAAGTCAATGCAGCCTCCGGTGTGCCCGATGAAAGTGTCGAATCCATGATTTAAAGGGAGGAGTTCTTCCTTTCCGTGGCCCAGATGCCATTTCCCAATCAGGGCAGTATCGTATCCGCCCCTGTCTCTGAGAATCTCTGCGATGGTGGTTTCGTGTTTTTGAATCCCCGTTTCGGCATGCTCATCCGCCATAAACATGAGCGCGCTGAGTAGCTGATGCTGAGAGCGGATCGGATTTCGTCCTGTGAGGAGTCCGAAGCGGGAAGGGGTGCAGATGGACGAGGCGGAGTAGAACTGAGTGAACTTGATGCCTTCTTCGGCGATTCGATCGATGTTGGGTGTGGGGATTTCCGAGCCGTAGCATCCCACATCGTTGTATCCCTGATCGTCTGTAAAAATCAGAAGAATATTCGGTCTGTCATCTGCTCCTCTGGCAAGGGAAAGAAGCAGTAGAAGCGAAGGGAGTAGAAAGCGAATCATGCTGCCGATGATACCCCCTCAACATCGAGGAACCAACATCCAAGAACCTTAACTCTGCTTCTTCGCGAGGAAATACTCCACCGAATCAACCAATGCTCTCCAGCTGGCCTGGATGATATTGTAGCTCACGCCAACAGTGCCCCATTCGTCTTTTCCATCGGAACTGAGAATGAGAACCCGTGTTTTTGCTGCCGTGCCCTGGTGGCTGTCGATGATGCGGACTTTGTAGTCCCTGAGTTCCATCTCGTCGATTTCCGGATGATGATCGCGAAGCGCTTTTCTCAGGGCTCCGTCGAGCGCATTGACAGGGCCATCTCCTTCAGCAACGCGGTACTCCTCCACTCCGTTCACGGTGAGTTTTACCGTTGCGGAACAGGTGTCGTAGTCGCGATCACCGTCCCGCCGGAAGGTGCAGTGGTATTCGTGCAGTTCAAAGAAAGGTTGGTAGGTCTCGAGATGCTTGCGAATGAGCAGCTCAAACGAGGCTTCGGCCGCCTCGAATTCGTAGCCCTGTTCTTCCAGTTCCTTCAGGTTGTGGAGAATGGCGATCGCTTCATCGCTGCCCTTTTTAACGGGAAGACCAAGTTCCTCCGCCTTCATGAGCACGTTGGACTGTCCGGAAAGTTCGGAGACGAGAATCCGTTGCCGGTTGCCTACGGTTCCGGGCTCGATGTGCTCGAAGCTGTGGGCGACTTTCTGAACGGCATTGACATGCATCCCCCCTTTGTGAGCAAAGGCGGTTGCTCCGACGTAGGGCGCGCGGATGTTGTGGGCGCAGTTGGCGAGGTCGTCGACAAAGTGGGCCAGTCCGGTGAGGCGTTCGATGTTTTCGACAACCGGTCTCTCCATCTTCAATTGAAGATTGGGAATGACGGTCGTGAGGTTGCAGTTACCAACGCGCTCCCCGTATCCATTGACGGTTCCCTGGACCTGCGTTGCTCCCGCGAGAATCGATGCCTGTGCGTTTGCCGCGGCGACTCCGGTGTCATCGTGGGTGTGAATGCCGACAGGAATTCCGATTTCCCTGATCACGATTTCGGTCATCTCGGCCACTTCGTGAGGCATCGTTCCGCCGTTGGTATCGCAAAGGACGACCCAGTCAGCGCCTCCGTCCTTGGCAGCCTGGAGCGTTGCGAGGGCGTGTTCGGGTGAATCTTTGTAGCCATCGAAGAAGTGCTCGGCATCGTAGATGACTTCCCGACCGTTCTCCTTCAGATAGCGGGTCGTATCCCGGATCATGGCCTGGTTTTCCTCCTCTGTGGTGGTAAGCACTTCGGTCACGTGAAGCCTCCAGCTCTTTCCAAAAAAGGTGATCACGGGAGTCTTTGCATCGAGCAGTAGTTTTACCTGCGGGTCATCTTCCACGCCGATATTTTTTCGTCGGGTGCTTCCGAAGGCGGCGATTCTCGCATTCTTCCAATCGAGATCGGCGGCGCGCTCGAAGAAAGAGACATCTTTCGGATTCGATCCGGGCCATCCTCCCTCGATGTAGTGCATGCCGAAGGCGTCCAGTTCCTCGGCAATTCGAACCTTATCGAGCGAACTGAAATTCACACCTTCACCCTGGGTGCCGTCGCGCAGGGTGGTGTCGTAGAGTTTGACTTCGGGATGTTTGCTCATGAAAAGGTCAACAGGGTTAGGTCAGGGAGTCAACAGGGTTGAATGGGGGAAATGTCCGTGCCACTTCCGTAAGGAGGTGATCCCGATTCGGTTCGCTCTGGCAGGGAGATAAAAAGACCGATTCGCAACCACCTGACGGATTAGTCAGTAATGATTGCGTTGCTAATA
Organism: Verrucomicrobiales bacterium; assembly: GCA_029213265.1. Taxonomy (GTDB): domain Bacteria; phylum Verrucomicrobiota; class Verrucomicrobiia; order Verrucomicrobiales; family DEV007; genus Arctic95D-9. Next base: position 37,391 of record JARGNG010000020.1, on the reverse strand, counting down.
ATCGAAATGATGAAGAAATAGCTCATCCCTGCGGTGAAAAAGGTTAATTCAGGATCGGTTGAACGCAATGCGATAATTCTTTTGGCACTATTCGGGGCGCTTACCTGAGATTTCACACAGCCGCTTTTTCAAGGCATCGAGACCTTCCCCGGTCTCTGCCGAGATCGGAAATATCTCCTGTCTCGGAAAGCGCGACTGCAAGGCTCCAAGGTACATGTTCGACTCTTCGAGGTCGATCTTGTTGGCAACGATGAGCCATTCCCGCTCGCCAAGTTCTTCGTCATACATGCGCAGCTCCTTTCTCAGGATTTGAATATCTGAGATCGGATCGCGTTGATCGACCGCTGCCGTATCGGTGACAAAGAGAAAGACGGAACAGCGGCTGATGTGCCGGAGGAAATCGTGCCCCAGACCCACGTTCGCGTGCGCGCCTTCGATCAGTCCGGGGATATCGGCCACCGTAGTGCGATAGAAACCGGGGAAATCAACGACACCTACCATCGGCTTCAAGGTGGTGAACGGGTAGGCCGCGACCTTGGGAGAGGCATTCGAGAGTGCCCGCAGGAGAGTGGACTTTCCGGCATTGGGAAACCCAACCAGTCCGATGTCGGCAATACGGCGAAGTTCGAGATTGAACCAGCCTTCCTCGCCACTTTCCCCCATCGTGAATTCGATGGGAGCCTGATTCGTGTCAGTCCGGAAATTCCAGTTTCCTTTGCCACCCTTACCGCCGAGGCAGAGTGTGAATTTCTCGCCGATTTCGGTGAGGTCGGCAACGATCTCTCCGTAAGGGTGCGGTTCTTCTGTTTCTTCAGGCTCCGTCTCCTCTTCTTCCAGGGCGTTCTCTTCGTCCAGTTCCCCGGTTGAAGATTCGTTTTCATCCGTTTCCTCTTCGTCGAGTCCCTCCTGCGTTTCTTGAGTCGCGCCCGGGTCCTGCAGGATCATTTGACCATCTTCGCCTTTCACGAATTCGCCTGTCCAGTCGGCATCTTCGGAAACATCCTCCACGAATTCGTCCTCAGGAATCTTTTTGGGCTCAGGGGGAGTGGATCGGTAGACAATCGTGCCGGCCGGAACCTTGATCACAAGATTTTTGCCTGATTTACCGGTCTTGCGCTGACCCTGACCATGCATGCCGCGCTCCGCCTTTTGATGGGGGCGGTAGAAAAACTCCTTCAGGTTGTCAATGTGGTGGTCGACCACGAGAACGACATCTCCTCCGTGGCCGCCATCACCACCGTCAGGGCCGCCCTTGGGCGTGAATTTCTCCCGCCGAAAGCTGGAGCATCCGTGCCCGCCGTCGCCGGCTTTGACGTGGATTTTAATATGATCAACAAACATGAGAGATAGGATTCGAAGGTTTTGCAGAGGGGATAGAACACATAGCACGTTTCCGGTCCGGAGGAAAACGCCATGAAGAGAGGAATTTCCCTCTTTTTGCCCGGGTTATTCACATCCGCGTGGGAGAAAAACGAGTCCTCACTCCTGTGGGCGCGGGGCTTGGCAGGATTTATTCACAGTTATTCCCATCAATGTGAATAACCCGGCCCGGTTATTCACGACCTGTGGCAGGGTTATTCACAATTGTTCACAATTTGCGAATAAGACTCCGGGATTCCATTGGTCGGGCAATTTTGTAATTGCCTCCCGCGAGACGATACGGAATGATCTCACCCACGTCCTGCATGGAATCCAATCCCGAAACTCCGGAGCCCGACTCTCCGAAAGACAAAACGCCGAAGGAAGTGCCCTCCGGTTTTCAGCGTCGCGCTTTCTGGGGCGCGATTACCGCCGTTTCCATTGTGGTGATCGGTGCGATTGCGGTGGGATTTACCTGGCTGACGGGATTCGTTCTCAGTTATTTGCAGCCGGTTCTGGTTCCCTTGGCGGTTGCCGGGATTATCGCCTACCTGCTTGATCCGCTTGTGAACTGGTTGCAGACGCGAGGGTGGAATCACGGGCGTGCCATGATTTCCGTCTATGTCGGATTTCTCGCTCTCGTTATTCTGCTGGCCGTTGCGGTCATCGTTCCGACTTTCGGCCAGGCCCAGGACATCTACAAAAAACGAGGTTCGATTCAGGAGGAGGTGACTGAGTTGGCCAAAAAGAGCGTCACTTCGACAAAGTCGTATTTCACCACCGGAATTGCGGCCGAGTACTACGACAAAGGACTCGACTGGATTTCGAATGAAGGACCCGAAATCGTTTCGGATATCGGCCAGGCGCTCTGGAGTCGTCTCAGGGGCGCCTTCGGTTTCTTTGGCTACCTGCTGGGACTACTGCTCGTTCCCATCTACCTCTACTACTTTCTGAGGGAAGGGCATAAGATTTCGGAAACGTGGACCGACTACATTCCGCTGCGGGCTTCCAAATTCAAAGATGAGGTCGTGGGAACACTGACCGAAGTGAATGGCTACCTGATTTCATTTTTCCGGGGGCAAATGGTCGTCAGCATGATCGACGGAGCCCTGGTCGCGATCGCATTGTCTGCGATCGGGCTTCCCTACGCACTCCTGATTGGAGTATTCCTCGCCATTCTGGGGTTGATTCCCTACATCGGAAACCTCCTTGTGATGGTTCCGGCTCTTCTCATCGCGGTCGCTCATTTCGGGGCAAGTGAATGGGGGGAAATTCAGGGGGAGGAAGAGGTGAAAGCGGGAGATGTCGCCATCGTAAAAGTGATGGACGGAGACAAAGAGAAGATCAAAAAATTTACTGTGACCGAAGTGTCCGACGATGGAAAGAAGGCCGAGGTGCTGACTCATGCCTGGAGATGGCTCCCGAATGTGTGGGCGTATCCGCTGATCGTATTGGCAATCTTTCTGATTCTCCAGCAGATCAACGGGCTCGTAACGGCGCCTCGAATCGTGGGCGATTCGGTGGGGCTGCATCCACTGACCGTGATTTTCTCGGTGTTTTTCTGGTCTCTTCTGCTGGGAGGCCTTCTGGGGGCTCTTCTTGCGGTGCCTTTGACGGCGGCGATCAAAGTGCTATTCCGCCGCTACCTCTGGGAACGACGTCTCGAGCCTGCGGTCGACAAGCGTTTTGGTCCGATTGGGAAGTCGGATGATCATGACGCTGCCGGTCGAGGTGAAAGTGAGCCGGAGCCGGCGTAGATTCTCGCCCGCGAGGGCTTGCGTCGTGTGAATTCTCGTTCATCCTATGCGGGTACCGATTGTCCGGGTTACGGACTCAGGAATTCCGTCCATCACAATGCAGAACGTCGACACGAACAAACTCGCCGAAGAGATCCAGAAACAGGGAACGTGGGTCCAGTCCGTTCGGGATGAAATGGCAAAAGTGGTGGTGGGGCAGGAAGCGCTCGTTGACCGGCTCATGATCGGCCTGCTGACCAACGGTCACGTACTCCTCGAAGGGGTTCCCGGACTCGCGAAGACGCTGACGGTGAACTCGCTGGCCGGTGCTCTCTCGGCCGAGTTCCAGAGAATCCAGTTCACTCCGGACCTCCTTCCCGCTGACTTGCTCGGAACATTGATTTTCAATCCACAGACTAACGAGTTTTCTCCGAAGCTGGGTCCTGTTTTTGCCAACCTCATCCTCGCGGATGAGATCAACCGGGCGCCGGCGAAAGTGCAGAGTGCGCTTCTGGAGGCGATGCAGGAGCGTCAGGTGACAATTGGCGACACGACCTACCGACTGCCCGATCCTTTCCTGGTTCTTGCGACGCAGAACCCGATTGATCAGGAGGGAACCTACCAACTTCCCGAAGCGCAACTGGACCGCTTCCTTTTCAAAGTGCTGGTCGATTACCCGACGCTGAGTGAGGAGCGGCTGATCCTGGATCGCATGGCGACCTCGTCTGCGAAAACAACGACCACAGCGGTAGTTGATCCGAAGCACGTCATCACAAGCCGGGAGTTGGTGAACTACGTTTACGTCGACGATGGAGTGAAGGACTACATTGTGAGCCTGATCCATGCGACCCGGGTTTCGGGCGAAATTGAGCCTGCCCTCGGTCCACTGGTTCGTGCCGGAGCTTCGCCCCGGGGGACGATCAATCTGACGCTCGCGGCGAAGGCAAACGCCTTTCTGCAGGGCAGGGGATACGTCGTTCCGCAGGATGTAAAGGATCTCGTCTACGATGTTCTCCGCCATCGACTTCTCCTGAGTTACGAAGCGGAAGCCGAAGAAATTACGAGTGAACAAATCATTGCGACGATTCTGGAGCGGGTTCCGGTTCCCTAAGTCGGTCTAAGAATCGTTTCCAACGACGCGTTCCGAGTGGAAGAGTGGAGGATCCGTATTTTCCACCCACTGCTGACTCATGAAGGATGCCTCCCGCTATTTGATTCTTGCCTTTGCCATTCTCGCCGTCATCGCCATCCTCGTGATGTGGAAGCGGCAGGATCGGGCCAGCGCTATCGACGAACTGAAGAATCGCTACGAAGCCGATGTCGTCTACACGGGGGAGGAGCTGACCATTGGGTGTGCGAGCGAGCGTCTCGTAGACCTGGTTGATTTTGCCGGGGTCGTCGCGAGAGCAGGGGAGCCAGCCATTCTCGATCTGACCGGCGCACCGAATCTGGAATCCTTCGCGGGCGTGGAAAAATTGCTCGGACTGGAGTCTCTCATTGCGATTGATTGCCCGAAGCTTGTTTCGGCCGAAGGAGTTTCCCGCCATCCGGGCTTGCAGGAACTCGTGTTCACGGACAGCCGCCGTCTTGCTGACACCACGGCGATTCGGGATCTTCCCGAACTGGAGACGCTGGATCTGAGTGGATGTGAAGATCTGGATTCGATTGATGTTTCTCAGCTCCCGTCTCTGCGAAATTTGTATCTGAGCCGATGCCGAAATCTGGCTTCTCTTGATGTGAGTGGTGTTCCCGACTTGAAGCAGCTGTATCTGGATGGATGTGCCGCTGTAGAGCGCGTTGCCGGACTCGGTGCTCTTTCATTGCTGACTGACCTCGACGTCAGCAATGCGACCTCTCTCACTTCCCTGGAAGGAATCTCCGGGCTGAGCTCTCTCGTCGTGCTAGACATCCGCAATGTGGAGCTGTCCGATTTTTCCGGGATTGGGGAATTGCAGTCTCTGCGGGTCTTACGGATGGGGGGGCATTCTGCACTGGAAACCCTCGAACCGTTTGCAGGACTTACGGCACTTCGTGAGATTCATCTGGAAGCCTGCGTCAATTTCCACTCGCTGGAAGGCATTCCCGCTACGATTTCCCAATATGCCGGATTTACCCATTGCCCGAAGCTGACTTCGATCGAAGGCATTGAAAAAGCGAGTGGACTGGAACAGCTCGATTTGACCGGCTGCGACAACCTCACCGGAATTGAGCCGATCGCGAAGCTGCAGAATCTCGTTCAGCTCAGTCTCGTAAAGTGTCGCAAAGTGCAGGACATTGCCCCGGCCGCTCCTCTTGAGAAGCTGGTTATCGTGATGCTCGGTGGATCCGGCGTAGTCCCCGCTGCAGTGGAGAAGCTGGAGCCTGCGAACAAGGAGATTATCTTCGACTTCGCCGTTCCGGAGTAGCGGAGCGCTTATCCGTTGAATCCTGCCACCCCGGTGGAAGTGCTGCTCCCGAATCGGTCTGTTTCGACACCCATACGCTGTGCGAGACTCACAAAGAGATTGGCGAGCGGCGTATTGTTTTTTTCATCGTGCGCGATGTAGGAACCGTGGTCATATCCGCCTCCGGCGAGAATGATGGGTAGATTTCGCCAGCTGTGGCTGCTCGCATTTCCGAGGTTTGATCCGTAGAGAACCGAGGTTCGATCGAGAAGGGATTTTCCACTTTCTTCGATGCGTTTGAGTTTGCCGAGAAACTCATCGAAAACGGAAAACTCGGCCTCTTCGATGATTTTCAGTTCGTCGATTTTCTCTTGGTCTTTGCCGTGATGGGAAAGGTTGTGCCAGTCGGTGCTGACTCCCGGAATGGTGGGGACGGCATTCATGCCTCCCAGTTGAAACGTGATCGTCCTCGTGGAATCCGTCTGCAGGGCGAGAACGATCATGTCGTTCATGAGACGCTGCTTGCCGATCGCATCCTGCTTGTCCTGAATGTCTTTGGGAACTTCCGCTTCCACCTTGGGCTTGGGCCGTTGAGCCCAGTTTTCCGATTCCTGAAGTCGAATTTCGAGATCTCGCACCGAGGTCAGGTATTCATCGAGTTTCTCCCGGTCCCGCTCCCCGAGCTTCTTTTCGAGCCGCTTCGCATCTCCCAGAACCGTGTCGAGAATGCTGCGCCCGCGCTTGAACTGCTTCATTTCATCTTCCACCTCTGCTTCCGTGCCGTCGATGAAGAGTGCCTTGAAAAGCTTTGCGGGTGAGGTTTCCCCGGGAATGGCGACTCCGTTCGCCGTCCACGACATGGATCGACCGCTGGTTGAGAGAGCGAGGTAGGGGTAGCGGGTCTCCACCCCGAGTTCGGCGGCGATGACCTGATCGAGAGAGATGGTGTTTTTGAAACCAGCCAGCCCGGGGCGCCTTGCTGAGGTCAGCCAGGTCATCTCGGAGGCGTGGCCGTTGTTTCCCTGCTGCTCGGGATGAGACAAGCCGGAGAACACCGTGAAAGAGTCACGATGGTCTTTTAGTTTGGCAAGATAGGGAGACAACTCGTAGTTCGTTCCCGGCGTGTTGGGAAACAAATGGGGGGCATGAAATCCGAGGGTGGCGCACATCGCGACGAACCGGTTCGGCGAATGACTGCTCTGCGCTCTCGAGAAGGCCGGGATCATGGCCTCCAGAAAAGGTAAACTCAGAACGGCGCTGCCGGTGCCCTGAAGAAAGTGACGGCGGCTGAGCGCGTTTCGCGAAGCGAGGTAGGGGAGGTTCATGGAGAAAGAGGATCCTTACTTGTGGAGAAAAATTTCGCTGGTGACGGCGAGGGAGATGAGATCGCGAATGCCGTAGTCCGTTTTCGCGGCTTCGGAGACGAGGCGATTGATTTCGGGGCGATCGGAGAATCCCATTTCGCGACCGGTTCCAAAGGTGAGGAACTTCGTCAGAAGAGCCTTGGCGAGTTGCTTGCGGTCCTGAGCGATGAGATTCCGGTATTCACGAAACCCCGCAAACGATTCCCCGCCTTGCAATTGTCCGCTGCTGTCGACGGGCGGCCCGATTTTGTACCGGATGTAGGCATTGCCGGCTCGCCGCTGCTCCGGTTTCTCCCCTTCTCCGAGGCTCCGGAATCGGTCTCTCCATCCCCCGATCGGATTGAAGCTCTCGAGAGCGAAGCCGGGAGGATCGATCATTCCATGACACGACTGACAACTCTCGGAATCCCGATGTTTGTCGAGCAGTTCGCGAAGAGTCCCGGCTCCGCGAATGTCGGGTTCCACGCCCGGAATTCCCGGAGGCGGCGGGGCGGGATGCCGGCCGAGGATTCGTTCATTGATCCAGACTCCGCGAAGGACTGGAGAGGTGTTAGTTCCATTGGCGGAAACTTTGTGAATGCTCGCATGGGAGAGAAACCCTCCACGAACACTGTCGGCGGGGAGCGAAACCTTCTCGACCGTGGGCGAAGTGATGCCTTCGATCCCATAGTGCTCGGCAAGCCTGCTGTTGAGCATGGAGAAATCGGACTTCACGAGGAATTCGATTCCGTGGTTGGAGCGGACCAGTTCGTGAAAGTAGGAGCGTGTTTCGGCGAGGATGGATTCCTGCAGGTAGCTGTCGTACTCGGGGAACAGTTGGCTGTCGGGAGCGGTGAAATCGATGCTGCGAAGATCGAGCCAGGAATCCGTGAAATCAGTTACGAAGCGTTCGAAATGAGGGCTGTTGATCAGTCGATTGACGTGTTTCCGAAGTGTCTTCGCGTCCGATGCGAGCCGCCCGTCCGCTGCATTGGAGAGAAGGCCGGCGTCAGGCAGCGTCCGTGTCAGAAAATACGAGAGCCGGGAGGCGACCGCGTAGTCATCGAGTTTGCCCGCCGGTTCATGGAGAAATAGAAACCGGGGAGAGGTGAGGATGGCGGAGAGCGCTGTTTGGAGTGCCTCTTCGAAGGATTCCCCCTTGGTCATTTCGCCCTGAAAGAGAATGAGATAGGGAGCGATGTCTTCGTCCCGGGCCGGCTTGCGGAAGGCGAGTGTGGCAAATCGTTTCAGTACGGGGGCCACATCAGCCGTCGGATCGTCTGAAAGAATTTCGAAAGAGGGCTTGTACCAGGACTTTGTTTTTGTCTTCGGGTCGGAAGGTTCGATTTCAGTGCGCTTCAAGCCGGCGAAGATCAGTTGGTGTCCTTCGCTCGGAAATTCCGCTACGATGGGGCCCTCCAGTTCCACTTTTGAAATGGCGAGACCTTCGTCCGGGTAGGAACTCAGCCCTCCGTCCTTGATCTTGTTCTCTTCATCGAAAATTCCTTTCGGAGTGATTTCGATCATGTAGTTGCGATCCACCCAGGCGGTGAGTTCGATGGTCGAAGGGTTCCCGGGCGGGAGGGAGTAGTATCCGTAAATGGGTTTTTCGGCACCTCGATCGAAGGTGGTGCTTCCCACCGAAAATGTCACCGGCTTGTCGCTTTGATAGGCGTAGCCGGTGACCCGGATGCGATAGTAGCCGGCTTCTTTCGAATTGGCTTCGCGAAGCATGCCGGATGGATATCCCATTTCCCGGAAAAATACGACGGCCCCGTCTTTGGCTTTGAGCCAGGCTTTTCCGATGAACTTTTCGGCTCCACTCGTCTCCGCGTAGGACGCGGAAATCGTTTTCACTTTCGGCGGAGAGCTTGTCTTTGCGATGGCGGTATCGATTGCGGTGTCGGCGGCCCGAAGATACTCCTGCATCTGTATCATCGAAATCCCGAGGGCTTCCCCGACCGTATCAAACTCGCCGGATCGACCGTCTTCGGGAAGCGAGCCGGCAATGTCGAGACGAACCCCGAGCATGTCGGTCAGAGTATTTTCGTATTCCTTCCGATTGAGACGACGGAGGACGGTTCCCTTTTGTCTCTCATGGGCGGAAGCAAGAGAAGGCGCGAGTGTTTCTCCGAAGATTCGCTTTTCCCCGGGGGATGGCTGCGGTTTTTCCGGGGGAGGCATTTCCCCGTCCGTGATTCGATCATAGATACGAATCCATTGGGTGATCGTGGCCGGATCCGACAGGTCCCTGCTCAGAGCATACAGATCGAGGCCGCCTTTGGTCGTGAGATCATCGTGGCACTCGTGGCAGTGCTTTTCAAAAAAGGCACTGAGCTCTTTCGTTGGAGCTTCACTGGCTTCTGTCCAGGAACAGGGGAGAAGTGCGGTCGCCAACAGGAGCCCATGGCTGGAGAGTTTGAGCTGAATTTGATTCACGGTGGGAGGATAGCAAAAAGTGAAAAAATCCTATGTAAAAAATCACGGAATTTGGCAATCGAAAATACGGTGAGAAGGGGTGCGTTTGGCAAAATATTTTTCGGATCGGATCGCGCAAAGAGGGGCTCGCAAGTGGAATTGAACCTGTTTTGCGACGCGAATTCGTTTTGACTTGAGCGCTGACCCGCATCAATTGAAGAAAGCGTTATGAGTTCAAAAGTTGCATTTGTTACAGGGGCCAGCAAAGGAGTCGGTCGGGGAATTGCCTATGGTCTGGCTGATGCCGGTTGGGACGTGGCGGTCAATTACCACAGCGACGCGGCCGGAGCGGAAGAAACGAAGGAAGTGATTGAAAGCAAGGGGCGGCGTTGCTTTACGGTTTCGGGGGATGTCGGGGAAAAGTTGCCCGTCGAAGCCATGTTTTCCGCCGTCGTTGCGGAACTGGGGCGGCTCGACTGTCTCGTCAACAACGCGGGACGACAGACCTTTGCTTCGCTATTGGATCTTGACGAAGCGGACTGGGACAAGACGATCAAGACGAACCTGAAGGGGAGCTTTCTCTGCACCCAGGCGGGTGCTCGCATCATGAGAGACCAGGGTCAGGGCGGATCGATTATCAACATCGGTTCGGGGGCGAACAAGCAGCCTTTTCTCAATCTCGTTGACTACTGCGCGTCGAAGGGCGGACTCGACCAACTCACCCGGGTGAGTGCGTGTGAACTTGGGAAATACGGGATCCGCGTCAACTGTGTCGCGCCCGGTGCGATCGAAATTGAAAGAACCAAAGAGGAGTCGCCCGATTATGCAGGAGACTGGTCACCGCTGACTCCGATGGGCCGGGTCGGAGTTCCGGAAGATGTCGCCCGCATGGTCGTTCATCTCGCAGGCGACGAAGCGGATTTCATCACAGGCCAGACAATCTACGTCGACGGTGGTTTGTGGACGAAAACGCACTGGCCCTACGAAACGGATTGATCCGGAATCGAGACCTTACCATTCGACGACCTGGAGCAGGTTGCAGTAGTCGTCTGTCCAGAGGATTTCTTTGGGCTCTTCGGTATACCATTCCGAAAGGAATCCAGTCAGGGCGAGCCGGCTTTCGAGGCCGGGGTCGGGAGAGATCAGGACCCAGTGGGAGTAGTAACTGTGGTAGTTGTCATCGTCCGGGGTGTGCTCCACCGAGAGGGGCTTGTAGCCCAATTCTTCGGAAATCGTTCGAACCGGATGGCTCAGATCGAGGTGGAGGTTGCTGATGTGTACCGCGAGGATTCCGTCGGGTTTGAGATGTTGAAAGTAGAGCTCGAAGGCTTCTTTGGTCATCAGGTGAATCGGAATGGAATCTCCCGAAAAGGCGTCGACGACAAGAATGTCGAATTCCTGGGAACCGGTTTCCGCCAGTTCCCTTTCCAGCGAAATCCGGGCATCGCCGATAACGACTTTCTCGCCCCCCCGGCAATCTTCGAGATAGGTGAAGTGCTCCCGGGCCATCGTTTCGACCTGAGGATTGATTTCATAGAATCGAATCCGGTCTGCCGGTTTGGCATAGGTGGCCAGTGTTCCTACGCCCAGGCCAACCACTCCTACATGCAGCGGCTTTCGCAATGCCCCATCCCGAGAGGGATGATTTTCGACGGCCGCTCCGATTCCACTTTCGAGACTGTAGTAGGTCGTGGCGAGTTCACGGAACTGGTCATCCATGTACTGTCGACCATGGCTGATGCGGCCATGATAGAGGGCCCGGTAGTAGTCTTCAGTCAGGATGTTTTCCTCGTAGATGCGCAGAACTCCATAGAAGCCCCGGGTGCCGGCAAGGCTGCCCGACTTCGTCGTTTCAATCTGTTGGTGGAGGAAGTAGACCAGCGAACCGAGCGCAATCAGGCTGACGGGAGCCCAGGTGAGAAGAAACGATTTCGTGCCGGGGCGTTTTCTATGCTGAAACAGTGTGGCGGAGCTGAGGACCGTAAGAAGAACCAGGGCGACATGGAGTTCCCAGTATCCCTGGAAAAGAAGAGGAGAGACGACACTTACAAATATTCCCCCGAGAGCGCCCCCGAGAGAAATCGCGAGGTAGAATCCTGTGAGATAACGCGTCGCAGGTTTGATGCGGACGACCTCGCCGTGACAGACCAGGCAGCCGGAAAAGATCGCGGAGAGAAAAATTACCAGCTGCCAGCCAAGATGCATTTCCCCGGTCGCGAATTGCTGATTGATCAAATAAACGACCGCAGCCACCGCCATTCCAGCCAGGGGCATCGCAACGATGCGCTTGTACCAACGTTCGTGATCGAATGCGATAACGAAGGTCAGCAGATAGAGGCAGAGCGGAATCACCCACAGGAACGGTACCACTGCTACATCCTGGCACATCTGGTTGGTGAGCGAGAGAAGCAGCATCGAGCCGCACGCGGCAAAGGTGACCCAGTAGATCCAGTCCAAGAGGGAGGGACGGGCCGCTTGTTGCGCATTCGGGTCCGGGTCAGAGTGGATTCCGCTTTCCTTTGTTTTGCGCATGAAAGAGAGCCCGCAGGCTCCGGCACAGAACGCATAGATCACGAAGGCCAGCGACCAGAGCATCGTTTGAGTGGTCACAGCAAAAAGTGGCTCAAAAAGAAACGGATAGGTCAACAAACCAAGGATCGATCCCAGATTCGAGATCGAGTAGAGCCGATAGGGCGATCTTCCGGGGAAGGCGTCACCGAACCAGTGCTGCAGCAGGGGGCCGGAGGCGGAAAGGAGAAGATAGGGAAAGCCAACCGTAGTCGAGAGAAGGAGAATGATTCCCTTCACCGGGCTCGCCTCGTCGCCGGTTGGCTTCAGCGAGTCATCCGGGGTGATCGGCAATAGAAACAGAGCCAGCACCAGCAATCCGAGATGAATCCCATATTGGAGCGGAGGATGTTTCCGGCACCACGAAACCAGAGCATGGGCATAGGCATAGCCGCCGAGAAGGCCAATTTGAAAGAACAGGAGACAAGTTGTCCAGACGGCCGGACTTCCCCCGTACCAGGGCAGGATGTAACGGGCAATCACTGGCTGCACCTGAAAAAGGAGAAAAGCGCTCAGAAAAATAGAGATGGCGAAGATCGGCATGATGGAAGAAACGACGGTGGGAGCGATCAGTTGCAAAATGAATGCGGGGGACGGTGTGTCTTTTCAGTCTGGAAGTCGAGGAGTTTCGTCGCTATCACTGGAGAATGACTCCGGAAACCGTGTTCAGTATCGTCAATTCCATCGCCTTCTTTGCCTGGATCTATTTGCTCGTCGCCGCGCGATGGACTCCCCGGATTTTCACGGCATTGCGCTTCGGGCTTCCGGCGGCTCTCGCTTTGTTCTACCTCGTCGCACTTACCTCGGGCGACCCGGTGGAAGGGGCCGGTTATCGCACGCTGTCCGGGGTGATGGCCCTGTTCACCAGTCCCTGGGCTGTCGTTGGGGGATGGATCCATTACCTGGCATTCGATTTCTTTGTCGGTTGCTGGATTCTAATGAAGGCAAAAGAGGAGGGGATTGAGCACTATTGGATCCTGATCCCAATGGTCCTGACCTTTCTTTTCGGTCCGGTAGGCTTGATGCTTTTTCTTCTCCTGCTCTTAGGATTCCGAAAGAAAAGAAACGTTCAGACTGCGTAACCAAAATTAGCGAAGATTTTCCGCATCCGGGTTTTTGCCTCGGTTTCCACGGGGAGACCGTGGCCGACGATCACCCGGGAGAAATCCAGGGACAGGATTTGCTGAAGGGAGGCTTCAAATGCCTCTCGATCACGGATCATCAATCGGAACATGCGGCTGTTGCCGGGATACTCGCGAATCCCACTGATCAGCTTCACGCTCGTTCTCGTAAATCCGTCGAGGTCGGACGGCAGATTGAAGAGCAGGTCGGCCACAATGAGCGTCTTTGAGTCGGGGTGGAAAAAGACATGTTCGTTGGTCATCGGCATCCCGAGGATCGGGATGACATCGATTTCCCCGTCCCATTCTGCGGGAGTGATGGCAAGGGACTGCGCCTTCGCCTTCCGTGCGGCCGGAAATCCTTCCGGGGCGAGAAAGGGGATTTCCGGAAAGGCGGCCGCTCCCCGAACGGCGTAGGTATCGTGAAAGTTGGTCGGGTCGAGAATCCAGCCGGGCTCGCCGATTGTTCGGATCTCTTCCGCCTCTTCTTCCGAGAAGGGGGCCGTGGAGTGAATGATGAGCTTTCCGGAGGAAAGCCGGATCGGGACCACGTTCCGGCCCATTTGCATCCCGAAAGTCGAAAACGAGTGCTTCTGCAGCCAGATGTTTTCGCCGATCGCTTCCATTTCAGGCGTCCTTGCTTCGATCCCGGGTCAGCATGAATTCATTCCCCTCTGTGTCGATGCACATGGCGAGGTGGGGTGGTTCCCCGTCTTCCGGCTGCGGTTCCTTCGGGCATTGGCCTCCCGCCTTCCGGACGACCTCTGCCCCTTCGATGACATCGGGCACTTGCAGGGTGATTCCGGTCCAGGTCTTCTTTCCCTCGCCGCCGCCGTGGATAGAAATGATTCCGCCTGCGATCTCGAGCTCCGTGATGTGCGGGTTTTGCTTCACGATCTCCGCTCCAAATGCATAACGATAAAAAGCAGCGGCACGCTCCGAATTGGCAGCCCAGATCGTATATTTCAGTTTCTCCACAGTCAGCATGGCGACAATTGTCTGACAGGGCTACACCAACCGCAAGCACGGCTTGCAAAAATCGCCCATCGGATGGATCGATCACAGGTGAAGATTTCGTTTGCAGACGAACTGCCGGTTTCGCGGCGGAGGGAGGACATCGGCCGTGCGCTGATGGACCATCCTGTCATCATTGTGTGCGGTGATACGGGATCCGGAAAGACAACCCAGCTTCCCAAGATTGCCTTGCTCGCCAATCGCGGTTCGAAAGGGAAACGGATCGGTTGCACCCAGCCGAGGCGAATTGCCGCGACCTCCGTCGCGAAACGGGTCGCCGAGGAACTCCAGGTGCCGCTCGGCGCGGAGGTGGGCTATCAGATCCGCTTCGAAGACCGGACCGACAAGAAAAAGACTTCGGTGAAATTCATGACGGACGGTGTCCTTCTCGCCGAGACGAGAAATGATCCGATGCTCTGGCAGTACGACACGCTGATCATCGATGAGGCTCACGAGAGATCCCTGAATATCGACTTCATTCTCGGATACCTTCACCGGACCCTCGAAAAGCGGGATGATTTAAAAGTGATCATTTCCTCGGCCACCCTCGATGCGGGTTCTTTTTCCGAGTTCTTCCGGGATGCTCCGGTCATCGAGGTGGAAGGACGAACCTTTCCGGTGGAGGATCAGTATCAGGAGCCGCTGCATGAACGGGAGCCGCTCTCCGAGCAGATTGCGAGAGCGGTGGAAGATCTCGAAGAGTATGACCCGCTTGGAGATACTCTCGTTTTCCTTCCCGGAGAGCGCGAAATTCGAGACGCCGCAGATTTGCTCGAAGGGAGGAAATACCGGGACACGATGGTGGTTCCGCTCTTTGCGAGGCAGGCGGGAAAGGAGCAGCAGGCGGTTTTTAAACCGATTTCCCACAAGCGGAGAATTATTCTTGCGACCAATGTAGCTGAGACTTCGCTCACCATTCCGGGGATTCGATTTGTGATCGATTCCGGGATTGCCCGTGTCAGTCGTCATGATCCCGGGTCCGGAATTCAACGCCTCCAGATTGAACCCATTTCGCAGGCGAGCGCGCGCCAGCGCCGGGGGCGTTGTGGGCGTGTCAGTGAAGGTATTTGCGTCCGTCTCTACTCCGAAGAGGATTTCGAAGAGCGGGCCGAATTTACCGATCCGGAGATTCTTCGATCGAATCTTGCCGGCGTCGTATTGCAGATGGAACACCTCGGTCTCGGGGATCCTCTGGAATTTCCTTTTGTTGATCCGCCCCAGCCGAAGCGGGTTTCCCAGGCCTACCGCGTGCTCGAAGAACTGAATGCCGTTCGCAAGAAAGGACGACATGTCGAAATGACAGGGATTGGGCACACGCTGGCCCGGCTTCCTCTCGATCCGCGTATTGGCCGGGTTCTGGTCGGGGCGGAGGAGGAAGGCTGCCTCGCGGAAGGTCTGATTATCGCCAGCGCCCTGGCGGTGCAGGATCCGCGGGAGCGCCCCCGTGAAAAACAGGAGGCGGCCGACAGCGCTCACGGACAGTTTCGTGACAAGCGGTCCGACTTTACCGGGTGGCTACGCTGGTGGCATGCGATCGAAGAGTGTCGTGGAAAATCGAACAACCAGTTGCGGCGTTTTTGTCAGAAAAACTTTCTCAACTTCCGCCGGGTGCAGGAGTGGCGGAACCTTCATCGGGAACTGCGGGATACCCTTCGGCAGATGAAGTGGACGTTGCCGGATCCCAGGAAGAAACTGACCGACCCTCAGGACACCTACTCCGAACCGTTGCACCGTGCCATTCTCGCATCCATCCCTTCCCAGGTCGGGATGCATCAGGGAAAGAAAATGGGATATAAAGGGGCGCGCAACTCGGTCTTCTTTCTCTTCCCGGGCTCGGGAATTTTCGGTAGTGCACCCGCCTGGGTCATGTCTTTCGAGATGGTGGAGACGGCGAAGCTTTACGCCCGCAATGCGGCGATGTTCGATCCGGGATGGTTTGAAAAGGTGGCGCCTCACCTCTGTCGCTTTCGCTACAGCAATCCTCACTGGGTGAAGGAGCAGGGGGCCGTCTATGGCGATGAGCGAATCGTTGCTTTTGGTCTCCCCGTTGTCGATAAACGTCCCATTCACTATGGGCGAATTGACCGCGCTGTCGCGCGGGAGGTGTTTTTGTTAGAAGCGTTGGTGAACCAGAATACGCGGGCACCCATTTCCTGTTTGAAAAACAATCGGGACACGCTCGCCGCTGCAGAACGACTGGAGCACAAGATGCGCCGACTCGGAGGTCTCGTTCATCCCGAGGCCGTTGTTTCGTTCTATGAGGAGAGACTGCCGGCTTCGATTTGCACGCAAAAGGATTTTGAAAAGTGGGTCGCGCAGCAGGAGGAGGGAGTGATCGATTTCTCGCTCGAGGATTGCCTGTTGCCGCAACTGGAGCCCATCCGGGTGGAGGACTATCCCGACGTGATTTTTTCGCCGGATGGAGAGAGCGTTTTCCGGATTGAATACCTGCACTGTCCCGCCGATCCGGGGGACGGGATCTCTGCGCTGATTCCCCTCGGCGAGTTGCCTCATCTTCCGGAATGGTTTGGGGAGTGGTTGGTGGCGGGATGGCTCGATGAAAAGACGTCTGCTCTTCTGCGATGTCTTCGCAAGGAAACGAGAACGCTCCTTCCGTCCAATCGCGAAGTGGTTGAGGAGTTTGTTTCGGCGTGGGAGGGATACGAACCTCATTGTGGGTTGTTGGAGGGATTGATCGATTTTCTGCACGAGGGCTACGGACTGGATATTTCTGAAGACTCTTTCGATTTGGAACGACTTCCCGGGTACCTGCAGATGCGGTTCCTGGTTTTGGATGACAAGCAGAAGAAGGTCGGGGAGGGGAAAGACCTCGCCGATCTGCAGCGTTCCCTCGCCGGTCGGGTCAAGGATCGTTTCGCTACCGTCGCGAGTGGCAAGTTCGAGCGGTCCGGATTGGGCAGTTGGAATTTCGGAGACCTCCCGGCGGAAGTGGAACTGGATCGGCACACCGTTGGCTACCCCCGCCTCTATGATGGCGGAGGGCACGGAGTCGGCATGAAATTGTTTCCTTCGGTGAGGTGCGCGGAGGCCCAGCATCGACTTGGTGTCGCGAGGCTCTTCGTCGAGGAGGAGGCGGGGAAGGTGACGCGTCTGAAGGAGAGCGTATTCTCGGGAGCCGGCCGTAAGTCCGTTCCGCAGCGTGCCGCTCCGCAGCGATCGTCCCCGGTATCGAAATCAGGGTCGGCGGAGAAAGGCTTTGGATCTCTCGCTGCTGCTTTCGGGGAGGCAAAGGCTCCTCCAAAAAGACAGGCCCCACCGACTTCGCAGCCCAAGGCCAAACCTTCGGGCGGGTCGATGCAGTTTCTGTCGGCGGAAGAGGCCTGGCTTCTCTCGAATCTCGGACCCGAACCGGGTAGGAATCGCGAAGATCTGATTCGGCGTGTTTGTCTGGGTTTGCTGGGAACCCCTCTCACGAAGTTGGAGTGGGACCCCGCGGTCGTATTGGCCGGGGAGAATCTGTTTGAGCGTGCGAGCCAAACATGCGGGACAGTTGCAAAAATTCTCTCCGTGGCGGAGAGGGTCGGCCGCCTGTTGGGAGCCTCAGAGTCAGGTTATGAGGAGTCTCTTTCTGATGCCAACGAGCACTTTACGTCTCTTCTCGCTCCGGGGTGGTTGCTGGCCGGGTCCCTCTCCCGCCGTCTCATTCACTTTCAGGGATTGGAGACAAGGCTGACAAGAATGCTCGGAGCTCCTCCCGCCAAGGATCTCGATAAGCTGGATCGTTACCACGAAAGGGCTTCCGCGATCTGGGCGGAGCAGACTTCCTGCGAATGCCGCCAATGTCCTGATGCGATCACCTCGGAAGAAATCTATGAAAAAGATTTCGATCTGCGCCTGCAAATCTTCGCCCCGGAAATTCGGGCGCGGATGAAGTGAGTCGTGGCTTAACTGCCTCTGACCATCTCGCCGATCGACCGGAGCACATCGAGTCTTCCGTCACCGGTTTTGGCAGAGGTGATAAAGGTGGGCGGCTGGCCTTCGATGTATTCGGAGAGGGCTTCGAGGAAGAGATCACGGTTGGCTTTGGAACGGCCCGGTTTGACCTTATCACTCTTCGTGAAAACCAGTGAAAAGGGAACCCCTTGTTCCACGAGCCAGGTTACGAAGTCGATGTCGATTCGCTGGGGTTCGAGTCGGGAATCGATCAGGACAAAGACGTGGGTAAGTCCCTCGCGAAATTCGAGGTAGTCGGCAACAAAGTCACCGAAGCGATGCCGCTCCGACTTGGGGGCCTTCGCGTAGCCGTAACCGGGAAGATCGACAAGGCACCAGTCTTCGTTTACGACGAAGAAGTTGATCGTCTGGGTGTGGCCCGGCTTTCCGGAAACGCGGGCGAGTGCCTTTTGATTGCAGAGGGTATTGAGAAGGGAGGATTTGCCGACGTTGGAGCGGCCAATGAACGCAAACTCGGGGAGTTCAGCGGCCGGGCAGTCGTTCACATCGGTGCAACTAATCGCAAATCGGGCGGTCTTAATCTTCATCAAAATGGGAAAAGGAGGTGTCGGCACGGGGTTTGAGGTGCCTCTCGTAGTCTACCCGGTCGGCGAGGTTTCGAGCTTTGATCCGGTGATCGCGCTTGTTTCGTCGCTCAATCGTCATCTTTCGTTTCTTGAGGCGGCGATTCAATTCTTCGATCTCTTCGTCGAGCTTGAGGTAGCCCTCATAGCGTTCCGGATCGAGCGAGCCGGATTCGACGGCTTCGCGGATCGCGCAACCGGCGTCGGAGCCATGTTTGCAGTCATGAAACTTGCAGCGTGCCGCCAGCTCTTCAATGTCGGTGAATTTTTCCCGCAAAGTCGTTTCGTCGGTCCACATCTGAACCTCGCGAATGCCGGGGTTGTCGATCAGGATTCCACCTTCGGGAAGGACAACGAGTTCGCGGGCGGTGGTCGTGTGGCGGCCTTTTCCGGTGACTTCGTTGACCTCGCCTTCCTCCTGCCACTCCTCTCCGAGAAGCGCGTTG
The DNA here is from genome assembly GCA_029213265.1 of Verrucomicrobiales bacterium. Lineage (GTDB taxonomy): Bacteria > Verrucomicrobiota > Verrucomicrobiia > Verrucomicrobiales > DEV007 > Arctic95D-9. The sequence continues at coordinate 18,464 of JARGNG010000020.1, read as the reverse complement.
ATCAGGGAGGACTTTCCAACACCGCTGGAGCCAACGAAGGTGATGGAGACGCCGGGCTCGAGGCTTTTCTCAATCACGGCGACGTTTTGACCGTCGATCGCACTGGTTACAATGACCTCGGCATCCGGAGAGAGTGCGCGAATGGCGGCTGCGGCCTCTTCATTTTGCTCTTTTGGAAAAAGGTCGGCCTTGTTGACTAACACAAGCGCTTTCGCGCGACTTCGGCTGATGAGAGTGAAATAGCGCTCCATCCTCCGCAAATTGAAATCCGTTCCCGCGTCCGTCACGATACAGACGATGTCGACGTTGGCGGCGATGACCTGTTCCTCGCTGCTCTTTCCCGGCGCCTTCCGGGAGAAGCAGGTTTGCCGGGGAAGGCGGGCGCGAATGATGGTATCGAGGTCTCCCGTTCCGATTTCGAGGGCAACCCAGTCTCCCACAGCGGGGAGCTCGGCGTCGCATTCGGCATCGTGGTAGACTTTGCCGCTCATGATGACCTCGTATTCCTTGCCTCCCTCGAGCAAGGCCCCGTAGGTGATCTTGTTGTCACGAATCAGCCGCGCCGGTTTCCACCCCTTCTTTTCATAAGGGGCGAAATCCTTCGCCAGTTCAGTATTCCATCCTAACTCGGTCAGAGTCATAGCCTCATTCTACGAGAGGTGAGAAAAGCTTCACTCGAAAAGTTCGACGGATCCGGCTTTCCCGTTGTAGGGTTGAATATGAAACTTTGGCTGAAAGTTCTGATCTGTGTGTTCGTGATCAATTTGCTGGGCGGTCTCGGTGCGATTGTCACGACGGCTTCGCTGCAGGATTGGTATGCGGGATTGAAGAAGCCCCCCGGTGTTCCACCGAACTGGGTTTTCGGTCCAGTCTGGACGATTTTGTATGCCATGATCGGGCTTTCCCTCGCGCTGTTCTGGCATCGCGTCGAGCCGGGCCCGGAGAAACGGACCGCGTTGATCTGGTTTTTCGTTCAGATGATTCTGAACCTGCTGTGGACTCCGGTTTACTTCGGGGCTCACCGCCTCGGGGCCGCTCTCGTCATCATCATCGCGATGTTAGTGACGATTGTTGTGACCCTCGTTTTGTTTCGTCGGCAGGACCGCCTCGCCGGGCGGCTTTTGATTCCCTACGCAATCTGGGTGGGGTATGCCAGCTATCTGAATGCCGGGTATTGGATTCTGAATCGGTGATTTCGGGGCGGAAGCCGTGAGGCTTTCGGGGCGGATGGGCTGCGCGGGGTCGAAAAACTTACGTTTTCCGCTACGGGTTCTGCGGAGGTAGGGCGTGTAGCGGAAGCCGTGAGGCTTTCGGGGCGGGATCGAAAAACTTACGAAAGGGCGAGGGCTCCGCCTTGGCAGTATTTTTCGTTCCCGAAGGTTTGCAGATTATGTCCCATCGACTGGGCGACGGAGAGCCAAAGGCGGTTGTGCGAGACTTTGTCGACTTTCATGCTGCGCCCCGTCTTGAGTCCGTGAGCTTTGCCTCCGAGGAGGACGAAGGGAATGTCATCGAGGGTGTGGCTGTTTCCTTTTCCAAGTTCGTTCAACCAGACAACGAGAGTGTTGTCTAACATACTGCCGTCGCTTCCCGGCTCGGGAGTTTCAGCGAGGCGCTTGGTCAGATAGGCGAGTTCCCCGGCAAACCACTCATTGATCTTGATCAGATTTTCGACGGCTCCCTCGTTCTTGTCCGGTTCGTGAGAAAGACTGTGGTGACCGTCCTTGATGCCGAGCCAGTTCATTCTTGCCTGACCCACCGAACGCATGAATTGCAGGGTCGCGACGCGGGTCATGTCGTTGGCCATGGAGTTCACGAGCAGATCAATCTGCATGCGGCTGATCTTCGGGGTGTTGTCATTGACCAGTTCGATGTCGGGATCGATGTCAGGAACAGGATGATTGAGTTCCTTGTCCGAGTCGTCGCGCTGCAACTCGACCTCCATTTCCCGGACGAGGGTCATGTGTTCTTCGAGACGTGCGAGGTCCTCTTTGCCGAGGTTTTTAGAGACTCTCGAGAGGTCTTCGCGAACGTCGTCGAGAATACTGACAAAGCTCTCCTTGTCCTTCATTTGGCCATAGAGCTTCGTAAGCATCTGCTCGGGATCGTCAATCGGAGCGACCGGCTTGTTGGGGCCGGAGTAGGACATGCGTGTCCAGGGGTCGGCGCGATTCGGAACTGCGACTCCGAATTCGAGGGAACCAAAGCGAGTGCGTGTGTCATCACGACCTTGCAGAAAGTTTTTCAACTCCTGGTCGATCGAGATTCCGCTGGCCCAACCCGCCGGGGTATCGGAGCCACCCTGGATATTGCCCGGGAAGAGTTCCTTCCCCGTGAGGAGGCAGCTCATACCGCGCATGTGGCGGTCGCCGTCTCCCCCGATCTTGTTGTTGATCCCGCGAACCGACAGCATCTGATCGCGGAACGGCTCCAATGGCTTCAGGATTCGCTTGAGCTGAAAGTCGGAGCCTTCCTGATCCGGCCAGAACTCCCAGGGGATGGTTCCGTTCGGGGAAAACATAATGATGAGACGCTTTTTCCCCGCTCCCTGTGCGGCCTGCAAGCCGGGAAGTCCGGTAAGAAAAGGAAGTGCCGCGGAGGAAACTCCGAGATGCTTCAGGAACTGGCGTCGGTTGGTCAGATCAGTTTTCATGGATGGGGAGAGCGGTGGGAATGGGTGTCGCGACCGCAGGAAACGCCTGCGGAAGCGGTTTCGCAACCGGCTTCGTTTGCATGGATACGACGGGAAGGGGAGTCGGAGATTCGGCGGTGGCGGATGTGATCGCAATCTGTTTCATCAACTCCGGAATATAGAAACCTCCGTTGCGGAATTGTTCATACAATTCATCCATCTTTTCGTCACCGTAGGCCCGGACGGGTTGCTTGACGAGGTGATGGAAGAGCTGCTGGAGAAAAGCCCGGTGAGCGGAGGGCGTTTCGGCGGCGAATTCCGCGACATCGCGGGCACCCGTCAGGTGGATCGTGCTGCCGTCTTCTGTTTTCAAGTCACCGGTGGGATCAACAGGCTTGTTCCGGTCTTTGGTTCTCCACCTTCCGATTCCGTCGTAGTTTTCGAGGCTGAAGCCGAGCGGGTTGATGGTGATGTGGCATCCCATACAGGCTTTCGCCCGGGTCATTTCGGTTACTTTCTCGCGCATGGTGAGGGAGGGATCAAACTTTCCCTCTTTGAACTCGTTTGCCATCGGCGGGGATTTCAGGGTCATGCCGACAAGGTTTCTCGTCAGGAAAACCCCGCGATGGATGGGCGAGGTGTTGTTGTGATAGGCGAGGGAGGAAAGGAGAAAGGGATGGGTCACGATTCCGGAACGGCGTTTCGGATCGAGCTTCACTTTCTGGAAGCCGCCTTTGACGTCGTGGCCGTAGAGCTTGCCTAGGCGTTCGTTGAGAAACAGGTAATCGGCGAGAAGGAGCTGCCGGTAGCCGGAGCCTTCTCCCCAGACCGCGTCGTCGAGAAAGAGGTTCAGGGAGGTTCGCAGATCGGACTGCACCGCATCGGAGAATTCCGGGTAGACGGATTCATCCTTGGAAAGATCTTCGGCCCGTTCGAGCTCCAGCCAGTGGTGGAAGAAACCGAGCATCTTTGATCGGGTGCGCCAGTCCCAGACGACATTGTTGGCGTGTTGAGCCAGCTTTTTGGGTTCTCCGAGGCCGCCTGCTTCCACCTGATTGATGAGTTTCTGATTCGGCACGGAATCCCAGAGATTGAGTGCGAGTCTCGCTGCAATCGTCCATTGATCCGGCTTTTTCGGCTGGTTCAATTCGGGATAGAGAAACCGGGGCGATGTGAGGGTGAAAAGAACGAGCCTTTTGACGGCTTGCTCGAGGTTCTTTGCCTCCTGGTAATGCTGGTCAACAAATTCGATCCGCTCTGCTTCTTTGAGGGGGCGACGAAAAGCGCGTTCCACAAATTGCACTCCGAAGGCTCCGATCTTTTTGGCCCGTTCCGGATCGTCCTTTTTGGTTTTTGCCAGCTCGTCAATATGACTGACGGCATAGTCCGCAGCTTGAGCCGCTCCGGCCGTTACCGAATCAAACCAGGCCTTGGATACAGAAGTGCCGCGTTCGTATCCGACACTCCGGTCGTCGGCAGGGAAGGGGACATCGACAAGGCAGGATTCGTGGATCCAGTGTTGAGAAAGACTGCGGGTCGGAATGGTTTCGAGAACTCCATGGGGCGATTTCCAGAGCAGCTCGATGTAGGCCTTCTTCTCCTTGTAGGTGAAAAACTCGAGTCGGATGGGGTAGGGGCGTCCGCCCACGAGGAAGATCTTTCCGGTTTCCTCGCGGATTTCGTTGTCCGGTGCGACCCACGCATCAATCGTTTTTTGCCCCCCTTCGTTGTGTTGGTTTTCGTTTACCCAGAGCGTGGCGCCGTTACGGGTTCGAATGACAAACTCATAGACGCCGGTCTCGGGAGCGAAGAGGGCGCCTTCCCAGCGAATCGAAAACTCCTCGGTGCCGAATTCCGTCGCTTCCTCGTGGGGAGGGGCTTTGTCGCCAAAATCCAAACGGATCTGTGGATCGACTCTCTCATATCGATCCGGCTTTTTCTGTTCGCGAAATTCCTTTCGTTCGTTGAACCCGCGCGCTCCGTAGTATAAGGCTTTGAGGCCTTTCTCGTTTGCGGGCCCAATTTCCCCCCGGAAACCGAGAATGAGATCGGCCACCGAATTGCGATACTGGGGGACTGTCAAACGGCTCAGTTCGATGCGCGCCGGAGTCAGCCTCGCTCTCGCCTCCTCCGAATAGAAAGCGTGGTAGATATACTCGGCGACGGAATGAGCTTCTTCATCGACGCAGAGGTGCTCTTCATCCTCGGGCATGGTTCGCTCGATCCGGCTCGCGAGGGACTCCAGGGTGCGATCCCCTTCGAGAGGGTCGTCTGCTTTGTCCTTAACTCCTTTTCCTCTCTCGCCGTGGCAATCGAGGCACATTTTCTGGTAGATCGCCTTGCCCGGATGATGTTCCAGATCGATCGCGAGGCCATGCGAAAACGTCACGCAGAAACAGACTGCGAGAAGAGGCGTTAAAGAAGCGGAAAAACGTTTCGGCACGGTGAGGAAAGGTAGCCAAACAGGGGGCGGAGTCAGGGTACGCGAATTGGGGACGGGTTTCTGTCCAAAAGGGTATTTTTGCGACGTAGGGGCTCCGGTTTCCCTCCCCGGACGGCTTTGACCTTTGCTGATTCGTGGGCGAGACTTCGCGCCATGCCAGGACTCGTCATTAAACCCCGCTCCCGAATTTTCCACGGCCACGACTGGGTCTATTCCAGCGAGGTGCAGAAAATTTTCGGGGAACCGGAAGCAGGGGAACTGGTCACCTTGAAGGATTTCAAGGACCGGCCTCTCGGTACGGCAATCTACAACCCGGAATCGCAAATCGTGGCGAGACGAATTTCCCGGCGAAAGCAGGAACTCGATGCTGATTTCTTTGATCGACGCATTCAGCGGGCCCTTCGATTCCGCGAAGGTCTGGGATTTTCCAATGATCTCTACCGACTCGTTTGGAGCGAGGCCGATGGTCTTCCCGGTGTCGTGATTGACCGCTATGGGCAGCATTTTGTGTTGCAGACGCTCACCCTGGCGATGGATCGTCGAAAGAATTTGATTGTCGATTCCCTGAAGCGGTTGTTCGGCGAGATCGTCGTGATCGAGCGAAACGATTCACCGATTCGTAAGGCAGAGGGAATGGAGCTGGTCACCGGTGTTCTCGAAGGAAGCTGGGGCGGGCCCTTTGAGATCGAAGTCGCAGGGATTCGCCAGGATGTCGACCTCCTCGAAGGACAGAAGACCGGAATTTATCTCGATCAACTCGACAACTATGCCGCGGTGGGCCGCCGGTCAGAAGGGAAGGCGGTTCTCGATTGTTTCTGCAACCAGGGGGGCTTTGCGCTTCATGCCGCAAAACAGGGGGCTGCTTCGGTTGTGGCCGTCGATATCAGTGCTGCGGCGGTGGAGTCGACGCGGATCAACGCGGAGAAAAACGAACTCTCGATCGAAGCCGTCGAATCCAATGTTTTCGATTTTCTGAAAAACGCGGACACCGAGGGGCGGAAGTTCGACCTCATCATTCTTGACCCGCCCTCCTTCACAAAAAACCGGAAGACGGTGAGCAGCGCAATGCGTGGATACAAAGAGATTCACCTCCGTGCCCTGAAACTGCTGGAGAAAGACGGGATTCTGTCGACCTACAGTTGCAGCCACCACATCAGTGAAAAGGAATTCTACGATATGGTTTGTGACGCTTCCGTTGATGCGAAACGAACTTTGCGGTTACTGGATCGACATTCGCAGCGGTCCGATCACCCTGTCATCGCGACCCTTCCGGAAACCCACTATCTAAAGGGGTTCACCTTTCAGACGGTAGGAGGATTCTAGAATCAACAGGGTCAGGTCGCTGACTCAACCCTGTTGAAGAGTGCCCCGAGCGGGATTGGTGCAGCGGAATTCTACTGCGAGCCGAAGCGCGCCTTGGTGTCGGCATCAAGACCCGAATTGTCGACCCACCTCCTCGCGCGCTTTCCGTCCATGGCGATCCATTCCTCCAGCAACATGGAGACATTCTCGCTCCGCTTCGCTTCGTCGGAAATGGTTGAGGCCCAGGTCACAGCGGATTGTGGGTCGATGTCGATAATCGCGCTGCTGAAGGTGGAGAGAATTTCGTCATTCTGCGGGCCGCCGGGTTGAGCGTTGAGCCATTCGGCAGCGGAGCTGGGGTCATTGCTGGACCAGTCGAGCATGACATCCTCAATGATACGCTGGCGGGTATTCGGGTTTTCAACATTGGAGACAGCCCACTGGAGAGAGTTTCCCGGATCGTGTTCCGACCATCCGAGGGCCACGCCGAGGGAGGCATACAGCTTGTCCTCCTCCGAGCCGAGTGAATCGATCCACGCGGTGGCCTTGTCAGGCTCAACCAACGCCCATTCTGTTCCTACCTCGAGAAAAGCAATGGATCTTGCATCTGCATTTTCGAGAGTCCCGGCCCAGCTTGCGGCGGCGGCGGGATCGGTGCTGGCCCACTGACCGGCTACATTCATGGCAAATTCGTCGCCGAAGTCATATTCGAGAAGTCCATCAACTGCTTTGGCGGCACCTTCCGGATCATTGGCGGCCCAGCCTTCGGCGAGTGCGTCCATGACTCCCGAGCGGGTGTAGTCATCGAGATCTTCCGCCCAGACAAGAGCCTGCTCGGGGCTTTTTCTTCCCCATGCTTCGAGAATTTCGTAAATTGCATCTTCGCGATTGATGCCGCTGGTGTTTTCATCAAACCACTTTGCAGCACCTTCCGGATCTACTTCCGCCCATCCATCGGCGATGTTGTAAAGCGCGTCGCTTTTCTCGATGCCTTTCAGATTGTCATTCGCCCACTGGGCTGCGGAAACTCCGTCTTTTTCACCCCAGGCAGTGTAGACGGATTCGGTATAGATCAGACGGTTGTCACGACCGGGAATGTCCTTCGCAGCGGCAAGTGCGCCCATAGGGTCTTCGTAGCCCCGCTGGTAGCCGGATTGCTCCAGGCTGATCGCGCTCATGTTGGCTGCTTTTACGCCTCCTTTGACTCCGCTTGGCTGACCGGAGAGGGTGGTGACGGATTCCGCTCCTCCCTTGCTTCCGGAACCAGAGTTGCTCTTCATCGAGGGAAGGGCCACATAGCTGATACCGATTCCAACGGCGAGAGTGACGAGATGAGATACGATGAGGGTTGTCTTTGTCATGTGTCGCTAAAGGTAGAGAGAATTGTTGTGAAATCGAACAGAAAAACAAGGGATTGTGCGGATCAGGAAGGACTACCTACAGATGATCTTTCCATCAATAAAGCGTCAAAAAAGTAGGATTCGTTTGTTTCGCGATCACTATTTTCGTCCTTGCTGCTTTTCTGCATGTTGCGATTCAGTAGTTCAACGACGCGGTTTGCCATTTGATCGACCGGTTGAGCGATCGTGGTGATGGGTGGTTCGATCAACGGAGACCAGGGTTGCTCGTCGAAGGCAACGATGGAGAGCTGATCTGGAATGGTGAGCTTGAGTTCCCGGGCAGTTTCGAGAGCTCCGAGAATTCCCTGTCCGCTCAAGGTTACAATTCCGGTCGGTCGATCAGGCCTCCTGAGGATTAACGCGGATGCGGAAAGGCTTTCCTCCCGCGAGTATCCGCTGCCGGCGACCACGAGCGATTCGGGATCGATTCCTGCAGCTCGCAGCGCATCCCGAGTCCCTTCGAAGCGCTCCCTGTCGGATTCCGACCCGGGTGCGCCCCGCAGACATCCGATGAGAGTGTGACCGGCCGCGAGCAACTGCTGAGCCGCGAGCCGGCCTGCATTCCGATTTTCCAGTGAAACAGAGGGGGCCTTGGTTCCCGGAAGAGGGCGGTCTACCAATACGATGGGCATGCTGGAGTCCTGTATCATGGAGCGGAGCGCTTCGGATTCCGTTCCGACGGGTGCAATGATCATTCCGTCGAGTCGGCGGGTAAGCATTTTTCCGAGTAGGGAAATCTCGGTGCTGGAATCTTCGGCCGAGTTGCAAAGTTGGACGGCCACACCGGAACTGCGAAGCTTGAGTTCGATGGCCCGGGCAAGTTGGGAAAAAAACGGGTTCGTGATGTCGGGAACGAGAAGCCCGACAATCCCCATTTTCCCCCGCCGTAGTCCTGCTCCGATCGGGTCCGGGGTGACCTGAAAGGCTTCCGCTGCCTCCTGGACTTTCTCGACGGTTTTCCGGCTGATGCGATATTTCTCAGCATTTCCGCTCAGCACTCGTGACACGGTGCTTACGGAGAATCCCAGTTCTTTTGCCAGCTCGGAAATATTCATCCAGGAAATGAAAGGTAGGAGAGGACAAACGTTTGCGCCAGCGAAATGGAAAACTCTGGTCTATCGCAGCAGGATTTGTCTGGACGACTTCGGATCTTTTTCGGATCGTTTTCCGAATGATTCGATCGTTCTACGTTTTCCGGAGAAGCTGTCTTGCCGCTGTCGGTGTTGTTCTGGCGGTGGGTGCGAGTCTGTCGGCAGAGGAACTGCGGACCTGGACGAGTGTTGATGGAAAGCAACTCACCGCTTCGCTGGTTCACGCCGATTCGACGAACGTAATTTTCAAGATGAAGGGAGGACGGGAGGCCAAGGTGCCGCTTTCCCGCCTCGTAGAAGAGGACAGGGCGCTCATCGCGGAAAGGCTCAAAGTCGGAAAGGCGTTCGAGATTCAGCCGATGCCGGATGAGACGCAGGCTCCCAGGGAACTGGATGTCGAGGGTGGGCCGCGGATATTCCAAACTCCTCATTTCCAATTTGAGACGGATCAGGATGTATTGCGTGGATTCATTGCCGAGGCGGCGCGTGTCTACGAGGGAACTTATCATGCGCTGAACGGGCTGCCGCTTGGACTGAAATTCGGTCCACCGGAAGGAGATACCCATTTCCGCGGCCGTTTCATGAACGACTCCGAGTTCAGTGCGATCGCGAATGAAACGATGGGGACGAGGCCGGGGCAACGGGTCGTTGGTTTGTATCTGGGCAAAGAAAAGGAACTGCTGGTTCCCTATTCGTCACTCGGAGCCGTCAGAAAGGGGACCCGTCTTTCTCTGCGCAAGTCGAGTGACACCTCTACCTTGATCCACGAGATCGTTCACCAGGTCATGCATGAGTGGTTGCCGGTGATACCGACCTGGTTTTCCGAGGGCATGGCGGAATACATATCGGCGGTTCCCTATCAGAACGGCCGTTTCGAATTCTCGAATGCGGAGCGCGGTCTCAAAGAGACTCTCGAAGAACAGCATCGTATCACGGGATCGGTCGATGGGGTCAAGAGACCTTCGGAGTATTTCGAACCGTATCTGGTTTCCGATGCGAAGTGGAAAGCGGAGGATGAGAAAGAAGAGGGAACCGGGCCCGATTTATCCAGTGTAGTTCCGGCCGGCCGCCCTGCTGATCCGGACGGCTGGACAGGTCGTGTTTCCGAATACAGGGATTCGATGCTGACTGTCTACTTTTTTATGCATCTCTATGATCAGCGGAATCCTGGAGCGCCGGTGGGTGCTTATCTTCGGATGGTCGATTCTTCGCTGGGCGATACTGCAAAAGTGCGGGAGGCGATGGATCAATTCGAGGAAAAGCGACTCGCCTACAACGCGGACGTGGAGCGTTTTAACGCAGAGTTGCGAGCGTTTCAAAAGGAAGTGGATGCTTACAACGAGCGTGTCCGAATGCACAATCAGCAGATTGAGGAGGGGCTACCGAAGGAAGAGAGAGTGGTGGTCGGGGAAATCCCCACCGAACCGGAGCCCCCGAAAGATCTGATCGTTCCGGAAGCAATGGAAGCGGCCCGTGTTGGCGGTGTCATCAATCTGTCGGCCATGGTGAAACGAGCCTCGCTGCCGGGAATGTTGCAGGGGAGGGATTTGTCCCGCTTGGATGATGAAATGCGAGAGGCCTACGGAAAAATCGGAATCGAGATCCGTTACGAGCAGGTTGTTTTCCCGTTGGTCAATGGAGGAGATAAGGCTAAGATAGAAAAATGAAAATCTCGTTTCTTCTTCCCATTTTCTCGATTGTTTTTCTTACCGGTTGTGGCGACTCGACCGAGGAAACGAAGGACCCTGTTTCGTCCGCAGAGGAAACGGCCGGGACAGACGTTGAGGTTTCGAAAGAGGAAAAGAAAGCACCTTTCGTTGCCGTCAACGTCGACGCAGCGGGGGCGGCCGCTATGATTAAGGAAAGCCCCGATCTAGTGATCCTGGATGTCCGGACTCCGGCTGAATTTGCGGAGGGGCACATTGCCGGGGCAAAGAATATCGATTTCCAGGGGGCTGATTTTGAAGCCCGGGTGGGTGATCTGGATCGATCCGGCCCGTATCTCGTCCATTGCCGCAGTGGTGCCCGGAGCGGCCAGTCGATGGCCACTTTCGAAAAGCTCGGCTTTGAGAATATCGTCCACCTCAACACCGGCTTCAACGCTTGGCAGGAATCAGGGCAGGCCGTGGAAAAGTAGGCCTCAGTCTTCTGATTCAGCTTCATCGATAGGCTGAATCAAAACGAAGGGGGAGACGACAAGAGCACGAAAGGTGGCCCTGGTCTCTTCCCAGTAGAAGGCGTGAGGGGCGGACGGCGTTACCAGGTCGCCCCGGTTTTTCCATTCGGCGACGCGGGTCGTGTCATCATTGGTCAACGCTTCCCCGACTTCCGTGATGGAAAGAGAGGGGTCGAGCCAGAGGATGGCCCCGTTTTTGTAGTGGGGTTCGAGGTAGGCCCAATCGACCTCGCCCATGTATTTTTCGAGCTTTTCCGCGGTGGTGGCCTCGTCGTCGCCGAGCATGCCATAGCGCATCGTTTCCTCGCTGGAGGTATCATTTCCGTTTGAATCAGAACTCATGGCCTAATCAATTTCCAATTGATCGTTGGAAGCTCCCACTTTCGCAACGTAGAATTCCGACATGATCTTCTTTCTTCGGAGCACTCTTTTTCTTTTTGTCTGCCTGGTGGTTACGGTTACCTCGCGGGCGAATGAGGAAGGTGCGCCCAGGGTCCTGGTGCATTTTATGCCCTGGTATTCGGTGAGTGCCGAAGGGAACTGGGGCTGGCATTGGACGATGAATCATTTCGACCCTCACGAAATTCGCTGGGACGGGCGTCGCAAAATCGCTTCTCACGACTACCCGCTCATTGGGCCCTATGATTCGGGAAACGAAGAGGTGCTTCAATGCCAGATTTTACAGATGAAATTCGCCGGGATCGATGGCGTCATCATCGACTGGTACGGGATGGATCAGGAAAATGACTACCCGATGATCCACGAGCGAACCCGGGCTCTCGTTTCCATGATCGAAAAAGCAGGGATGGAGTTTGCGATCTGTTATGAGGATCAGGCCGTGGGGCAAATTGCGAAAAAGCGAAGCCTGTCCGAAGAAAAACAGATCGAGGTGGCCCGGGGGCATCTTCGTTGGGTGGAGGAAAACTGGTTTTCCCGATCGTCGTATGTGACGCACCGGGGGAAACCGCTGCTTCTTGTTTTTGGGCCGCAGCACTTTGAGCCGGAATCATGGAAGAAGGTGGTATCGAATCTGGAGAGCTCTCCCGAAGTCCTCGTCCTTCCCCATTTGCGGAAGGACAGTGAGGTTGCCTCCGGGATTTTCGCCTGGCCTCCAGTTGACGGAGGAAAGGCGATTTCCGCCGATGAATGGAGAAAGCGTCTCGAGGCTGTCTACGAGGGCGTGGAAAAGGAAGAAAGCCTCATTCCCGTCGCCTTCCCGGGGTTCCACGACATCTACGAGCAAGCCGGATTGCACGAGAGCTACGGGCGGATTGATGACCGCTACGGGGCTACCTTTCGGGAGTCGCTTGATCTGGCTATGGAACAGGAACCGGAGATCATTCAGATAGCCACCTGGAATGACTATGGCGAGGGAACCGTGATCGAGCCGACCCAGGCGAATGGCTATCGGTTCCTTGAGGAACTTCAGCGACGCTTCGGCAGCGAATACTCGCCGATGGATCTGCGGCTTCCGGAAAGACTGTTTCGCAAGCAATACACGACGGTTGGAGATGGTCGAACCTCGGCAAAGCTTGCGGAAGTTTCCCGGCTTCTCTTCGAATCCGAATGTACTGCGGCCGCTTCCCTGCTCGATGGTATCTACCCGGTTCCGGATTCTGGACCGGCTGTTTTCTCAGCGGATTGGAGAGGGGACCGTGACTCCCGGTATCACCTCACGACCGATATTCTTTACCGCGAAGAGGAGAAGCTCACGGACTACGAAAAGACGAGATGCCGATTGGATGTCTATCACCCGGCAAAGGGGGCTGCCGCCAAAGGAGAGAAGGTCCCTGTAGTGGTCTGGTTTCATGGTGGGGGAATTTCCAAAGGGCACCGTACGATTCCGGTTCCGCTACGGAATCAGGGGGTGATCGTCGTCGCGGCCAACTATCGACTGAGCCCGATGGTGAAGTCACCTGATTACATAGAAGACGCGGTGGCCGCCGTTGCGTGGACCTTTCAAAATATCGAGTCGTTCGGAGGGGATCCTGATTCGATTTTCCTGAGCGGACATTCCGCCGGCGGCTACCTCGCGAGCATGGTGGGATTTGATCCCCGATACCTGAAGGAGCATGGAATCGATGCGAATAACATTGCCGGACTGATCCCCTTCAGCGGGCATTCAATCACGCACTTTACGATTCGGAAAGAACGCGGCATTGGAGGAAAGCAAGCGGTCGTCGATGAATTGGCTCCCCTCTTTCATGTAAAGAAAGAGGCTCCGCCAACTCTCCTGATTACCGGGGATCGGGAACTCGAGATCTACGGGCGCTACGAAGAAACAGCCTACTTCTGGCGGATGATGCAGGAGGTGGGCCACCCCGATACGACCCTTGCAGAACTCGAAGGGTATGATCACGGCGCCATGCCGGAACCGGCGTTCCCCCTTCTGCTTTCATTCATGAAACGTATCAGCAAGTGAGTGAACAGGGGCCCGGTTGAATCGGATCACGGTATAATTTCCCAGCGACTGCTGGTTGGTTGCAGGGAACTTCCGAACCAGCTTAATGAATTCTTTGCGAAGCTTAGGCGGATCGTTTCGACTTACCGATGGAAGCACAGTAAAGAGCTTGCTCCCATCCCGGGTTTCCCCGACGATTTTTCGATATGCCTCTACTACGAATTCCAATTCTTTTCCTCGCATCACTTTTGATCAGCCCCGGATTGTTCTCGGAGGAGAAGCGGCCGAATATCGTCTTCTTTCTCGCTGACGATCTTGGATGGACCGGGCTGAGTTCCTTCGGGAGCGACTTTTATGAGACTCCCAATCTGGATCGACTCGCCTCAGAGGGAATGAAATTCACGGACGCCTATGCGGCCTGCACGGTTTGTTCCCCGACACGGGCTTCAATCATGACGGGAATGTATCCGGCCCGTCTGCATCTCACCAGTTTCATTCCCGGTCAGGATCGTCCCTTTGCCCGCATGAAAATTCCAGACTGGACAAAAGGGCTCGAATTTTCGTTGACGACACTGCCGGAAGCGCTGCAGTCGGCGGGCTATCGAACGATTCATGTCGGGAAGTGGCATCTCAATTTTCCCGGCGAACCGGAAGACCCGACGCAGCACGGCTTTGATTTCAGTGAGAACAAACCGCCTGGAACGAAAGGGTATTTTCTTTCGGAGAAGTTTGTCAAAGAGGCCGGGAAAGACAGCCCTTACCTGACGGACCATCTCGCCGATCTTGCCGTGGAACAGATTGCGAAAAACAGCAGTGATCCTTTCTTTCTCTATTTCGCGTTTCATGTGCCGCATACTCCCATCCAGGGACGCGAAGACCTCGTGGAAGAGTATTCGGAAGAGGTCGATCCCGGCGCGATTCACAACAATCCCACCTACGCGGCAATGGTGAAAAGCATGGACATGGCCGTGGGGCGGGTTGTGGCGGCTTTGGAAGAGCAGGGAATCGGGGATGACACCCTCATCGTTTTCACCTCGGACAATGGCGGCCTGACACAACGCTACGGCAAGCACGATCACTTTACCGAGAATCTGCCATTGAGGCGCGGCAAAGGTTCCGCCTACGAGGGGGGTGTTCGTGTTCCTGCGATTGTGAAATGGCCGGGGGTTACCGGAGCGGGGGAAACCTGCGATGAGCCTATCCTGACAATCGATTACTACTCTACCTTTCTCGAGATCGCCGGAGCGGAGCTTGATGAAAAACTCCGGACGGAGATCGATGGGGCAAGCCTCGTTCCTCTTCTGAGAGATTCCGGAGCGAGTTTGAACCGGGATCTTTTCTGGCACTTTCCCCATTACCACGCAGGGGGAGACAGCCCCTACTCTGCGATCCGTTCGGGTGACTGGCGACTGATCGAGTTTCATGAAGATGGTGGTTTGGAACTCTATCGCCTGGATGCTGATATTGGTGAAAGCAAAAACCTGGCCGCGACCGAGGCCGAGACCGCCTCCGCCTTGCATACGAAACTGAAGGCCTGGCGGAAATCGGTGGGAGCCCAGATGCCCATGGTGAATCCGAACTTCGACCCGGCTCGCGCCACCGAAACAGGAAAACGGAAGCGGAAAAAGTAGAGGGTTTTTCTGATCGCGCCATGGACGGGGACGTGAGTTCCACGCATCGTTTCTGAAATGAAATTCTTTCCCCTCTCATTGATTCTGGTTGTTGCAATCATTCCGGCCTTTGGTCAGAAGTCGGCACCGAAATATGCGGCTTCGGTTCCCGAACCGACTTTTTCCGAAGTTCGTTACGGCGATCACAAACGACATGTTCTCGATTTCTGGAAAGCGGAGTCGGACTCTCCGACGCCACTCGTAGTTGTCATTCATGGGGGTGGCTGGAAAGGGGGATCCAAAGAGCGGCTGGATCGCTTTGCTGATCCGGTGGCACTTCTGGAAGCCGGGATTTCGGTCGCAGCGATCAACTATCGGTATACGACGAATGCGGTGGAGGATGGTGTCGAGCCGCCGGTGAAGGCTCCTCTTCACGATGCCGCGCGAGCTCTGCAGTTTGTTCGCAGCAAGGCGAAGGAATGGAATTTGGACAAAGGGAGAGTCGGAGCGGCCGGTGGGTCGGCGGGCGCCTGCTCCAGTCTCTGGTTGGCGTTTCACGATGATCTCGCGGACCCCGAAAGCAGCGATCCTGTTTCCCGGGAATCTACCCGCTTGTGGTGTGCGGCAGTGAAGGGTGCCCAAACAAGTCTGGATCCTGCGCAGATGAAGAAATGGACTCCGAACAGCCGCTATGGAGGTCATGCCTTCGGAATACCCAACTTTGCCGAATTTCTGGCCGGGCGGGAGTCGGTTCTCCCCTGGATCAATGAGTATTCGCCTTATGCACTTGTCAGTGCGGATGATCCTCCCGTCTATCTTATCTATTCGACTCCACCGGCAATAGGCGAGAAGCAGAAGGATCCTACCCACACGTCGAACTTTGGCGTCAAACTGCAAGAGCACTGCGAGGCGAAAGGGACTCAATGTGAACTGGTCTATCCGGGAGCACCTGCCGTTACGCATTCATCCGCGACAGAGTATTTGATTTCCATGTTAGGGACGGGCTCCACAAAATCCGGCGCCGTGTTTGCGGAACTCTTCAATGGCAAAGACCTCACCGGATGGGAAGGGGCTCCCGACCTTTGGAAAGTGGAAAACGGTCTTCTGATCGGGACGTGCACGGGACCGGACCAACTGGAGCACAATTCTTTCCTCATCTGGCGCGATGGAATCGTGAAGGACTTCGAACTTCGGGTGACGATGCGGATCGAGGGCGATAACAATTCAGGTATCCAGTATCGCAGTCGCGAGAGGCCCGATATCGCTCCCTGGGTCATCAGCGGCTACCAGTGCGATGTTCACCCTGCGATCGAGCATACCGGGATGACCTACGAAGAGAAAGGGCGCGGCATTTTCGGGCTCAATGGAAAGAACGTGATGTTGGACCCGAATGGGGAACGCTGGCTCCTTTCCGAACACGATCCGGTCGAGGCCGATCTTTCCGAATGGAACGAGTTCACGGTCATTGCCCGGGGCAATCACCTGATTCACAAGGTGAATGGGAAAGTCACTTCGGAGCTGACCGATCATCATGAAGAAGGGCGCGCCCTCGAAGGTCTCATCGCGATTCAACTGCACCGGGGCAACGCGAACCGGGTCGAAATCAAGGAAATGAAACTCAAGGTGCTGCCGGAATACGAAATGATTCCCTTTGATCCTGCTTCTCTGCCTGAGGGGTCGGCAAAGATTGATCGCCCCAAAACGAGTCGGCCACAGGGAACCGGACCGGTTCAGAAACCGGCTGCACAGTGATCTCCCCGCGGACGGATTGTCCCGGGAGGCGTATTGGAAAGGAGTCATGTTCCCGATTTGGTACGCCCCCATCTATACCGACGGTCTCGATCCGGAGGCGAGGTTTCCCCGGGAGCGGTATCGCCTCGTGCATTCCGGGTTGGCGGAGTGGGAACGATCAAAGCAACTCTCTTTCGTCGAACCGGAACCGTTGGATACTGATTTGCTCCGGTTGATTCACGAGGAGGGCTACTGCGAAGACTTTCTCAACGGAACTCTTTCTGCGGAGAAGAAGCGAAGAATTGGATTGCGACCCTGGACCGAAGCGATCGTGGAGAGGACCTTGATTCTGACGAACGGGACGGTATCGGCCACCCGCCATGTCTGTGAGCAGGGTGGCTTTGCGGCCAACCTCGGAGGCGGAACTCATCACGCCTACTACGACTTCGGATCCGGGTATTGTATTTTTAACGATCTCGCGATTTCCGCCCGGGTCGCACAGAGGGACTACGGAAGGAAACGCATTCTGATTCTCGATCTCGACGTGCACCAGGGCGACGGAACCGCCGCCCTCTTCGAGGGCGATCCGACGGTGGAGACGGTGTCCTTTCACTGTGGGAAAAACTTTCCCTTTCGAAAGATGGTATCGGACCTCGACGTGGTGTTGGAAGAAGGGGCAGGGGATTCTGCCTTTCTGAGTCGATTGGAACAGTTTCTTTCGGAGAGGGCTGCCCGGGCGCTTCCTGATCTGATTCTTTTTCAGGGCGGCGTCGATGGGCTGGCTACGGATCGACTCGGTCATCTCGCAATGACCGGCGCCGGAATGAGGACGCGGAATGCCCTCGTGTTTGAGTTTGCCTGTGCCCATGAAATTCCTCTCGTGATCACGATGGGGGGTGGGTATGGGGAGCCGATCGCAACTTCGGTGGAGGCACATATCGATCTGTTCCGCCAGGCGGGAGACGCGATGAACTGATCGACACTTCGCTGCGGTGACGTCATAGTCGCTTTCGAATACTCCTATTTCCGATGCGCCGATTCCTTGTCCTGACTCTTACGATTTGCATTTTCTCTGCATTTGCTGTTTCCGGATTCGCCCGACCCAACGTTCTCATGATCAGCATTGATGATCTCAATGACTGGACCGGCTACCTGGGCGGGCACTCACAAGTGCAGACTCCCCATCTCGATCGCCTTTCGAAAAGGGGACGGAATTTTGCCAATGCCCACTGCGCGGTGCCGGTGTGTTCTCCCTCCCGGGTGAGTGTCATGTCCGGAGTTTCTGCCGCAACCCACGGTAGTTATGAACTGGGCCCGGCCTACGAAACGATTCCGGCGCTCGATACGGTTCCCTGCCTTCAGGAGTATTTCCAGAAGCAGGGCTATACCACCCTCGCCGGAGGGAAGGTGCTGCATCATGGATTTCGGGGGCGACTCGCGAAGGCGATTGATCGCGACCTGCACAAACGAAAGGGAGGGCCGAGGCCAGAAAAGCGAATGAACTGGCCCGGCGGTTCCTGGGATTGGGGCGCTTTTCCGGAGTCGGATGTGGACATGTATGACCACCAACTGGCGGAGAATGCGGCCGCTGCCCTGGGCGGGGAATTCGAGAAGCCGTTTTTAATGTCGGTCGGACTGTTTCGACCTCATGTGCCCATGTTTGTTCCGCAGAAATGGT
>JARGNG010000086.1 GCA_029213265.1 Verrucomicrobiales bacterium | reverse complement strand
GGAACGAACTTTCCATCGTCGCCAATGATTCCGCCCCAGCCACGCCAGCCGATCGAATTGTCGGAAAGCGGACCCATACCAAGATTCAAACTGACCCAGAGATCCCCGTTGCCGTCGCGTTCCGGGCCATAGGCGTAGGCATGATAATTTCCTGACACATTCCAACCGTCGCACTCGGTCAGGTAGGCATCGGCAACCCCATCGCCATCATTGTCCTGCAAGCGGGTGATCTCGGCACGTTGGGAAACGAGCAAATCCTTTCCATCGACGGTGAGACCGAGCGGCTCATGGAGACCGGAGGCAAACAGCCGATAGCTGATCGTTTCCCGATCTTCGGAGAGAACCTTGTCGATCATCCAGACTTCGCCCTTTCGAATGGCAACGGCGAGCGTCTCTCCCATCCACGCCATTCCACTGACTTCCATCGTGATTCCATCGCCCGGCTTCCATTCCTTCGAACGGGAGTCGCTGGGAGAACTGGCCGCCATCAATTCGACGACCCGATACGAAGGGATATCCTCCGCCATGGTCGCGACCGCCAACCAAAGGGAGCAAACGGCAACGCTCCAACCAAAGTGTTTCATTTCCATGAGTAGATCAATGTCAGGGTGTTTCCTTTTACTTCTTCCTCCACTTCCACTCCCGCCGGGTGAGTCACCCTGGGCACGCCCCCCTCTTTCCAGGAAAGGATTCGAGACAACTTTCCATCGGCCACCGAAAACTGCTCTTCCAATTCCCGTCCTCCTGCAGAGAGGAGAAAGGTTGGGTTTCCTGCAGAATCGAGTCGATACCCCCGGAATCGCCCTTCCGTTTCCGGTTGGGGAAACTCATAGATCTCTTCGCTCAACGGGTCCTCGAATGGTGCCGCTCGAGTGAACCAGGTATTGTAGGCGTCGAAGAATCGCCCTCTCCACACCAGGGAAGGATGAGCGTTTAATCCGTCGTAGGCGATGTGGATTTCGCCGGGAAAGCCGACCAGGATGGCTTTCGATCCGGTCTTGTTAAAAAAGGTCCGCTGAATGACAGGCCGGTCCCCCGGGACCAACTCAAACTGCCCCCCGCTCCGGTCGGGAAAGCCCTCCGGCAGCCCTTCCCCCTTTTCGATAAAAGCCCAAATCGCGGCGATCTGCTGATCCGCATCTCCGCCGAGAACGTCCGGAACGGTCGACTGACCTCCCGGCCAGAGCGGTGGCATCAAGGTTCCCGGCCGATAGGACGCCGGATTGAGCAAATACTCATGAAACCAACCGGATTGAAGTCGCTGGTCGAGAGAGCTCAAATCCAGAGCCTGAATACCCAGCGACTTCTGCTCTCCCCAATTGTGACAAGTGATGCAGTTCACCCCGCCCTGAATCCCGAGCAATTTCCGCCCCGCGGCGATCCTCTCCGGACTGTGGGAGACCACGAATTCCGATTTCTCCACATCCGCACTTTCAAACAGATCCGCCAGCACTTCGGCATGAGCCGGGTAGGACGGCATCTGCGTTTTCAGATAAGGCCTTACCTTGTTCTCCGGCTTTCCGGCGAGAACTCCTTTCATCCACTCTTTCTGCAACTTGTTGCCAATGCCGGTCAGAGGAGGAGGCAGCCGTCCCGAATCGGCAAGGCCTTCGTCGCCCACAAACCAGGGATCGGTCGCATCATCTGGACCACCGACACCGTCGCGCTCGTGGCAGGCGTAGCAATTCATCGCCGCCAGGGTCGCTGAGACGCTCCTATCTTTGACGCCTCCCCGGCCTAGCAGAAAGAGAAGCAGCGAGTCCCGTTGTGTTTTTGTCAGGTCGTAATGAGGAAACCCTTCGACAGGCTTTTCCGAAAGGCAGTGGCTGGCACCGTCCCCCGGTTCGGAGAGCGGGATCGTTTCGATCGCCGTTTCACCGGTGATGCCATGACAGGCGGCGCAATTCATCTTTTTCACGAGCGCTTTTCCTTTCTCTATTTCCGCTTCCCCCGCTTTCGGCCAGGCCTTCACCGAAGCCGCTTCAGCAGGATCGGACGCCTGAAAATCCATCAAGTGCGAGGCCACATCCATCGCCTCCTGCCGATCGAGTTCGATATGCGGCATGCGCCCGTCAGGACGGTAGCGGGAAGGCATCGAAAGAAAGTAGTTCAAGGCCTCCAGGCTGGTCTTCTTTTTCAAGTCGGGATGCGCAATCGCCAGTCTGAAGTCGGCGTCCCCCGCCTTACCATGGGGAGGATGAAAGTCAGGGGTCGGAGCATGACAGGCGACACATCCCTTTTCATGATACAGCGCGCTGCCGCGCTCAGCGTTCGCGTGCTTTCCGTTGTTGAACTTGATCCCTTTTCCTTTGCTTCCGAGATAGGCAGCAATCGCTTCGACCTCCCCATCGGAAAGCCCATGAAGCATCGCAGGCATCGTCGAACCGGAACGCCCCGACCCGGGATTTTTGAGAAACGAAATCAACCAGGCATGATCAACGCGCTGCGAAAGATCGACCAGGTTCGGCCCCTGACGAGGAGTCGCGACCGGCGAGCCCCCGTGGCAGTTTGCACAACCCAACTCTGAGAAAAGGATCGCGCCCCCCTCCAGCGTCGCCTCCCCCGAATGAAAGCGCTCGTAGCCGATGACGTGAGGACTGGATTGGAGCGGAGACGTCAGCATCGCCAGGGTCAGCCCAGTCCAGAGCAACGACCGAACAGGGTTAGCCCGTCGACCCAACCCTGTTGCATTCTGCGCTGCCGCGCTACCTGACCTTCGGGAAAATTCGTGTTTCATTCGCGCTCTATTCGTGCCCCGGCTCCCTCTGATCCCGGCACTCATGCCCACCAAAAAAGGAAGAATCAATCGCCACGAATGGTTCGAGCCCCCGCTTTTCATACCTTTGCCAAACAAGCCCCCAGATGATCTCTCGACTCATTGATCACCCCGGAGATCTCCTTCGCGGTGGGAAGCATCGGGATTCCGCGTGGAACGGGATGCATGAAAATTTCCGACAGGCCATCAAAGCGGATCTCTTTCAATGCCTCAAGAATCGGAACATAGTCGAGCGAACCGAAGCCGGGCATCTGCTTGAGTTCCTCCTCCTTGGCCATTTTCGTTTTCGAAGACGAATGGTGCTCTTGAAAATAGAAAAACGGAAGTTGCTCCTTCCCGATCTCCCGAATCAATTTGGGGATGTCCTCTACGGCATCGTAAAGGTGATGCGGAGCGAACGCGATCCCGACATTCTTTGACGGGTTCAGCTCCACGAAATAGCGGATCGAATCGGGAGAGGAAAGCATCGCGTTCTTGTGATTCTCGATCGCCATCGTCACGCCAAGCTCTTCGGCCAGCTCATAGTGTGGCTTCAGCTTTTCGAAAAAGGCTTTCACCTGCTTCTTCGCCTCCTCGCCGACCGGGTCTTTCTCTCCCATCCCGCCGGAGCCACAAACGGTCATAGAGCCGCCGTTCTTTTTGACCCAACGCATCTCCTCGTCCTGCTTGAAGGGGCCAAGCGGATAACAGGTCGAAACCGACATCTTCGTTTTGTGCTTTGTCAGGAGTTCCTGAAAGGCGGGGTCCCCCATTTCGGTAACCTGCTCCCGGTGGGTAGCATGCACCTTTCGCCAGATATCGACGGATTCCGCTCCGGTCACGGACGCTTCCGCGAGAACGCTTTCGAGCGGAAGATCGCCAAACATGGCGGAGGAAAGAACATAGCGGAGAGCAAATTTCTCTTCGGCCCGCCCTGCCGTGGGCAGAATGGCTCCGGCTCCGAGCAGTTGGATAGCTTTTCTTCGATTCATGATCGTTTCGTATCTCTCAGTTACGATGCCGCAGCCTCTTCCAACATCTTGATCCACGGACCGACGTAGTGGCCGTTGTCATGAAAGGTCCGTCCGGAAACGAGATTGCCATCAATCACGCAAGGCTCGTTCACATAGATTCCACCGCATATCTCCAGATCGAACTGGCACTTCGCGACGGTCGCCATGCGGCGCCCCTTGACCCGGTCCGCGCGTGCCGGGATTTCGACGCCATGACAAACGCTCGCGATCGGCTTGTTGTTGTCGAAAAACCATTGGGTCATCTCGATCAAATCCTCATCCTCGCGAATGTATTCGGGAGCCCGTCCTCCGGAGAACAGAATTCCGAGATATTCTTCGGGTTTCACTTCGGAAAAGGCGAGGTCGGCTTCCATCTGGTATCCCTCCCACTCTCTCGTGATCGTCCATCCCGGACGCACTTCATGCATCACCATTTGGTAGAGTCTTTTCTCCGGTGCAATGACGACCGGTTGAATTCTCGCCTCCTGCAGTCGGTAGAAAGGATAGAGGGTATCGACGGTCTCGGTGGCGTCGCCAATTACGATGAGTGCTTTTCCAATGTAGTCTGACATGCCTCCATGGTAGAGCGATTGACGACTTTGTCTGTACGCTTATAGTGCAGGAAACCTCAGGTTTTTCGTCACTCTGAAAATCACCCGAAATACTCCCGTCCGGCGAGTTGCCCTGCTCGTCGAAACGACTCGAACCTACACCCGGGATCTACTCTCGGGCGTAGGGCGATATCTGCAGACGCACGGACCCTGGTCCACCTTCCTCGAACTCCGTGCCTTTGAGTCCTCCCTGCCACTCTGGCTGGAGAACTGGGACGGAGACGGCATTCTGGCGAGAACTCACAGTCAGGAAATGGCGGACGCCATTTCCGCTACCGGCGTCCCCGCAGTCGAACTCCGATCCACGAACTACAGTGAAGGGCTCCCCTTTGTCGGAATGGACAATGCACTCATCGGCGAAATGGTAGCGGAGCATTTTCTGAATCGTGGCTACCGTCGATTCGCCGCCTACACCCTCGATACTGAATCGTTCTTCCGCGAGAGGGTGAGAAATTTCGTCACCCGGGTAGAAAGCGCCGGTTATGGCTGCGACCTCCTCCCATCCCATGGCGAAAGCAGCCCGACAGACTGGGAGCAACACCAGGCCGAATTGATTCGTTGGCTGGAACGGCTGGCCAAACCTGTCGGGATCTTTGCGACCAATGATCAACTCGCCGTCCGACTCCTCGATGCCTGCAACCGGGCTGGAATCCCGGTCCCGGAGGAAGTGGCCGTGGTCGGATGTGAAAATGAAAAGACCCTCTGCGATTTCGCCTCCCCCACCCTGACGAGTGTTCAATTCGATGGAGAGACGGTCGGCTTTCGCGCTGCCGAACTTCTTGACCAGATCATGCAGGGCCGGAAGACGGGGCAAACCCAGATCTTGATTCCGCCGAAAGGGATCGAAGTTCGAGCTTCCTCCGACGAATTTGTAATCGAAGATCCCATCGTTCTACGAGCCGTCCGCATCATTCGCGAAGGGGCTTTCAGCGGCATCACGGTGGGAAAGATTTGTGAAACGCTGGCAGTATCCCGAAGCACACTCGAAAGGCGAATGAAAGCGTCCCTGCAGCGCGGGACCAAGGAAGAGCTTCTCCGGGTTCGGTTTCGGGAAGTGAATCGCCTGCTCCGCAACACGGACCTCACGATCGAAGCGATCGCGGATCTGACTGGATTTGTTCATCCGCACTACCTGCAGACGGCTTACCGCGACCGGTATGGACTTACGCCGGGGAGGTATCGTCGGAACCATCGGAACCACGGCCAGGCGCGCCCCGGCGCCACCTGATTTGCGTCCTTGTCCCGCTCCCACCGGTTGCTTACAACTCGTCCCTCCTCCGCCATGCTCCCTTTCCGCTCCACCCTCTTCATCGCTTCGCTTCTGGCCGTTTCCAGCTTCCCGATTTCCGCGGAAGATCCAAAGCCGCCCATCCGCCCTGTCCCTGCCGGCGACACAAGCTCCTTCGGCTCGAAGATTCAAAGAACCATGGGTCTGCTCGCAACAAGCACGGCGGAAAGAAGGAATCCTGTGAAGATTCTTTTTTACGGTCAATCTGTCACACGCAATCCCTGGTGGGAGGACGTCGCCGGGGACCTGCGCAGCCGTTTTCCCCATGCCGATCTGGAAATCGAAAACCGTGCCATTGGCGGATACGGCGGCCCCGTCCTCATCAACACCGCCGAATTCGATCTCTATCCCTTCTACCCGGACCTCGTCATCTTTCATGTCTGGGCCGGTGTCGAGACGGGCCACCAGGAAAAGATCATCCGACGTATTCGCGAACGCACCACGGCGGAAGTTCTTCTCTGGACCAGCAATCTGCGTTGGCCCAGTTCCGTCCCGCCCGAAGGAGATCCGCAACACCCTGACGTGCTCGCCAAGGATGATCAGGACCAGGCAATCTCGGACCTCTATTTCCGGCTCGGAAAAGAGCTTCACTGCGAAGTCGCTGATGTCCGGACCGGAATGCAGAATTACTTGAAAACACACGGGCTCGTTGTCAAAGACACTCTTCGCGATACCGTCCATCCCAACGAACTCGGCAACTTCCTCATCGCCGAACTGGTGAAACCGCACCTGCGCTACGATCCGAATTTTCCCGCCACTTCCCGGCAACCCCTGGTTGAGGAGATTTCCCGTGATCACGAAAGTGTGAAGAGAACCGATGACGGGTCTCTCCATCTCACTTTCACCGGCAATCGAATCGATGTGGTCGCAGCCCCCGACAATCCCGGGAGCAAGACTCGCGTTCTTATCGATGGAAAAGCTCCTTCCGCGTTTCCCGAGCTCTACTATCACTCCCGCCCCAGTCCGACTCCGGTGGCAGGCCGTCCCGCTTTCAACCGGATCGACCACCATTCCCTTCTCCTCGTCGAGAACTGGACCGCCCGGATTCTCGAATGCGACCTGGAGAAAGATATTCTTCGCTACGAGGTCACCGGATCCAAAACGGGTCCCGACGGAATCGGTGATCACAAAGAGAAGTTTGTCTCGAAGTCCGGACGCGTCGTCATCGATCCGGGAATGTGGATGGTGAACTGGTCCCTGCGCTACCGAAACGAAACGCTCCCCCCGGATTACCTCGTGACATGGGAAACAAAACCACTCTTCGTAGATACCTGGATTTCTCCTGAAGGCCAGGATCCCACCCGCGAATCCACCCGCACTGTCACGCTCGCCCAGGGGCTTGGAAATGGTCCTCACACGCTCACCCTTTTCCCTGTAAAAGGGAAGGAAGTTCCCGTCGAGAAATTTCGAATCTACCGCCCTCAGTGGTGATGCCGGGAATCGTCGTCCCGATCACTTTTTCACTGCGGGGAGAGTATCTACAAACCCCGCCCCGGTTCGTTTCAGCTCGGCCACCGCTTCCTTTCGCATCCGCAGAACCCGCTCCGCATGAGCTTCATCGAGAGCGAGATTCGTCAGTTCCTCCGGATCCGTTTCGAGATCATAGAGTTCTTCGATTTCCCCCTCCACGAACGTGCGAATGTATTTGAAACGCCCATCGTGAATCGACGCATACCACGGAACGCCACCTACCTTCTGGAGAACCCCGGGATCGGTGGGGATCACATTCGTGTCCGATCCATACTGACGTCCCGTGTGAACCATCAGGAGAGAACGCTCCTGCTCGTCCGCTGGGTTTTCCAGCAAAGGCGTCAGGTCCCGTCCGTGCATCTCCCACGGCAAATCAATTCCCGAAAAACGGAAGAACGTGGGAACCAGATCAACTCCGCCGACAGGAGTATCGCAGACTTCCCCCCTGGGTAAACGTCCGGGCATCGAGACAATCATCGGGCTGCGAATATTCGCATCGTAGGGCGCCACCTTGGTCCGGAACCCGTGCTGCCCCCAGGCGAACCCCTGGTCCGAAGTGAAGACAATGAGAGTATTCTCATATTGCCCCGTATCCTTCAATGCCTGAACCAGCGTGCCAACGGACTCATCCAGGGCCAGCACTCCCTGGTGATATTGCCGAATCCAGCTGTCGAGATCACTTCCGTGAATCCCCTTTCCCGGACTCAATTCCCCCGTGGCGCGCTTGCGACCTTTCAGATGAGGTCGACCATCTTCTCCCTCGAACCAGTTCTCGATGTGCTGCATGTATTCCGGCTTGCCCGGGCGTGGCGGATAGATATCGGACGGCACCGGAACCGCTGCATCCGGATAGGCTTTCAGGTGTCGCTTCGCGGGAGTGAAGGGACCATGAACCGCTCCATAACACAGCCACAAATACCAGGGCTTATCGGCCACCCGGCCATCCCCGTTCAGATACTCGACGGCCCACTTCGTGTAGTTGTCAGTCGAATAGCCCTTTTCCATTTTCGCCTCCCCTCCGTTTCTCTCGATCAGCTGATCCTTGTAATAGCTCCCCGCATTCTTCGTATGCCTCGGTCGATTCCAGACGATCTGATGGTCCCAGTCCCGGCCTGCTCCCGTGTCCGTTCCGGTGTGCCACTTACCGATCTGCGCGGTCTGGTAACCGTTCTCCCGGAACACCTTCGGCCAGAACGGACTCTTTTCGGGATCGTATTCACTTCCCGGATAATCCCCCACCATTCGCATCGATTCGACCCCGTGCTGATAGTGCCCTGTCAGGAGCGTCGCCCGCGAGGGCATGCACCACGTTCCAATGTAGGCGTAGCGAAATCGGACCCCGTTTTCAGCCAGCCGGTCAATGTTAGGCGTCTCGACGAAATCATAGGCCTCCGGATAACAGCTCACGGTGCGATGCGAGTGGTCGTCCGTGTAAATGAAGAGAATGTTCGGGCGGGCCTCCGCTCCGGGAGAGGGTGAAATAACGAAGAGTAAAAATGCGGCGAACAAAATGCGGACCATGCAGCACTCTACCGGAATATTCTACGCCAGTTCAACTCTGTTTGCTCAACCCGCGACCCCTGTCTGGCGAATCCCGGAACTCCAACAGGCTCGAATCGGCGATTACTTTCGGCTTGAGATCAACGGACCGGATGGAGACGATGCAGCATGAGACTTGCGATTCTATCTTTCGCCCTGTTCGCAACCTTTTCCGTATCCGCCCCCTTGCGGGCTGAAGACTGGCTGCAGTTCCAATATGATGCCCGACATTCCGGGAACGCTGCGAGTCGGTCTCTCGATGCCGAATCTTTGGGACTCCTTGGCGCGGTGCCACTCACGGACGGCATCTACACCTCCCCTGTCATTGCTGATGGGAACATTTACGTCGTCGACGGCTCCGGAGTCGTCTTCTGCATCAATTCCGAATCTCTCGACGTGCTCTGGAAATTCGAAACCAGGGGGGGAGCTCTCAATTGCAACAATGTCAGTTCCCCGGCGATCGCGGGTGACTATCTCCACGTCGGGACGACCGCCGGCTTCTACTATGTTCTGAATCGCAAGACAGGAGAGGTCATCACCGAAATCGACTGCGAGGATGCCATTTTCAGCACTCCGGTCCCGAGTGAAGGACGCGTCTATTTTGCGACACTTGGAGCCCGGGTCTACGCGCTCGAGCCTGACGGAACCACCGTGTGGACCTGGGACTTCGTCAAAGAAGTCGTCGGGTTCACCGGGAATCGATGGAAGGGCGAGGACTGGGTGGCTTTCCGCGGCGACAGGGTCAACTGGAAGGATCACTTTGTCTGCTCGCGCAATATCTGTGTGATCGGCAAGACCGTCGTGATGCCCGCCGGAGGTCGCACCGTTTTCCTCGAAGACACCGCAGACGGACCGAAGCTCAAGGCCACGGGCGAGATTCCGAAATTCGCCGGCAGCGAGTTTCCGGCAACCTTCGGCCAGAGCGCCGATGAAGAAGGGAACGTCTATGTCCAGTGGCACCGACGCGACAACGCAGGCCGTGTCGAAAAGATCCGGGAAACGAACGGAGAACTCACCTTCGATTCTGTGGCGGGAAGCGAAACCACGATCCGCCTGCATGGCCTCCTCAGTTTCTCCCCGGTCAGCATCCGGGATGGGGATGTCTATCGGGTTCGTCCTGAAGCAGGTATTGGCCTGGCCCGGCACCGGGCCGATGCGGAGGAGCCGGAAATTCTGAGCGAGGCACCGTCCATCACCTCCCCGGTCCTGACAAAAGACCACGCGATCATCGGAGGGCTCGACGGAACGGTGCACCTCGTTCCACTGAAGAAGGACGAGGAGACGATTCGCCTGAAGACCGGTTTCGGCGCGGCGATCACGTCCCCCGTCGCAGTCGCCAACGGCCAACTCCTTGTCCCCTGCGAAGACGGCTACCTCTACGTATTCGGTCCCGGCGGAAAGGAAACTTTGCCCACGAAGAACCTGGAAATCTCGAAGATCCGCAGCCCTCTCACAGGACCCCTCGCGGGTCCGGAATACGATTGGTATACGAACTACGGAGACTTCGCCGGATCAAATGCGAATGACCAGGGACTCGAACCGCCTCTTCGCATGCGCTGGGCGCGACGGCTTGAGGGAACGGTGAAGCACCTTCCCGTCTGCGGCGGCGGACGACTCTACACCCACACGGCCGAAGGTCAGGTCATTGCGGTCGAGCAGGACACCGGCCGCCTTCTCTGGCGGCGCTACTGGCCCGACGTCTATCTTTCCTTCACCTCACCGCTCTACATCGATGGAAAACTGCTGGTCCCGCAAGGTGGATTGAAGCGCTCCCTGATGCGTTGCCTCGACGCGGAAACGGGTGAACTGCTCTGGGAAACACCCTTTACCGGATCACCTGGTTGGAGTCGTCAGTTCCCTCCGGTCGTTCACGATGGGATCGCGATCTACGCCTCTGGATCCGGAGAATATGCCTCCCAGGGTTCCGAGAA
This sequence comes from Verrucomicrobiales bacterium, assembly GCA_029213265.1. Taxonomy (GTDB): domain Bacteria; phylum Verrucomicrobiota; class Verrucomicrobiia; order Verrucomicrobiales; family DEV007; genus Arctic95D-9. The sequence continues at coordinate 2,021 of JARGNG010000086.1, read as the reverse complement.
ATTCTTCACCTTCGGCGGAGACCCCGTTGTTCCCGAAGACGGTCGCGAGGTCATGAGCTGGATTTACTCGAACACGAATCCCTACTATCCGAAGGACCACAAACCCACCGTCTGGGCGTGGGATCTCGAAACGGGAAATGTGGTCTGGGAGAAAGAGTTTTCCGATCAGGGACGAGGCGGCAATGACTGCGGCATCTGCATTCTCGATGGTAAACTCTATTACTCGGTCTTTTTCGGCTACGCGACGAGGGAGAAAAAACGACGAGGACTCCCGGTCGAAAACAATGGTTACACCGCCTGCATGGATCCGAAAACCGGAGAAGTGATCTGGCAAACGAATGACTACTACGTCACGTCCAAGTGCACCCTCAGTGCCCGCGACGGTCGCATTTTCATCGGAGGCTACAACATCGCCCAGGAAGGGACCGAAGATCGATTCGTCTGGTGTCTCGACGCAAAAGACGGGAGCCTGGTCTGGAAATCGGATCCTGTCACCTCGGCTCTGAACGTCGTCACCGTCGGTGAGAAATACGTCTTCTCGAATGCCTTACGCGGCAAGGGCAATGTGTTCGATCGCGAGACCGGCAAGGTCGTGGAGAGCATCGGACACAACTACGCCTGCTGTCGCTTCACCCTGTCCGAACCCTATGTTCTCGGAGCGAACATGGACATGATTGACCTCTCCGCCGGAGGAAAGCTCGTCTCGACCGGCCCGGCGATCGATTCCCGGGAATGTCTCGGCGCCGTTGTTTCGAACGGGAGAATCTTCTACACCTCGCAGGCGAGCGGATTCGTGGTTTCCCAGACTTTTGGGGAAGAGGCGAAAAAGCTGAAAGCGGCCTGGGAACGCGAGTAACCCTTCCGGACGAAAGAGCACGCGTCATCACGTTCTAGGCAAAAAATCCGAATCCTGTTTTCATCGCGTCGACCATGAAACGCCGCCACATTCTCGCTTTCTCCATTCCGCTCTGCTTTGCCGCTGCGATCGCCCTTCTCTCCGCACAGGAGAAGAAACCGGAAGCAGCACCTTCCTGGAAGGCTGGTTGCGCTTCCGTGAAGATCACCCCTTCCCGCCCCATGCCGATGTCCGGCTATGCAGGCAGAAAGGACAATCCCGCCGAGGGCACCGAACAGGATCTTTTTGCCAAGGCACTTGCGATGGAAGACGGCGAGGGGAATCGATTTGTCATCGTGACGACCGACTTAATCGGAATCATTGGAAAATTTCGAGCCGACGTGGAAGCGGTCGTGGGAGAGAAATTTGACCTCCCTCCCGAGTCGCTGATGATGAATGCTTCGCACACGCATTGCGGTCCGTCCTACGGTCGGGATGACACGAAAGACTACTACGACGAACTCCTGTCCAAGACGATCAGCATCATCGGGCAAGCCCTCGACTCGATGGAGCCTGCACACCTTTACTACAGCTCGGCCAAGTGCGGATTTGCCATGAATCGCCGCACCCCGAGTCCTGACGGGTTTCGCAATCACCCCAACCCCGAAGGGGTCGTCGATCACACCGTTCCTGTCCTCAGCGTAAAGAACGAGGCTGGCGAGTTGAAGACCGTCCTCTTCGGCTATTCCTGCCACAACACCACGATGGGCTTCATGAAGTGGTTCGGGGACTATGCCGGCTATGCCCAGGAATACTTCGAGGCCGACCATGAGGGAGTTACCGCGATGTTCATGAATGGATGCAGCGGAGATCAAAATCCGTATCCACGCAGCCTTCTCTACTTCGCCCAACGCCATGGGAGGTCTCTTGCCACCGCTATCGAGGCGGCCCTGGAAACCAATCAACGGTCCTACTTTCATCAGCATGAGTTGACCGGTCCGATTCAAGCGGTCTTTGAAACCGTGAACCTTCCCTTCACCGAAGAATCCAAACGCGGCACCTACGACTATCCGGTGCAGGTGGTAAAACTGGGCAAGGGGCTTGCCGTGATCGGGATGGGAAGCGAAGTCACAGTGGACTACTCCCTTCGCCTGAAAGAGGAACTGGGAGGAGAAGAGAAACCCGC
>JARGNG010000085.1:7925-12637 GCA_029213265.1 Verrucomicrobiales bacterium | reverse complement strand
AATATATCATGAAAGTCATTGCCTGGAACCTTGCTCACCAGATTAAGAAACGCCCGATCCCTGATTACATGGTCGAGGTGATTCGGGATCTTGAAGCGCGGGCGACCGCGGCCCAGCGGGCGTGGGCCGTTCTGGTAGATTTGGACATGATGTGAGATCTGCTGCGTGCTCTATCACGAAGTCCAAGACGGGCGATCAATCTTCCCAATCATCGTCGTCCGATTCCTCATCGTCTTCCTCTCCGTTGGCGATCTCTTCGAGGTCAATCGGACAATACTCGGAGATGTTCCCATGCTTTAGAAGCCACTCCGCACCTTTTTGCGAGACTTCTTCGAGGGCGTCCAAAGCTAACTCCCCCTGGAAAGAGGAGAGTAGCTCACAGGTTTGGTCGTCGAGTGAAGTAACACAAAGATTGAGCGTATTCGCCTTGGATTGGGCCAAACTACTTGCCATTTCCGGAGTGATCTCCGTCAAGCCGGACAGCGAGAGAAATCCCTCGTAGTCCTTCAGATTGAGAAGGGTAGAAGATGATACATCGCTGAGCGAGTCGAAGGTCAACATGTAGAACTTGCCTTTTGCTAGAGCCTGAGCCGCCTCGTCACTCAACAATTTCAGACCATCAAACATTGCCTCGATTCCTTCATCGGGATTTTGGGCCTGTGAGGCCAGATGAGAGGCCAAACCTACAGGCAGGTTCTCAAGCCTCCACAAAGAGATGAAACCAGCGTGCTTCGAGAGAGCTTCGGCGGCGGAATCCGACAGCTCCGTCAGGCCATTGAGGTTAAGCTCTCCCCCTACCTTAGAAAGAGACTCAGCCGCAGCATCTGACAGTTCCGTCAGGCCATTGAGGGAAAGGTCGCCGTCATGCCTGGAAAGCGATTCGGCAGCCTCATCCGAGAGCACTGCCAAGCCGTCGAGTCCAAGGGTTCCCTCATGTTTGGCGAGAATTTCGACCGCAGCATCCGGCAGTTCCGTCAAGCCATCGAGGTGCAGCGCCCCTTGGTGTTTGGCGAGTGCCTCAGCACAAATATCGGAGGGTTCCGTCAAGCCATCGAGGTGCAGCTCCCCTACAACCTTGGAAAGGGAATCCGCCGCGGCATCCGAAAGGTCCATCAGGCCGTCTAGGGAAAGGCCCCCTAAGTGCTGGGAAAGCGACTCGGCAGCAGCATCGGACAGATCTGTGAGGCCATCGAGGGAAAGATAACCTTCGTGCTTCGCAAGAATGACAGCCGCATCATCGGTAATGGAAGTCATGTCGCTCAAATCGATGCTGCCTTCGTCTTCACGAAATTGTGCGACCTTTGCCAGGTCGAGCACACGATCCGTCACTCTGTCCCAGTCGCATTCCACCAGATCCACCTCGTCGCCGCACTCGTCTTCAATCTGGATACTGGAAAGCTTCTCCACTGCTTCGGCACTGGCATATCGCAAATTTATGAACGCGACAGGCTCTGACCGTTGGGCGAGAGCCTCCGCAGCGGTATCGGAGAGTTCCGTCACATAGTCGAGGGTAACGTAATGCTTGTGCGAGGCGAGAGCCGCTGCCAAGGCATCGGAGAGTTCTGTCAGACCGTTGAGGTAAAGCTCACCACAGTGCTTAACGAGAATCACTGCCGCATCATCGGTGATGGACGTCATTTCTTGCAGATCTATGCTGTCTTGGTCTTCCAGAAACATTCTGGCCTTGGCTTCATCAAGGACCGTGTCTTCGTCGCTCATAGGGTCTGTCGGGTAATTCTTCAAGTCAGGTTCCGCGAGAGATCACTATCAAAGAGTCAAAGAACCCACAACCAGAATTCCGCCCGTATGGGACAACCGCAGGGGGATACGGAGATCAAAATTACAAACAACCGCTGGAGAACTCCGCAATCCCTTCCGTTTGCTCCTTGCCGGATGGACTCGAACCTGTTTTCTCTACCTGACACAACCATGCGCCTTTCCAAATCCGATTTCAAAACCGCACGCGACTGTCCCGCAAAACTTTACTACAAGAAGATGGGCTACCCTTCGAGTCTCAAGGATGACCCCTACCTGGCTTTTCTCGCCGACGGCGGCTACATGGTCGAGACGATGGCCAAGCTGCTTTATCCGGGAGGAGTCGAGATGGGAAATTGGAGTAATCCCGAAAAGGCATTTGCCGAAACCGTCGAGCGAATCGACGCCGGGAACACCGCTCTCTTCGAGCCCACCGTGATTCACAGGGATTACCTCGCCCGGGTCGACATCCTCGTGCGGGAAGGAAACGTGCTCAAGCTGATCGAGGTCAAATCCTCCAGTGTCCATACTGCTGACACCGACCGGACCAATCCCTTTCGAGGCAAGCGTGGTGGCATCACATCAGGCTGGCGCCCCTACCTCGAAGACGTGACCTTCCAGGCTCACGTTCTCTCACTCGCCTTTCCCGGCTACACTATTCGCCCCTACCTGTGCCTCGTGGACAAAGCTTGCCGGGCCAATGAGAACACGACCTTAAACCGTTTCATCTTGAGCCGGGATACGGACGGGGATTCGTGGGCACCGGAGGTCACCTACAAAGGGGATGTTTCCGCACTGATCGACGATAACCTTCTTGCCATACTCGACGTGAGCGAAGAAGTCGAAGAACTGCTCCCGGGGGTAATTGTGGAGTCCGAACGCTTCGCCCGGTCGCTGACCGGGGAGCATGTGGAACGCATTCCGGGAGAATTGAGTGCGGGCTGCAAAGGCTGTGAATACCGACTCGATACCGAAACCGGTGAAAAGAATGGTTTCCGCGAGTGCTGGGGAAACTTTGCCGAGACATCGCCTCATCTTCTCGACCTCTATCGCATCGACCAGGTCGGCGGGAGAAATCACAATTTCGTAGAGGAAATGATCTCGCGTGGCTCTACCAGCCTTCTCGACATTCCCGGGGATCGGCTCAGCGGAGCGGCAGCAGAACGGCAACTCCAGCAGATCGACTGCCAGGCCTCCGGAACCGAATGGATCGATCCCGCCTTGCCACAACAAATGCGAGAGCTACCAGGGCCTTTTCACTTCATCGACTTCGAAGCCTCCCGCCTGGCAATTCCCTATCACGAAGGGATGCGCCCCTACGAGTTGGCGGCTTTCCAGTGGAGCTGCCATACCCTCGCTGATTTTAACGCACCTGTCCTCCACAAGGAATGGCTTAACTCTGTGGAAGCCTTTCCCAATTTTGCCTTCGCCCGCTCCCTGCGTGAGTGCATCGGCGACGAGGGGACCGTCTTTATCTACAGCCACTTCGAGATCACTACCCTGCGGGATATCAGGAGACAGATGGACGACTACAACGAAGCCGACGAAGCCCTCGCCGAGTGGCTCGACTGGATGACGGACCCGGGCAATCCTCGCATCGTCGATCTCCTGCCGTTGGCAAAGGACCACTACGTTCATCCCAAGATGAAGGGCAGCCTCAGCATCAAATATCTATTGCCGGCCGTATGGCTTCACAATCCATCTCTCCGCGAAATGGAAGTGTTCTCGGAATACGTGGGGCATGACAACGACGGCAACCTTCTCAATCCTTACGATGTCCTGCCTGCCCTCCCCATTGGCGGAGAGGAAGAAGCAGTCCGGGAAGGAACCGGTGCGATGCGTGCCTACCAGGAAATGATGTTCGGCCTCAGCTCACAGTATCCCAAGAGAAAAGAAGCGCTGCGGAAGCTGTTGCTTCAGTATTGCAAACTCGACACCGCTGCCATGGTCATGATCTGGAGGCACTGGTTGGATGGTGGCCTCTCCTGATGGCCAAGGCTTCGGTTCAAACCCGCGGTCTATTCCCCCAGCTTTTGCCAAAGCACGTCGAAGATTCCTTCGGAGACCTGATGGATGACACCAGCGAGTTCTTCGAGTGCAGGCACGAGCTTGAGTTGCCGACATTTCGTCGCGGAGAGTGCCGCATGAGCGGTGCAGTTGCGAAGCGCCTTGGCGAGGGCCAGTTGCTCGGCGAGGCCATCGATCGAGGAGGAATCATCATCGGCGAGGAAACGCCGCAGAACCTTTAGATCGTAATTTCGCAGGGAGAGAAACTTGAGCAGGCTCTCGTCTTCGATCCATTTTTCCCGAACCAACCGGGTAAGTGATGGCGTAGGAATCGGCGGCACATTTACGGACAGCCTTTGCTCGAGAATTCCGAATTCGTTGATTCCGGGATGGTCCTTTCCGAGCAGGCTCTTCATCATAATTTCCAGCCCCGCCACCGCCATGACCAGACGCCACTGAAGTCCCCTAATCTCGGCAAGCTTGGATTTTCGGCCGGCGCTCGGTTCTGTCCACTGGAACGCCTGGCCCAACAGCGCCTCGCCGCGCGCGAGCCCCTGCAGGAGAGCCAGGAGCTCATCCAGATTCGCCGCCTTCGGCTGATCGGCAAAGGAGGCGATCGCCGAGGAGACGGCCGAAAAGTTTTCCTCGGGTTGGCGAGCGATCGCGGCCCAGCGGGCGTGGGCGGATTTCATGGACTCAGGCATGGCATTAGATTGGGCAGACGGGATGAAGGAAAGCTCCGTAGCGGCGATCAATCGTCCCGGTCTTCGCCCTCTTCCTCGCCGTTGGCGATCCCTTCAAGGTTGAGTGAGGTATCAAGATTCTCGTGAGTGAGGAGATTTCGTGCTGCCTCCGGACTGAGGGTCTCAAGGCCTTTGAGGCAAAGGTAGCCTGCACACTTTGAAAGAGCTTCGGCAGCCTCGTCGGAGAGTGTGGTCAGACCGTCAAGG